>NZ_CP128540.1:5492500-6092500 GCF_021283545.2 Pseudomonas alloputida | reverse complement strand
TGCGAGCACAACTGGTCGCGCGGCAAGATCCACGACATCGCCTACCTGGGCGGCCACTCGGTGTTCTATGTCGAGCTGCCGAGCGGCAAGGTCGTCCAGTCGTTCGTTGCCAACGCCGAGCGCCAAGGTACCCGTCCTACCTGGGGCGATGAAGTGTACGTATGGTGGGAAGACGACAGCGGCGTGGTACTGCGGTCATGAAACTGCGCAAGCTCAAGCGAGCCTTCCAGCGTCTGGTCCCGGAGGGGCGGCACTTGGTGATCGGCGTGCCGTTCATCTGGCTGTTCCTGTTCTTCATGCTGCCGTTCTTCATCGTCCTGAAGATCAGTTTTGCCGAAGCTGACGTGGCAATTCCGCCGTATACCGAGATCTACACCTACGTCGAAGACAAGATCCAGCTGGTCCTCAACCTGGCCAACTACGGGCTGTTGACCGAGGATGAGCTGTACCTCTCGGCCTATCTGGGTTCGCTGAAGATGGCGTTCTTCAGCACCCTGCTGTGCCTGCTGATCGGCTTCCCGATGGCCTACGCCATTGCCAACGCCAAGAAGGAGACCCAGACGGTCCTGCTGTTGCTGATCATGATGCCAACCTGGACCGCGATCCTGATCCGCGTCTATGCCTGGATGGGTATCCTCAGCAACAACGGCCTGCTCAACGGTTTCCTCCTGTGGACCGGCTTGATCGACCAGCCGTTGCAGATCCTCAACACCAACCTGGCGGTGTACATCGGCGTGGTCTATTCGTACCTGCCGTTCATGATCCTGCCGCTGTTCGCCAACCTGGTTAAGCATGATCCGAGCCTGCTCGAAGCTGCCTCCGACCTGGGTTCGAGCACCTTCAACAGCTTCTGGAAGATCACGGTACCGTTGTCGAAGAACGGCATCATCGCCGGCTGCATGCTGGTGTTCATCCCGGTGGTGGGCGAGTTCGTGATCCCGGAACTGCTGGGTGGCCCGGAAACCCTGATGATCGGTAAAGTGCTGTGGCAGGAGTTCTTCAACAACCGTGACTGGCCGGTGGCATCCGCCCTGGCGGTGGTGATGCTGGCAATCCTGATCGTGCCGATCCTGCTGTTCAACCGTAGCCAGGCCAAAGAGATGGAGGGCCGCGCATGAAACGCTTCAGTTTCTCCAAGCTGATGCTGGTGCTCGGCTTGCTGTTCATCTACCTGCCGATGCTGATCCTGGTGATCTACTCGTTCAACGCCTCCAAACTGGTGACGGTGTGGGGCGGCTGGTCGATCAAATGGTACGTCGGCCTGCTCGACAACTCCCAGCTGATGGGTTCGGTGATGCGCTCGCTGGAAATCGCTTGCTACACGGCGGTGGCGGCAGTGGCGCTGGGTACCCTGGCGGCCTTCGTGCTGACCCGCGTCACCCGCTTCAAGGGCCGCACGCTGTTCGGTGGCCTGGTCACTGCGCCGCTGGTAATGCCCGAAGTGATCACCGGTCTGTCGCTGTTGCTGCTGTTCGTGGCCATGGCGCAGATGATCGGCTGGCCTCAGGAGCGGGGTATCGTCACCATCTGGATCGCCCATACAACGTTCTGTGCGGCGTATGTGGCGGTGGTGGTGTCGGCTCGCCTGCGTGAGCTGGACCTGTCGATCGAGGAAGCGGCGATGGACCTGGGTGCCAAGCCGTGGAAGGTGTTCTTCCTGATCACCATCCCGATGATCGCGCCATCGCTGGCGGCGGGCGGCATGATGTCGTTTGCCCTGTCGCTGGACGACCTGGTATTGGCCAGCTTCGTCTCCGGGCCTGGCTCGACCACCTTGCCGATGGAAGTGTTCTCGGCGGTGCGCCTGGGTGTGAAGCCTGAGATCAACGCCGTGGCCAGCCTGATCTTGCTGTCGGTATCGCTGGTGACCTTCTTCGTCTGGTACTTCAGCCGCCAGGCCGAAGAGCGTCGTCGCAAGGCGATTCAGCAGGCGATCGAAGAGGGTGCTGCAGCCAACGCTTCGCAGCCGCAGGTCAAGCGCCCGGCGCAGGTGGCTGCGTCGGCCTGACCTGGCCCTTTCGCGGGCACGCCCGCTCCCACAGGGACCTCACAGCCTTCAGGGTTGTGGTGAGCCCTGTGGGAGCGGGCATGCCCGCGAAGGCTCCAGCACCGATTCAAAGCCATACCGCATCCCAATGTGGATAGTCCCTGATACTTCTGACCAATCCAGCCCTCAAGGGATTGGCAACAATGTACCGGGCTACATGAACCACACACTCTTCCTGCCGCAGCGCATGGTCCTGGTAACCCGGTTGCCATATCGGCTTGTGCCCGACACCGGCCTTGCGCAAGGCAATCGCTGTGCGTGATTTGAACTTGCGCATCAACGTTCCCAATGTCACTTCTTTCAGCTCAATCAGCCAATGCAGATGGTCCGGCATCACTACCCAGGCCAACGATTGGCAGTCCTGAATGTCATCTGAGGCCCGAAGGTGTTTGACCACCAGACGGGCATGGTGGAAGTCGCGGAACAGTGGTTTGCGTTGATGCGTGATGGTGGTCAGCTGTAGAGCCTGCCGGGCTCGGAGAAGCGCCCACGGCGCAATCGGTGGCATTCGGCTAACGGCATTTTGATCTTCCTTGAATGTGAGCCTCCCTGTGAAAGGTAGCGGTTGGAACGGGGATGGCCGATGCCTGATGGTTTCTGGATATGGCAGATACTGATACATGGCTGTGGAGGCCTCTTCGCGGGCTCGCCCGCGAAGAGGCCCCCGCAGGCACCAAAAATGCCAGCATGGCCCCCGTCAGTGATGTTTATCGAACCCTGAACTACGCTCACAGTCGCATCCCACAAATCATTTGTGCACAAGCAAGGAGCCAGCATGGCGTTGATGCGTCCGCTGTCGGTTGTCTGCCTGGGGCTGTTGTACATGCTCACCGGCTGTAGCAAGGAAGAGGTCCCCGAGACACTGCCTCGGGTGGGTGTGCAGCAGGTACAACCCACCGATTTCGCTGCCAGGGTCACTTTGACCGGCGACGTGCAGGCGCGGGTGCAGACCGATTTGTCATTCCGCGTCGGCGGCAAGATCATTTCGCGTAGCGTCGACGTGGGCGATCACGTCAAGGCCAACCAGGTGCTCGCCCGGCTTGACCCGAAAGACCTGCAGAACAATGTCGACTCGGCCAAGGCCGAGGTATTCGCCGCGCAGGCGCGGGTCACCCAGACCAGTGCGGCCTTCGTGCGCCAGCAAAAACTGCTGCCCAAGGGCTACACCAGCCAGAGCGAGTACGATGCTGCCGAGGCCGCGCTGCGCAGCAATCAGAGCGCACTCAAGGCCGCCCAGGCGCAACTGGCCAATGCCAACGAGCAACTCAGCTACACCGCACTGGTCTCCGAGGCCGCCGGGGTGATCACCGAGCGTCAGGCCGAGGTTGGCCAGGTGGTGCAGGCGACCATGCCGATCTTCAGCCTGGCCGTCGATGGCGACCGCGATGCGGTGTTCAACGTCTACGAGTCGCTGCTGGTGGCGCCGCCCAGCGATGCCGGGGTAGTCGTGAGCCTGCTGGACGATCCCAAGGTCCAGGCCCATGGCTTCGTACGTGAAATCACCCCCACGGTGTCGGCGCAAAGCGGCACCGTACAGGTCAAGGTAGGGCTCAAGGACGTGCCGCCCGGGATGCAGTTGGGGGCACCGGTTACTGCCACCACCAACGCCCAGGGCCGGCCCAGCATCGAGCTGCCATGGTCGGCACTGACCAAGGCCTTGCATGAGCCTGCCGTGTGGGTGGTGGGCGAGGGCGACAAGGTGGAACTGCGCAAGGTCGAAATCCGCCGTTACCTCACCGGCAAGATCGTGGTCGCCAGCGGCCTGAAAGGCGGCGAGACCGTAGTGGTCAACGGCGGCCAGTTGCTGCACCCCGGCATGCAGGTACTGAAGGTCGACGCCAAGGGCCCGGGGGGTGAGCTATGAAGCGTCTGTTGCTGATGCTCTCGGCCGCTGTGCTGCTGGTCGGTTGCACTAGTGAAGAAGAGGCACCAGAGGTGATCCGGCCAGTGCTGTCGGTCAAGGTCGAACCTCAGGTGCAGTCGCAGCTGGGCCGCTTCGCCGGCAGTATCCAGGCGCGCTTCGAAAGCACCTTGGGCTTCCGGGTTTCCGGGCGCATTGCCCGACGCTGGCTGGACGTGGGCGCCCAGGTGAAGCCGGGCGACACCTTGGCCACCCTGGACCCGACCGACCAGCAGAACCAGTTGCGCGCCGCCGAAGGCGATCTGGCCAAGGTGCAGGCACAGTGGATCAACGCCCAGGCCGATGCCCGTCGCCAGCAGCAGTTGTATGACCGTGGGGTAGGCGCCCAGGCACAGCTGGATATCGCCCAGACCAACCTGAAAACCACCAGTGCGGCGTTGGAGCAGGCGCGCTCCGCCGTCAGCCAGGCCCGTGACCAGCTTGACTACAGCACCCTGCGTGCAGACCACGCTGCCGTGATTACCGCGTGGCAGGCCGAAGCCGGGCAAACCGTTACCGCCGGGCAAGCCGTGGTGACCCTGGCCCGGCCGGACGTGAAGGAGGCGGTAATCGACCTGCCGATCGGCCTGGCCGAGCAGTTGAGCAAAGGCCTGACCTTCACCGTTGCCTCGCAACTGGACCCGACCATCAACACCACGGCCAGCCTGCGTGAACTGGAGCCCCAGGCTGATGCTACCACCCGTACCCGCCGCGCTCGCCTGACCCTGGCCAGCACACCGGCGGCCTTTCACCTCGGCACCGCCATCAGTGTGACCCTTAGCTCGGAAGTGTCCCCGCGCAGCGAACTGCCCTTGAGTGCCTTGCTCGAGCGTGATGGCAAGACCCAGGTGTGGGTGATCGATACGCAGAACAAGACCGTGGCCACCCGTGACGTGGCGCTGATCGACCGCACCGCTGACAGCATCGTGCTGAGCGCCGGTGTGCAGCCCGGTGAGCGCGTGGTCACCGCCGGCGTCAACAGCCTCAAGCCTGGCCAGAAGGTCACCTTCGACGAGGATGCGCAATGAAAGGAAGCTTCAACCTGTCCGACTGGGCACTCAAGCATCAATCGTTCGTCTGGTACCTGATGTTCGTTAGCCTGTTGATGGGGATTTTTTCCTACTTCAACCTGGGCCGCGAGGAAGACCCGTCGTTCACCATCAAGACCATGGTCATCCAGACCCGGTGGCCCGGTGCGACCCAGGACGAAACCCTGTACCAGGTTACCGACCGCATCGAGAAGAAGCTCGAAGAACTCGACTCGCTCGACTACACCAAAAGCTACACCCGCCCTGGCGAATCCACGGTCTACGTGTACCTTCGCGATACCACCAAGGCCAAGGACATTCCGGATATCTGGTACCAGGTGCGCAAGAAAATCCAGGATATTCGTGGCGAATTTCCCGCCGGTATCCAGGGGCCGGGCTTCAACGACGAATTCGGTGATGTATTCGGCTCGATCTATGCCTTTACCGCTGACGGCCTGACCCTGCGCCAACTGCGGGACTACGTGGAACAGGCACGGGCCGAGGTCCGCGATGTACCCAACATCGGCAAGATCGAGCTGGTCGGCACCCAGGACGAAGTGCTGTACCTGAACTTCTCCACCCGCAAGCTGGCAGCCCTGGGCATTGACCAGCGCCAGGTGATGCAGGCACTTCAAGCGCAGAACGCGGTAACGCCGGCCGGCATGATCGAGGCCGGCCCGGAGCGCATCTCGGTGCGTACGTCCGGGCAGTTTGCCTCGGAAAAAGACCTGCAAACCGTCAACTTGAGGATCAACGACCGCTTCTTCCGCCTGGCCGATATCGCCGACATCGAGCGCGGCTACGTCGACCCGCCTTCGCCAATGTTCCGTTACAACGGCCAGACAGCCATTGGCCTCGCCATCGGCATGAAGGCCGGCGGCAACATCCAGGTGTTCGGTGCGGCGTTGAAAAAGCGCATGGACCAGGTGGTCCAGGACCTGCCGGTGGGTGTCGGTGTACACACCGTTTCTGACCAGGCCGTGGTGGTCAAGCAGGCGGTAGGCGGTTTCACCAGCGCACTGTTCGAGGCGGTGGTGATCGTGCTGGCCGTGAGCTTTGTCAGTCTTGGCGTGCGCGCCGGGCTGGTGGTGGCCTGCTCGATCCCACTGGTGCTGGCCATGGTGTTCGTGTTCATGGAGTACAGCGGCATCACCATGCAGCGGATCTCGCTGGGTGCGCTGATCATTGCGCTAGGCCTGCTGGTGGACGATGCGATGATTACCGTGGAGGTGATGGTCACGCGGCTGGAAATGGGTGAAAGCAAGGAGCAGGCGGCGACGTTCGCCTACACCTCCACAGCCTTCCCCATGCTTACCGGCACCTTGGTGACCGTGGCCGGGTTCGTGCCTATCGGCCTCAACGCCAGTTCTGCGGGTGAATACACCTTCACCCTGTTCGCGGTGATTGCCGTGGCCCTGATCGTGTCGTGGGTGGTGGCTGTGTTCTTCGCGCCGGTGCTTGGCGTGCATATTCTCAAAGGCGACAAGCTCAAGGCTCACGAGGCTGAGCCTGGCCGGGTCGGGCGGGCATTTGAAGGCGGGTTGCTGTGGTGCATGCGCAACCGCTGGTTGACCATCATCGGCACCGTGGTGCTGTTCGCCCTGGCGATCTTCTGCATGCGTTTTGTGCAGAACCAGTTCTTCCCGTCCTCGGACCGCCCGGAAATTCTCGTCGACCTCAACCTGCCGCAGAACGCTTCGATCGAGGAGACGCGCAAGGTGGTCGACCGTTTCGAGGCGCGGATCAAGGACGACCCGGACCTGGTGCACTGGAGTACCTACATCGGCCAGGGCGCGATCCGCTTCTACCTGCCCCTCGATCAGCAGTTGCAGAACCCTTACTACGCGCAGCTGGTGATTGTCAGCAAGGGCTTCGAAGAGCGTCAGGCCATGATGGACCGCCTGCAGAAGATCCTGCATGAAGAATTCGTCGGCGTCGGCACCAACGTGCAATCGCTGGAGATGGGCCCGCCGGTGGGCCGGCCGATTCAGTACCGGGTCAGCGGTGCCGACATCGACCAGGTGCGCAAACACGCCATCGAGCTGGCCACCTTGCTCGACCAGAACGAGCACATCGGCGAGATGATCTACGACTGGAACGAGCCGGGTAAGGTGCTGCGCGTGGAAATTGCCCAGGACAAGGCACGCCAGCTGGGGCTGTCGTCCGAAGATGTTGCCAATGTGATGAACAGCATCGTAAGTGGCGTGCAGATCACCCAGGTCAACGACAATATCTACCTGGTCGATGTGGTCGCCCGCGCCGAAGACAGCGAGCGTGGCTCACCTGATACGCTGCAGAACCTGCAAATTCTTACCCCTAACGGCACGTCGATCCCGCTGCTGTCGTTCGCCACCGTGCGCTACGAACTGGAACAGCCGCTGGTGTGGCGCCGCGACCGCAAGCCGACCATCACCATCAAGGCCTCGGTCAATGGCGAGATCCAGCCCACTGACCTGGTGGCCCAGCTGAAGCCGAAAATCGACGAATTCGCCAGCAAGTTGCCGGTAGGCTTCGAAGTGGCTACCGGCGGTACGGTGGAGGAGAGTGCCAAGGCGCAAGGGCCGATCCGCAAGGTTATCCCGCTGATGCTGTTCCTGATGGCGACCTTCCTGATGATCCAGTTGCACAGCGTGCAGAAGCTGTTTCTGGTGGTCAGCGTGGCGCCGTTGGGGCTGATCGGGGTGGTGCTGGCGCTGGTGCCTACGGGTACGCCGATGGGCTTTGTGGCGATCCTCGGCATCCTCGCGCTGGCGGGCATCATCATTCGTAACTCGGTGATTCTGGTGACCCAGATAGACGAGTTCGAAGCCCAGGGCTTGTCGCCGTGGGATGCGGTGGTGGAGGCCACCAACCACCGACGCCGGCCGATCCTGCTGACCGCGGCGGCGGCGAGCCTGGGCATGATCCCGATTGCACGCGAGGTGTTCTGGGGCCCCATGGCCTACGCCATGATTGGCGGGATCATCGTGGCGACCTTGCTGACGCTGCTGTTCCTGCCGGCGCTGTACGTGGCCTGGTACAAGATCCGCGAGCCGCAGAAACACGCCTGAAGGCCCATATGGCCCCTGGTAGGAGCGGGTTTACCCGCGAATGCGATGGTGCATCGACCACCGTATTCGCGGGTAAACCCGCTCCTACCAGAGGCGTGTTCTCTTAAATGGTTATATAAAAATTCTTAAACAGTATTTTTAAGAATAATCCCGCCTCACTACTATTGCCCTCAAGCCAGGCGCAAAACCCCTTCAAACCTCTGCCCGGCGCCCTCACTCCAAGGAGAACGAGCATGAGTGCATCTCTGCGTAGCATCGACGGTCAGGACGAAGCCACCATCTTGCGTGAAATCCAGAGCGCCCTGCGCGACCTGCGTTTCGGTGCGGTGGAGATCACCGTGCACAACGCTCAGGTCGTACAGATCGAGCGCAAGGAGAAGTTCCGCCTGCAACAGCCCGGCAACAAGCCCGGCTGATCGGCGCCACAACATCCAAAACTAGAAAAATGCCAATCGGGAGCTTCACCATGTCCATCCGCCGTTATGCGCTCGCCGCCCTGGCCAGTGCTGTTTTTGCCGGTTCCGCCATCGCCAAGGACTACGAACTGCTCAACGTGTCCTATGACCCGACCCGTGAGCTGTACCAGCAGTACAACGCCGAGTTCATCAAACACTGGCAACAGGCCCACCCGGGTGACAAGGTGAAAATCCAGCAATCCCATGGGGGGTCGGGCAAGCAGGCCCGTGCGGTGATCGACGGCCTGCGCGCCGACGTGGTGACCCTGGCCCTGGCCGGTGACATCGACGAAGTGGCCAAGCTTGGCAAGACCCTGCCCGAGAACTGGCAGACCCGCCTGCCTGACGCCAGCACCCCGTACACCTCGACCATCGTGTTCCTGGTGCGCAAGGGCAACCCGAAAGGCATCAAGGACTGGGGCGACCTGATCAAGAAGGACGTGTCGGTCATCACCCCGAACCCGAAAACCTCCGGCGGTGCGCGCTGGAACTTCCTCGCAGCGTGGGCGTACGGCCTGAAGGTTGGCGGTAGCGAAGAGAAGGCCAAGGCCTATGTGCAGGAGCTGTTCAAGCATGTACCGGTGCTGGATACCGGCGCCCGTGGTTCGACCATCACCTTCGTCAACAATGGCCAGGGCGACGTGTTGCTGGCCTGGGAAAACGAAGCCTTCCTGGCCCTGAAGGAAGACGGTGGTGCCAACAAGTTCGAGATCGTCGTGCCGTCGCTGTCGATCCTGGCCGAGCCGCCAGTGGCCGTGGTCGACAAGAACGCCGAGAAGAAGGGCAATACCGAGATTGCCATCGAATACCTCAAGCACCTGTACAGCCCGGCCGGGCAGAAGATTGCCGCCGAGAACTTCTACCGCCCGCGTGACGAGAAAGTCGCTGCGCAGTTCGGCAAGCAGTTCCCGAAACTGGACCTGGTGACCATCGACAAGGACTTTGGTGGGTGGAAGACTGCACAACCGAAATTCTTCAATGATGGCGGTGTGTTCGACCAGATCTATCAGGCACAGTAAGCGCCAAAGGAAAGCGGGGCCGCGTGCGGCCCATTCGCGGCACAAGGTCGCTTCCACAAGGAACCATGATCTCCTGTGGGAGCGGCCTTGTGTCGCGAATGGGCTGCCAAGCAGCCCCAGGATTCAAAAGCTTGCACCGGCCCGGGATTGTTTCCGGGCTTAGTGCGTTCAACCAGGGATATTTATGTCGCGTCGTATCTCCCCCGTCATACCCGGCTTCGGGCTGACGCTGGGCTACACCTTGGTGTACCTCAGCCTGATCGTGCTGATACCGCTGGCGGCCATGTTCATCCATGCCTCGCAGCTGACCTTCGAGCAGTTCTGGAACATCATCAGTGCGCCGCGGGTGATCGCTGCGCTCAAGCTGAGCTTCGGCACCGCCCTGTTCGCCGCCATCATCAACGGTGTGATCGGTACCCTGCTTGCCTGGGTGCTGGTGCGTTACACCTTCCCCGGGCGCAAGATCATCGATGCGATGATTGACCTGCCGTTTGCCTTGCCCACCGCGGTTGCCGGTATCGCCCTGACGGCCCTGTACGCGCCGCAGGGCTGGGTCGGCCAGTTCGCCACCGACCTGGGCTTCAAGATCGCCTACACCCCGCTGGGCATCACCCTGGCACTGACCTTCGTGACCTTGCCGTTCGTGGTGCGTACGGTGCAGCCGGTACTGGCCGACATCCCGCGTGAAGTGGAAGAGGCCGCAGCCTGCCTGGGGGCCAAGCCACTGCAGGTGTTCCGCCACATCCTGGCGCCGGCCCTGCTGCCGGCATGGCTCACCGGCTTTGCCCTGGCCTTCGCCCGTGGCGTGGGCGAGTATGGTTCGGTGATCTTCATTGCCGGCAACATGCCGATGAAGACCGAGATTCTGCCGCTGCTGATCATGGTCAAGCTCGACCAGTACGACTACACCGGCGCGACCGCCATCGGCGTGTTGATGCTGGTGGTTTCCTTCATCCTGCTGCTGCTGATCAACCTGCTGCAGCGCCGCATCGAAACCCCTTGAAGGAGGCCGGCATGTCCAGTTCATCCCTGAGTGCAAGTGCCGCAGCCAACGCCGCCCGCCGTGGCAGCGCCACGTCACGGCGTATCCTGATCGGCCTTGGCTGGCTGGTGTTCGCCCTGTTCCTGCTGCTGCCGCTGGTGATCGTGGTATCGCAGGCGCTGAAGAACGGTTTTGGCACCTTCTTCGAGGCGATATTCGAACCCGATGCGTTGTCGGCGCTGAAGCTGACCCTGCTCGCCGTGGTTATCTCGGTGCCGCTGAACCTGGTATTTGGCGTAAGCGCTGCCTGGTGCGTCAGCAAGTACACCTTCCGTGGCAAGAGCATCCTGGTCACCCTGATCGACCTGCCGTTCTCGGTGTCCCCCGTGATCGCCGGCCTGGTCTACGTGCTGATGTTCGGCGCGCAAGGCCTGCTCGGGCCGTGGCTGCAGGACCACGATATCCAGATAGTGTTCGCCCTGCCGGGCATTGTCCTGGCGACCATTTTCGTGACCGTACCGTTCGTGGCCCGTGAGCTGATCCCGCTGATGCAGGAGCAAGGCACGCAAGAGGAGGAGGCCGCACGGCTGCTCGGTGCCAACGGCTGGCAGATGTTCTGGCACGTGACCCTGCCGAACATCAAATGGGGCCTGATTTACGGCGTGGTGCTGTGTACCGCGCGGGCCATGGGCGAGTTTGGCGCGGTGTCGGTGGTGTCGGGCCACATCCGTGGCGTGACCAACACCTTGCCGCTGCATGTGGAGATCCTCTACAACGAGTACAACCACGTCGCGGCCTTCAGCGTGGCCAGCCTGTTGCTGATCCTGGCGCTCTTCATCCTGCTGCTCAAGCAGTGGAGCGAGAACCGTATTAACCGCCTGCGCCACAGCGCCGCGGAGGAATGATTCATGTCGATCGAAGTTCGTAACGTCAGCAAGCGCTTCAACAGCTTCCAGGCCCTGAACGCTATCAACCTGGACATCAACAGCGGCGAGCTGGTGGCTTTGCTCGGCCCGTCCGGCTGTGGCAAGACCACCCTGCTGCGCATCATTGCCGGCCTGGAAACCCCGGACCAGGGCAACATCGTGTTCCATGGCGAGGACGTTTCCGGCCATGATGTGCGTGACCGTAACGTCGGGTTCGTGTTCCAGCACTACGCGCTGTTCCGCCACATGAGCGTGTTCGACAACGTTGCCTTCGGCCTGCGCATGAAGCCCAAGGGCGAGCGCCCGAGCGAGAGCAAGATTGCCGAGAAGGTGCATGAGCTGCTGAACATGGTGCAACTGGACTGGCTGTCCGACCGCTACCCCGAGCAGCTTTCCGGTGGCCAGCGTCAGCGTATCGCCCTGGCCCGTGCCCTGGCGGTGGAGCCGAAGGTGCTGCTGCTGGACGAGCCATTCGGTGCGCTGGATGCCAAGGTGCGCAAGGAGCTGCGTCGCTGGCTGGCGCGGCTGCACGAGGATATCAACCTGACGTCGGTGTTCGTTACCCACGACCAGGAAGAAGCCATGGAAGTAGCCGACCGCATCGTGGTGATGAACAAGGGCGTGATCGAGCAGATCGGCTCGCCGGGTGAAGTGTACGATCAGCCGGCCAACGATTTCGTCTACCACTTCCTCGGTGACTCCAACCGCCTGGCCTTGAGCGAAGGGCATCACGTGCTGTTTCGCCCGCACGAGGTGTCGCTGTCGCGGCACGAGACCGAAGGGCACCATGCGGCCGAGGTGCGCGACATTCGGCCGTTGGGCGCAACCACGCGGGTGACCTTGAAGGTGGAAGGGCAGAGTGAGCTGATCGAGGCCGAAGTGGTGAAAGACCATGACAGCCTGACCGGGTTGGCGCGGGGAGAGACGTTGTTCTTCCGGCCGAAGGTGTGGCAGAAGGTGGCGGATATCTAAGTCGCACAAGGCAAAGAGAGCCCGGGCATGGTCCCGGGTTTTTCTTGCCTGAACGCGTGACAGGGCAGCTTTACAGCCTTTCTCAAGCGAGTGGCTGTAGCCTGCTTGTTATGCAATATGGGTATTAATAAATATCTTCTTATTCCTTTACGAATATTTCGCCCTCCCTATACTTGTCTCCAAGCACGCAAACTTACTGGAGGCGTCCCCATGCGCAATGAGTCGATTCGCTACCTGATTGTGCCGGGTTGGCAAGGATCGCCAGACAACCATTGGCAGAGTCACTGGCAGCGCACCCTGCCCAACAGTGCACGGGTTGAACAGCAAGACTGGCTCACCCCGCAGCGGCAGGACTGGGTGCACGCGTTGGAGCAGGCGATTGCCGCCGAGCGCTCGCCGGTGATCCTGATTGCCCACAGCCTTGGTTGCATCACTGTCGCCCATTGGGCAGCGCAGGCAAGCCCGGCCTTGCTACGGCAGGTGCGTGGTGCACTGCTGGTGGCGCCGGCAGATGTCGAACGGCCCACTTGCGCACCCGTGCTGCGCAACTTTGCGCCGATCCCTACCGAGGTGCTGCCGTTCCCTAGCCAGGTTGTCAGCTCGGACAACGACCCAGCCGTGAACGTGCCACGGGCGCTGTACCTGGCCCAGGCATGGGGCGCCGAAGCGGGTTTGCTGAGCAATGCCGGGCACATCAACGTCAAGTCCGGTCATGAGCGCTGGGAACAAGGCTTCGCCTACCTGTATCGCCTGCAGAGCCGGATTGAGCAGCGCGCACTGCGCCGCGCCTGATCGCCCTTACTGTTCACCCTTTGCCTGACGCCTGGCCATTACGGGCCTGGGGCGGGAGTTCGTCATGACGTTTCAAAACCCGTTCGGCCAGCCGCTACTGACCTTTCCCGAGCTGGACAAGAGCCCGCTGAGCATTCGTGCCAAGGCGCTGGTGTTTATCGACCCGCGCTCGCAGCAGCTGCGCGAGGACCTTGAGCGCCTGGCGCCACAACCTTTGCCGGTGCTGATCCGTGGCGAAACCGGCACCGGCAAGGAGCTGCTGGCCCGGCAGATCCACCGTACCAGCGACCGTGGAGGGTTGTTCGTGTCGGTCAACTGCGCGGCCATCAGCCCCACCTACGCCGATGCCGAGCTGTTTGGCTATAGCGCCGGCAGCCATGGCGGTACGGCCAGCAGCCGCGCCGGCTGGTTCGGTTCGGCCAGCGGCGGCACCTTGTACCTGGACGAGATTGCCGACTTGCCGTTGGCCATCCAGGGCAAGCTGCTGGCGGCCCTGGAAAACCGCGAGGTCACTCGGGTGGGCGCGCAGCAGCCACAGCCGGTGGATGTGCGTCTGGTAGCCGCCACCAGCATCGACCTGGCCCGTGTGGTGCGTGCAGGGCGCTTCAACGAGCGCCTGTACCAGTATTTGCGCGAGGGCGCGCTGGAACTGCCGCCGCTGCGCGAGCGGCCGGGCGATATCCTGCCGCTGGCCGAGTACTTTGCGGGCATCTACAGCGTGCGCCTGCAACGGCCTGTGCCCTTGGTGAGCGAGGCGGCGCAGCGGGTTCTGGAGGGGCATTTCTGGCCCGGCAATACCCGCGAACTGGAGAACGTCATCCACTTTGCATTGCTGGTCAATGACGGCGAAGAGATCCTGCCCGAAGACCTCGACCTGCCTGACCCCGCACGTTAGATATCGCTCCTGAGTAAGGAGGCTTATGTAATTCTGTTTTTGGAATAAGCAGCTAAGTAAAAGATATTGTTGCGGAATAAAAAATTTGGGTATCGTCCGCCTCACGCCCACTGGTGAACCGGTTGGGCACCCGATTCGCCATCGTCGATGGCCCAGATTCAGAACAAGGACCACCATGAAGAAGACCCTGCTGACCACTGCCCTGGCTGCTGCCCTGTCGTTCTCCGGCCTGGCCGCTGCTGCCGAGAAACTGGTGGTTGCCGCTACCCCGGTACCGCACGCCGAAATCCTCGAATTGATCAAGCCGACCCTGGCAAAAGAAGGCGTGGACCTTCAGATCAAGGTCTTCACCGATTACGTGCAGCCGAACGTGCAGGTGGACCAGAAGCGTCTGGACGCCAACTACTTCCAGACGCTGCCGTACCTGCAGAACTTCAACGAAGGCAAGGGCACCCACCTGGAAACCGTGGTGGGTGTACACGTAGAGCCCTTCGGTGGCTACTCGAAGAAGGTCAAGGCCCTGAGCGAGCTGAAAGAAGGCGCAACCGTTGCCATCCCTAACGAGGGCAGCAACAGCGGCCGTGCGCTGCTGCTGCTGCAGAAGGCCGGCCTGATTACCTTGAAAGACCCGAAGAATGCCCTGGCCACCCCCAAGGATATCGCCGAGAACCCGAAGAAGCTGAAGTTCCGCGAGCTTGAGTCGGCCATGCTGCCCCGTGTGCTGGACCAGGTCGACCTGGACATGATCAACACCAACTACGCCCTGGAAGCTGGCCTGAACCCGGCTAAAGATGCACTGGTGATCGAAGGTGCCGACTCGCCTTACGTGAACTTCCTGGTGGCCCGCCCGGACAACAAGGACAGTGAGGCCATCCAGAAACTGGCCAAGGCCCTGACCAGCCCGGAAGTCAAGGCATTCATTGCCAAGAAGTACCAAGGTGCCGTACTGCCGGCGTTCTGATTTCGCTAGCAACGCCTGATATGTGCCAACGCCGACACCTTGTGTCGGCGTTTTTCTTCAGCCCTGCCCGCACAGCACCGTAGAAGCCTTTTGCTGCGAAGCGGCCGCAAAGCAGCCTCTTACTTCGGGGGTACCAGCCGTAAGGTACTTTGCGCCGGAATCACCCCCATCTGCGCCCGCTGATACTGCCCCTGCACATACCCCTCGGCCTGGTCCGCGTAATGCCGGTCGAACGGCACGCCACTCTGCCCGACCGGGTTGATGGTCAGCGCCTGCCCGGCATCGGCAAAGTCGATCAGCCGCCGCGTCGACGGCCCATAGGTCACCGGCCATGGCGCAGAGCTGATCTTCGCCGAGAGGTTGTTCGGCACTTCATGGGTACCGGGTGCGGCGAATGGCCCAACGTTGAACAGCAGGTTCAGCGGCTTTTTCACCCCAAGCGGATGGTTGTGGGTCAGGGTATGGGCCTTGCCCCATTGCCAGCTGGCTGGGTCTTTGCCGAGGGTGTCGCGCAAGTGGCCAAGGCTCTTCTGCCAGGCTTCGCGCACGATCGAGCTGCGGTCAGTGCGCTGGTTGGCGCCGCGGGTGTTCCACCAGGGCGACTCGGCATCGGCGGCCAGGCGCGGCAGCGCAGCATCGATGGCACGGGTGCTGATCAGCACCGGGAACCAGATATCGCCCAATTCGTCATGCAACGCGGCATAGGCCAGCTCGTAGAGGAACTGGTTGAACAGCGTGGCGCTGGTTGAGTCCAGTGGATAGTCGCCGCGCCAGGCAGCCAGCTGCTCGACCAGTTCCTCTTCCTCGTCACCCTGGGCGATCTGACGCAACGTCGCTAGCAGCGGTGCCAAGGTGCGCGGGCCGTAATCGCTGGCCGTATCGAGTTGCAGCGCCTGGCTGTTCTGCATGTCCCATTTCACCTCCGGGTTGGCCAGCTGGCGATCGAGCTGGCGGCCGCGGTCGGCGAGGTTGTAGTAGCCGGGTATCGGCACCACGGCGGGTGGCTGGTAGTTGGCCGAGACGATATAACCGCTGGCCGGATTCTCCTGTTGCGGGTTGACGCTGAAGGGGTAAAAGCCGGGTTTGTCGGCCTGGCTGCTGGCGCCGTCGAGGATGAACGCCGGGTTCACACCGTCCGGGCGAATCGGCAGTTTCGCCGCCGCCCACCAGCCGATATCGCCACGGGCATTGGCCCAGACGAAGTTCAGCCCCGGCGCCTGCACCTTGGCAGCCGCTTCGCGCATCTTGCCCAGGGTGTCGGCGCGATTGAGCTGGTAGAAGCCTTCGAGGATCGGGTTCTCGGTTTCGAGGAACGCCCACCACATGGCAATCGGCGTGGCCCCTGCCGTGGCGCCGAGGACTTCGTTGACGATTGGCCCGTGGGGTGAGCGGCGCAGGTTGATGGTGACCGGTTGCTCGCCTTTGATTGCAATCTGTTGCTCGGTCTTTTCCAGTGTGCGCCACTGGCCATCGACCATGACCTGGTCAGCGTTGGCAGGGTTGGTCTTTTCTGCGATCAGGTCGACGTCGTCGTTCTGGAACATGGTCAGGCTCCAGCCGAAGTCACGGTTGTGGCCGAGCAGAGCGAATGGGTTGAGTGCCTGAAAAAAGCCGTAGAGGTTGAAGCCGGGCGCTGACAGCTCGGCCTCGTACCACACCGCAGGTACGGCAAAGCTGATGTGCGGGTCGCCAGCCAGCAACGGCTTGCCACTGCGGGTGCGGCTACCCGCCACCGCCCAGGCGTTGCTGCCTTCGAACTGCGGGATGCCGGCATCGCCCAGCGCCTCATCGCTTAAGCGCGCAAGTGCTTCCAGGCTTTGCCAGTCGGCAGCGGCCAGTGGCGTGCCCAGTGCGCCCTCGGGTTGCCAGCCAAGGTCGAATATTTTCAGGTAGTCAGGCCCCAGCTGGTCTCGGATGTAGGTCAGAGCAGGCTCGGTGCGGAACGCGGCGGCAAAACTGTAGGCCAGGTAGCCGGCGATGCTCAACGTGTCCTCGGCGGTGAACGGGCGCGGGGTGATGCCGAGCAGGTCGAATTCCGTGGGCTTGGGGTGGCTGGCCTGCCAACTGTTGACCCCGTCGAGGTAGGCTTGCAGGGCCTGCCATGCCGGCGCCTGCGGATCCTGGCGCTTGGCCATCAGCGCGGCCTGCTCGCGTATGCGCAGGCTACGGAACAGGGTGTCGGTGGGCAGCAGCTTGTCGCCGAGCACCTCAGCCAGTTCGCCACGGGCCAGGCGGCGTAGGATCTCCATCTGGAACAAACGGTCCTGGGCATGCACGTAGCCCAGTGCGCGGTAAAGGTCCGGCTCGCTCTGTGCCTGCAGGTGTGGCACGCCGCGTGCGTCGTAGCGCACGCTGACCGGCGCTTGCAGGCCGGCAACGGCGACCTCGCCCTCGCGCTGCGGCAGCTTGCCCTGAACGTACCAGTACCCGGAGGCGCCAGCGGCCACGGTGACTACCACCGCCAGCAGGGTCAGGCTGCGCTTCATTCAGACTCCTTGTGCATTCAAACGAAAAATGTGGTCCGATCATCGGCGGATTCGCGAACAGAGCATAGCCCCAGGAAGGAGTTTCCATGTCCCTCAGCGAAAAACACAAAATGCTCACCGGCCAGCTCTACCACGCTGGCTGCCCTGAACTACAGGCCGAGCAGATCGCCAACAAGCACTGGATGCATCGCTACAACAACAGTGTCGAACTGCTCAACGACGCACGCCACGGGCTGCTTGTGGAGCACTTTGGCCAGGTTGGCGAAGGCGCGGTGATTCGCCCGCCGTTCTATTGCGACTACGGCTACAACATCAGCGTTGGCCGTAATACTTTCATGAACTTCAACTGCGTGATCCTCGACGTGGTGCCGGTGCGTATCGGCGAGGACTGCCAGATCGGTCCCAACGTGCAGATCTATACCGCCGACCATCCGCTCGATCCTGAAGTGCGGCGCAGCGGGCTGGAGAGCGGGCGGCCGGTAACCATCGGCGACAACGTGTGGATTGGCGGTGCGGCGATCATCCTGCCGGGGGTGACCATCGGTGATAATGCCATCGTCGGCGCCGGCAGTGTGGTGACCCGGGATGTGCCCGCGGGCGCGACGGTGGTGGGTAACCCGGCGAGGGTCCGTCAGCCCGACCAAGGGCAGTAGCAGCCTACCGCCAGGGTATTGGAGGCGTTGACCTGGCGGCCGTCGAGCAAAGCCTTGAGGATTGGCTCGATGAAGCTGTTGCTGGCGTTGCACACGGCACCTTCGCTGTAGGGGCCAAAATAAGCCAGGCGGCCTTGCCGGTCCCAGATGGCCACGGCCGGGGACGCAGGCAGGTGCTCGCTGCCGGGCAGGTGGGTGATGGGTTGCAAGCTGCCGATATTGGCCGGCAGCTGGCCGTGGCTGCCGGGTTTTTGCAGCACATGGAAGGTAACGTCGTGGCCAGCGAACTGGCTGATAAGGTCGCCCAGGTGCTGTTGGTTGCCGACGTTGCATGGGCAGGCCGGGTCCCAGAAATGCACGACGCGGATCGGGCCAGCACCGGCCAGCTCGGCAGGTAGCTGTAACTGGCTGCCGTCGAATAGCGTGGCCTGGTTGTCGAACGGGCGCAGGTAGCGAGCCTGAAAGGCGCTGTAGGCCTGCCAGAGGATTACGGCGCCGACCAACAAGGCGATGACCGTGCACAGCGGTTTGATGATTCGGCTATTCATGAAGAGTCGGTGGCCCTTGTGGAAGCAACTGTCTTGCTCAATTTCTAAAAGCTGGCGCCGATCCCTGTGGGAGCGGCCTTGCGTCGCGAAAGGCCGCTCCCGCAATTAGTTCGATGCTGGTTGTTCGAGGTGAGCAAGCTTGCCATGGCGCCGGCCAGAGCTGAAGATTCCAGATCAATACTTGCATCAATGTGGATGTACCCGATGCCCCCTGCCTTTCACCCCGACCGCCTGCGCACCCGCCTGGCGCCGTTCACCACTCGCCAGCCACTGTCGGCACAAGCGCAGGACTACCAGCGCTTCTATGGCCTGAACCTGCCGGCACACAGCTGGCTGGGTAGCTTTCAGGCAGCGGGGTTCGACCTGGTCGGGCAGGCATGGCTGCCCGAGCAGCCAAGCGCGACGCTGTTCCTGCTGCACGGCTATTACGACCACATGGGCCTCTACCGACATGTGATCGAGTGGGCACTCAAGCAGGGTTTCGCCGTGATCAGCTGTGACCTGCCCGGCCACGGCCTGTCCAGCGGCGAGCGGGCCAGCATCACTGACTTCGCGGTGTACCAGCAGGTGCTGGAGGCCTTGTTCGAACAGGCGCACACGCTGCAACTGCCGCACCCGTGGCACCTTTGTGGGCAGAGCACGGGGGGGGCGATTGCCGTGGACCATCTGCTGCACCAGGGTGCACGCAGCCCCGTCGATGGCCAGGTCATCCTGCTGGCCCCGCTGGTGCGGCCAAGTTCCTGGCGTTGGTCGAAGTTCAGTTATTGCGTGCTGCGCCACTTCGTCAATGGCATCGAACGGCGCTTCAGTGAGAACACCAACGACCCGGCCTTTCTGCCGTTCCTGGAGGCCGACCCGCTGCAACCGCGTCGCCTGCCAACGGCCTGGGTGGGCGCACTGATCGCCTGGGTCAAACGCATCGAGGCCGCGCCGCGCAGTGCGCGTCGGCCATTGATCGTGCAGGGGGAGGCGGATGGCACGGTGGACTGGCCCCACAACCTCGAAGTGCTCAAGGCCAAGTTTGCCGAGCCACAGATCCTGATGCTGCCCGAAGCCCGTCACCACCTGGCCAACGAGTTGCCGGGAATCCGCCAGCGCTACTTCGACTTCATCGACCAGCGCCTGGGCTGATCACTTCAGGTCGTTGGTGCTCTGGCCAACCGCCAGGCCGGCACGTACAGCGGCCAGGGCCGCCTGGTAGTAAGCCTTGCCCTCGGGCGACTCGGCAAAGGTGGCGAACGCTTCCAGCTCGGCATCGGACAGGTCGCGGTAGACGTACAGCAGGGTGTTGTTCAGGTCTTCGCCAATCTGCCCCATCAACCGCTGGCGCTGGCCATCCAGCAGGCTCTGGGCCTGGCCGCCGCCGAACAGGCCGGGGATCATCGAGCTGAGGCTGTCGGCGGCTACACCGGCGATGGCAAGGCTGACTTCGGCGCCGGCTTCCCGCGCAGGCAGGGCTTGGGCCAGGTGGCCGATGATCAGCAGACGATCGTCGCTGGCCTGGATCTTGGGCAGGCCTTTGGCGTTCTTGGCCAGTTCGTCCTTGCGGGTGGCCTTGAGCTCGGCCGCCACCACTTTGCGCCCCAGCGGCGACTGGAAGAAGGCCAGGGCTGGTGCCGGGTCGGCCAGGGTGGCGCGCAGCTTTGCCTGGGCGCGACGGTCCACCGCCTGGGCCTGGAAGCGCTGGTTGCTGTTGTTGACCAGCGCCTGGTACACGGCGGGTGGCAAACTGTTGCGGTAGCGCTCCTGGGCAGCGGTCAGGGCATCGTTGAAGTGGGCGCGCTGGTCGGGCCAGCCGGCAGCCTTATACAGTTGATCCAGGTTGTCTGCCCAGACAGGCATGGTGCAGATCATCAGCAGAATCAGGGAAAACAGACGGCGCATTCAGGACTCCTGTCGGCAGGTGGCTATTGTCCTTGGCCCGGCGCCGGTTTGTCGAGATATCCGCGTGTTTCTCGGCCAAGTGGCGCTGTGCGGCGACAGGGCGAATGGATATGATGCGCGCCATGCACATATCCCCTGAACACCCGATGCTTGCGGCCGTCGTCGACGATCTGGCCACCCATGGCTGGTCCCAGCAGGCGCACTTTCTGCCTGCCGACCTGGTGCGCGCACTTGCAGCCGAGTGCCGGCGCCGTGATGCCGAAGGCGAACTCAACCCCGCAGGGGTTGGGCGGGGAGCTACCCAGGAGGTGCGCGAAACCATTCGCGGTGACCAGATCCAGTGGATCGACCCGGGGCAGGCCGAGGCCTGCGACCAGTACCTGGCGGCCATGGATCAGCTGCGCCTGGCAATCAACCAAGGCCTTTTCCTGGGCCTGGAAGACTTCGAATGCCACTTTGCCCTGTATCCACCGGGGGCATTCTATCGCCGGCACCTGGATCGTTTTCGCGACGATGACCGGCGCATGGTCTCGGCGGTGCTTTACCTCAATGAAGGCTGGCAACCGCATGACGGTGGCCAGTTGCGCATGTTCCTGGCCGACGGTGTCGAGCACGATGTCGAGCCAGTGGCCGGTTGCCTGGTGGTATTCCTGTCGGGCGAAGTGCCTCACGAAGTACTGCCGGCCGGGCGTGAGCGGCTGTCATTGACCGGCTGGTTCAGGCGGCGTGGCAATGACCCGTTCTGATAGGCCCAAGGTGCTGGTGAGCGCCTGCCTGTTGGGGCAGCCAGTTCGCTATGACGGCCGGGCCAGCGGCCATCCCGATTTGTTGCAGCAGTGGCAGGCCGAAGGGCACGTGGTGCCGTTGTGCCCCGAGGTAGCAGGCGGCTTGCCGACACCACGGCCGCCAGCGGAGATCCCGGGAGGGCAGGGCAGCGCAGTGCTCGAGGGTGACACACAGGTGCTGACAGTGACGGGTGAAGATGTCAGTGCCGCGTTTCTGGCCGGAGCGCAGTTGGCGCTGGAACTGGTGCGGCAGCATGGCATTCGTGTAGCGGTGCTGAAGTCTGGCAGCCCTTCGTGTGGCAACCGGTTGACCTATGATGGCACCTTCAGTGGTGTGAAAGTGGCGGGGGAAGGGGTAACCACGGCGCTGCTGCGGCGGGCGGGAGTGCAGGTGTTCAGCGAGCTGGAACTGGACCAGGCGCAGCGGGCTTTGGCTAATATATCTGCTTGAACCTGTGCCGGCCCTTTCGCGGGTGAACCCGCTGATGGACACACGTCGAGGGTTGGACCTAGGCCGCCGTAGGATCGGGTTTACCCGCGAAGAGGCCAGCACAGGTTGCAAACAAGACCTTACTGCCCGCCTGCAGTCTCCTGCACACCCTTGAACCACTTCTGCTCAAGTTCGGCAGTCCGGCCACTGTCTTTCAAACGTTGCAACGCATTGTTTACGGCACTTTCAAAAGCCGGGTTGTCCTTCTGGAACGGGATCACCAGCTTCTTCTCGCCAATCGGCAGGCTTACATCGAGCGGGCCGTCGCCTGTGAGCGATTCACTCGACGGGGTGAATGCGATGTCGTACTTGCCACTCTCGACACCCGCCAGCACTTCGGTAGCCGGGGCTTCGACGAACTCGGCGCGCAAATCCAGTTCCTTGGCCAGGGCCTGGCCAAATTCGATGTCGAAACCTGTCAGGTGGTCGTCTTGCTTGAAGGCGTATGGCGAGTTCTCGGCCTGTACGGCAATGCGCAGTTCGCCCCGGTCGGCGATTTCGTCGATCAGCTCCGCCTGAGCCAATGGACTGATCAGTACTGCCAGCAGTACCCCTATGGTCGAACGCATGTATGCCCCTTTTCTTTTAGCAGTTTGAAATCGATCGCCACGGCTTTCTTCCTCGCCGTGATCGAGCGCAGCCTATGACCTTCAAGCCTCGGCATTGTTTAACCCTGACGGAAATATTTCTGTCAGGCAATGTGAACACCTTGGCGGTTATTTCAACTAAGGTGAACTACCGCCGCGTTTGGATGACAGGCTGCGGTCAATAAGTGAACCACAGGAGAAGTGAATGAACAGCCTATTTTCGCGTGCTGCCGTTGCCGGTCTGCTGATGGGAGCGTCGGTGTTCGCCAGTGCCGCAGACGCCCTGAAGAGCCAGGAGCCGCCCAAGGAGGCGAAGGTCTTCATCGTTTCCCCCGCCGATGGTGCCACGGTCGACAAGACCTTCACCGTCAAGTTCGGTATCGAGGGTATGGGCCTCAAACCTGCGGGTGACCAAACCCCGCACACCGGGCACCACCATCTGCTGGTGGATGTCGACAAAGAGCCGGTGGCTGACATGCCGCTGCCGACCAGCCTGATGCCAGAGGCCGGCGTCGCACTGCCGAAGGGACCGCAAGTGCTGCACTTCGGCAAGGCACAGACCGAAACCAGCATTACCCTGACCCCGGGCAAGCACACCCTGCAACTGATTCTGGGTGACCAGTATCATGTGCCATTCAAGCCTAGCGTCGAGTCGAAGAAGATCACGGTTGAAGTGAAATAAAAAAAGGGAGGCCACCAGGGCCTCCCTTTTTCATACCGCCAGCGACCTTAGAACAGGACGCGCGAACGGATGGTGCCTTTGACCTGTTGCAGTTTTTCCTGCGCCAGGTCCGAGTACTCGGCGTCAACATCGATTACCACGTAACCGACTTTCTCGTTGGTCTGCAGGAACTGACCGGAGATGTTGATACCGTTCTCGGCGAAGACCTTGTTGATCTCGCTGAGCACGCCCGGGATGTTTTCGTGAATGTGCAGCAGACGGTGTTTGCCTGGGTGCGCTGGCAGGGCCACTTCCGGGAAGTTGACCGAGGACACCGAGGTACCGTTGTCGCTGTACTTGACCAGTTTCTCGGCCACTTCCAGGCCGATGTTGGCCTGGGCTTCGGCGGTGGAACCACCAATGTGCGGCGTCAGGATCACGTTGTCGAGGCCGCGCAGCGGGCTCTCGAACTCTTCGTCGTTGGAGCGTGGCTCGACCGGGAACACGTCGATGGCGGCGCCGATCAGGTGCTTGTCCTTGATGGCAGCGGCCAGGTGGTCCAGCTCGACCACGGTGCCACGGGCGGCGTTGATCAGGATCGCGCCCTTCTTCATCGAGCGGATTTCCTTCTCGCCGATCATCCACTGGGTGGATGGCAGCTCAGGCACGTGCAGCGAGACGATGTCAGCCAGGCCCAGCAGCTCGTTCAGGCTGGTGACCTGCACGGCGTTGCCCAGTGGCAGCTTGGTCAGCGGGTCGAAGAAGTACACCTGCATGCCCATGTTCTCAGCCAGTACCGAAAGCTGGGTACCAATCGAGCCGTAGCCGACGATGCCCAGTTTCTTGCCGCGGATTTCGAACGAGTTGGCCGCGCTCTTGATCCAGCCGCCACGGTGGCAGGAGGCGTTCTTCTCTGGGATGCCGCGCAGCAGCAGGATGGCTTCGGCCAGTACCAGCTCGGCCACCGAGCGGGTGTTGGAGTATGGCGCGTTGAACACGGCGATACCGCGCGCGCGGGCAGCTTCCAGGTCAACCTGGTTGGTGCCGATGCAGAAGCAGCCAACTGCGACCAGTTTCTTGGCACAGTCGAAGATCTCTTCGGTGAGCTGGGTACGCGAACGGATGCCGATGAAGTGGGCATCGGCGATCTTTTCCTTCAGCTCGGCTTCCGGCAACGAACCAGTGAGGTATTCGATGTTGGTGTAGCCGGCGGCCTTGAGGGTATCGACCGCGTTCTGGTGCACACCTTCAAGAAGAAGGAACCGGATCTTGCTCTTGTCGAGAGAAGTCTTGCTCATCTGCGTAAACCTGTATCCCGGAGATAAATTGGCGAGGGGTGATGCCAGGCGCGAGGGCAGCCTTAGCATGAACAGCGGGAGGGCTATGCTAGCATACGCGACACAATCTGAGCTTATCCCGACAGGTGAAGAGTGCTCAGGGTGACCATGAATAAGTCGAGAGTTCCAGCGATGACCCACCCCGCTGTTATTGAAGAACTGATGACCCTTGTCGACCCTGGCAAGGTCCTGACTGACCCGGTTTCCCTCGAAGCGTATGGCAAGGACTGGACCAAGCATTACCCGCCTGCGCCCAGCGCCATCGTCTTTCCCAAAACGATAGAACAGGTGCAAGCCATTGTGCACTGGGCCAATGCGCACAAGGTGGCGCTGGTGCCCTCTGGCGGGCGCACCGGGCTTTCTGCCGGCGCCGTGGCGGCCAATGGCGAGGTTGTCGTCGCCTTCGACTACATGAACCAGATCCTTGGCTTCAATGCTTTCGACCGTACTGTGGTTTGCCAGCCAGGGGTCGTCACCCGCCAGCTGCAAACCTACGCCGAAGAGCAAGGCCTTTATTACCCGGTGGACTTCGCTTCCAGCGGTTCCAGCCAGATTGGCGGCAATATCGGCACCAACGCCGGCGGGATCAAGGTGATTCGTTACGGTATGACCCGCAACTGGGTGGCCGGGCTGAAAGTGGTCACCGGCAAGGGCGAGTTGCTGGAGCTGAACAAAGACCTGATCAAGAACGCCACCGGCTACGACCTGCGCCAGCTGTTCATTGGTGCCGAGGGTACGCTGGGCTTCGTGGTCGAGGCCACCATGCGCCTGGACCGCGCACCGCGCAACCTCACCGCCATGGTGCTGGGCACACCGGACTTCGACTCGATCATGCCGGTGCTGCACGCCTTCCAGGGCAAGCTGGACCTGACCGCTTTCGAGTTCTTCTCCGACAAGGGGTTGGCCAAGATCCTCGCCCGCGGCGATGTGCCTGCGCCCTTCGCGACGGATTGCCCGTTCTATGCGCTGCTGGAGTTCGAGGCCAGCACTGAAGACGTGGCCAACGAAGCATTGGCTACCTTCGAGCACTGCGTCGAGCAGGGTTGGGTGCTGGACGGGGTGATGAGCCAGAGCGAAAGCCAGCTGAAAAACCTGTGGAAGCTGCGCGAGTACCTGTCGGAAACCATTTCGCACTGGACACCGTACAAGAACGACATTTCCGTCACCGTCTCGAAAGTGCCTGCGTTCCTGCGCGATATCGACGCCATCGTCTCTGAACATTATCCGGACTATGAAGTGGTGTGGTACGGCCATATTGGTGACGGCAACCTGCACCTGAACATCCTCAAGCCTGAGCATATGAGCAAGGACGACTTCTTCGCTTCGTGTGCCAAGGTCAACAAGTGGGTGTTCGAGATCGTCGAGCGTTACAACGGGTCGATTTCTGCCGAGCATGGCGTGGGCATGACCAAGCGCGACTACCTGGGCTACAGCCGTTCCCCCGAAGAAATCGCCTGCATGAAGGCAATAAAGGCCGTGTTCGACCCTAACGGCATCATGAATCCGGGTAAGATCTTCGCACCTGAATAAAAAGCAGTATCCAGAAGGAGTCGGCCATGAGTTACCAGCACCAGTACGTAGACGGCACGCGCATTCACTTCCCCTTGGGCAAGGTGGTGTGCATCGGCCGTAACTATGCCGAGCATGCCAAGGAACTGGACAACCCGATCCCCACCGAGCCGCTGCTGTTCATCAAGCCAGGCAGCTGCGTGGTGCCGGCCGAAGGTGGCTTCAAGATCCCGGCCGAGCGCGGGTCGGTGCACTATGAGGTTGAAATCGCCGTGCTGCTGGGCAAGCCGCTGTCGACCCACCCGAGCGAGGAAGAGGTGCTGGACGCCATTTCCGGTTACGCACCGGCGCTGGACCTGACCCTGCGCGACGTGCAGGCCAAACTGAAGGAAAAGGGGCTGCCCTGGGAGCTGGCCAAGTGCTTTGACGGCGCTTGCGTGCTGCCACCGTTCGTCTCGGCCGCCAGCTTCGAGGACGTGACAGACATCCCGGTGCGCCTGACCGTGAACGGCGAAGTACGCCAGGATGGTAATAGCGCGATGATGCTGAACCCGATCGTGCCGATGATTCAGTACATGGCAGCGCATTTCTCGCTACAAGCGGGGGATGTGATCCTCACCGGTACCCCGGCCGGCGTCGGGCCGTTCAATGTCGGTGACGAGCTGGTGCTGGAGCTGCCGGGTGTGAGCCGCTTCGAAAGCCGGGTGCTTTGACTCGAAACCGCGTCGCTTTCTTCGCGGGTAAACCCGCTCCTACAGGGGTTGCACAGGGCCTTGAATACTGTGCAGTACCTTGGGCACGGGTTTACCGGCGAAGAGGCCGGCCCTGTTTACCGATTTTTCACACCCAATCCGGATAATGCGCGCACCTACGCCCATTTTCCCAGGATCACCGCATGCCATCCTCCTCCAGCGCCCCGGCAACCTCCAAGCGTCGCTTCTACCTGCGCTGGCCCTTCGGCCTGGCCGTGGCGGCGGTGATCGGCTATGGCGTGGCCGTGGCCATGCACTGGGATGACCGCGGTGCACTGTGGGTAAAAGAAAGCTTCGAAAGCACCGCCGCGCGCAGCGATAGCGTATGGCTGCCGGATTACCAGGTGGACATCGACGCCAAGCCGCTGCCGGGCATGGACGATGATGAAGCCTCGGATGTGGCCTTCAACCCGCAGACCCGCACCCTGTTCGCGGTCATGGGCAAGAACCCGTTCCTGGTCGAGCTGAGCCTGGAGGGCGATGTACTGCGCAAGATCCCGCTCAACGGCTGGAACAACCCCGAGGGCGTCGCGGTGCTGGAAGACGGCAACCTGGCCATCACCGACGAGCGCCTGCACGATCTGACCGTGGTCAAGGTGGACGCGCAGACCACCGCACTGAATCACGACGACTTCTCGAGCTACGACCTGGGCCCGTCGGTCAAGAGCAACAAGGGCTTCGAGGCCATTGCCTGGGACCCGCTGCGCCAGCGCCTGATCATTGGCGAGGAGCGCCCGCCCAAGCTGTACACCTGGAACACCGATGGCCGCAGCCCGCTCAAGGGTGAGAAGCAGCCGTTGCCTAGCGATGAACTCGACTTGCGCAACCTGTCTGCGCTGGGTGTCGACCCGCGTACTGGCCACTTGCTGGTGCTATCGGCCGACTCCAACATGCTGCTGGAGCTGGACGAGCAGGGCCAGCAAGTCAGCTTCATGACGCTGCTGGGCGGCTTCAACGGGCTTGAAGGCACCATTCCGCGGGCTGAAGGGGTGGCCATGGACGACAGGGGCAACTTGTACATGGTCAGCGAGCCGGCGCTTTTCTATCGATTCAAAAAGAACTGACAACATCATCAGAATTGCCTGACGCTTGCATTAAGCTTTGCTTCAGCCATTCATGATTAGATTCGCCATCCTTGTGTCGAGTCTGTCCCTATGCGTCGTTTTGTTCGCCTGTTCCTTGTTCTGGCTGCCCTTGCTCTGCTGCTGCTTGGCTGGGCCGGGCAGGAGTTTCGCCTGTTCGAGCGTGGCTGGTTCAATCTCAAGACCTGGTGGCAGCCTGTGGAGCGCAGCATTGGCCTGGATCGCTACCGGGTGGTGCTGGAGGCGCAACCGATCGAAGGGCTGGATGATGACATTTCGGCGCTGACCTACGACCCCGACCGCAAAACCCTCTTCACGGTCACCAACGCCCGTTCGGAGCTGATCGAGCTGTCGCTGGATGGCCGTATCCTGCGCCGTGTGCCGCTGACTGGCTTCGGCGACCCGGAGGCTGTTGAGTACGTTGGGCCAAACAGCTATGTGATCACCGACGAGCGTCAGCAACGGCTGATTCGCGTACGGCTGGAAGACGACACGATGTTTCTCGATGCCGGTGATGCCGAACAGCTGACGTTGGGTATTGGCCTCAATGGCAACAAAGGCTTCGAGGGCCTGGCGTACGATTCGGCGGGCAAGCGCCTGTTCGTGGCGAAGGAGCGTGACCCGATGCTGATCTATGAGGTGCATGGCTTCCCGCATGACAATCCGGAAAAGCCCTACGCCGTGCATGTGGTGCAGGACCGCAAGCGCGATTCACGGTTGTTTGTGCGGGATTTGTCGAGCTTGCAGTTCGATGAACGCAGTGGGCATTTGCTGGCATTGTCGGACGAGTCGCGGTTGGTGCTGGAGCTGGATGTACAGGGCCAGCCGCTGAGTACCTTGTCGTTGCGCAAGGGTTTCCAGGGGTTGCAGGCGACGGTGCCGCAGGCGGAGGGGATTGCGATGGATGAAGCGGGGACCATTTACCTGGTCAGTGAGCCGAACCTGTTCTATGTGTTCAAGCAGCCGACTGACTGATCGCCTGTCAGGGCCTGTTCGCGGGTAAACCCGCTCCTACAGGGATCGCCACGGTTCCAGGCCGGTGGGGTACCTTGTAGGAGCGGGTTTACCCGCGAAGGGTTTTACTCGGCCTTCAGGCTCTTCACGCCTTCAGCGGTGCCCAGCAGCAGCAGATCCGCCGGCCGCGCCGCGAACAGGCCGTTGGTCACCACGCCGACGATGGCGTTGATCTGCGCTTCCAGCTCCACCGGGTTGGTGATCTGCAGGTTGTACACATCCAGGATCACGTTGCCGTTGTCGGTGACCACGCCTTCACGGTACACCGGGTCGCCACCCAGCTTCACCAGCTGACGCGCCACGTGACTGCGGGCCATGGGGATCACTTCGACCGGCAGCGGGAAGGCCCCCAGTACCGGCACCAGCTTGCTGCCGTCGGCGATGCAGATGAAGGTCTTGGCCACGGCCGCGACGATCTTTTCGCGGGTCAGCGCTGCGCCGCCGCCCTTGATCAGGTGCAGGTGTGCGTCGCTCTCGTCGGCACCGTCCACGTAAAACTCAAGCTCGCTTACGCTGTTCAGTTCGTAGACCGGGATGCCATGGCCCTTCAGGCGCTGGGCAGTGGCTTCGGAGCTGGCGACTGCGCCGTCGAACGCGGTCTTGTGCTGAGCCAGGGCATCGATGAAGAAGTTGGCGGTCGAACCGGTACCGACGCCTACGACGCTCTTTTCATCCAGCTTGGGCAGAATGAAGTCGACAGCGGCCTGGGCGACGGCCTGTTTGAGTTGGTCCTGGGTCATGCGGGCTCCGGAAGGGGCAGGGCGGTTTCAAAGTTGCCTAGTATAACGGCTCGCACGGCTTTGCTGTGGTCGCCCGACGTAGCGCTGGGGTAGACTCCCAGCCCTCGTCCCGCGGCCCAGTGATGCTTTCCCGATGCTCGAACAGTACGTCAAGAAGATCCTCACCTCGCGCGTCTATGACGTTGCCGTCGAAACCCCGTTGCAGAGCGCCGGGCAGCTGAGCAAGCGCCTGGGCAACCAGATTCTGCTCAAGCGCGAAGACCTGCAGCCAGTATTCTCGTTCAAGATCCGCGGCGCGTATAACAAGCTGGCCCAGCTGAGCCCGGAAGAACTGGCCCGCGGGGTGGTGACCGCCTCTGCCGGCAACCACGCCCAAGGCCTGGCCCTGGCCGCGCGTGAAATGGGCATCAAGGCCACCATCGTGATGCCCAAGACCACTCCGGAGATCAAGGTCGAAGGCGTGCGCTCGCGCGGTGGCAAGGTGGTGCTGCATGGCGACTCGTTCCCTGAGGCACTGGCCTATTCGCTGAAACTGGTCGATGAAAAGGGCTTCGTCTACGTTCACCCTTACGACGATCCGCACACCATCGCCGGGCAGGGCACCGTCGCCATGGAAATCCTGCGCCAGCACCCTGGCCGGCTGGATGCGATCTTCGTGCCGGTGGGCGGTGGCGGCCTGATCGCCGGCATTGCTGCCTATGTGAAGTACCTGCGCCCGGAAATCAAGATAATCGGTGTCGAGCCGGACGATTCCAACTGCCTGCAGGCGGCCATGGCTGCCGGTGAGCGTGTGGTGCTGCCGCAGGTCGGGCTGTTCGCCGATGGCGTGGCGGTGGCGCAGATTGGCCAGCACACCTTCGATATCTGCCGCCACCATGTGGACGAAGTCGTCACTGTCAGTACCGATGAAATCTGCGCAGCAATCAAGGATATCTACGACGATACCCGCTCGATCACCGAGCCTGCTGGCGCGCTGGGTGTGGCGGGCATCAAGAAGTACGTCGAGCTATACGGCGTCAGCGGCCAGACCTTGGTGGCCATCGACTCCGGTGCCAACGTCAATTTCGATCGCCTGCGCCATGTGGCCGAACGTGCCGAGCTGGGTGAAAAGCGCGAGGCGATCATCGCCGTGACCATCCCTGAGCGCCCGGGTAGCTTCAAGGCCTTCTGCGAGGCTATCGGCAAGCGTCAGATCACCGAGTTCAACTACCGCAAGCACACCTCTGACGAAGCGCATATCTTCGTTGGGGTGCAGACCCACCCGGAAAACGACCCGCGCGCGGCGCTGGTGCAGCAACTGACCGAACAGGGCTTCCCGGTTACCGATCTGACCGACAACGAATTGGCCAAGCTGCATATTCGTCATATGGTCGGCGGCCACTCGGCCGGTGCCAGCGACGAAATGGTGCTGCGCTTCGAATTCCCCGAGCGGCCAGGGGCACTGTTCAACTTCCTCAACAAGCTGGGCGGGCGCTGGAACATCTCGATGTTCCACTACCGCAACCATGGCGCGGCTGACGGGCGCGTGGTGGCGGGGCTGCAGGTGCCGGAGGACGAACGTCACCTGGTGCCGGCAGCGCTGGCCAAGATCGGTTACCCGTACTGGGACGAGACCGAAAACCCGGCCTACAAACTGTTCCTGGGCTGAGCGGCTAAGCTAGGGCTGATGGCCCTTTCGCGGGCTTGCCCGCTCCCACAGGTACTGCGCAGGCCTCAAGGCCTGAGATACCTTGGCAGGAGCGGGTAAGCCCGCGAAGAAGCTACCGCAAAATGCCAGTTTAAGGACGACCGAGAGATGGAACACCTGACCACGCTCAAGACCCTGCACATCATCGCCACCGCGCTGCTGTTTCTGGGCGCCCTGGGCCTGGCGATCTGGACCTGGCGCGCTCGCCGTCAGGGCGATGCCGAAGCCTACGCCAAGCTGCTGCGCCGGCCGTTGGTGTTCGTCTGGTTGGTGATGGGCCTGTGCCTGGTGAGCATGCCGTTCACCGGCTGGTGGCTGGTACACCTGGTGGGCTGGCCACTGGGGCAGACCTGGGTGTTGGCATCCAGTGTCATCTATACATTTGGCGCGTTTGCCGTGTGGTGGCTGCTGGTGCGGCTGAACCGGCTGCGCAAGGCCGAGGTGGTAGGGTTGCGGTTTACCCTGGCGCTGGCGGTATTCAGTGGGGTTTGCTTCCTGTCCATTGCCGGGCTGATGGGGGCCAAGCCGGTCTGACAGCCTTGTGCTGATTGTGCCGGCCTATTCGCGGGTGAGCCCGCTCCTACAGGTACAGCGCAGCCCTCAAGGCCTGTGGTGATTCCTGTGGGAGCGGGCGTGCCCGCGAAAAGACCGGCACGGGAAAACCTCAATCCCGCAGCGAGATCACCGGCCACCCACGCTTATCCGCCTCGGCCCGCAGGTCCGGGGCCGGGTCCACTGCCACTGCATGCGTCACCCGCTGCAACAACGGCAGGTCATTCATCGAGTCGCTGTAGAAGTAGCTGTCCTCAAGATCAAAGCCGTTCTCCAGCATCCAGCGCTCCAGCCGCGTCACTTTGCCTTCACGGAAACACGGTATATCGGTACTACGCCCGGTGTAGCGGCCGTCGCGCACCTCGCATTCGGTTGCCAGCAACACCCGCACCCCCAGGCGCCGGGCGATCGGTGCGGTGACGAAGCGGTTGGTAGCGGTGATGATCACCAGCTGGTCGCCCGCCTCGCGGTGCTGCTGCAGCAAGGCCAGGGCCTTGGGCAGGACGATGGGCTCGATGCAGTCGCGCATGAAGTCGCGGTGCCACTCGTCGAGCCGGGCCATGGGTGTTGCCGCCAGGATCTCCATGGAAAAGGCCAGGTAGGCCTGCAGGTCCAGGGTGCCATTGAGGTAATCCTGGTAGAAGCTGTCGTTGCGTTGCTTGTAGGCGACCGGGTCGAGAATGCCGCGCTCGCAAAGATAGTCACCCCAGGCATGGTCGCTGTCGCCACCGAGGAGGGTATTGTCCAGGTCGAATAAAGCCAGGCGCATCGCGGTCACTCGCATCAGCCACAGGGTAGGCCCGCAGAATACGGAGTTTTCACGCAGCTGCACATAAGCTTGGCGGGCGCGTTGCTGCGCTCGCAAGCTTTGTGGAACAATGCGTTGACATGCGTTTGCGAGGTTGCTGCCGTGATCGACCCGGATGGTTTTCGCCCCAATGTCGGGATCATTCTCACGAATGATGCCGGGCAGGTGCTATGGGCTCGACGGATCAACCAGGATGCCTGGCAATTCCCCCAGGGTGGTATCAACCCTGACGAGACGCCGGAAGACGCCCTGTACCGCGAGCTGAACGAAGAAGTTGGCCTTGAACGCGACGATGTAGAAATTCTTGCCTGCACCCGTGGCTGGTTGCGTTATCGTTTACCCCAGCGATTGGTACGTACCCACAGCCAGCCGCTGTGCATCGGCCAGAAGCAGAAGTGGTTCCTGCTGCGCCTGGTGAGCAACGAACAACGGGTGCGGATGGACCTGACCGGCAAGCCGGAATTCGACGGCTGGCGCTGGGTGAGCTATTGGTATCCGCTGGGCCAGGTTGTGACATTCAAGCGCGAGGTGTACCGGCGCGCCCTGAAAGAGCTAGCACCGCGTCTGTTGACGCGCGACTGACGACGGAGTTCGACCCCGAGCCATGCTCAATACGCTGCGCAAGATCGTCCAGGAAGTAAACTCCGCCAAAGATCTCAAGTCGGCGTTGGGGATCATTGTCTTGCGCGTCAAGGAAGCCATGGGCAGCCAGGTCTGCTCGGTCTACCTGCTCGACCCGGAAACCAACCGCTTCGTGCTGATGGCTACCGAAGGCCTGAACAAGCGCTCCATCGGCAAGGTCAGCATGGCCCCCAACGAAGGCCTGGTTGGCCTGGTCGGTACCCGGGAAGAGCCGCTGAACCTGGAAAACGCCGCCGACCACCCGCGTTACCGCTACTTTGCCGAAACCGGCGAAGAGAAATTCGCCTCCTTCCTGGGTGCGCCGATCATTCACCACCGCCGTGTGGTCGGGGTACTGGTCATCCAGCAAAAGGAGCGCCGTCAGTTCGACGAGGGCGAGGAAGCCTTCCTGGTCACCATGAGCGCCCAGCTTGCCGGGGTTATCGCCCACGCCGAGGCTACCGGCTCGATCCGTGGCCTGGGCCGTCAGGGCAAAGGTATTCAGGAAGCGCGCTTCGTGGGTGTGCCGGGTTCGCCTGGTGCCGCGGTGGGGCGTGCGGTGGTGATGTTGCCGCCGGCCGACCTGGAAGTGGTCCCGGACAAGACCGTCGATGACATCGACGCCGAACTCAAGCTGTTCCAGAACGCCCTGGAAGGTGTGCGCGACGACATGCGCAAGCTGTCGGCCAAACTGGCCACCCAGCTGCGCCCGGAAGAGCGTGCGCTGTTCGACGTCTATCTGATGATGCTTGAAGACGCAGCCCTGGGCGGTGAGGTGACCGAGGTCATCAAGACCGGCCAATGGGCCCAGGGCGCCCTGCGCCAGGTGGTTGGTGAGCACGTCAACCGCTTTGAGCTGATGGACGACGACTACCTGCGTGAGCGTGCCTCCGACGTCAAGGACCTGGGGCGCCGCCTTTTGGCCTACCTGCAGGAAGCGCGCTCGCAGTCGCTGGTGTATGCCGACAACACCATCCTGGTCAGTGAGGAACTGACACCGGCCATGCTCGGTGAAGTGCCGGAAGGCAAGCTGGTCGGCCTGGTCTCGGTACTCGGCTCGGGCAACTCCCATGTCGCCATCCTCGCGCGGGCCATGGGCATCCCCACGGTGATGGGCCTGGTCGACCTGCCATACTCCAAGGTCGACGGTATTGAACTGATCGTCGACGGCTACAAGGGCGAGGTGTTCACCAACCCCAGCGAAGTGCTGCGCAAGCAGTACAGCGAAGTGGTCGAGGAGGAACGCCAGCTGGCCCAAGGGCTGGATGCACTGCGCGAACTTCCGTGCGTCACCCCCGACGGCCATCGCATGCCCCTGTGGGTCAACACCGGCCTGCTCGCTGACGTGGCCCGTGCCCAGCAGCGCGGCGCCGAAGGGGTAGGCCTGTACCGCACTGAAGTGCCGTTCATGATCAACCAGCGCTTCCCCAGTGAGAAAGAGCAGCTGGCCATCTACCGTGAGCAACTGGCGGCCTTCCACCCGCTGCCGGTGACCATGCGTACCCTCGACATCGGTGGCGACAAGGCACTGTCGTACTTCCCCATCAAGGAAGAAAACCCGTTCCTTGGCTGGCGCGGCATCCGCGTCACCCTCGACCACCCGGAAATCTTCCTGGTACAGACCCGCGCCATGCTCAAGGCCAGCGAGGGCCTGAACAACCTGCGCATCCTGCTGCCGATGATTTCCGGCATTCACGAGCTGGAAGAGGCGCTGCACCTGATCCACCGCGCCTGGGGTGAAGTGCGTGACGAAGGTACCGATGTACCGATGCCACCAGTGGGTGTGATGGTGGAAATTCCAGCGGCTGTGTACCAGACCAAGGAATTGGCGCGGCAGGTGGACTTCCTGTCGGTAGGCTCCAACGACCTGACCCAGTACCTGCTGGCGGTGGACCGCAACAACCCGCGGGTCGCCGACCTGTACGATTACCTGCACCCGGCGGTACTGCAGGCGCTGAACACGGTGGTGCGCGACGCCCATGGCGAAGGCAAGCCGGTGAGCATCTGCGGCGAGATGGCCGGTGACCCGGCGGCGGCGGTCCTGTTGATGGCCATGGGCTTCGACAGCCTGTCGATGAACGCCACCAACCTGCCGAAGGTGAAGTGGATGCTGCGCCAGATCAATATGGGCAAGGCCAAGGAACTGCTGGCCGAGGCCTTGAGCCATGACAACCCGCAGGTTATCCACAGCTCGCTGCAACTGGCCCTGAAGAACCTTGGGTTGGCGCGGATGATTGGGCCTGGGGCTAATAAAACCCTGTGAGGGTGATGCTGTTTGTGCCGGCCTCTTCGCGGGTGAACCCGCTCCTACCACGTACACACATCTGGGGTTGGACCCAGGCCGTTGTAGGAGCGGGTTCACCCGCGAAGAGGCCCGAACAGACAACATCAAATACTCAGACCAACAACTCAATTTCCCCCAAATGCCCGCCAAAAGGCCCGAAACTGCGCTCAACCAGCCGCCTTTGCCCCTGATCATCCACAATCAGCACTGTGCTCGCCCGGGTCCCGTAATTCTGGCTGGCGATGAAGACGCTCGACAGCAACTTCTCGGTCGCCAACCCCACGCCTGTTTCGGGTAGGTCACCATCAGCCGCGGGCTCGTTATCCGCGAGTAAAGCCAGCAGCCTGTGCGGCTCCGGCGTGTCCAGCAGGTTTTCCAGCCCGTCACGTGCCTTCACCAGCTTCGGCCACGGTGTATCCAGCCCGGCGTTCGAAAGCCCATAAACCCCAGCCTTCAGCAGGCGCGGCGTGGCCTCACGGGCATGCAGATAACCCAGTCGCTGCCCATCACCCACCAGCAAATTGAACCCCGAGTACTGCCCGCTACGGCTGGCCACCTGGTCCAGGTAAGCCTCGACTCCTAGCTCGCCCTGCAGAAACGCTGCCACCAGCTCACCCCGCGAGCGAGGCCCCTGCGCCTGGCCCGGGTCGCGGATGTTGGTCAGCGCGGCAAAGCGCCCCTGTGGGCCTACGCCCAGCCAGGTACCGCCTGCCTCCAGGTCGCGCCCGGCATGCACCCCAGGTGCATCCTCCCAGGCCGCCAGGGGCTGAGTGGGGCGGGCATAGAATTCGTCGCGGTTGGCCGCCACGATCAGCGGCAGGGCGTGCCCCGGCCGCCAGGCAAATACGATCAGGCACATAGGTTGGGCCTCTGTGTTTTTTGGTCACTGTACCCACAGGAACGATGCGGATCCATCCTGACACAGAGTTCACTAGAGCCCCGAGCCCGGCTTCCGTTACCATGCCGGATTGATTTCTAGGGGACGCCGAATGGAATTCGTGCTCTATCTGTTGTTGGGCGCCTGTGCCGGTGTGCTGGCCGGGCTGTTCGGCGTGGGCGGCGGCATCATCATCGTGCCGGTGCTGGTGTTCAGCTTTACCCTGCAGGGTTTCGACGCTTCGGTGCTGACTCACCTGGCCGTCGGCACGTCTTTGGCCACCATCGTCTTCACTTCGATTAACGCCGTGCGGGAGCACCACCGCAAGCGCGCGGTGCAATGGCCGATCTTCATCTGGATGACCATCGGCATCCTCCTGGGGGCCGGTGTCGGTGCCAAGACCGCTTCGCTGATCCAGGGGCCACTGCTGCAAAAGATCATCGGTGTGTTCGCCCTGGTCATCGCCGCGCAGATGGCCCTTGACCTCAAACCCAAGGCCAGCCGTGGCGTCCCCGGCAAACCTGGGCTGATCGGTGCAGGTGGCGTGATTGGCTGGGCCTCGGCCATTTTCGGCATTGGCGGTGGTTCGCTGACGGTGCCGTTCCTCACCTGGCGTAGCCTGCCCATGCAGCAGGCAGTGGCCACGTCATCGGCCTGTGGCCTGCCGATTGCTGTGGCCAGTGCCCTGAGCTTCATGCTGCTGGGTTGGCACGAGGAGCACCTGCCGCCCCACAGCCTGGGTTACGTGTACCTGCCGGCGCTGGTCGGCATTGCCGTGACCAGCATGTTCTTCGCCCGCTTCGGCGCGCGCCTGGCGCACAAGCTGTCGCCCCGTTTGTTGAAACGCCTGTTCGCAGCCCTGTTGTTCTGTGTTGGCCTCAGCTTTTTGATTTGAATCGAGAGGAAGTTCCATGCTGCCTTACCCGCAGATAGACCCCGTGGCCTTGGCCATCGGGCCGCTGAAAATCCATTGGTACGGCCTGATGTACCTGATCGGCATCGGCGGTGCCTGGCTGCTGGCCTCACGCCGGCTGAACCGCTTCGACCCCACCTGGAACCGCGAGAAGCTGTCCGACCTGGTGTTCTGGCTGTCGATGGGGGTGATTGTCGGCGGGCGCCTGGGCTATGTGCTGTTCTACGACCTGCACGCCTACCTGGCCAACCCGACGCTGATCTTCGAGGTATGGAAAGGCGGTATGTCGTTCCACGGTGGCTTCATCGGCGTGATGCTGGCGGCCTTGTGGTTCGGCAAGCGCAACAACAAGTCGTTCTTCGAGCTGATGGACTTCGTCGCCCCGCTGGTGCCGATTGGCCTGGGGGCCGGGCGTATCGGCAACTTCATCAACGCCGAACTGTGGGGCAAACCCACCGACGTCCCATGGGCGATGATCTTCCCGCCGTTCAGCGACCCGGCCCAGTTGCCGCGCCACCCATCGCAGCTCTACCAGTTCGCCCTTGAGGGCGTGGCGCTGTTCGTCATCCTGTGGCTGTTCTCGCGCAAGCCACGGCCGACCATGGCGGTGTCGGGAATGTTCTCGTTGTGCTATGGCATCTTCCGCTTCGCCGTGGAGTTTGTCCGGGTGCCGGATGCACAACTCGGTTACATCGCGTTCGGCTGGCTCACTCAAGGCCAGTTGCTGTGCATTCCGATGATAGTCGGTGGCCTCGTCTTGATCTGGTGGGCTTATAATCGCAAGCCTACGGCGAAACCCGCCTGATTAATCCCACGGCAGGGGCGATCCCCCTGCCGTTTTTGCTACAGGTAAGCCATGAAACAGTATCTGGACCTGGTCCGCGACGTCATTGATAACGGCACGTTGCAGGGAAACCGCACCGGCATCCGCACCATCAGCCTGCCGGGCGCGATGCTGCGTTTCGACCTGCAGAAGGGCTTTCCGGCCATTACCACGCGCAAGCTGGCGTTCAAGTCGGCGATCGGTGAAATGGTCGGTTTCCTGCGTGGGGTGAAAAACGCCGGTGAGTTCCGCGAGCTGGGCTGCAAGGTCTGGGACCAGAACGCCAACGAAAACGCCCAGTGGCTGGCCAACCCGTTCCGTCAGGGCCATGACGACCTGGGCGAGATCTATGGTGTGCAATGGCGCCAGTGGCCGGGCTACAAGCGCATCCCGCTGAGCAACCCGGCGGCCATCGAAATGGCCGAGCAAGCCGGTTTCCGCCGCATTGCCCAGGACGAAGAGGACGGCGTCGCGTTCGTCATCCTGTACAAGGCGATCGACCAGGTACGCCAGTGCCTGGACACCATCGCCAACGACCCGGGTAGCCGCCGCATCCTGTTCCACGGCTGGAACTGCGCGCAACTGGACGAAATGGCACTGCCACCGTGTCACTTGCTGTACCAGTTCCACCCGAATGTCGAGACCAGGGAAATTTCCCTGACCCTCTACATCCGCTCCAACGACCTGGGGCTGGGCACGCCGTTCAACCTCACCGAAGGCGCGGCGCTGCTGTCGCTGTTCGGCCGCCTGACCGGCTATACACCGCGCTGGTTCACCTACTTCATCGGCGATGCCCATGTGTATGAAAACCACCTGGACATGCTGAACGAGCAGCTCAAGCGCGAGCCGTTGGAAGCGCCGAAGCTGGTGATCAGCGACCGTGTTCCGGCATTTGCCGAAACTGGCAAGTATGAGCCGGAGTGGCTGGAGAAGATTGAGCCGAGTGATTTCTGGCTGGAAGGCTATGAGCACCATGCGCCGATGACAGCGCCGATGGCGGTCTGATAGATCTCTATTGTTAGAACTGACCTCTTCGCGGGTTCACCCGCGAAGCTTTTGGCTCAATGCCCGTGACTCCGCCCCACATGGGAATGTTCGGTATCCGGTACCGATACCGCCCCGTTTGTCTCCAGTTGCTGCAAGATCGCGCATTCACTCCCCTGCGCGTTGCAGCGCCGCCGCAGCTCCACCAGCTGCTCCTGCAATGCCACCAAGCCATCGATCCGCGCCTGAACATGCTCGATATGCTCGTCGATCAGCGCATTGACGCTGCCGCACGCGTCGTCGGGGCTGTCGCGCAGGCGTAGCAGGCTGCGAATTTCGTCCAGGGTCATGTCCAGCGTGCGGCAGTTGCGGATGAAGGTCAGCCGCTCCACATGGGCCTGGGTGTACAACCGGTAGTTGCCCTCGCTGCGCGCCGGCTCTGGCAGCAGGTTTTCACGCTCGTAGTAGCGGATGGTTTCCACCGCGCAGTCGGTGGCTTTGGCCAGTTCTCCGATCTTCATCACGAAATCTCCAGCAAGTGGCTTGACCCTATAGTGGCTACAGGGTGTTCACTTGGCAACAGGCTCAATTTAAGGATGACCCCATGAACCAGCCTGTCAGCCACGAACACAAGCATCCGCACGATCACGCTCATGGTGATGACGACCATGGCCATGCTGCCCACGGCCACAGCTGCTGCGGCGCCAAAGCCGCGCCGCCGCTGGTGCAACTGAGCGAAACGGCCAGTGCCCAGGCACAACTCAGTCGTTTCCGCATCGAGGCCATGGACTGCCCCACCGAGCAGACCCTGATCCAGGACAAACTGAGCAAGCTGGCCGGTATCGAACAGCTGGAATTCAACCTGATCAACCGCGTGCTTGGCGTGCGCCACACCCTGGACGGCACCGCCGATATCGAGCGGGCGATCGACAGCCTGGGCATGAAGGCCGAGCCGATAGCGGCCCAGGACGACGGCAGTGCCAGCGTGCCACAACCGGCCAAGGCCCACTGGTGGCCACTGGCATTGTCGGGCGTCGCCGCGATCGCCGCCGAAATCGTGCACTTTGCTGCACTGGCCCCTGAGTGGGTGGTGGCGGGGCTGGCGCTTGCCGCGATCCTCGGTTGCGGCCTGGGTACCTACAAGAAGGGCTGGATTGCCCTGAAAAACCGGAACCTCAACATCAATGCGCTGATGAGTATCGCCGTGACGGGGGCCGTATTGATCGGCCAGTGGCCGGAAGCGGCTATGGTGATGGTGCTGTTCACCGTTGCCGAACTGATCGAAGCGCGCTCGCTGGACCGTGCGCGCAATGCCATTGGCGGGTTGATGCAGCTGACCCCGGACATGGCCACGGTGCAGCAGGCCGATGGCCAGTGGCGCGAGCTGGACGTGCGTGAGGTGGCCATCGGCGCACTGGTGCGGGTGCGCCCCGGTGAGCGCATCGGACTGGACGGTGAAGTGACCCGCGGGCAATCCAGCGTCGATCAGGCGCCGATTACCGGTGAAAGCCTGCCTGTGGAGAAGGGGGTGGGTGACAAGCTGTTCGCTGGCACCATCAACCAGGCGGGGGCGCTGGAGTTTCGCGTCACCGCCGCTGCCGGGCAGTCGACCCTGGCGCGGATCATCAAGGCGGTGGAGGAAGCGCAAGGCGCGCGGGCGCCTACCCAGCGCTTTGTCGACCGTTTTTCGCGCATCTACACCCCGGTGGTGTTCGCCATCGCCTTGGCCGTGGCGCTGATACCACCGCTGTTCCTGGCTGGCGCCTGGTTCGACTGGGTTTACCGCGCCTTGGTGCTGCTGGTGGTGGCCTGCCCGTGCGCGCTGGTGATCTCGACCCCGGTGACCATCGTCAGTGGCCTGGCCGCCGCCGCGCGCAAAGGCATCCTGATCAAGGGTGGCGTGTACCTGGAGGGTGGCCGCCACCTTGATTTCCTGGCCCTGGACAAGACCGGCACCATCACCCATGGCAAGCCGGTGCAGACCGACGCCAAGGTGCTGGCGCCGCTGTTCGAAGACCGTGCGCAAGCCTTGGCGGCCAGCCTGGGCGAGCGTTCGGACCACCCGGTGTCCCGCGCCATTGCCGAGTTCGGCAAGCAGCAAGGCCTGGCCTTGAGCGAGGTCAGTGACTTCGTTGCGCTGGCCGGGCGTGGCGTGCGTGGCGTCATTGCCGGTGAGGTCTACCACTTGGGCAACCACCGCCTGGTCGAGGAGCTGGGGCTGTGTTCGCCAGCGCTGGAGGCCCAACTGGATGCGCTGGAGCGCCAGGGCAAGACCGTGGTCCTGCTGCTTGACCGCTCCGGGCCACTGGCACTGTTCGCCGTGGCCGACACGGTCAAGGACAGCAGCCGTCAGGCGATCGCCGAATTGCATCAGCTGGGTATCAAGACTGTCATGCTGACCGGTGACAATCCGCATACTGCGCAGGCCATTGCTGCCGTGGTGGGAATCGACCGCGCCGAGGGCAACCTGTTGCCGGCCGACAAGCTGAAAACCATTGAGGCGTTGTACGCACAAGGCCATCGGGTGGGCATGGTCGGTGACGGCATCAACGACGCCCCGGCGCTGGCCCGCGCCGAAATCGGTTTTGCCATGGCTGCTGCCGGCACCGACACCGCCATCGAGACGGCCGATGTGGCGCTGATGGACGATGACTTGCGCAAAATCCCGGCCTTCGTCAGGCTGTCGCGCCAAAGTGCGGCGATCCTCATGCAGAACATCGTGCTGGCGTTGGGCATCAAGGCGATATTTCTGGCGATCACCTTCGCCGGCATGGCCACGATGTGGATGGCGGTGTTCGCTGATATGGGCGTGAGCTTGCTGGTGGTGTTCAACGGCTTGCGCCTTTTGCGCAAATAGAGGACGTACATGCTGAGTTCCGAGCTGAAGGCCTTCTACATGGTGGCCCGTCTGGGCAGCATCACCCAGGCGGCGAAGAAGCTTGGCCTCAGCCAGCCCACGGTGACCACGCAGATCCGCAGCCTGGAAGGCCAGTACGCCGTGGAGCTGTTCTACCGCGGCGGGCGGCGCCTGGTGTTGAGCGAGGAGGGCTTACGCCTGCTGCCGATGGTCAAGGCGCTGCTGCAGCAGGAAGCCGACATCGAGTTCGAGCTGCGCAACAGTGGCCAGGCCCAGGGCAGCCTGCGCATTGCTGCCACTGCGCCTTACTACATTCTCGACCTGGTCAAGATCTATCGCGAACGCCTGCCGCAGGTTGAAGTGGCGGTGGAGATCGGCAACTCGCAGCAGGTGCTGGAAATGCTCGAGGATTACCGGGTGGACATTGCCGCGTCGTCGCAATGGGTGGAGGACGCACGGTTGGTGCGGCGGATACTGGGCACTGACCCTTTGGTGGTGGCGGTGCACCGCAACCATCCGCTGGCCCATCGCCAGACGGTGTCGATCGAGGTGGTGTCGGGGCATTGCCTGCTGATGCGGGAGAAGGGCTCGACCACACGCAAGCTGACCGAGCAGATGATGCAGGAGGCTGGGGTCAAGGCCAGCGCCATGATGGAAATCGGCAGCCGCGAGTCGATCCGCGAAGCGGTGCTGCGCAATATCGGCATCAGCGTGATTGCCCGCCATGAGGTGCCGCACAATCCCGAACTCCGGGTGCTGGCGCTGGAAAATGCGCCGGTGATGCATGAGTACCTGTATTGCCTGAAGGAGCGGCGCCAGGCCCGGTTGCCGGCGGCATTCCTGGGGGTGGCGCAGGAAGTGGCCGGTTCGCAGTTCTAGATTCGTGTTGGCTTGTTCGCGGGTAGACCCGCTCCTGCATTTCTGCGTACATGCATGCCTGCATTTCTGCGAACACGCATTCCGTTGTAATCGATGGACTCGCCCCCGCCGAGGCATCACAGTGCCACGGTGGTGTTCGAAGAAGCCAACGGCAGCGAGGGCGAGACCATGAAAAAGCATAGTTCGAAACACGATTCCCTGTCTTCCACTGATGTGGAGCTTTGCACAACCATCTGCGTAGACCTGGCCAAACAGGTCTTCCAATTAGCAGGCGAGGACGCTACTGGTCGGGTGATCTACGAAGATCGCATCAAATCCCGCCAAGCGTTCCACGATTTCCTGCTCAGGCTGCCAACGACCGTGGCCGTCTTGATGGAGTGCGGTCCAGGTGCGCAAGCCTGGGCCAGGCTGCTGCAGGCCAAAGGTAATCCGGTTCGCATCCTGCCGGCGCAACGTGTCGCCGAACATCGCAGCGGTGCAAAGAACGATCGTAACGACTGCTATGCCATTTTGCGTGCCGGTCGCGATACGAGCATCGCTTCGATACCGATCAAGAGCACCACAGCACTGGCTATTCAAGCGCTGCACCGTATCCGGCGCGGTAACATCAAGCGACATACCGCGCTGGGTAATCAGATCCGTGGTTTGCTACTTGAGCATGGCGTATCCATGCCCCAGGGCGATGCCGCGATCAATAAGCATGTGCCTCAGGCGCTTGAGGATGCTTCCTTGCCTCTACCCGACCTGTTGCGCGAGTTGCTCGATGAGTTGCTGATGGACTGGTTGTCTCTAGGTGAACGCATAACGGCGCTGAGCCGCCGGCTCGAAGCGACCGCCCAAGAGGATAAAGTCGCTCAGCGGCTGATCACCATTCGCGGCGTCGGCCCTATCATTGCCACGGCGATCGTGGCGAAACAGACCGACCCCAGCCGCTTCGCCAGTGGCCGAATGTATTCCGCCTTCTTCGGTATCGTGCCCGATCAGCACAGCAGCGGAAACAAAATCAGATTGGGCAAGATGAGCAAGCGCGGTGACGGCTACATACGCAGCCTGATGATCCAGGGCGCGCATTCCGTCTTGAGCCAGCTAAGGCCTGATTCCGATCAGCCAGATGATCGCCGCCTCTTGCGCTGGCTATCCCGCCTTGGGCGCAAGGAGGCGGCGATCAGGCTGGCTAATCGAAATCTGCGGATTATCTGGGCCCTGTTACAGAGCGATCAGGTTTACCAACGCAAACCGAACGAAAAACCGGAGGCGGCTATGAGCCTCTGACCAACCGGGTAATGCCACCGGGGCGCTAGGCGCTCCAACCCCTGCTAGTGAACATTGACCCTAGGTAAGACCGTCGCAGACCGATGCCTCCGCTCCTACAGGCCTGATAGTGGCCTCAATGTAAACGGCACACTGCGAGCTCACCACGATGTTGGCCAGAAGCAAAAAGCTTCCTCGAATAGGCCTGATACATAGATGCAACCGGGTTCCTATGTTCAAAAAAGCAGCTAGACAGTGTGGGCGAGTCCATACATAGGAGCGGGTTTACCCGCGAAGAGGCCGGTACAGGCCACTACTAAATCTACCTATACCACTATCACCGGCTTTTGCCTTAAAGCCACAGAACCTTCGCACAGCCTGCCTAGCATGGCCCCATCTCTTCGATGAGGCCATGCCATGAACCACACCACCCCCGGCGCACAGATTAAAGTGCGCAACATCCACAAGCGCTTCGGTGCCTTTACGGCGCTCAACGATGTCTCTCTGGACATCGCCGCGGGCGAACTGGTGTGCCTGCTCGGCCCATCCGGCTGTGGCAAGACCACGCTGCTGCGTTGCATTGCCGGCCTGGAGCGCCAGGATCGCGGTACGCTGTACATCGGCGAACGCGATATCTCCGATCTGTCCCCCCAGGCGCGGGACTACGGCATCCTGTTCCAGTCCTACGCGCTGTTTCCCAACCTTACCGTCGAAGCCAATATCGCCTATGGCCTGACGGGCAGTGGTCGCGAGCAGGCCCGCCAGCGGGTTGCCGAAATGCTCGAACTGGTAGGCCTGTCTGGCAGCGAGAAGAAGTACCCAGGCCAGCTCTCCGGTGGCCAGCAGCAACGTGTGGCCCTGGCCCGCGCGCTGGCACCGTCGCCATCGCTGCTGCTGCTCGATGAGCCGATGTCGGCGCTGGACGCCCGGGTGCGCGAGCACTTGTGCACCGAACTGCGTCAGCTGCAGCGCCAACTGGGCATCACCACGTTGATGGTTACCCACAACCAGGACGAGGCCATGTTGATGGCCGACCGCATCGTGGTGATGAACAACGGCCAGGTCGAGCAGTACGCCACCCCGCAGGAAATCTATGACCACCCGGCCACGCCGTTCGTGGCCGAGTTCGTCGGCCAGGGCAACTGGCTGCCGTTCCAGCGCAGCAGCGACAGCCATGCCCTGGTCGGCGACATGAACATGCGCCTGGCGCCGGGTTCAGCCCAGGCCAGCAGTGGCCGGCTGTTCTGCCGCCCGGAAGCGATCACGGTCAACCCGGTGGTGCACGAAGAAAATCTGTTCCCGGCCATGGTCCGCGAAATCACCTTCCTCGGTAACCGCTGCCGCATGAGCTTTGAACTCAAGGCCCTGCCAGGCCATGCCCTGCTGGCCGAGCTGGCCCCTGAGGCCATGCCGCGCCTGGGCTCGCAGGACATCTGGGTGGCGTTGCCGCCGCAGAGCCTGCAGGTGTTTGCCTGAGATGGCCGCGCCAATGTCCCTGCCGTTGAGCCAGGCCAAAGCCGCGCCGCGTGCTGGCATCGCCCTGGGTGACCGGCTGTTCGTCGTCGGCGGCAAGAGTCTGCTGCTGATCCTGTTGGTGCTGGCCGTGCTGATGCCGTTGCTGGCGATCTTCTGGCGTGGTTTCAGCGGTGAAGCGGGCCAGGGCGGTGGTTTGCTGGCGGCCCGTGAACTGTTCACCAGCGCCAGTTTCCACTGGCTGCTTGGCAACAGCCTGTCGGTGGCCTTCACCGTCGCGGCCATTGTGGTACCGCTGGCCTATTTGTTCGCCTTTGCCCTGCAACGCACGTTGATCCCGGCCAAGGGCCTGTGGCGGGGGATTTCGCTGCTGCCATTGCTGGCACCGTCGATGCTGCCGGCCATCGCCCTGGTCTACCTGTTTGGCAACCAGGGCCTGCTGCGTGGGTTGCTCAGCGACAATATCTACGGCTTCTGGGGCATCGTGCTGGGCGAGGCCATCTATACCTTCCCGCATGCGCTGATGATTCTGCTGTCGGCACTGTCACTGGCCGATGCTCGCCTGTTCGATGCGGCCTCCAGCATGGGGGCAGGCTCGTGGCGTGCGTTCACCAGCATCACCTGGCCGGCCTCGCGCCAGGCGGTATTCGCGGCGTTTTGCCTGGTATTCACGCTGACTATCACAGACTTCGGTGTACCGGTCGTGGTGGGGGGCGACTACCAAGTGCTGGCGCTGGAAGCCTACAAGGCGGTGGTGGGCCAGCAACAGTTCGGCCGTGGCGCGCTGATCGGCATGGTGCTGCTGTTGCCGGCCCTGTTCAGCTTTACCGTCGACGCCTGGCTGCGTAGACGCCAGGGCGAGGCCATGGGTGGCCGTGCCCAGGTGTTCGAACCCAAGCCATCACGCGGCCGCGATGCCTGCTTCCTGACCATTGTGCTGCTGGTGTGCGCGGCGTTGCTGGTGGTGATCGGTATGGCGGTGTACTCCTCGCTGGTCACTTTCTGGCCCTACAACCTGTCGTTGTCGCTGCGCCACTACATGTTCGAAGACACTGCCGGTGGCGGCTGGCTGGCCTACCGCAATAGCGTGACCATGGCCATTGGCACCGCGCTGATCGGCAGCATCGTGATCTTCACTGGTGCCTACCTGATGGAGAAGACCCAGGGCCAACGCCTGCTCAACCATGCGCTGCGCCTGCTCAGCTTCATCCCCATGGCCGTGCCGGGCCTGGTACTGGGCCTGGGCTACGTATTCTTCTTCAACCTGAACGGCAACCCGCTGCATGTGCTGTACGGCGGCATGGGGTTGCTGGTGGTGTGCACCATTGCCCATTACCTGACCACCGCGCAGATGACCGCGACCACCGCCCTGCGCCAGCTCGACGGCGAGTTCGAGGCCGCCGCGCTGTCGCTGAAAGCGCCGTTGTACAAGCACTTCCTGCGCGTGACCGTGCCGATTTGCCTGCCGGCGCTGCTGGACATCATCCGCTACCTGTTCGTATCGGCGATGACCACTGTGTCGGCAGCGATCTTTCTGTACAGCCCCGACACCCTCCTGGCTGCCATTGCCGTGCTGAACATGGACGATGCCGGCAACGTTGGCGGTGCCGCCGCCATGTCCACCTTGATCCTGCTGACCAGTGCCGGCGCCTCACTGTTGCTGGCTGCAGCCTCGCGCGGCCTGCTGCGCCGCTCCCAAGCCTGGCGCCAACGCGCCGCGACCGTCTGACCTGTAAGGAACCTACCCATGCACAAGCACCTTGCACTTGCCGTTGCCGTTTCCGCCGTGTTCAGCCTGCAGGCTTCGGCCGCCGATACCCAACTGACGGTCTACACCGCCCTGGAAGCCGAGCAACTGAAAACCTACAAGCAGGCCTTCGAGAAAGCCAACCCGGATATCGAGATCAAGTGGGTGCGTGATTCCACCGGTATCATCACCGCCAAGCTGCTGGCGGAGAAAGAGCGCCCGCAAGCTGACGCTGTGTGGGGGCTGGCGGCATCGAGCCTGGCCATCCTCGACCAGAACGGCATGCTCGAAGCCTATGCGCCAAAGGACCTGGGCAAGATCTCCGGCAATTATCGCGACGCCGCCAACCCGCCAGCCTGGGTCGGCATGGACGTGTGGGCCGCCACCATTTGCTTCAACACCATCGAGGCCGAGAAACAGGGTCTGAGCAAACCGGTGAGCTGGCAGGACCTGACCAAGCCTGAGTACAAAGGCAAGATCGTCATGCCCAACCCGGCCTCGTCCGGCACCGGCTTCCTGGATGTCAGTGCGTGGTTGCAGACCTTTGGCGAGCCGCAGGGCTGGGCCTACATGGATGCGCTGCACCAGAACATTGGCCAGTACGTTCATTCCGGCTCCAAACCGTGCAAGCTGGCGGCGGCGGGCGAGTTCCCGATCGGTATTTCGTTCGAATACCCGGCCGTTCAGCTCAAGCGCCAAGGCGCGCCGTTGGACATCGTGCTGCCAAAGGAGGGTTTGGGCTGGGAGATCGAGGCAACCGCAGTGATCAAAGGCTCGCCCAAGGCCGATGTGGCCAAGCGCCTAGCCGATTTCTCGGCCAGCCCGGCGGCCATGGAACTGTACAAGGAAAACTTCGCCGTACTGGCCGCGCCGGGCATCGCCAAGCCGCAGACCGAGCTACCGGCGGATTATGAGCAGCGGTTGATCAAGAACGACTTTGTCTGGGCTTCTAAAAACCGTGACCAGATTCTGGCCGAATGGCGCAAGCGCTATGACGGCAAGTCGGAGAAGGTGGCCCAGCAGTAACGCTTCACTATTGCAGGGTCGGCCTCTTCGCGGGTAAACCCGCTCCTACGCCGGATTGGTGGTGGACGCACATCGGTGGTTGTACAAAGGCCGCCCGTAGGAGCGGGTTTACCCGCGAAGAGGCCAACCCTGCTGGCTCAAATCTGTGAAACCAGCGCCTCCAACTGCTCCTGCCGCTCAGCCTGATTCAGCTTGGCCCCGGGATTCAGGGTGGACCACTGCGGGTGCGCCCGCGCTTTGACCAACGCCTCCGGCAACTTGCCCTCACGCCAGGCCTTTTCATCCAGCTCACCCAGGCGAATGCTGTCTTGCGCCGCATGCCCGCGGTTATCCAGCGCCACCATCAACTGCTGCTGACGCAAGGCCAGCAGACGCAATACCGTGTCGTCCACGGTCAGCTCGCGCTTGCCCTTGAGCTTGCCCATCAACCGCGAACCATAGTTGCGCGCCGTCTGCAGCGCACCGCCGGCAATCGCCCCGGCCAGCGCCGCCGCGCCGAGGGTAAGGCCACCAACCAGCAAGTCGACCCCGGCCCCCGCTGCCGCCCCCGCCGCCACGCCGCTGCCCAGGCGCACGCCCAGCAGTTTCAACGTTTCCGGATTGAACAAGTCATCGCCCCAGCGGCCGTCCAGCAACGGCAGGTCGCTGGCATGGGCGTCCTCGCGGCGGAAGGCATACAGCTTGAGCAAGGCTTCGACGCAGCGTTGTTCTCGTTGGCGTATGTCCTGGCGCAGCGCTTCGATGGCCCGAGCTTCTGCCGCTGGTTCGGCCTCGACACTGCGCCGGCATGCAGCGCAATCGAGCAGCAGTTCGGCGATCAGGCGCTTGCCGCTGTGCCGGCGTGCCAAACGCTGTGCCTGCTGGTCGTCGATCAGCCGTTGCAGCGCCGGGCGGGCGTTTTCCAGCAGCAGCGCCAGGCTTTCGTACAAACGGCGCTCACCATCCTCTGGCGGGGCCACGCTGTCGAACCGTACCAATGCGTGAAGCCCAAGCCGGGCAAGGGCTTCACGCCATTCAGGCTCGCGGTGCTGGCTGCTGGCGACGAAGTTGAGCACCGGCAGCAACGGCTTGCCGCAGTTGGCCAGCACTTCCAGTTCGTCGCGGTACTTGGCCAGCACCGGCTCGCGCGCATCGATCACATACAGGCCGGCATGACTGGCCAGCAGTTGGCGCAATACCTTGGCCTCCTGCTCGAAGCGTTGGCGCGCTTCGCTGCCCTGCAGAAAACGCTCCAGCCGGGCAGGGCCGTCCAGGCGCTCGCCTGGGCGCTCCAGGCGTTCAAGGTAGTCGAGCAGGGCGATGGCATCTTCCAGGCCGGGCGTGTCGTACAGCTCCAGCAAAGGTTCACCGTCCACCGACAGCCGTGCACCTTCCACATGGCGAGTAGTGCTGGGGCGGTGGGACACTTCGCCAAAACCGACGTCGCGGGTCAGGGTGCGCAGTAGCGAGGTTTTGCCAACATTGGTATGGCCGACCACGGCCAGTTTCAGTGGCTCAGTCATGGCCATGCTCCAGCCAGGTCAGCGGTGAGGTGTCGGCATGTTGCAGGCCAAGGCGGTCAAGGGCTTCGTGCCAATCGCCCAGGCGCTCGGCATCGAGGGGCTGGCCCGGTGCAGCCTGCAGCAGCCAGATACGGGTTGCGCCGGCATTGCGCGCCAGTTCGGCGAGCAGCGCCAAGCTGCCGCGGTCGGGCGAGCGGCGTGGGTCGCAGGCGATGGCCAGGCGTGCCGGTGGGAAGCGGCTGAGCTGCTCCAACAGCCGGTTGCGTGATTCGCGGCTGTCGAGCACGCCGGCATCGGTCACGCTTTTGGGCAGGGCCGGTGGCCAAGGGCGCTGGTCGTCCAGCTCCAGGCCCACCAGCAGGGCACCGCTGCTGCCGCTTTCCAGCTGCCCGGCGGCAAACTGTGGCAAGGCTTGCGGGGCAGCATCCTGCACGCCGATGCGCTCGCTGCGCGGCATCAGTGCCTCGCGCAGTTGCGCGTAGCCGGGCAGGCCCAGGTCCAGCGTCAGGCGTTCACGGCCCTGGCGCCAGCGCCACAGGCATAACCCGGCCAGCAGCAGGCGGGGCAGCAGGCCGTATACCAGCACCACGCCGAGCAGCCAGCTGGCCCAGGCCTGGCGGGCCACGTCCAGGGCTGGCAGGCTGTCGCCGCTGGCGCGGATCATGGCTTCGTCGGGCACGGCGAAGCCCAGCAACGACGGGAGGGCGCCCAGTGCTTGGGTCAGGTGAATGAACGGGTCGGCGGCGAGCAAGGTGGTTTCCCAGACAAAGCCATAGCGCCGGGTCGCCAGCAAGACCAGTAGCATGCCCAGCGCGGTGAGCATCGCCAGCAGCCACAGGCCGTGTACCAACAGGCCGAGCAGCCACCGGTTGAGGCGTTGACGTTGCAGCAGCACCAGCAGCGCTGGCGCCAGGTGCGCGGCCTTGGCATCGCGGGCAAAGCGTTCGCTTAGCCACAGCCACAAGCGGCCCAGCCCTGCGCCATGCTCGCCGCTCAGGGCAAAACCCATGCCCCAGCCAAGTAGCATCAGCAGGTTCAGCCCGAGCAGGCTGCCCAGCGCCCAGAACACATTCACCGGGCGCTGCCCGTCACCGAGGGCGGCCAGCCCCAGGCCCGTGCCGCTGAGCACGGCCATCAGCAGCAGGGCCAGCAGCGCCAGACGCGCGCCCTGCTTCCAATGGCGCAGGGCGCCGGTCATGTCATCGCGCTCGGCCAGGAACAGCGCACGTGTTTCGATGCGCGTGGCCAGGTCGCCACCTAGCTGGCGGGCGTGGCGGTTGGCTTCCTGGTCTTCCAGCGGGCCGGCATGTTCTTCGCGCAGGCGTACCGCTTCGGTGAGCCAGCGCTTGTCCAGTGGCGTGGGTGCAGTCACAAGGTCTTCCATTGCACAGGTCAAGGCAGAAGCATAACCCACACGCCCGGTGCTATCCTCGCTGGCATGAATACATCACTCCCCCTCAGCCTGATCGCGGCTTATGCCGAGAACCGCGTGATCGGCATCGACAACTCCATGCCCTGGCATTTGCCGGGGGACTTCAAGTACTTCAAGGCCACCACCCTGGGCAAGCCGATCATCATGGGGCGCAAGACCTGGGACTCGCTGGGGCGGCCGCTGCCTGGGCGGCTGAACATCGTGGTCAGCCGCCAGCCGGGGCTTGAACTTGCAGGTGCCGAAGTGTTCGCCTCGCTTGAAGAGGCGTTGGTGCGGGCCGAGCAGTGGGCGCGCGAGCAGGGCGTCGGTGAGCTGATGCTGATTGGGGGCGCGCAGCTGTACGGGCAGGCGCTGGAGAAGGGGCTGGTCAGCCGCATGTACCTGACGCGGGTTGAGTTGGCGCCAGAGGGGGATGCGTGGTTCCCGGCGTTTGATGAAGGGCAGTGGAGGCTGACTTCTAGCGAGGCACAGGCTGAGGAAGGTAAGCCGGCGTATCACTTCGAGGTTTGGGATAAGGGTTGAGATTGTTGGGGTCTGCTTTGCAGCCCTTCGCGGGTGAACCCGCTCCTACGGGGGGGCGCAGGGTGTTCAGGTTTTGAGCAAGACACGAGCGGCCTTGTCGCGAAAGGGGCGCAATGCGCCCCGGCGATCTGTCAGGTGTGGCTCAGCTCGGCATGTTCATCACCGGCCAGCACTTCCTTGTCAGTCTCTTTCAACAGCTGGCTGGTGACAACGCCCGCCGTCATCGAACCGTTCACGTTCAACGCCGTACGGCCCATGTCGATCAGCGGCTCCACCGAAATCAGCAACGCCACCAGTTCCACCGGCAAGCCCATGGCTGGCAGCACGATCAGCGCGGCAAAGGTGGCACCGCCGCCCACGCCGGCAACCCCTGCAGAGCTCAGCGTGACGATGGCCACCAGGGTGGCGATCCACAGCGGGTCGAAGGTGTCGATGCCTACTGCTGGCGCGACCATCACCGCCAGCATGGCCGGATAGAGCCCGGCGCAGCCGTTCTGGCCAATGGTGGTGCCGAACGATGCGCTGAAGCTGGCGATCGATTGCGGCACGCCCAGACGGCGGGTTTGTGCCTCGATGTTCAGCGGAATGCTGGCGGCGCTGGAGCGGCTGGTGAAGGCGAAGGTCAGCACCGGCCACACCTTGCGGAAGAAGCGCAGCGGGCTCACGCCGGTGGCGGCGAGGATGATGCCGTGCACCACGAACATCAACCCCAGGCCCAGGTACGACACCACCACGAAGCTGCCCAGCTTGAGGATGTCCTCCGTGTTGGAACTGGCCACTACTTTGGTCATCAACGCCAGCACGCCATAGGGGGTCAGCTTCATCACGACCCGCACCAGGCGCATTACCCAGGCCTGCAGGGTGTCGATGGCCGACAGGGCGCGCTCGCCCTTCTCGGCGTCGTCCTTGATCAAGTGGAGCGCGGCCAGGCCGAGGAACACGGCAAAGATCACCACGCTGATGATCGAGGTCGGCTTGGCCCGCGCCAGGTCGCCTATCGGGTTGCTGGGGATGAACGACAGCAGCAGTTGCGGGATGTTGAGGTCGGCGACCTTGCCCGCGTAGTCACTGTGGATAACCTGCATGCGTGCGCTTTCCTGGGCGCCGGCCACCAGGCCCTCGGCGCTGAGGCCGAACAGGTTGGTCAACACAATGCCGATCAGGGCAGCAATGGCAGTGGTCAGCAGCAGGGTGCCGATGCTCAGCACGCTGATGCGGCCCAGCGAAGAGGCATTGTGCAAACGTGCCACGGCACTGAGGATCGAGGCGAAGATCAGCGGCATGACGATCATTTGTAACAGGCCGACATAGCCGTTGCCGACCAGATCGAGCCAGGCGATGGTTGCCTTGAGCACGGGGTGGCCTGCGCCATAGATCGTATGCAGCACAAGGCCGAAGACCACGCCCAGCACCAGGCCAAGCAGTACCTTCTTGGCCAGGCTCCAGTCGGTGCGGCGGGTTTGTGCCAGACCCAGCAACAGGGCCAGGAACGCCAGCAGGTTGAGTGACAGCGGCAGGTTCATTGAAGCTCCAGCAGAAAAAAGCAGAAGTGGCATCGCCTCTGTGAGCGATTGCGAACGGAAATGCTAACAGCCTGAAAACAAACGAATTTATACCCAAATGGAATTTCCATAGTCGTTTATGGAATAACGGGATGTCGCAGATTGCAATGAACAAGGCGTTTGCAGCTGCCTGGAGGTCGTTATCGGGGGCTTGCAGTGGGGATTGTTGCACTAGCGTTTCTGGGTCATTTCAGGAGATTCGTACATGAAAGTCGCTGTGAAAGCCGCCGCCATCGGCCTGTCCCTGCTGTTCAGTATCGAAACCTTCGCCACGGAGCTCAAACACTGGCCCGCCGACGCGGCCAAACAGCTCGACAGCATGATCGCCGCCAATGCCAACAAGGGTAACTACGCGGTGTTTGACATGGACAACACCAGTTACCGCTATGACCTGGAAGAAGCCTTGCTTCCGTTCATGGAAAACAAGGGGCTGCTAAGCCGCGACAAGCTCGACCCTTCGTTGAAGTTGATGCCGTTCAAGGACACTGCCGAGCACAAGGAAAGCCTGTTCAGTTACTACTACCGGCTGTGTGAAATCGATGACATGGTCTGCTACCCGTGGGTAGCCCAGGTGTTCTCGGGCTTTACCTTGCAGGAGCTGAAGGCGCAGGTGGATGAGCTGATGGCTTCGACCAAGCCGATCCCCAGCACCTATTACGAAGGCGACCAGGTCAAGGCCATCGAGGTTCAGCCGCCCAAGGTCTTCAAGGGCCAGGCCGAGCTGTACAACAAGCTGATGGAGAATGGCATCGAGGTCTATGTGGTTTCGGCGGCCTCCGAAGAGCTGGTACGCATGGTCGCCTCGGACCCCAAGTATGGATACAACGTGAAACCCCAGAACGTGATTGGCGTGAGCCTGCTGCTCAAGGACCGCGCCAGCGGCCAGCTGACCACTGCGCGCAAGCAGATCAGCGCCGGGCACTACGATGCCAAGGCTAACGAGGGCCTGGAGCTGACCCCTTACCTGTGGACCCCGGCCACCTGGATGGCGGGCAAGCAGGCGGCGATCCTTACCTACATCGATGAGTGGAAGAAACCGGTGCTGGTGGGCGGCGACACGCCGACCAGCGATGGCTACATGCAGTTCCACGGGGTGGATGTGGGCAAAGGCGGTATCCACCTGTGGATAAACCGCAAGGCCAAGTACATGGACCAGCTCAACGGGATGATTGCCAAGAATGCGGCGGCGCAGGCCAAGGAAGGGTTGCCGGTGACGGCAGACAAGAACTGGGTGATCGTCACGCCGGAGCAGATTCAATAGGGGTTAGGTTTGATTTGAGCCGGCTGCGCCCTGGCAGGTGTGGATCCAATGACTATGGTTGATGGCACATGGATGTCATTTCTGCCGGAGGTTGCCAGTGGCTATTCGAGATCAGCAGTTCATCTACCACCTGACAAGCATTGAAAATGTCCCTTCCATCATGCGAAGGGGCTTGCTTCCCAGAGCCCATTTGCAGGCCGGTTTTACCGATATCGCTGATCCTGAAATTATCGAAGGCCGGCGGGATGAGGGGCTGGAACATGTCCCAGTTGCTGCCCTTCTGGGAATTGTCTGCTACAACGAAGCTTTGAAGGGGCGTGTCGACAAGGAGGTTCAGCAACGTCGATTGAATCTCCCTGTGTATGCTCGTCCTGGGTGGTACTTCTAATGATCCACTTTATGCAAGGTAACCTGCTGGAGGCCAAGGCCGAAGCGCTGGTTAACACAGTTAACACCGTAGGGGTGATGGGGAAAGGCATCGCGCTGATGTTCAAGGAGCGTTTTGTCGAGAACTATCGCCAGTATGCTGCTGCCTGCAAAGCGAAAGAGGTAGTTACCGGGAAGATGTTTGTTACTGAAGTGCGTGAGCTGGACGGTCCACGCTGGATTGTGAATTTTCCAACCAAGCGGCATTGGCGCTCACCTTCGCAAATCGGCTGGATCGTCGAGGGCCTTCATGATTTGCGCAACTTCATTATCAATAACCAGGTGGCTTCGATTGCTATCCCTCCACTTGGTGCTGGTAATGGAGGGTTGTCTTGGGCTGCGGTACGAGAACAGATTCAGAGGGTGCTGGGTGATCTGGACGCGGATGTTTTCGTTTTCGAGCCTACGGCAAATTATCAAAACGTTTCCAAGCGCAGTGGTGTTGAGGTTTTGACCCCGGCTCGAGCCTTGATTGCAGAGCTTGTGCGCCGCTATTGGGTGCTGGGGATGGAGTGCAGCTTGCTCGAAGTCCAGAAGCTTGCCTGGTTACTGGAGCGATCAATCGAGCGGTTCACGCCAGGCATCAACCCATTGGAATTGAAGTTTGTCGCTCATAAGTATGGTCCTTACGCCAACCGGCTTGAGCACCTGCTAGATAACCTGGATGGCAGCTATTTACACTGCCGAAAGCGGATCAGCGATGCAGGCCCTCTGGACGTTATCTGGTTTGATGAGGGGCGCAAGTCATTTTTACAGGCGTATCTGAACAGTGAAGCCAAGGCCTATTTGCCGGCGTTGGAGTTCACTGCCGAGTTGATTGATGGTTTCGAGTCTCCGTTTGGTATGGAGCTGCTGGCCACCGTTGATTGGTTATTGCATGAAGATGGTGTTGAGCCGACAGTCCCTGCAGTTCGCGAACACCTGAAAAGTTGGTCAGGAGGGGTAGGTGCCGCTGCTCGAAAAAGCAAACTGTTCGATGACGAGGCACTTGGAATCGCTCTCCAAAAGCTGTCAATGTTTCGATCCGACCCAGCCACCTCGCTTCACTGACCGTCAATGAACAATCAAAAAAAACCGGCGCCCAGGGCGCCGGTTCTTATTTCACGCTAAAAGCACCTCAGAGGCCTTCCAGCATTGCCTTGTTACGCACCGCACCCTTGTCGGCACTGGTGGCCAGCAGGGCATAGGCCTTGAGCGCGGTGGTTACCTTGCGTGGACGGACCTCGGCTGGCTTCCAGCCCTTCTTGTCCTGCTCGACACGGCGTTGCGCCAGCTCTTCATCGCTGACCAGCAGGTTGATCGAGCGGTTAGGGATGTCGATCAGTACCTTGTCGCCGTCGCGCACCAGGCCGATGGCGCCGCCCGCCGCGGCCTCTGGCGAGGCGTGGCCGATCGACAGGCCCGAGGTACCGCCCGAGAAGCGACCGTCGGTGAGCAGGGCGCAGGCCTTGCCCAGGCCTTTGGACTTGAGGTACGAGGTCGGGTAGAGCATTTCTTGCATGCCCGGGCCGCCTTTCGGGCCTTCGTAGCGGATGATGACGATGTCGCCGGCTTTCACCTCGTCGGCGAGGATGCCGCGCACGGCGCTGTCCTGGCTTTCGAAGATCTTCGCGGTGCCCTCGAACACGTGGATCGATTCGTCGACACCGGCGGTTTTGACCACGCAGCCATCCAGTGCGATGTTGCCGTACAGCACGGCCAGGCCGCCCTCTTGCGAGTAGGCGTGTTCAAAGCTGCGGATACAGCCGTTTTCACGGTCGTCGTCGAGGGTTTCCCAACGGGTCGACTGGCTGAATGCGGTCTGGGTCGGGATACCGGCAGGGCCAGCCTTGAAGAAGGTGTGCACGGCTTCGTCATCGGTCTGGGTGATGTCCCATTTGGCGATGGCTTCTTCCATGCTGCGGCTGTGCACGGTCGGCAGGTCGGTGTGCAGCAGGCCGCCACGGGCCAGCGAACCGAGGATGCTGAAGATGCCGCCGGCGCGGTGGACGTCTTCCATGTGGTACTTCTGGATGTTCGGCGCCACTTTGCACAGCTGCGGCACTTTGCGTGACAGGCGGTCGATGTCGCGCAGGTCGAACGCCACTTCGCCTTCCTGTGCTGCTGCCAGCAGGTGCAGGATGGTGTTGGTCGAGCCGCCCATGGCGATGTCCAGCATCATGGCGTTTTCGAACGCTTTGAAGTTGGCGATGCTGCGTGGCAGGACCGACTCGTCATTCTCGCCGTAGTAGCGCTTGCACAGCTCGACGATGGTACGGCCGGCCGTGAGGAACAGCTGCTCGCGGTCGGAGTGGGTGGCCAGGGTCGAACCGTTGCCCGGCAGGGCCAGGCCCAGGGCTTCGGTCAGGCAGTTCATCGAGTTGGCGGTGAACATGCCGGAGCACGAACCACAGGTCGGGCAGGCGCTGCGCTCGTATTCGGCGACTTTCTCGTCGGAGGCCGTGGAGTCGGCCGCGATGACCATGGCATCGACCAGGTCCAGGCCGTGGCTGGCCAGCTTGGTCTTGCCGGCTTCCATCGGGCCGCCGGAAACGAAGATCACCGGGATGTTCAGGCGCAGGGCGGCCATCAGCATGCCGGGGGTGATCTTGTCGCAGTTGGAGATACAGACGATGGCGTCGGCGCAGTGCGCATTGACCATGTATTCCACGGCGTCGGCAATGATTTCGCGGCTTGGCAGCGAGTACAGCATGCCGTCGTGGCCCATGGCGATGCCGTCATCGACCGCGATGGTGTTGAATTCCTTGGCCACGCCACCGGCGCGTTCGATTTCGCGAGCCACCAGCTGGCCCAGGTCCTTCAGGTGCACATGGCCCGGTACGAACTGGGTGAACGAGTTGGCGATGGCGATGATCGGTTTCTTGAAGTCTTCGTCCTTCATCCCGGTGGCGCGCCACAGGGCACGGGCGCCGGCCATGTTGCGGCCTTGGGTGGAAGTCTTGGAACGATAATCAGGCATGAAACACTCCTGGCGGCTTAATCAGGTCACAAATAGGGGAGTGAGCTTCTCTTGTCCTTTGCGCCGCAGGCCGGTTGCCACTGGCACGGATGGGGCCAAGACCGCGCGGGATCGCCGCGTGCTTGACCAGAGCTCATAAACCCGCCGGGGATGACTGGCGATGAATAGGCCGATTCTACACCGCTGGCGCGGTGAGGGAATGCAGATGTGGATGGTTGGCGGGGGGATTGCGGCAGGAAAGGGCCGCTGGGCGGCCCTTTTTGGCAGATATCAGCTGTTTGGCAGTAACCGGCAGGTGATGCTTTTGATGTAGCGGGTTTCGGCGATGGCCGGGTGTACCGGGTGATCCGGGCCCTGACCGCCTCGCTCGAGCAGCTGCATGTTGCGGTCCAGGTGGCGGGCACTGGTCAGCAGGATGTTGTTCAGGTCGTCCTCGGGCAGGTGCATCGAGCACGAGGCGCTGACGAGGATGCCGTCTTTGTTCAACATGCGCATGGCCTGTTCGTTCAGGCGGCGGTAGGCCGCTTCGCCGTTTTTCAGGTCCTTCTTGCGCTTGATGAAGGCAGGTGGGTCGGCAATGATCACGTCGAAGCGTTCTTCGGCCGCCTTGAGCTCTCGCAGGGCTTCGAACACGTCGCCTTCGATGCAGGTCAGCTTCTCGCTGATGCCGTTCAGTGCAGCGTTACGCTCCACGCCGTCCAGGGCAAAGCCCGAGGCATCGACGCAGAACACTTCGCTGGCGCCGAAGGCACCGGCCTGCACGCCCCAGCCGCCGATGTAGCTGAACAGGTCGAGTACACGCTTGCCCTTCACGTACGGTGCCAGGCGGGCGCGGTTCATGCGGTGGTCGTAGAACCAGCCCGCCTTCTGGCCTTCGCGCACCGGAGCTTCGAACTTGACGCCGTTCTCTTCCAGCGGCACCCAGTCCGGCACTTCGCCGTAGACGGTCTCGACATAGCGCTGCAGGCCTTCGGCGTCGCGCGCGGCCGAATCGTTCTTGAACAGGATGCCGCTGGGCTTGAGCACCTGCACCAGTGCGGCGATCACGTCATCCTTGTGCGCTTCCATGGTGGCCGAGGCCAACTGCACCACGAGGATATCGAAGAAACGGTCGACCACCAGGCCTGGGAGCAGGTCGGAGTCACCGTAGACCAGGCGGTAGCACGGCTGCTCGAACAGGCGCTCGCGCAGCGACAGGGCGACGTTCAGGCGGTGTACCAGCAGCGACTTGTCCAGCGGCAGCTTGATGTCGCGTGACAGCAGGCGGGCGCAGATCAGGTTGTTCGGACTCAGCGCGACGATGCCCAGCGGCTTGCCGTTGGCTGCCTCGAGAATGGCCTGCTGGCCCGCCTGGAAGCCTTGCAAAGGGGTCGCGCTGACATCGACTTCGTTGCTGTAGACCCACAGGTGGCCGGCGCGCAGGCGGCGGTCGGCATTGGCTTTGAGGCGAAGGCTGGGCAGGGACATGACGTCGCTCCGGGAAAAAGAGCGGGATTATAGCGTGTCTGCTGTGCTTTCGCCTTTAGAGGTGTGGTAACCGGGGGCGCTTAGAGGGTTAAAATGCCGCGTCCTAAACGAGTGTGCACGTATGTCCCAAGAACTCAGCGCCGAACAGATCCAGCAAGCCTTGCAAGGCATCACCATCCCGCCTCAACCGCAGATCATGGTCGATCTGCAGTTCGAGCAGTACATGCCTGACCCGGACCTGGAAACCATCGCCAAGCTGATTTCCCAGGACCCGGGCCTCTCCGGCGCCTTGCTCAAGCTGGTCAACTCTCCGCACTTCGGCTTGTCGAACAAGATCGGTTCGATCCAGCGTGCGGTGAACCTGCTAGGTAGCCGTTCGATCATCAACCTGATCAACGCCCAGTCGATCAAGGGCGAGATGAGTGACGAGACCATCGTTACCCTCAACCGCTTCTGGGATACCGCCCAGGACGTCGCGATGACCTGCCTGACGCTGGCCAAGCGTACCGGCATACAGGCGGCGGACGAGGCCTATACCCTTGGCCTCTTCCATGACTGTGGCGTGCCGTTGATGCTCAAGCGTTTCCCCGATTACATGGACGTGCTGGAAGAGGCATACGCCAAAGCCGACGAAGAAACACGCGTGGTCGATACCGAAAACCGCACGTTCAACACCAACCATTCAGTGGTCGGCTACTTCACAGCCAAATCCTGGCGCTTGCCCGAGCACCTCAGTGCGGCCATCGCCAACCACCACAATGCCTTGGCCGTGTTCCGCGACGATACCTCGCGCAATACCCAGAGCCAGCTGAAAAACCTGCTGGCGGTGCTGAAGATGGCTGAGCATATCTGCGCGTCCTACCGGGTGCTGGGCAACCAGGCGGTGGACCACGAATGGAATGTGGTGGGCCCCTTGGTGCTCGATTACATTGGATTGTCGGAATACGATTTCGAAAACCTCAAGCAGAACATTCGCGAGTTGGGCGGACACTGACACATGCCGGAATTGCCAGAAGTAGAAACCACCCGACGCGGTATTGCGCCACACCTGGAAGGCCAGCGGGTCAGCCGTGTGGTGGTTCGCGACCGGCGGCTGCGCTGGCCGATTCCGGAAGACCTCGATGTGCGTCTGTCAGGGCAGCGCATCGTCAGCGTGGAGCGACGCGCCAAGTACCTGTTGATCAATGCCGAAGTGGGTACGCTGATCAGCCACTTGGGCATGTCGGGCAACCTGCGGCTGGTCGAGCTGGGCTTGCCGGCGGCCAAGCATGAGCATGTCGACATCGAGCTGGAGTCCGGGCTGATGCTGCGTTACACCGACCCTCGCCGCTTTGGTGCCATGCTGTGGAGCCTGGACCCTCTGAACCATGAGTTACTGCTGCGCCTGGGGCCTGAGCCGCTGACCGACCTGTTCGATGGTGAACGGCTGTTCCAGCTGTCCCGCGGGCGGTCGATGGCGGTCAAGCCGTTCATCATGGACAACGCGGTGGTGGTAGGGGTGGGCAACATCTACGCCACCGAGGCGTTGTTTGCCGCCGGTATCGACCCACGCCGAGAGGCGGGCGGGATTTCCCGGGCGCGCTACCTGAAACTGGCGATCGAGATCAAACGGGTGCTGGCGGCGGCCATCGAGCAGGGCGGTACCACCCTGCGCGACTTTATCGGTGGCGACGGGCAGCCGGGGTACTTCCAGCAGGAACTGTTTGTGTACGGGCGTGGCGGGCAGCCGTGCAAGGTATGCGGCACTGAGTTGCGCGAAGTGAAGCTGGGGCAGAGGGCGAGCGTGTACTGCCCGCGCTGCCAACGATGAAACGTTCGCTGCGAACCTGTTGAAGCGAAACCTAAACTGTGGGAGCAGGCATGCCCGCTCTCACAGGGACCGTGCAGGGAAGGGCAATGATCAGCCCTTGCCAGTGATCCGGCGATACTTGGCCATCAGCTGTTCTTCGGTTTCCGGATGCGCTTCATCCAGCGGGATGCAGTCGACCGGGCAGACCTGCTGGCACTGCGGCTCATCGTAATGGCCTACGCACTGGGTGCACAGGTTAGGGTCGATCACGTAGATCTCTTCGCCTTGGGAGATAGCCTCGTTCGGGCACTCGGGTTCGCAGACGTCGCAATTGATGCAATCGTCGGTGATGATCAGGGACATGGGGACTCCGGCCGGGGCTCACAGCCCGGGCATGTTCAACGCAATGGGCACAATTGTGCCGCATTCGCGCCCGCAGTGCACGCGGGCGCGACAATCAGGCGTCAGGCTTGCTTCTTGAAGCGTTCAGTCAGTGCGTCGGCCACCACCGGGTGGACGAACTTGCTGATATCACCGCCCAGCGCTGCAATCTCCCGGACCAGGGTCGAGGAAATGAACGAATAACGCTCCGACGGCGTCAGGAACAGGCTCTCGACATCAGGGGCCAGTTGCCGGTTCATGTTCGCCAGCTGGAACTCGTACTCGAAGTCGGACACCGCACGCAGGCCACGCAGGAAGACGTTGGCGCCCTGTTCCTTGGCGAAATGCGCCAACAGGGAAGAGAAGCCGATGACTTCGACATTGGGCAGGTGCTTGGTGACCTCACGGGCGAGCTCAACCCGTTGTTCCAGGGGGAACAAAGGGTTTTTCTTGGGGCTGGCCGCCACCGCGATGATCACGTGGTCGAATAGCCGCGAAGCGCGCTCGACCAGATCGCCATGGCCTTTGGTAATGGGGTCGAAAGTACCCGGGTACAACACTCGGTTCATCGCGTCATCCTGGCTGGAGTGCGTTGGGGAGTCGGATGGTAGCGCAGCGACGGCGCCCCGGCCAAGTCATGCGGCCGACTGATGGCACTATAGACAGGGGCCATGTTCGTTGTCATGCGCTGTGTGCCAGGCGGCTGACCAGTGCTTCGCTGAGCCTGGCGCTGATGGCATACACCGACAATTGCGGGTTGGCGCCGATGCTGGTGGGGAACAGTGAACCGTCGTGAATCGACAGGTTTTCCAGCTGGTGATGGCGGCCCAGGCTGTCGCACACCGCGTGGCGCGGGTCTTCGCCGAGGGCGCAGCCGCCCATCACATGGGCGCTGCCCAAGCGCGTGCGGAAGGGCTCCAGGCGCAGTTTGTCGATCATGGTCAGGGCCTGTTCCAGGCTAGAGGCGGCGCTGGCGTCGCTATGCACCGGGGTTACATGGGTGGCGCCAGCGGCAAACTGGACGTGTGCCATGCTGCGGTAGGCGCGCCGCAAGCCGTCCCGCAGGTAGTCGGTGACCGGGTAATCGAGCACAGGTGAACCATCGCCGCGCAGCTCCACGGACCCGCCCTGGCTTTCGGGGTGAAAACCATCGCGTAGCAGCGCCAGCATCACATGGGTATGGGGCAGCTCGGCCATGCGCTGGGCATTCTCGTGGCCTTGCCCGCCCAGCAGGGTGCTGGCCAGGGCCGGGTGCAGTGGCGGCACTTCCAGCTTGTAGCCAACCGGACCGTCTGCGCCGTCTTGCCACTGAAAGTGATCGCTGTAAATCGACTGCGGGGCGCCATAGTAAGGGTCGATACGCTCGCTGAAGCGTGCCGCACTGAAGTTGACCAGGTGCAGGAAGGTTCGCTTGCCCAGGCGACCATGCGGGTCGGGCGCGGCAGAGCGCAGCAGCAGGGCCGGGCTGTTGATACCGCCACCGGCCAGGAGGTAATGGCGTGCCTGCACGCTGACCTGCCTGCCGGTAGGGTGTATGCCCTGGGCGTCCAGGGCCTGGCATGTCAGGCTCTGAATGCGTTCGCCGTTGTGAGCGAAGCGCTCGGCCCGCGCCAGATACAGCAGTTCGCCGCCTTGCTCGAGGGTGGCAGGTATACGGGTCACCAGCATCGATTGTTTGGCATTCACCGGGCAGCCCATGCCGCAGTAGCCCAGGTTCCAGCAGCCGCGCACATTGCGCGGGATCACCCCCCAGCGGTAACCCAGCTGTTCGCAGCCCCGGCGCAGCACATCGTTGTTGGCATTCGGCGGCAAGGCCCAAGGGCTGATGCCCAGTTCCTGCTCCATGCGCTCGAACCAGGGGCGCAGTTCATCCTCGCCCAAACCGTTCACGCCATGGACCGAGGCCCAGTGCGCCAGGGTTTGCGGCGGGGTACGAAAGCTTGAGGTCCAGTTCACCAGCGTGGTGCCGCCCACGGCGCGGCCCTGCAGGATGGTAATGGCGCCATCCTTGCTCATGCGCCCCAGCCCTTCCTGGTACAGGCTGGCGTAGGCTTCGCTCTCCAGCAGGTGGAAATCGCTGCTGGTCTTCAGTGGGCCTTCTTCGATCAGCAGTACCTTGAAACCGGCAGCGCTGAGCATCTGCGCACTGGTGGCGCCGCCGGCACCACTGCCGATCACGGCAATGTCGGCCTCCAGAAACAGGTCGTGCTCCAGGCGCGAGGCGTCGTGGGTGATCCAGCCGCGTTCGAGGCCTTGGCGAAACGGGTCGGGGACAGGCATTGGCGATGCTCTTGTTGTTTTCAGATTTTCGGTGGGCCCGGGTAACCGCAGTCTGCCCAGGATTCGGGGCGTTCGTACCAGGCCATTTGCAGCAGTTGCAGCAACGAGGCGTGCCCCATGCGTAGCAGGTTCAGCGAGCTGTCCTGCCAGCGTTGCAGGAACGCCGTGACCTGCGTGGCGCCAGCTTGGCCCCAGCTGCCCCAGACGCCGGTCAGCGGGCCGCGAGTCAGCGGCAGGCTGAGCACGTCGAACAATTGCCGGGTGAGCTTGAGCATTTCCGGCGACAACGACGCCAGCTTGTTGTCGAGGCTGCGCAACACCGGCGCATCGGTGGCCTGTGTACCGGCCAGGACCACCGGGATCAGCGCACGCAGCAGGGGCAGGTCGTCGTCACGAAGTACCTGATAGCCGGTCGCGGCGGTTTGCACGCTGCACCCCACCAGGCTGGCACCCGCCAGAAAAGCACTGGCGCCGAGGCTGAAACGCAGCAGGTCGCGGCGGTGCATGGTGCGATCCTCAGCGGATGAACAGTTTGTAGACCAGGCGCTGCAAGGCTTTGCCATAAGGCGGGTAGATCAGCCGTGCGGCGTTGAAGCGTTGTTTGGCAAGTACCGCCTTGGCCTTGCTGAAGGTGAGGAAGCCGTCATGACCATGGTAGTGGCCCATGCCTGAAGGGCCGATGCCGCCGAAGGGCAGATCGTCCTGGGCAACATGCAGCAAGGTATCGTTCAGGCACACACCGCCGGAGTGGGTGTGACGCAGCACATGCTCCTGGGTGCGGCGGTCATAGCCAAAGAAGTACAGCGCCAATGGGTGTGGGCGCTGGTTGATGTAGGCCAAGGCCTGATCGATGCCGTCATAAGGCACTAACGGCAATAGCGGGCCGAAGATTTCGTCCTGCATCACCTGCATGCTGTCGTTCACGTCCAGCAGCAGGTGTGGTGGCAGGCGCCGGCCCTGAGGGGCTTCGCCTGGGTACAAGTCGAGTACTTGCGCGCCTTTGGCGCGAGCATCGTCCAGCAGGTGCTGCAAGCGCTGCAACTGGCGCGGGTTGATGATGGCGGTGTAGTCGGGGTTGTCGGCAATACGCGGGTACAGGCGGTGCACGGCGCGCTGGTAGGCGTCGCTGAAGGCGGGCAGCCGTTCGCGCGGCACCAGTACGTAGTCGGGGGCGACGCAGGTTTGGCCGGCGTTGAGGGTCTTGCCGAAGGCGATGCGCTCGGCGGCGCTGTCCAGCGGCACATCGTCAGAAACAATAGCGGGGGATTTGCCACCCAGCTCCAGGGTGACCGGGGTCAGGTTGTGCGCGGCAGCCTGCATCACCTGGCGGCCCACGCTGGTTGCACCAGTGAACAGCAGGTGGTCGAAGGGCAGGCGGGCGAAGGCCTGGCCCACCTCGACCTCACCGAGCACAACGCTGACCAGGTCTGTGGGGAACACACGCTCGAGCAGTTGCTGCAGGGCCAGGCCCGTCGCGGGCGTGGCCTCGCTAAGCTTGAGCATGACCCGGTTGCCGGCGGCCAGGGCGCAGGTCAACGGGCCGATGGCGAGGAACAACGGGTAGTTCCACGGCACGATGACGCCGACCACGCCCAAGGGTTGATAGCGCACCTGTGCGCTGGCCGGCTGGAACGCCAGGCCGACGCGGCGTCGGCGGCTGCGCATCCAGCGTTGCAAGTGCTTTTCGGCGTGGCGCAGGCCTTGCACCGACGGTAGCAGTTCGGCCAGCAAGGTCTCGTCGGCGCTGCGCCCGGCAAAATCCTGGCTGATGGCTTCGATCAGTTCTGCCTGGCTGCTCAGCAAGGCTTCACGCAGGCTCTTCAGCCACTGGCGCCGCTGCGCCGCTGGTGGCAGCGGGTTACCGGCAAAGGCCAGGCGCTGGGCCGCGAACGTCGTCGCGAGGTCGAGGTCGAATTGCACAGGGGGCAAGGCACTGGGCGAGTTCATGGTGATGTCGAGTCCGGGCCGGGGTTGCCTAGAGCCTATACTCTAATTTGGACCATGGTGCGAATTTTTACATGCCGTTCAACGGTGCATTCCATCTGTAATACGCCGTAAGATAAACCTTTGATGAAGGCCCGCAGACTGGGAGCGAGCATGGCCCCGCGCATGAAGACCCGAGAGCGCATCGTGCAGAACAGCCTGGAGCTGTTCAACCAGCAGGGCGAACGCAGCGTCAGTACCAACCACATTGCCGCGCACATGGAAATCTCGCCCGGCAACCTGTATTACCACTTCCCCAACAAGCAGGCGATCATTGCCCTCTTGTTCAGCCAGTACGAAGCGCTGGTGGACAGTTTTCTGCGCCCGCCGCAGGGCCGCGCGGCAACCGTGGAAGACAAGCGCTTCTACCTCAAGGCCTTGCTGGCGGCGATGTGGAACTACCGCTTCCTGCACCGTGACCTGGAGCATCTGCTGGACAGCGATGCCGAACTGGCCGCCCGTTACCGGCGTTTTTCCGAGCGCTGCCTGCGCCAGGGCCAGGCGATCTACCGCGGCTTCGTCGAGGCTGGCATCCTGGCCATGGTGCCGGCGCAGATCGAGTCACTGACCATCAACGCCTGGATCGTGCTGACATCATGGGTACGTTTTCTCAGCACCACGCGTGAACATTCTGCGCACTTGGGTGAAGAAGCCTTCAAGCGCGGCGTCTATCAGGTGCTGGTGCTGGAGCTCGGTTTCGTCACCGACAATGCCCGTACTGCCGTAGAAGCGCTGTGTCAGGAATTCCATGTACCGTTCAACCAGGCCCTGGAGCTCTAGCCCAGGGCTCTTGTGCCATCGATCAGGAGATTGTCATGCCCCTTGCGCAATTGATCACCCCGCAGCAGTTGGCCGAGCGTCTGGGCTCGCCCAAGTTGGTGATCCTCGACTGCCGCTTTGCCCTCGAGGATGTGGACTATGGCCAGCGCAGCTATGCCCTGGGGCATATTGAGGGGGCGCATTTTGCCGACCTGGACCGGGATCTCAGCGGTCCGGTGAGCAAGGGGCGCACCGGGCGCCACCCATTGCCCGATCCGCAGCGGCTGGTCGAGCGCCTGCGAGAGTGGGGCCTGAACAACGACAGCGAGGTGGTGCTGTACGACGACGGCCCCGGCGCCTTTGCCGCCCGCGCCTGGTGGCTACTGGTCTGGCTGGGCAAGCGCAGTGGTGTGGCGATTCTCGACGGTGGCCTGAAGGCCTGGCACGCAGCGAGCCTGCCGTTGAGCCTGGACCCTCCACCCAAACGTGAGGGCACTTTCAGTGGTGAACCTGACGCGAAGCTGCTGATCGATGCCGACCATCTGGGCAAGCGCCTTGGTAGTGCAGATCTGACCTTGATCGATGCGCGTGCCTTGCCGCGTTTTCGTGGTGAAGTGGAACCGATCGACCCGGTGGCGGGGCATATTCCCGGTGCCCAGTGTGCGGCGTTTACCGACAACCTGGGGGATGACGGGCGTTTTCTGCCGGCGGATGAGCTAAAGCAGCGTTTTGCCGAAAAGCTGGCTGGACGGGCGCCGGAGCAGTTGGTGTCTTATTGTGGGTCTGGGGTAACCGCTTGCCATAACCTGTTTGCGCTGGCGCTGGCGGGGTACCCGCTGGGCAAGCTGTATGCGGGGTCGTGGAGTGAGTGGATCAACAACCCGCAGCATGCGGTGGCCACCGGCGAGTAAGCAGACCGGGTTGAACCCCCGCGGTGGGTGGCACCGGCAATGCCGGTGTTCGCGGGCATGCCCGCTCCCACAGGGGGCGCGCAGCCTTTACCAATTCGCGGGCTAGCTACCGTCCACCAGCCACTGCGGAATCCGTCGTTCCAAGTAGTACCCCGGATTTCGCAGGCTACCATCGACAAATCCCACATGCCCACCGCGGTCATGCAGTTCGAAGCGGGTTTGTGGTGATAGTTCACGGGCCGTCGGCAGGCTGTGGCTGGACACGAACGGGTCATCGCTGGAATGGATGATCAGCGTAGGTGTGCGGTTCTGGCCAAGGAAGAAGTGGCTGGATGAGCGGCGATAGTAGTCGTGCGCATCGCGAAAGCCATTGAGCGGTGCAGTGACTTTACCGTCGAAGTCCCAGAATGTGCGCAAATTGGTGAGTTGGCCCAGGCGTTCCAGTGTCGCCAGCTGTTCATGCTGGCCCCGGGCGTGGAAGTGCCGCTGCTTGAGCTGAACATACGCCAGCATCTCGCGCATGAAATGCGCCTGATACACCTTGGAGAACCCTTGGCCGATACGGTCGGCACAGTGGTCCAGGCGAAAGGGCACCGAAACTGCAGCCGCTGCCTCCAGTTGGCTGGCGACGCCGCTCTCTCCCAGGTATTTCAACAGTACATTGCCACCCAGCGAATAACCCACTGCATACAGCGGCGCCAGCGGGCGCTGGGCGCGAAGATGGCTGACAATTTCCGCCAGGTCTTCGCTGGCGCCGGAATGGTAGCTGCGCGGCAACAGGTTGGGCTCGCCTGAACAACCCCGCCAGTTCACGGCCACACTGGCCCAGCCGCGATCTTGCAGCGCTTGCTGCAAGCCTTTCACGTAGGGCGAGTGAGACGAGCCGGTCAGCCCATGCAGCACGATGACCAGTGGCGCATGGGGTTGGTGCGGGCCATGCCAGTCCAGGTCGATGAAGTCGCCGTCGGCCAGCCACAGCCGCTCTCGGTCACGCTGCAGCTCAGGCAGCTTGCGCCAGAGCGGCCCCCACAGGGTCTGCAGGTGGGGATTGGACAGGCCGATGGCCGGACGGAATGTGGCGTTGTGGCTGGGCATGCTGGGTGGCTCATGATGTGCCCTGCTAGCTTGCCATGAAACAGCGCCACAGTACCTGCGCTATTGGTCGGGGGCTGGCAGCGGCTGTTGCTGAACGCCTGGTCCGACACTGACAAGTACCTTGTGGCTCAGGGCCAGCCGGCGCTGCATGACGGCTCGGACATCTGCCGGGGTAAGTTCGGCAATACGGGCGCTGTACGTGTCGAGATGATCGGCAGGTTGCCGCTGATGGGTTACTTCCGTCAGCAGTGTTGCGAGTTGCCTGTTCTGCGCGATCCCTCGCAGCAACTGCCCTTCCAGCTGTTTGCGTGCCAGTTGCAGCTCCAGCTGGGTGGGCCCTTCGTCGATGAACGCCTGCAGCAGGGTTTCTACCAGTGCCTGCGTGCCCTGCACATGCTGGGGCGCAACCTCCCATTCCACGGTGAACAGGCCGCCTGCACTCAATGGCAATACATGCGTGTGCACGCCGTAGGTCAGGCCGCGTCGTTGGCGCAACTCCACCATCAAGCGCGACTCGAGGCCCTCTCCCAGAACAGCGCTTGCCAAGGCCAGGGCCAGAAACTCCGGATCGTTGGCGGGTACGTTCATTGGCAGTGCCAGCAGGATCGCACTGCTGGCGCCAGCCTGCTCGACGGCTATCGTCGCGCTGGGAGCTGATGGGGCCGCCGGTAGTTCAGTGGCCGACCAGCCTTGCGGCAGGGCCTGGCTGATCTGTTGTGAGATGGCTTGGGCTTGTCCAGGCGAAAGGTCGCCTACCACGACCATCTCAAGGTTGCTGGCGCTGTAGGCGCGTTGGTGGAATGCCCGCAAGTCCTCAGGGGTAATGGCCTCGATACCTTGAGCGGTGCTGCCCAGAGGGTTGCCGTAAGGATGCCCGTTGAACAGGTGGCGGAAGACTTCGCTACGTGCTCTGAGGATGGGTAGCCGCTCGCGCGATGCATGGTTTTGCAGCAACTGGCGCTTGATCCTGGTCAGGGCCATTGGATGGAAGACAGGGTGGGCCACGAGGTCGGTGAACACCGCCAAGGCCGGGTCGAGCAGAGAAGGGGGGCTAAGGCTGCGAAGGCGCAGCGTCGCATGTTCCAGACGTACTTGTTTTTCCATGACCGCCCCCAGGCGCTCCAGGTGCTCAGCCTGCTGGGCAGCCGTGTAGGCTTGGCTACCCTCATCGAGCATGGAGAGCGTCAAGGCTGCCAGGCCAGGGTACAGAGTGTCCTGCGTGGTGCCGGCCTTGAACCGTAGTATCACGTCAACGATTGGCAGTTCCCGTGCTTCAACGAATTTGACGTCCGTGCCCGCAGTCGTCTTCCACGCTTGAACCTGTGTATGGATGGTTTCGAACTGGTCCAGGTCAAGTCCCTGGGCAGAGAGCAGCCCGCCGTAGAGGTTGTTGGCTCCGGCAGGCTGTTGCAGGGTCGTTGAGTCAGTCATGAGCGCTTTCCTTGTGGTGCGTGAACGTGAAGGCTGCACGGGAATGGGTGAGGAATTCATAGGCAGCCAGGCCTACCTGCTCGGCTGTCACGGTCTCGATGGCCTGTTGTTCTTCCTCGAGCGAAATAACCGGCAAGCCACAGGCGGCCTGTTTACCCATGGTTTGGGCCTGCTCGGCAATGTCGTCCCGTTCGAACAGCAGCCTGGCCAGCAGACGAGCCTTGGCACGTTGCAGGTGTTCCTTGGCTGGCGCCGACTGGCGAAACGCTTCGATCTCCTGCACCAGTCGTTCGGCGGCGGTCTGCGGGGTTACGTTTGGGCTGCAGAACGCGTAAAGGGTCAGCAAGCTGTCACCGCGCTGCCAGGGTTCATAGGTCGCTTTGATGTATTGCAGGATTGGTTCTTCCAGCAGCAGCCTGCGCTGGAGGATGCTGCTGTAGCCGTTGGCAAGCAGATCGGGAAGCAGACGCAGCGCGTAGGCCTGCCTGGCAGACTGCGCGGTACGCTGGCTGGGTAGTTTGAAGCTTATGATCACGCCGTTGTGCAAGCCTGGCAGGCGCAGCGTCTGAAAACGCCGGCCCTGGGAGGAGGGCCCTGTGGGTAAGGGCCGCATCGGCAAGCGATGGGCGGGGATCGCCGCAAAGTGGCGCGTCACCAAGGTTTGTAGTTGTAGCAGGCTGATGTCGCCGGCCACGGCGAGGGTGGCATTGTTGGGGTGGTACCAGGTCTTGTACCAGGTACGCGCTGCGGCTGGAGTGAGGCTCTCCAGATCTGACATGTGGCCAATGACAGGCGTGCCATGGCCACTATTGCCGTAAGCCAGCAAGTCGTGATGCTCCAGCGCCAATGCCCAAGGGTTGTTGTCCACTGCCTCGCGTCGCTCAGCCATGACCACTGCCAGTTCCCGAGCAAAGGGCGTATCGCCGAGGGTGGCACTGGCCATGACATCAGCCATGGCCTCCAGGGCAATTTCCAGGTGGCGGGTTGGCAAGGTGAGCGGAAATACCGTGGCATCCGCATAGGTGAATGCATTCGGGTCGCCGCCCAAGCGGGTCATGAGGGTTGAGTACTGGCCAGGCGCCAGTTTGCTGCTGCCCTCGAACAGTAGATGCTCCAAGGCATGGGACAGGCCGGTGTGGCCTTCAGGTTCGTAGCTGGAGCCTACGTGGTACCACAGCTGCACGCTGACCAGTGGCGCACGGTGGTCTTCACGCAGGCAGACGTGCAGGCCGTTGGCGAGGGTAAAAGAACCTTTCGAGGCTGCCATTAGCGGCGGGGAGGGGTGTTCGGCCATGGTTGAACTGCTCCTTCAGGAAATGAAGGTGCAGCTTCAACCATGGCGCAGGTGGGGTGCGGTAACTAAGTACACCCAAGCCGCGGGTAATCAGCCCCGCTGCCAGAGTGCGTAGTGCACCTGGCCGGTCTTCTTCTCGCGGTGCAGGCGCCAGTTGCCCGGCAGCTGCAAGGTCGAGGGTGCCGCTTCGCTTTCGGTGTAGACCCATGCCTGCTCGCCCAGCCACTGATTCTGCTCCAGCATGTTGCAGGTGTTGGCCAGCAGGTCCTGATGGAACGGCGGGTCGAGGAACACGACATCGAACTGCTGCTTGGCCGGGCCTTGCAGGTAGCGCAGGGCGTCGGTTTGCAGGATTTGCCCGCGAGGGCAGCGCAGGATTTCGAGGTTGTTCTTCAGGTTGGCGATGGCCGCAGGGTTGCTGTCCAGCGCCACGGCGTCCTCGGCCCCACGGGACAGGGCTTCGAGCACCAGGGCACCACTACCGGTGAAGGCGTCCAGCACGCGGGCGCCCTCGATGTAGGGGGCCAGCCAGTTGAATACGGTTTCCCGCACGCGGTCAGGCGTTGGCCGCAGGCCTTCGCCTTCCGGCACCGCCAGGCGGCGGCTGCGCCATTCGCCGGCGATGATGCGCAGGTGGCCCTGGCCCTTGCTTTGGCCCGCTTGCGGGCGGGCGGGAGGGGTGGATCTTGGCATTAGTGCTCCGGTACCCCGAGCGGTTGCTCGGAGGGCTTGTCAGTGGGTGCTGGCAGCGGTTTTTGTGGCACTTTCGGGCCAACGGTGACGATCACCAGTTTATCGGCTGACAGGTGTTTGTTCATGGCTGCCTTGACCTGTTCGACGGTAAGGGCCTGGGACTGTTGCATGAAGTCCTCAAGCCAGGTCAGCGGCAAGTTGTAGAAGCCGATTGCGCCCAGTTGGCCGACGATGCTGGCATTACTGGCGTTGGACAGCGGAAAGCTGCCGGCCAGCTCGCGCTTGGCATCGTCCAGTTCCTGTTGGGTCGGGCCCGTCTTCAGGTAGTCGGCGAGAATGCCTTGCACCAGCTTGAGCGTACCTTCGCTGAGCTCGGCACGGGTTTGCAGGTTGATCATGAACGGGCCGCGTACCTGCATCGGGCTGAATACCGAGTACACGCCGTAGGTCAGGCCGCGCTTCTCTCTCACCTCGCTCATCAGCCGGGTACCGAAGGCGCCACCGCCAAGGATCTGGTTGCCCATGGACAGGGCTGGCCAGTCCGGGTCCTGGCGGTCGATCCCCAGTTCGGCCAGCATCAGGTGGGTCTGCTTGGACGGGAAGTCGATGTGGGTCAGGCCGGCCTTGGCGTCTGCGGGTTGGGCCGGTGCGGCCAGCGCAGGGCCCTTGGGCAGGCCGGCAGACACCTGTGCGGCGATGGCTTCGGCCTCTGCACGGCTGAGGTCGCCGACCAGGGCGATTACCGCATTGCCGCCGGTATAGGCCTTTGCGTGGAACGCGCGCAACTGCGCAAGGCTGATGCCCGTGATGCTCTCGGCGGTGCCGTCGCTTGGGTGGGCGTAGGGGTGGTCGCCATAGAGCTTGCCGAAAAGGGCCTTGCCGGCGATCTTGCCGGGGTTTTGCTTCTCATACTCGAAGCCAGCCAGCATCTGGTTCTTGATGCGCTTGAGGGCATCCTCGGGGAATGTCGGCTTGCCCGCCACCTCTGTAAACAGTTTGAGGGCCGGTTCGCGCTTGTCCTTGGCACTGAGGCTGCGCAGCGATGCGACGGCCATGTCGCGGTAGGAGCCGTTGCCAAAGTCTGCACCCAGGCCTTCGAAGCCCTCGGCGATGGCGGTGACGTCCTTGCCGGCCACGCCCTCGTTGAGCATGGCGTTGGTCAGAGCGGCCAGGCCTGGCGTGCCGCCATCCTGGCTGCTGCCGGCGGCGAAGGTGACACGCAGGTCGAACATGGGCAGTTCGCGAGCCTCGACGAACAGCACCCGGGCACCCTCGGCGGTGTTCCAGTGCTGGATGTTCAACTGACGCCGGCTGGGTGCCTTGCCATTCAGTTCGGCCAGCGACTGCAAGGTGTTGGCCGGGCGGGCCGCGCTGCTGTCGGCCTTGGCAGCGTTATCGGCCATGGCCGGAGCGGCCAGCACTGCCGCCAGCGCCAGGGCACGAATGCCCGTGGCCAGCAGGGTTGGGCGTGGTGCGCGGCGATCACTCATGGGCGGACTCCTCGGGCAGTACATGGGCAACGCTCAGGCGTTCGCGGGTGAAGTAGGTGCGCGCGGCGTTCTGGATGTCCTGCGGGGTGACGCGCTTGAGCTCGTCCAGTTCGCTGTCGATCAGCTTCCAGGACAGGCCGACGGTTTCCAGCTGGCCGATGGTGGTGGCCTGGCTGCTGATGGAGTCGCGGTCGTAGACCAGGCCGGCGATGACCTGGGCGCGTACGCGTTCCAGCTCTTCGGCGCTGGGCGGCGTGCTCTTGAGTTCTTCAAGCAGCTGCCAGATGCCTTTCTCGACGTCGGCGAGGGTTTTCTGCTTCTGCACATTCGGCGTCGCCGAGATCAGGAACAGGCTGTCGCCGCGGGTGAAGGCGTTGTAGCTGGACGACGCGCCGGCCACCAGTTCCTGGCCACGCTCCAGGCGGGCCGGCATGCGGGCGCTGTAGCCGCCGTCGAGCAGTGCCGAGATCAGGCGCAGGGCATGTACCGTCCGAGGGTCCTTGGCGGTGGGCAGACCGGGCACGTTGAAGCCGTAGATCAGGCTTGGCAGCTGGGTGCGTACGTGCAGGGTCAACTGGCGCCAACCTGGTTCAGCCAGCTCCAGAGGCAGCTTGGCTGGCGGTACGGCGCGCTTGGGAATATTGCCGAAATACTTCTGCGCCAGGCCCTTGACCTCGTCGGCGGTGACATCACCGACCACCACCAGGGTGGCGTTGTTGGGGGCGTACCAGGACTCGTACCAGTGGCGCATTTCCTCGACCTTCATGCGCTCCAGGTCGGCCATCCAGCCAATGGTCGGCGTGTGGTAGCCGCTGGCCGGATAGGCCATGGCGCGGAACAGCTCGAATGCCTTGGCATTGGGCTGGTCGTCGGTGCGCAGGCGGCGTTCTTCCTTGATGACCTCGATTTCGCGGCTGAACTCGTCGGCAGGCAGGCGCAGGCTGGCAAGGCGGTCGGCCTCCAGTTCCAGGGCTACCGGCAGGCGGTCGCGGGCCAGCACTTGGTAATAGGCGGTGTAATCGTCGCTGGTGAAGGCGTTTTCATCGGCGCCGAGGTCACGCAGAATGCGCGAGGCCTCGCCGGGGCCGACCTTGGCGCTGCCCTTGAACATCATGTGTTCCAGCGCATGGGACAAGCCGGTCTGGCCCGGGGTCTCGTAGCTGGAGCCGACCTTGTACCAGATCTGCGAGACCACCACCGGGGCACGATGGTCTTCGCGGACCACGACCTTCAGGCCATTGTCGAGGATGAATTCGTGGGTGGGTTGCACATCGGCGGCGAAGGCCGCGAGCGGCAGGCAAAGCGTGCCGAGCAACAGGCCAGCGGCGCGGCGGGCTAGAGCATTCATACGGTGTTTAACCTGTTCGGCGGCCCGCTGGGTTTAGCGTCGGCGGGCCAGGAGGTGCTAGGATACTGATCCGGTTGCCTGGCGACCATGCCTGTCGCCGTTCTGGCCCACAGGACACTAAGTCAAAACGTTGCGCATGAACCAGCCGGCTTCAAGATAGTCTGTTCTGCGTAGAGAGAATTCCCGATTGGCCGTAGCTGGCCTATCGCTACCCTGAGATAGCCGTCTTCCATGTTTGGTTCCAACGACGACAAAAAAGCGCCGGCCGAGGCTGGTGAGAAGAAAGGCCTGTTCAGCTGGTTTCGCAAGAAGCCGCAGCCACCTGCGGGAGCGGGCGTGCCCGCGCATGAACCCCCCGCTGTCGAGCAGTCTGCAGCCGCTCCGGTCGAGGGATCTGCCGCCGAAGCGCCACAGGCCCCCGAACCCGTTCAGGCCGTTGCGGCCCCACAGCTGGCTGAGCCGCAGCCGGTCGCCGCACCCCCCCGGCCTCCGGTAGTCGAGGCCCCCGTCCCTGAACCGGTTGCGTCGCAGCCGTTGCAGGCGCCTGAGCCAGAGCCGGTCGCATCCCAGCCGCTGGTGGCACCTGCCCCGCAGCCGGTTGCGTCCATGCCCTTGCAGGCGGCCCCTGTGGAGTCTGCCCCTGTCGAGGCCGCAGCGCCGGTCAGCAACCTGGTGCTGCCGGTTGCCGAAGAGCCCGTGGCCCTGGTGCCGGACCTGGAGCCGAAGGCACCGCCCGCAATCCCGGAACGCGCGGCACCAGCCCCTGTTGCTGCACCCGTCGAACAGGCCAAGCCCGGCTTCTTCGCGCGCCTCAAGCAAGGCCTGTCCAAGACCAGTGCCAGCATCGGCGAGGGCATGGCCAGCCTGTTCCTCGGCAAGAAGGTCATCGACGACGACCTGCTCGACGAAATCGAGACGCGCCTGCTGACTGCCGACGTGGGTGTGGAGGCTACCTCGGCCATTGTCCAGAACCTGACCCAGAAGGTCGCGCGCAAGCAGTTGGCCGATGCCGATGCCCTGTACAAATCGTTGCAGGAAGAACTGGCTGCGCTGCTGCGCCCGGTCGAGCAGCCGCTGAACGTACAGGCCCAGAACAAACCCTATGTGATCCTTGTGGTTGGCGTGAACGGCGCCGGCAAGACCACCACCATTGGCAAACTGGCGAAAAAGCTGCAACTGGAAGGCAAGAAGGTCATGCTGGCTGCCGGTGATACCTTCCGCGCAGCGGCGGTCGAGCAGTTGCAGGTGTGGGGCGAGCGTAACCAGATTCCGGTGATCGCCCAGCACACGGGCGCCGACTCTGCTTCGGTAATCTTCGATGCCGTGCAGGCCGCCAAGGCGCGTGGCGTCGACGTGCTGATCGCCGACACTGCCGGCCGCCTGCACACCAAAGACAACCTGATGGAAGAGCTGAAGAAGGTTCGCCGGGTCATCGGCAAGCTCGACGTTGAGGCGCCGCACGAGGTGCTGCTGGTGCTTGACGCCGGCACCGGCCAGAACGCCATCAGTCAGGCCAAGTACTTCAACCAGAGCGTCGAGCTGACCGGCCTGGCCCTGACCAAGCTGGACGGCACTGCCAAGGGCGGGGTGATCTTCGCCCTGGCCAAGCAGTTCAACATCCCGATCCGTTTCATCGGCGTCGGTGAAGGCATCGACGACCTGCGTACCTTCGAAGCCGAGCCGTTCGTCAAGGCTCTGTTCGCCGAGCGAGATTGACCATGATCCGATTCGAGCAGGTTGCCAAGCGCTATCCCAACGGTCATGTGGGTTTGCATGAGCTGAGTTTCCGGGCGCGCCGGGGCGAATTCCTGTTCGTCACCGGCCACTCGGGCGCTGGCAAGAGCACCTTGCTGCGCCTGTTGCTGGCCATGGAGCGCCCGACCAGCGGCAAGCTGATGCTGGCAGGGCAGGACCTTGGCCAGATCAGCAATGCGCAAATCCCGTTCCTGCGCCGGCAAATCGGCGTGGTGTTCCAGAACCACCAGCTGTTGTTCGACCGCACCGTGTTCAACAACATTGCCTTGCCGCTGCAGATTCTCGGCCTGTCCAAGGTCGAGATCGCCAAGCGCGTGGACTCGGCCCTGGAGCGTGTATCGCTGTCCGACAAAGGCGAGCTGTTCCCGGCCGACCTGTCCACCGGGCAGCAGCAGCGGGTGGGTATCGCCCGCGCCATCGTTCACCAGCCGGCTCTGCTGCTGGCCGACGAGCCCACCGGTAACCTCGACCCGCGCCTGGCTGCAGAGATCATGGGCGTGTTCGAGGACATCAACCGCCTGGGCACGACGGTATTGATCGCCAGCCACGACCTGGCGCTGATCGCGCGCATGCGTCACCGCATGCTGACCTTGCAACGCGGCCGCTTGATCGGCGATGGGGAGGCCGGGCAATGAACACAACACGTACGCCGAAGGTTTCCGAGCGGGTCGCACCGAAACCGGCCGATCCGCAACCTGCGAAGAAAAAGCGCGGTGAAGACGATGATGGCCCGGACTTCCGCACCCTGCTGCATGCCTGGCTGGAAAGCCACCGTGCCAGCCTGGCCGACAGCCTGCGCCGCCTGGGCAAGCAGCCGATCGGCAGCTTCTTCACTTGCCTGGTCATGGCCGTGGCGCTGAGCATGCCGATGGGCCTGTCCTTGTTGCTGAAGAACGTCGAGCAGCTTGGCGGTTCGTGGCAACGCGCTGCGCAGATTTCGCTGTACCTCAAGCTCGATGCCGGCAGCCGCGATGGCGAAGCGCTGCGCGACGAGATCAAGGGCATGCCTGGCGTGGCGGACGCCCAGTATGTCAGCCGCGAGCAGGCCCTGGAGGAGTTCCAGCAGCAGTCCGGCCTGGGCGAGGCCTTGCGCGAACTGCCTGACAACCCACTGCCGGGTGTGGTGGTGGTAACCCCGACCGAGGTCGACAAACCGGCCCTGGACGCCTTGCGTCAGCGCCTGTCGGAGCTGCCGCGGGTGGACGTGGCGCAACTGGACCTGGTCTGGGTCGAGCGCCTGGCAGCCATCCTCAAGCTGGGTGATCGCTTCGTCTTCGGCCTGGCCGTGATGCTGATTTCTGCCCTGCTGTTAGTAATCGGTAACACAATTCGTCTACACATTGAAAACCGTCGTATCGAGATCGAAGTGATCAAGCTGGTCGGCGGCACCGACGCCTACGTGCGCCGGCCTTTCCTGTACATGGGCGCCCTGTATGGCCTGGGCGCAGGCCTGCTGGCGTGGGGCATCCTGGCGTTTGGCCTGAACTGGCTGAACGAGGCGGTGGTAGGGCTTTCCGGGCTGTATGGCAGTGACTTCGCCTTGGGCGGCGTTCCGGCTTCCGATGGTCTGTCGCTCTTGATCGGAGCAGTGTTGTTGGGGTATATCGGTGCATGGATTGCAGTCGCCCGCCACTTGAACGAGCTGGCGCCGCGATAGTTTTTACGTGCCAGCATTGACATTTTCTTCACTGTGGAACTTGTACCGTCGTTCCAGGTCAATGTTGGCAGCGCCCACAAGGTGCGAGTTTTGTAAGTCGGAGGTTCTTGAATGACCACATCGTTGCAACCTGCCTATGCCCTGGTACCCGGTGCAAACCTGGAAGCCTATGTGCACACGGTCAACAGCATCCCGCTGCTGACGGTCGAGCAGGAGCGTGATCTGGGCGAGCGTCTCTATTATGAGCAGGATGTCGAGGCCGCTCGTCAGATGGTGATGGCCCACCTGCGTTTCGTCGTACATATCGCCCGTAGTTATGCCGGCTACGGGTTGGCCCAGGCTGACCTGATCCAGGAAGGCAACGTCGGCCTGATGAAAGCCGTCAAGCGCTTCAACCCGGAAATGGGCGTGCGCCTGGTGTCGTTCGCCGTGCACTGGATCAAGGCAGAGATCCACGAGTTCATTCTGCGCAACTGGCGCATCGTCAAGGTGGCTACCACCAAGGCTCAGCGCAAGCTGTTCTTCAACCTGCGTAGCCAGAAGAAGCGCCTGGCGTGGCTGAACAACGACGAAGTGCATCGCGTGGCGGAAAGCCTTGGCGTCGAGCCGCGCGAAGTGCGCGAGATGGAAAGCCGCCTCAGCGGCCAGGACATGGCCTTTGACCCGGCAGCGGAAGCTGACGACGACAGCGCCTTCCAGTCGCCTGCGCATTACCTGGAAGACCACCGTTACGATCCGGCGGTGCAGCTTGAGGATGCCGACTGGAGTGACAACTCCACCAGCAACCTGCACGAAGCGCTGCAGGGCCTGGACGAGCGTAGCCGCGACATTCTCTACCAGCGTTGGCTGGCGGAAGAGAAGGCCACGCTGCATGAACTGGCAGACAAGTACAGCGTATCGGCTGAGCGTATTCGCCAGTTGGAGAAGAATGCGATGAACAAGGTCAAGGCACTGATCGCTGCCTGATTGAGTCTGGGTTGTAAAGAAAAGCCGCTGGCCCTATGGGGTGAGCGGCTTTTTTGTTTGGCTTTGCCGGCCTCTTCGCGGGTAAGCCCGCTCCTACAGGGGATGCGGTTGCCTGTAGGCGCGGGTTTGCCCGCGAGGAGGCCGGGGATGCGGTTGCCCGTAGGAGCGGGTTTACCCGCGAAAGGGCCGGGCCTGCATTCAAAGCTTTCTGGAGGAGTCCAGCTGCATCAGGTAGCTGGGCCCGCCCAGCTGGCTCATCTGCCGGCGAATCCAGCCGGCCCGGCTGGCCACGTAGGCACTCGGTCGGCTGGCACTCCACTTGATTGGGCTTGGCAGCACCGCTGCCAGCTGCGCTGCCTGCTGGCGGCTGAGCCGGCTGGCGTCGACGCCAAAGTGATAACGCGCCGCTGCCTGGGCACCAAACACGCCCTTGCCCCACTCGGCGCTGTTCAAATAGACCTCGAGAATCCGTTCCTTCGACCAGAACAGCTCGATCAGTGCGGTGAACCAGGCCTCCAGCCCCTTGCGAAACCAGCTGCGGCCTGACCACAGAAACAGGTTCTTGGCCACTTGTTGGGTCAGGGTGCTGGCGCCGCGAATGTTGCCGCCACGCTCGTTGTGGGCCAGCGCCGCCTGAATGGCCGGGAGGTCGAAGCCCCAGTGGCTGGCGAACTTCTGGTCCTCGCCAGCAATGACTGCAACCTTGAGCTCATCGGAGATGTTCTCCCATGGCTCCCAGTCGCGCTGCAGGTCGATCGGTTCACCATTCACCCATGACTGTACCTTGCGCTCGACCATCAGCGCCGTGCCGGGCGGTGGTACCCAGCGGAACACCAGCACCAGCACGATGCTGCCGGCAACGAACCAGAGCAGGGCGCGGGAGAGGCGACGGATAAGCGTTGACAGCATGTCGATGGCTTGGCCCTAAGGGTGGAAGGGGCCATTATACAGACCCGATACAAGGAGTCGTCCCATGCTTCGCAGCTTCCTGATGCTTGCCGCCTTTTTTGGCTTTACCGGTGTCGCCCTGGGCGCCTTCGCCGCTCATGGCCTGAAAAACCGGCTGACGGCTGACTACCTGGCAATCTTCCATACCGGCGTGACTTACCAACTGGTCCATGCCTTGGCGATCTTCGGCGTTGCGGTGCTCTCGGCGCACCTGCCCGGGCGCCTGGTCGGGTGGGCTGGCGGCCTGTTTGCGTTGGGCATCGTGCTGTTCTCCGGCAGCCTGTACCTGCTGACCCTCAGTGGCCTTGGCAAGCTTGGCATCATCACCCCGATTGGTGGCTTGTGCTTCCTTGTCGGCTGGCTGTGCCTGGGCCTGGCAGCCTGGCGGCTGGGCTGACCGAGTGGTCCACAATCACGACTAATGGCGCGCACCGCCCTTGGGTTGCAGGGCGGTTCGGCGCTAGAATGCTGGCCCCAAAGAACAATGGTGGCCGTGCGCATGCGCATTAAATTGAACGGTGAACCTTACGAACTGCCTGCCGGCGAAAGCGTTGCAGCCCTGCTGGCGCGCCTGGAGCTGACCGGGCGCCGTGTTGCAGTGGAACTGAACCTGGATATCGTGCCGCGTAGCCAGCACGACAGCACGCTGCTGAATGACGGCGACCAGGTCGAAGTGGTCCACGCCATCGGTGGCGGCTGACAGCAGCCCGGCGGTTCACAAGCAAGCCCTGCAACCTTTTCCCGAGGAACAACGATGAGCAACGTTCGTAGCGACAAGCCCTTCACCCTGGCCGGGCGTACTTTCCAGTCGCGCCTGCTGGTCGGTACCGGCAAGTACCGTGACATGGAAGAAACCCGCCTGGCCACCGAGGCCTCGGGTGCCGAAATCGTCACCGTCGCTGTGCGCCGCACCAACCTTGGCCAGAACGCGGGCGAGCCGAACCTGCTCGATGTACTGTCGCCCGACAAGTACACCATCCTGCCGAACACTGCAGGCTGCTTTGACGCGGTGGAAGCGGTACGCACTTGCCGTCTGGCCCGCGAACTGCTCGATGGGCGCAAATCGCACGAGTCCCGGACGCTGGTGAAGCTGGAAGTGCTGGCCGACCAGAAAACCCTGTTCCCCAACGTGATCGAAACCCTCAAGGCAGCCGAAGTGCTGGTCAAGGAAGGCTTCGACGTCATGGTCTACACCAGCGACGATCCGATCATCGCCCGTCAGCTGGCCGAAGTCGGCTGCATCGCGGTCATGCCGCTGGCTGGCCTGATTGGCACCGGTCTGGGTATCTGCAACCCCTACAACCTGCAGATCATCCTGGAAGAATCCAAGGTACCGGTGCTGGTCGATGCCGGTGTGGGTACCGCCTCCGACGCCACCATCGCCATGGAAATGGGCTGTGAGGCGGTGCTGATGAACTCGGCCATCGCCCACGCCCAGCAGCCAGTGCTGATGGCCGAGGCCATGAAACACGCCATTGTCGCGGGTCGCATGGCCTACCTGGCTGGTCGTATGCCGAAGAAACTCTATGCCAGCGCCTCCTCGCCGCTGGATGGTCTGATCAAGTAAGAGCAACTGATGACTGAATCGCACGATACGCCGATCACCCCCGACGGCGAAGCCCGCCCACACCGCCGCATCAAGAGCTTCGTGATGCGTGCCGGGCGCATGACCGAAGGCCAGCAACGCGGTCTGGACCAAGGCGGCCCGCTGTACATCCTGCCACTGGCTGATAGCCCGGTGGACTACGACCAGGTGTTCGGCCGTTCGGCCCCGCGCACCTTGGAGATCGGCTTCGGCATGGGCCATTCCCTGCTGGAAATGGCCGCTGCCGCACCTGAGCAGGATTTCATCGGTGTGGAAGTGCACCGCCCGGGTGTTGGCGCGCTGCTCAATGGCGTGCTGACCCAGGGGCTGAAAAACCTGCGGGTGTATGACTGCGATGCCATCGAAGTGCTGAACCGCTGCGTGGCGGATAACAGCCTCGATCGGTTGATGCTGTTCTTCCCAGACCCTTGGCACAAGGCACGTCATCACAAGCGCCGCATTGTCCAGCTGGAGTTCGCCGAGCTGGTACGTCGCAAGCTCAAGCCCGGTGGTGTGTTCCACATGGCCACCGATTGGGAGCCGTATGCCGAGTACATGCTGGAAGTGATGAGCGCAGCTCCTGGCTATCGCAACCGTGCGGCAGACGGCACCTATGTGCCGCGCCCCGAAGAGCGCCCGATCACCAAGTTCGAACGCCGCGGTGAGCGGCTGGGGCACGGGGTGTGGGACTTGAAGTTCGAGAAGGTGGATTGAGCGGCTGATACGGCCTTTTCGGTAAAACCGCCCTGAAAAGGGCGGTTTTTTCTTTGTAGGAGCGGGTTTACCCGCGAATACGGTAGCGGCGCCCACGGTGAAGGGCGGGTGGAGATTGGCCAGCAGGGCCGGCCCTTTCGCGGTTGAATCCGCTCCTACAAGGGGTCATTCGCTCAGCCGCGGCGATCCGCCACCACGCCAATCAATACCAGCACCACCAGTAACACAGGCGCCAGCGCATAGTTGTTGAACTGGCTGAGCCCCTTCACCACCCACGGTGTGGCATAGATCAGCGCAGCACCGCTACCGATCATGACCATCAGCGCCATGAACGGCACGCGCAGGGCGCCCGCGAGGCCGCCCAGGCGCTGCTCGGCCCAGGCTTTGACATCGGTGCCGAACAGCACCAGCAGGCAGCCTACCAAGGCCAGTGAAATCTCCGACAGGTTGCTGCGGCTCCAGCGGGAAACCGTCGCGAGCAGATCAAGTACCAGATCCATGGGTCATCCTCAGGTCAAGAAATACTGCAGCAGGTCATTGAGGAACAACTGGCCCCTCGGCGTGGCTACCAGTCGATCCGGTTCGACCTGTAAAAGGCCCTTTTGTTCGGCGGCACGGCGTGCTTCCTGTAGCTGTGCCAGTGGCAAGCCGGTGCGCTGGGTGAACAGTTCGGCTTCCACGCCATCGGTCAGGCGCAGGGCGTTCATCAGGAACTCGAACGGCAGTTCATCGACTGGCAGCAGCTTCTCGCCGGCCCTGAACGGCTTGGCCAGGTTCAGGTAGTCCTTGGGCAGGCGGGTCTTCCAGGTACGCAGGATGCGCCCGTCGGCGAAGGTGAGCTTGCCGTGGGCGCCGGCACCAATGCCGATGAAGTCGCCGAAGCGCCAGTAGTTGAGGTTGTGCCGGGCGGCGCGGCCTGCCTGGGCGTAGGCCGATACCTCGTACTGGCGGTAGCCGTGCTCGGCCATCAGCGCTTGGCCGGCTTCCTGAATATCCCAGAGGATGTCGTCTTCGGGCAGCTCTGGCGGCTGGTTCCAGAACACCGTGTTCGGTTCCACGGTCAGCTGATACCACGACAGGTGGGTCGGCCCCAGGTCGATGGCCTGGCGCAGGTCACCCAGCGCGTCGTCCAGCGACTGGTCGGGCAGGCCGTGCATCAGGTCCATGTTGAAATTGTCGAAACCGGCCGCGCGCGCCATGCCGGCGGCTCGAACCGCTTCGTCGCCATTGTGGATGCGCCCCAGTGCCTCCAGCTTGGCTGGCTGAAAGCTCTGCACACCGATCGAAAGACGGTTGATGCCGGTCTGCCGGTAGGCCTTGAACTTGTCCTGCTCGAAGGTGCCCGGGTTGGCTTCGAGGGTGATCTCGATGTCTGGCGCGAACGGAATACGTTGCTCTACGCCACGCAGTAGCCGGCCAAGGGCGCTGGCACTGAACAGGCTTGGCGTACCGCCACCGAAGAAGATCGAGCTGATCGGGCGACCTTGTACGGCAGCCAGCTCCTGGTCGAGGTCGTCGAGCAGGGCTGTGACGTAGGCATCTTCCGGTAGTTCAGGCCCGGCTGCGTGGGAGTTGAAGTCGCAATAAGGGCATTTGCGTACGCACCACGGAATGTGGATGTACAGCGCCAGCGGCGGCAGGCTGCTAAAGCCTGCCGCGCCGGGGGGCGACAGCATTTCGATCATGCCAGGCCCAGACGTTTGCGCAGCAGGGCCATGGCACGGGCGCGGTGGCTGAGCTGGTTCTTGTCTGCTGGGGCTAGATCGGCGCTGGAGCAGTTGCGCTCCGGTACCCAGAACAGCGGATCGTAGCCAAAGCCCTGGTCGCCGCTGGCCTCGAACAGGATGCGCCCGTGCCACAGGCCTTCGCACAGGATCGGCAACGGGTCGTCGGCGTGGCGCACCAGCGCCAGAACGCAGACGAACTGTGCACTGCGCTCAGCTTCAGGCACGTCTTTCAAGGCTTCGAGCAGCTTGGCGTTGTTTGCCGCGTCACCTTTGCCATCGGCATAGCGCGCCGAGTAGATGCCCGGCGCGCCACCGAGGAAGTCCACCGCCAGTCCAGAGTCATCGGCCAAGGCCGGCAGGCCGGAAATGCGGGCGGCGTTGCGCGCCTTGAGGATGGCGTTCTCGACAAACGACAGGCCGGTTTCTTCCGGCTCCACCTGGCTGAACTCACCAATCGAGTGCAGCTGCACGGAATGGCCGAGCATGGCCTGGAGTTCCTTCAGTTTGCCGGCATTGTGGCTGGCCAATACGAGTTGCTGGAAATTCATCATTCGCCTGGGAACACTTCCTGGTTGAAGCTGAGAGAGTTGCTGATGCCGCCGGTTTCGATGTTCAAGTCGAAGGTGACGGTTTCTGGCTGATCGATCTTGAACTGGGCGATGTAATACACCGCGCCCTGTTCGGTAATCTGCTTGAACGACAGCGGGCTGCTGCGCCCGGTCAGGTCACTGACCTTACCGCTGACCAGTGCTGGGGTGGGCTTGCCGGCCTTGAGCACGGCAATGTTGAGCACGCCCTGGTTCTTGCTGCGCACCAGGCCGGTGGCCGCGGCCACCTTGGGTGTGAGCATGCTCGAGGTGAATGCGCTGTAGTGCACCGTCACGTCGCCAAATACCTCCTTGCGCTCGGGGCGTGCGGCATCGGCAGCCAATACTGGCAGGGCCAGGCACAGGCTGATCAGGAACAGGGCTAGGCGACGCATGGTGCGATTCCTCCGGTGGGCGTCAGACCGCGAGCTGATGCTCTTGCAGGCCCGGACTGCTGACGCGGTAGATGCCGATCTCACCTAGAAGATTAGGCCATAGCCGGCCACCCCACCCGTTGCGGTGCAAGTGGTCGACCGCCAGGCGGTCGAGTACCTTGGCCCGGCGTTCGTGCACAAGTTCTTCGAAGTCGGCGAAGGTGCAGAAGTGGATGTTCGGCGTGTTGTACCAGGTATACGGCATGAAGTCCGATACCGGCATGCGGCCTTTGGTCGCCAGGTACCAGCGGCAGCGCCAGTGGCCGAAGTTCGGGAAGGTGATGATGCACTGACGGCCCACTCGCAGCATTTCGTCGAGGATGCGGTCGGGGTATTCCACGGCCTGCAGGGCTTGGGTCATGATCACCACGTCGAAGCTGTTGCTGGCGAAGTTGCCCAGGCCTTTGTCCAGGTCTTGTTCGATGACGTTGACACCCTTGGCCACGCAGGCGGCGATATTGTCGGCGTCGATTTCCAGGCCATAGCCGGTGACCTGTTTGCGGTCACGCAGCGAGGCCAGCAGTTCGCCGCTACCGCAGCCCAGGTCGAGTACCCGGCTGCCGGCGGGGATCCAGTCGTGGATGATTTCCAGATCGGCTCTCATGCTGTCCTCAGATGGCAATGCGGTTCATGTAGTTCGAGAAACCCTGCATGTAGCGAGGTGTGGGAATCAGGAATGCATCGTGCCCGTAGGGCGAATCGATCTCCAGGTAGCAGACGTTCTTGCGCGCGGCCATCAGCGCGTCGACGATCTCGCGCGAACGGGCCGGAGAGAAGCGCCAGTCGGTGGTGAACGACATGATGCAGTAGTCCGCCGTGACGTGGGCCAGCGTGGCGGCCAGATCACCACCGTGCGTGGCGGCCGGGTCGAAATAGTCCAGTGCCTTGGTCATCAGCAGGTAGGTGTTGGCGTCGAAACGGCCGGAAAACTCCTCGCCCTGATAGCGCAGGTAGCTTTCGACCTGGAACTCGACGCTGTGGAAGTCGTAGTTGAGCTTGTCGCTTTTCAGCTCACGGCCGAATTTTTCACCCATCGAATCATCGGACAGATAGGTAATGTGGCCGACCATGCGCGCCAGCATCAGGCCGCGCTTGGGGATCACGCCTTGGTCCTGGAACGAACCGCCATGGAACTCAGGGTCGGTGAGAATGGCCTGGCGCGCCACCTCGTTGAAGGCGATGTTCTGCGCCGACAGCTTGGGCGCCGAGGCAATGTCGACGCAATGACGCACACGCTCGGGGTAGCTGATGGTCCATTGCAGTGCCTGCATGCCGCCAAGGCTGCCGCCGACGACAGCGGCCCATTGCTGGATGCCCAGGCGCTCGCCCAGGCGCACCTGGCTGTGGACCCAGTCCTCTACGGTCAGTACAGGGAAGTCGGCGCCATACGGTTTGCCGGTGGCAGGGTTGACGCTGCTGGGGCCGGTGCTGCCGTTGCAGCCGCCGAGGTTGTTCAGGCTGACCACGAAGAAGCGGTTGGTATCGATCGGCTTGCCGGGGCCGATGCAGCTGTCCCACCAGCCCGGCTTGCGGTCGGTGGCGGCATGGTAGCCAGCGGCATGGTGGTGGCCGGACAGGGCATGGCAGATCAGCACGGCGTTGCTCGCGCTGGCGTTCAGGGTGCCATAGGTCTCGTAGACCAGTTCGTAACTGGCCAGTGAACGGCCACAGGCCAGTGCCAGCGGTTCATCGAACCGGGCGGTTTGCGGTACTACCAGACCGACGGAATCTTCGGGAAAGACAGTTGACATCGACCCTGCTCACGCTTGACGGAGGCGTAAGTCTAAAGAGCGCTACCCCCAGCGGCAAGCAAAGGCTTGCGACTGGGGGCAAGCTGGCGCTGGCGAGCCTCAGATCATTCGCCACAGCTCTTGAGGCATGCCGGCGTAGGCGGCCAGCGGGGGCATGACAAACGACTGGACCACCTGGATCGCCAGGAAGGCGAAGATCGGCGAGATGTCCATGCCACCCAGATTTGGCACCAGGCGGCGGAACGGCGCCAGCACCGGCTCGCTGATCTGGTAGGCCAGTTCGGCCGCCGGGTTGTGGCTGTTGGGTGCAACCCAGGAAACGATCACCATGACGATCATCGCCACCCAGAAAATCTTCAGGAACAGCGAGGTGATGCCGATGATCGCCCACATCAGCAGGTGCAGGACGTCGCCGAAGGTACCGTAGGTGACCATCAGCACAAAGCCCATCAGCAAGGCCTGGATGACCACCGCCAGCAGTAGCGACGAGGTATCCAGCCCGCCAACGCTAGGGATGATCCGGCGGATCGGCTTGAGCAGCGGTTGGGTGGCACGAACGGCGAACTGGCACAGCGGGTTGTAGAAGTTGGCCTTGACCAGTTGCAGCACGAAGCGCAGCAGGACGATAACCAGGTAAAGGCTGACCAGGGTTTGCACCACGAAAATCGCGGCGCCTGACAGTGCATTCATCTAAGGCTCCTTATTTGCCCAGTTGTTCGGCCAGCTCGGCAGAGCGCGTGGCTGCAGCCTGCAGCGCCTGCTCGACGATGGCTTCGAAGCCGCTGGCCTGGAACGACTTGATCGCCGCTTCCGTGGTGCCGGCGGGCGAAGTGACGCGGCGGCGCAGTTCAGCGGCATCGACATCGCTTGCAACTGCCATGCGCGCGGCGCCCAGGGCTGTCTGCAAGGTCAGTTGGGAGGCCGTTTCGCGTGGCAGGCCGAGTTTTTCGCCTGCCGCGGTCATGGCCTCGATCAGCAGGAAGAAGTACGCCGGGCCACTGCCGGACACAGCTGTCACGGCGTCCAGTTGCTGTTCCTGCTCCAGCCACAGGGCGGTGCCTACAGCCGACAGCAGTTGTTCGGCCTGCAGACGCTGTTCGCCGGACACTTCAGCGGTGGCGTACAGGCCGCTCACGCCTTGGCGCAGCAATGCCGGGGTGTTGGGCATGCAGCGCACCACCGGGCGAGCGCCCACCCAGCTCTGCAGGCTGGCGCATGTGATGCCGGCGGCGATGGAAACGATCAGCTGGCCATCCTGCAGGTTGGGTTGCAGTGCCTGACATACGGTTTTCATGACTTGTGGCTTGACCGCCAGCACGATGACGTCAGCGCCATCGATGGCCTGGGCGTTGTCCTCGAAGGCTTCAATGCCGTGCTCGGCCTGGATGCGACTGCGGGTCTCGGCGCCCGGGTCGCTGGCGCGGATCTGCGAGGCGTCCAGGCCCTGGGCACGCAGACCACCGATCAGGCTGGCGGCCATGTTGCCGGCGCCGATAAAGGCAATACGTGTCTTGCTCATGTCAGGTCCTTGTGGAAAAGAGTGAGTGAAGCATGGAATCAGGTGTTGCCGTAGTCGCGGGCTCCGAACAGGGCCGTGCCAATCCGTACCCACGTCGCGCCCTGGGCGATGGCCGCTTCCAGGTCGTGGCTCATGCCCATCGACAGGGTGTCCAAGCCAAGCCCCAGGCCTTCCTGCAACTTGCGCAGGCTGGCGAAGGCGGCCTCCTGGGTGGCGCGGTCTTCGGTGGGTTCCGGGATTGCCATCAGCCCGCGCAGGCGCAGGTTGGGCAGTGCGGCTACGGCTTTGGCCAACGCGGGTAGGTCGGCTGGGGTGCAGCCGGATTTACTGTCTTCGCCGCTGACGTTCACCTGCAGGCAGATGTTCAGCGGCGCCAGCCCCGCAGGGCGCTGTTCCGACAGGCGTTGGGCAATTTTCAGGCGGTCCACGGAATGCACCCAGTCGAAATGCTCGGCGATGGCTTTGGTCTTGTTCGACTGAATGGGGCCGATGAAGTGCCAGATCAAGGGCAAGTCGCTGAGGGCCTGCTGCTTTGTCAGTGCTTCCTGTAGGTAATTCTCCCCGAAGTCGTGCACACCGGCGGCATGGATCTCGCGGATAGCGCTGGCGGGCTTGGTCTTGCTCACGGCCAGCAACTGGACGCTGGCCGGATCACGCCCGACTGCCTGGGCAGCACTGGCGATACGGGCGGAAATCGCGGAAAGGTTGTCTGCTAGGGTGGACATGGATCGATGCCGGCAGCTGTGGGGTCTGCGGCATTCTACCTGCTTGAAGGCCTTTGGGGAGTCTTATGGATGTGACCGACCTGTTGGCCCGAGCTGTGGATGCGGGGGCTTCAGACCTGCACCTGGCGACGGGCCAGATTCCGATGCTGCGCCTGGATGGCGAGTTGCAGCGTATGGGCTTGCCGCCGTTGAGCCAGGGTGCCTTGATCGAGGGCATGGCCAGCGTGCTGGATAACGATCAGCGCCGGCAGTGGGCCCAAGGCGATGAAATGGACCTTGCGCTGGAGTTGCCGGCGCTTGGGCGCTTTCGGCTGAACCTGTTTCGCCAGTTGAATGGCCCGGCGGTTACCTTTCGGCTGATCCCGGGGCGCATTGCGACGGTGAGTGAGCTGGACCTTGCGGATGTGTTTCAAGCTGTTGCGCATTGCCGGGATGGCTTGATCCTCGTGGGCGGGCCGACCGGCAGTGGCAAGTCCAGCACCCTGGCAACGCTGCTCGACCAGCTGAACCGCGAGCGGGCGCTGCACATCATTACCCTGGAAGACCCTGTCGAGATCATCCATGACAGCCAGCGCAGCCTGGTCAACCAGCGTGAGATGGGGCGCCATAGTCGCGGCTTTGCTCAGGGGCTGCGCAGTGCGCTGCGCCAGGACCCGGACGTGATCATGATCGGCGAGTTGCGCGACCTGGAAACCATTCGCCTGGCCCTGCGCGCGGCCGAAACCGGGCACCTGGTGCTGGCAACCGTGCATGCGCGTTCGGCGACCAGCAGCATCGACAGGTTGGTGGAGGTGTTTGCTGCCGAGGAAAAGCCGTTGGTGCGGGCGATGCTGGCCGAGTCGCTGCGCCTGGTGGTCGCGCAGGTGCTGGTCAGGCGCGTAGGGGGTGGGCGGGTGGCGGCGCGGGAAGTGCTGGTGGCGACGCCGGCGGTGCGTAACCTGGTTCGGGAGGGGCGGTTGGCGCAGTTGTCTTCAGTGATGCAGGGCGGGGCGGCGGAGGGGATGCTGACGATGGAGGGGGCGTTGCGGAGGCTGAGGGAGCGAGGGTTGATCAAAGGCTTGTAGTACCTGCAAAGGCCCTTTCGCGGGCGCGCCCGCTCCCACAGGTATGTGAGCTGCGCGCGAGAGCGACGCGCTACCTGTGGGAGCGGGCGTGCCCGCGAAGGGGCCGGTACCGGATAGCGCCGATCAGCTTAACGCTTGGCCAGACTCAGCTGCTGCTCTTTCGGCAGCACCCGCTTGGCCACCACGTAGTGCTTCTGCCAGTAAGGCTTGCTCAAGGTGTCGATACTCACCCGCTTGCCACGGCGTGGAGCGTGGATGAAGCGGTCGTTACCCAGGTAGATGGCTACGTGATTGACCCGACGGCTCTTGATGTTGAAGAAGATCAGGTCGCCAGGCTTCAGATCACCCTTGGCCACCTTCACCCCGTGGCCCCGGGCCATGGCATTGGAGGTGCGCGGCAGGTCGACGTCGGCGACGTCGTTGAAGGCGTATTTGACCAGCCCGCTGCAGTCAAAGCCTTTTTTCGGGCTGCTGCCGCCCCAAACATAAGGAGTACCGAGCACATTTACCGCACGGCTCAGCACATCGCTGCTTTGCTTAGGCGACATGGCGGCGACATTCGCACCGCGGCTGCTGGCGGCATTGCCTGGGCGGGCGCGTAGCGCGGTCTGTTTGACTGGTGCGCGTTTCACCGAGGCGTTGGTCGTATAGCCGGTGAAACCATTGGGAAGACGTTGCTCACGATTGGTGGCGTGGGCGGCCAGGGGCAATAATAGGCAGAGGGTCAGCCATGTCTTGATCAAAGGCGGCATAGATGAAGCTCTTATGAATAGTTATGTGTTGGCGCGCAACTTTATAACAGCTTTTTGATCAGTTATTGATCCGTTGGTCGATTGCCAGGCGCCGTATGTCGGCTTGCGACGAAAAAGTCACATTTTTTCTTAGAAAATTTTCGGATAACCCACGGGGGCTATGAATGAACAGTTATCAACAGGGGGTGCCCTTTCACGACACCCACAGCAAAACCATCGGCTACCTGCTGTGGATTTTCGGCTTCACCGGTTCCCATCGTTTCTATTACGGCAAGCCGATTACCGGGACCATCTGGTTCTTCACCTTGGGCTTGCTGGGCATTGGCTGGTTGATCGACCTGTTCCTGATCCCGTCCATGGACCGTGAAGCCGACCTGAGGTTTCAGTCCGGGCGTATCGACTACAACATCGCCTGGATCCTGCTGACCTTCCTGGGGGTGTTTGGCCTGCACCGGCTGTATCAGGGCAAGTGGATCACCGCGATCATCTACTTCTTTACCGGCGGGTTGTTCCTGGTGGGGGTGCTGTATGACTTCTGGACGTTGAACAGCCAGGTGTCCGAAAGGAATGCGGGGCGGGGCTGACGGTGGCGGGGCTGCTTTACAGCCCCTTCACGGGCAATGCTGTCCATATAAAGAAGGCCTTGTCGCATCGCTGCGGCAAGGCCTTCTTCGTTACTGACGGGTCTGCCGCTGTTGCAGCAACAGGTTGCTGAACCCGGCCCCAGCCAGCTGCTTCTGTGCCCCTGTCAACTGCTCGCGGTTGCTGAACGGCCCAACCAGCACGCGGTACCAGGTTTCATCCTTGACCGTGCCCGACTCCACTTTCACGGACTGGCCCAGCAGGATGATCTGTGCCCGTACCTTGTCGGCATCGGCCTGCTTGCGGAACGAGCCGGCCTGAAGGAAGTACTGCGTGGTCGCTGCCGGCTTGATCACGGGTGGTGGCGGTGGCGGGGTCTGGCCGAGCAGCGCTGCCTGGGCCCGCGCCGTGTCGATTTTCGCCGCTTCTGCTGGTGTCACCGGGGTTACCGGCTGGGCCGGCACCGGTGGGGTTTTCTCCGGTACGGCTTCCGGCGGCACGATCACCTCAGACTCCGGCAGCAGGGTGTAGAAGTCGTACTTCGGCTTCACCGGCTGTTGCGGGGTAGCTTGCGCGGGCTTGCCGGCTTCGGCCGTTTTCGCCGGTTTCTCCTGCTCGGGCTTGGTGCGCTTGATGTCATCGCCACCGGGTTCGAGCTTCATCAGGAACACGATGAACGCGCCTACGGTCAGGCCGACCGCCAGCCATACCCAGCCGGGGATCGGCTGTTTGGCCGGTGCCGTCTGGCGGCTGGCGCCGCGTTTCGGGGCAGGTTTTTTCTTGGCAGCCAACTTACATGCGCTCCAGGGTTTCCAGGCCGAGCAGTTCCAGACCTTGTTTGAGGGTGCGGCCAGTCAGGGCGGCCAGGCGCAGCCGGCTCTGCTGCTGCGAAGGGGTTTCGGCAGCGAGGATCGGGCAGTTCTCGTAGAAGCTCGAGAACAGGCCGGCCAAGTCGTACAGGTAGCTGCACAGCACGTGCGGCGTGCCTTTTTCGGCGACGTTGTTGAGGATTTCGCCAAACTGCGCCAGGCGTGCGGCCAAGTCCTGCTCGTGGGCAGCTTGCAGCACGATCTTGCCGTCGACTTCGTCAAAGCCTTTGCCCAGCTTGCGGAACACGCCGGCTACGCGGGTGTAAGCGTACAGCAGGTAAGGCGCGGTGTTGCCTTCGAAGTTGAGCATCAGCTCGAAGTTGAAGCTGTAGTCACTGGTGCGGTGCTTGGACAGGTCGGCGTATTTCACCGCGCCAATGCCCACCACCTCGCCGATGTGGCGCAGTTCGTCGTCGGCCAGGCTCGGGTTCTTTTCCTTGACCAGCGCGTAGGCGCGCTCCTTGGCCTCGGTGAGCAGGTCGATCAGCTTCACGGTGCCGCCGTCACGGGTCTTGAACGGGCGGCCGTCGGCGCCGTTCATGGTGCCGAAGCCCATGTGCTCCATTTGCATCGGGTGGCCGACGAAGCCAGCGCGGCGGGCCACTTCGAACACCTGATTGAAGTGCAGGGCCTGGCGCTGGTCGACGAAGTACAGTGCGCGGTCAGCCTTCAACACGTTGCTGCGGTAACGCACGGCAGCCAGGTCGGTGGTGGCGTACAGATAGCCGCCGTCAGCCTTCTGCACGATCACCGGCAGGGGGTCGCCGTCGCTGTTCTTGAACTCTTCGAGGAACACGCATTGGGCGCCCTGGTCTTCGACCAGCAGGCCCTTGGCCTTGAGGTCGGCCACCACGTTGGCCAAGTCGTCGTTGTAGGCACTTTCGCCCATCACGTCGGCCATGGTCAGCTTGACGTTGAGCAGCTCGTAGGTCTTCTGGCAGTGCGACAGCGAGATGTCCTTGAAGCGTGTCCAAAGGGCCAGACACTCGGGGTCACCGGCTTGCAGCTTGACCACCAGGCCGCGGGCGCGAGTGGCGAACTCTTCCGATTCATCGAAGCGTTTCTTCGCCGCGCGGTAGAAGTTTTCCAGGTCCGACAGCTCGTCGCTGGTGATCGGGTTTTCCTGCAGGTAGGCCATCAGCATGCCGAACTGGGTACCCCAGTCGCCGACGTGGTTCTGGCGGATGACGTTGTCGCCCAGGAACTCCAGCACGCGCGCAACGCTGTCACCGATGATGGTCGAGCGCAGGTGGCCGACGTGCATTTCCTTGGCCAGGTTGGGTGCCGACATGTCGATCACCACCTTTTGCGCCGGGCCGGCTTTGCGCGCACCCAGGTGGGCGTCGGCCAGGGCGGCATCCAGGCGGTTGGCCAGGGCGTCGGTGTTCTGGAAGAAGTTGAGGAAGCCGGGGCCTGCAATCTCGACCTTGCTGATGTCGGCGCTGGCCGGCAGGGCGTTGATCAGTTTTTCGGCGAGGTCGCGCGGCTTCATGCCGGCCGGCTTGGCCAGCATCATGGCGATGTTGCTGGCGAAGTCGCCGTGGGTCTTGTCCCGGGCGTTTTCCACCTGGATCGCCGGCGACAGCCCTTCAGGCAGCACACCGTCGGTGACGAGTTGGGTGAGGGCTTGCTGGATCAGCTGGCGAATGGTGTCTTTCATGGGGATCTCTTTTCGACCGCAAGCGCGGTGAGCGCCTGGATGCGCAGGTGGAAAAACTGGGCATTATCCGTTGCCGGGAGCAGGTTGCCAACCTTTGGGCGGCAAGCTGGGGGCCACAAGCGGCAAGAAAAAGCGGCATCGCACCCGCCCGGCGCTTGCTTGCCGCTGGCAACTCGCAGCTTGCAGCTCAATACAGGTCTACCGGGTCGACATCCAGCGACCAGCGCACCTGGCGCCCGCTCGGCAACTGTTCCAACACTAGCAACCAGGCGCTGATCAGTCGATGCAACGGCGCCCGGGTGTTGGCCTGTATCAACAATTGTGCGCGGAATCGTCCGGCGCGGCGCTCCATGGGCGCCGGTACCGGGCCCAGCAGTTCGATACCCGGCAGGCGCTGTTCGGCCACCAGGCGCTCGGCGGCGGCACAGGCTTCGTCGAGGAAACCTTCGGCCTGCCCCGGCTTGTGTGCTTCGGCACGCAGCAAGGCCAGATGCGAGTAGGGCGGCAGCCCGGCGGCTCGGCGTTCGTCCAGGGCCTGTTCGGCGAAGGCGAAGTAGCCTTGCTCGGTTAGCTGGACCAACAGTGGGTGGTCGGCCAGGTGGGTCTGGATGATGACCTTGCCGGGCTCTTCGGCCCGCCCGGCCCGCCCGGCCACCTGTACGATAAGTTGTGCCATGCGCTCGCTGGCGCGGAAGTCACCGGAAAACAGCCCGCCATCGGCATCAAGGATGGCCACCAGGGTCACCCGCGGGAAGTGGTGGCCCTTGGCGAGCATCTGGGTGCCGACGAGGATGCTCGGCTGGCCGCGCTGGATGGTGCTGAACAGGTTGTGCATGGCGTCCTTGCGCGCCGTGCTGTCGCGGTCCACGCGCAGGATCGGGTAATCCGGGAACAGCACCTTCAGGCGCTCTTCGGCGCGTTCGGTACCGGCACCGACCGGGCGCAGATCGACGTGGTTGCATTGCGGGCACTGGTGCGGCAGGCGTTCGTCATAGCCACAGTGGTGGCAGCGCAGCACGCCGGAGCGCTGGTGCACGGTCATGCGCGCATCGCAGCGTGGGCATTCGGACAGCCAGCCGCAATCGTGGCACAGCAAGGTTGGGGCAAAGCCGCGGCGGTTGAGGAACACCAGCACTTGTTGGCCAGCCTCCAGGGTCTGTCGGATAGCCTGCTGCAGCGGGCCACTGATGCCGCTGTCCAGTGGCAGGCTCTTCACATCAAGGCGCAGCATGCGCGGCGGGCGTGCCCCTCCGGCGCGTTGGTTCATACGCAGCAGGCGGTAGCGGCCGGTCAGGGCGTTATGCAGGGTTTCCAGCGACGGTGTGGCGGAACCGAGCAGGATCGGGATGTTCTCCTGGTGAGCGCGTACCAGCGCCAGGTCGCGGGCGTGGTACCGCAGGCCTTCCTGCTGTTTATAGGAGCCGTCGTGCTCTTCGTCGATGATGATCAGGCCGGGGTTTTTCATCGGCGTGAACAATGCCGAGCGGGTGCCGATGATGATATCGGCCTCGCCGTCCCGTGCCGCCAGCCAGGCATCCAGGCGTTCGCGGTCGTTTACCGCAGAGTGCAGCAGGGCAATGCGCGCGTTGAAGCGTTGCTCGAAGCGGGCCAGGGTTTGCGGGCCGAGGTTGATCTCCGGGATCAGCACCAGCGCCTGCTTGCCGGCTTCCAGGGTTTCACGGATCAGTTGCAGGTAGACCTCGGTCTTGCCACTGCCGGTGACGCCGGCCAGCAAGAACGCGCCGAAACCGCCAAAACCCTCGCACACGGCGTCGAAGGCTTCGCGTTGCTCTTCGTTGAGCGGCAGTTCCGGCTGTGCCAGCCAGTGCTCATGACGTAGTGCCGGCAAGTGGCGGCGCGTCTCGATCTGTACCAGGTCCTTGGCCAGCAGCAGGTCGAGGCTGTCCTTGTTCAGGTTGAGTTTGGCCAGCAGGCTGTGGGCCACGCCGTGCGGGTGCTGGGCCAGGGTCTTGAGGGCGTCGCGCTGGCGCGGCGCGCGGGCGATGCGCGGGTCTTCCAGGCGGGCGCCCGGGGCTATGTGCCAGAAGCGTTCCTGGCGCATTTCGGCGGCTTCGCCCTGGCGCAGTAGCGTGGGCAGCGCCCAGCTCAGGGTATCGCCCAGGCTGTGCTGGTAGTACTGGGCGGTCCACAGGCACAACTTGAACAGCGACGCGGGGATGGGGGACACCGGGTCGAGCAGGGCGCTGGCAGGCTTCAGTTTGTCGGCGGGCACTTCGCTCCGCGTGCACACCTCTATCAGCACGCCGATCATTTCGCGGCGGCCAAAGGGCACGCGGATGCGCATGCCTGGGGTCAAGGTCAGGCGCGCCATGCTCGCCGGCGCCTTGTAGTCGAACAGGCGCCGCAGCGGGGAGGGCAGGGCAAGGCGCAGGATGACGTCGGACACGCGGAAAGTCTCGGAGGGCGTTACAAGGACTGGCGAGCCTAGCAGACGACGGTCGGTGCAAGCGACATCTTGCGCTGACGGTGTGCTCTGGTATTATTCGCCGCCTAATTACGTGCGGTATTCAACAATTGGTGTTGGGTGGCGGCACGCAGCTCGAGGAAGTGACCATGAAAGAAGGTATCCACCCGAACTACGAAGTAGTTGCAGTCACCTGCAGCTGCGGTAACAAGTTCGAAACTCGTTCGACCCTGGGCAACGTCCTGTCGATCGACGTTTGCAACCTGTGCCACCCGTTCTACACCGGTAAGCAGAAAGTTCTGGACACCGGTGGTCGCGTACAGAAGTTCGCCGATCGCTTCGGCATGTTCGGTGCCAAGAAGTAATCATGCGCATGGCGAATCCTTCGGGTTTCGCATTGTTGCTGAAGAAGGCGTCCCTTGTGGGCGCCTTTTTTGTGGGCGTTATCTGGCATTTCCCGGTCCTGGCGTTCTGCCCACTGCCGGACAAGCCCCAATGGGTAGCGGTACGACAGGTGGTTGATGGCGACACCTTGCGTCTGGTCGATGGCCGCAGTGTGCGGCTGATCGGTATCAATGCCCCGGAAATGGGTCGCAAGGGACGTACCAGTGAGCCCTATGCCGAAGCTGCCAGGCGGCGATTGCAGGCCTTGGTCAAGGCCAATGACGATCGCGTCGGGCTGGTGCCTGGTGTTGAAGGTAAAGACAAGTACGGTCGCACACTGGCGCACATCTACAGCCGCAATGGCGACAATCTGGAAGCGCAATTGCTTAGCGAGGGCTTGGGCTACCGCGTGGCTATTGCCCCTAATGTACGTCTCAGCGGTTGTCAGCAGCTTGCCGAACAAGCTGCGCGCCAGGCCGGCGTTGGCCTGTGGCGGCATTCGCCCGTAGTGGCTGCAAGCGATGTCAGGCAGTCAGGTTTCGCTGTTGTGCGTGGTCGTATCGAAGGTATCGAGCGAAATCGTGGTGGGGTCTGGCTGACCCTGGGCAGTACCCTGGTGCTGCAGGTTCCCGCTCGTCTGCAGCGCAACTTCCCCGCCAGCTTCTTCGATAACCTCAAGGGGCGCCAGGTCGAAGCGCGCGGCTGGGTGCTGGATCGTTCCCGCAGGGGTGGCCTCAAGCCCGGGCAGCGACGCTGGGTGTTGCCATTGACCGATCCGAGCATGTTGGAGCGCATTTCAGGCTAAAAGATGTAGACATTTCGCTACTGGATTGTACACACTGTTGGTCGTATGCCCCGTGGGTTGTAGCGTAAAGTCGTAGGCTAAAGGCCTTGACACAAGTGACCGGCCAGTCTTGTGGCTCCCCGGCTCTTTGCGTATCCTCGGCGGTCCGTCAGAACAGTAAATAGCGGAATGCCCACCATGTCAGACCTGAAAACCGCCGCTCTCGAATATCACGCTCAACCTCGTCCGGGGAAACTGAGCGTTGAACTCTCCAAGCCCACTGCCACCGCCCGTGACCTCGCCCTGGCCTACAGCCCAGGTGTTGCAGAGCCGGTGCGCGAAATTGGCCGTGATCCAGAGCTGGCTTACAAATACACCGGCAAAGGCAACCTGGTTGCGGTGATTTCCGATGGCACTGCCATCCTCGGTCTGGGTGACCTCGGCCCACTGGCTTCCAAGCCGGTCATGGAAGGCAAGGGTGTTCTGTTCAAGCGTTTCGCCGGTATCGATGTGTTCGACATCGAAGTCGAGTCGGAAAGCCCGCAAGCGTTCATCGACACCGTTCGCCGCATTTCGATCACCTTCGGTGGCATCAACCTTGAAGACATCAAGGCACCTGAGTGCTTTGAAATCGAACGTACCCTGATCGAACAGTGCGACATCCCGGTGTTCCACGATGACCAGCACGGTACTGCCATCGTGACTGCCGCTGGCATGATCAACGCCCTGGAAATCGCCGGCAAGAAACTGGAAGAAGCCAAGATCGTCTGCCTGGGCGCCGGCGCTGCTGCCATTTCCTGCATGAAGCTGCTGGTAAGCATGGGTGCGAAGGTCGAGAACATCTTCATGATCGACCGTAGTGGCGTGATCCACGCTGGCCGTGACGACCTGAACCAGTACAAGGCGCAGTTCGCCCACGCGACCGACAAGCGCACCCTGGCCGACGCCCTTGACGGTGCCGACGTGTTCGTAGGTCTGTCTGGCCCGAACCTGCTGAGCCCGGAAGGCCTGAAGTCGATGGCTGCCAACCCGATCGTGTTCGCCTGCTCGAACCCGGACCCGGAAATCTCGCCAGAGCTGGCGCATGCCACTCGCAACGACGTGATCATGGCTACCGGTCGTTCCGACTACCCGAACCAGGTCAACAACGTACTGGGCTTCCCGTTCATCTTCCGTGGTGCTCTGGACGTTCGCGCCAAGCGTATCAACGAAGAAATGAAGATCGCTGCCGCTATCGCCCTGAAAGACCTGGCCAAGCTGCCAGTGCCGAAGGAAGTTTGCGAAGCCTATGGCGTTGAAGGCCTGGAGTTCGGTCGTGAGTACATCATTCCGAAGCCGCTGGATGCACGCTTGATCACCGTCGTTTCCGATGCTGTGGCCAAGGCTGCCATCGAATCCGGCGTGGCTACCCTGCCTTATCCGAAGCATTACCCGCTGACCAGCGTGGATGAAGTGTTCAACGGCTGATTGCAGCAAGCGACATAAAAAAGCCCCGGCTCGCATGAGCCGGGGCTTTTTTATGGGGCTTGGGAATGTGTCAGGGCTGCAAGGTGTTGGTCAGGGCACTTGTGGCGCCTATCAGATCGAGCGCCCACGCAAAACCTGAGTCAGGCGCCCTGCCTTAGAACAGATCCATCGGCGTCGCTTCATCGGCTGGCAGCGGGCTGCCCGGTGCCGCGCCATTGCCCAGTTCGTCCACCGACGGCGGAGAATCTTCGGCTTTGAACAGCTCGAAGTAGGCATTCGGTGTGCTCGGCGATGCCGCGCGCCCGCTGACCGGGTCGACGCGCAAGCTGAGAATGCCCTCCGGTTCTGCCGGGGCATGCGCAGGCTTGTCCTTGAGCGCCGCGCCCATGAAGTTCATCCAGATCGGCAGTGCCGCAGTCCCGCCATATTCGCGGCGGCCGAGGGTTTCCGGTTGGTCGAAGCCGACCCAAACGGTAGTCACGTAATCGGCGTTGTAACCGGAGAACCAGGCGTCCTTGGATTCGTTGGTCGTACCCGTCTTGCCCGCCAGGTCGGTGCGGCCCAAGGCCAGCGCCCGGCGGCCGGTGCCGCGCTTGATCACGTCCTGCAGCATGCTGGTGAGGATGTAGGTGGTACGCCCGTCGATGATCTGTTCGGCCACTGCCGGCGCTTGCGATGCCGCGGCCACCTGACTGAAGGCAGAAGGTGCCTCGCCTGGCATGGCCGCAGTGCTGATTGGCTGCTCGGGGGCGGCCAGGCCCGCCTGGTCTTGGGCACCTTGCGGTACGCGGGCCGGGTTGGCGGTGAACAGTGTCTCGCCGCTGCGGCTCTCGATGCGCTCGATCAGGTACGGGGTGATCTTGTACCCACCGTTGGCAAAGGTGCTCCAGCCGGTGGCGATTTCCATCGGGGTCAGGGTGGCGGTGCCCAGGGCCAGCGACAGGTTGCGCGGCAGGTCCTGCTTGTTGAAGCCGAACTTGGCGATGTAGTCGATGGTGCGGTCCACGCCCATGGCTTGCAGCAGGCGGATCGACACCAGGTTACGTGACTTGTACAGCGCCTCACGCATGCGGATAGGGCCGAGGAAGGTGTTGGTATCGTTCTTCGGTCGCCACACTTTGTCCACCGACTCGTCAACGAACACGATCGGCGCATCGTTGACCAGGCTGGAAGCGGTGTAGCCGCTGTCCAGCGCGGCGCTGTAGATGAAGGGTTTGAAACTCGAGCCCGGTTGGCGCTTGGCCTGCACGGCGCGGTTGTAGTTGCTCTGTTCGAACGAGAAACCGCCGACCAGGGCGCGGATGGCGCCGTTGTTCGGGTCGAGGGTGACCAGGGCACTCTGCGCAACGGGCACCTGACTGAACTTCAATGTGCCATCGTCAAGGCGTTGCAGGCGCACCAGGTCACCGACCTGGGCCACGTCGGCCGGTGATTGCGGTGAACGGCCCTGGGCGTTGTTGTTGATGAACGGGCGCGCCCATTTCATGGTGTCCCAGGCAACCTGCGCCTCTTGGCCGTCACGGGTCAGCACCTTGAGGCCGGTGTGTTCCACCTGGGTGACAATGGCTGGCTCCAGGCCGCCAAGGGTGCGTTGCTTGCCCAGCTCCTGCAGCCACGCTGCCTGGGTGCGGCCCGGGAAGCGTGCTTCAGGGCCACGGTAGCCGTGGCGCTCATCGTAATCGGAGAGGCCCTTGAGGACGGCCTTGTTGGCCATTTCCTGCATGTCGCTAGGCACGGTGGTCGTGACGCGGAAGCCTTCGGTGTAGGCGTCGCTGCCGTAACGGCCGACCATTTCCGCGCGGGCCATTTCGGCGATGTAGGGGGCATTCACCTCAGGCGTCGGCACGTGATAGCTGGCGTTGAGCGGCTCGGCCAGGGCGGCCTCGTAGCTGGCCTGGTCGATCTTGCCCAGCTTGTACATGCGCCCGAGGATCCAGTCGCGGCGCTCTTTGGCGCGCACCGGGTTGGCCAGCGGGTTGAAGCGCGACGGTGCCTTGGGCAGGCCGGCGATCATCGCCATCTGCGCCAGGCTCACGTCACGGATGGACTTGCCGTAATACACCTGTGCTGCTGCATCGATACCGTAGGCGCGGTTGCCCAGGTAGATCTTGTTCACGTACAGCTCAAGGATTTCGTCCTTGGTCAGCTCACGCTCGATTTGCAGGGCCAGCAGGATTTCGTTGGTCTTGCGTGAGAAGCTGCGCTCGCTGGTGAGGAAGAAGTTCTTCGCCACCTGCATGGTGATGGTGCTGCCGCCGGTCTGGATATGACCGGTTTTCACCAGCTGGGTTGCTGCGCGCATCAGGCTGCTGGGGTCGACGCCGTAGTGGTTGAGGAAATTGTCGTCCTCGGCTGACAGCAGCGCCTGAATGAATTGTGGGGGAATTTCCGCGAAGCGGATCGGCGAGCGGCGCATTTCGCCGAATTCGGCAATCAGCTTGCCATCGCTGCTGTACACCCTGAGGGGGATCTGCAACTGGATGCTTCTGAGGGACTCGACCGAGGGCAGGCTGGGACTAAGATACAGAAACGCACCGCTCACACCGAGTACGAGCGCGCAGATGACTGCGACGGAAGACCACCAGAAGAACTTCAGCAGACGTATCAAGGCTTTTCGGTGTCCAGGTTGGGAGTGGATTGCACGCAGGTCCGGTGGACCAAAAGTCGGGTGGGAGCCAGCCATTGCTGGCTGACTCCCCCCTAAGAACCGTACGTGCGCCTTTCAGCGCATACGGCTCAAGCCTTCTTTAAGCCCCCAAGGGGAGCCGGCTTGGTCACGTACAGACCACGCGTGTGGAGCTGGTTATGACAGTTGGGGTGCAAGAGTACCCGATTGGCCAAGGCGTCACCACCGTCAACGGCCCGGTGGATGATGTGGTGGTCGTGCCACCCCGTTTCCTTGGTGATCGGTTGCTTGCATAGCAAACACAGGCCGTTTTGGCTGGCGTATAGGCTGCCGATTTGTTTCCGGTACTGCAGCTTTTTCAGCATCCGGTCCATCCGCAGCTTTTCGCTTTGGGCCTCCATGGCAGGGTCATAAGGGTTGTAATCCCCACTCACCTTTTTGTGTCGCTCGATCGGCGTGCTCGCGAGCGAGCAAAGCTCGATCTCCCGTCTCCTCCCAGCATCGTCCACTGTCGTGGTGGCGAAAACCCAGTTCCGTTCTCCGGAGGCTCGGAAGTACTTCTTCCTAACCCAGTCGAGGGACTTGTTTGGATGTCGCCGTTTCGCCCAACGCCACAGTTTTACAAACACTCGGTGGTCCATCCGGCTGTACGTTTGCTTGGCTACCACTGGCTGATGGTATAGCGCCCAACCCCTCAGCATCGGATTTAGCAGTTGGATTAGATCCTCTTGCTTACTCGTCCTGTGGGTGTTGATTGCCTCCCTGATCTTGCCGTAGAACGCTTTAACGTTCTTTTTGCTCGGTTTGATCAGCAGCTTTCCTTCGTATTTCCGGAAATTCCATCCAAGGAAGTCGAAGCCTTCGTCGATGTGAGCAATACGCGTTTTCTTGAGTGACAACCGCAATCCTCGCGTCGCGAGGAACTGTTCTACCCAAGGTTTTACTTCGTTCTCCAGCACCTCCGAGGAGGTGCCAGTAATTACGAAGTCATCTGCGTATCGCACCACATTCACCTTCAGTTTCTTCGCCCTTGTCACTCCTAGGTATTGCTTGAGGAGTGTTTCCAGACCATCCAGTGCCAGATTTGCCAACACCGGGGAGATAATTCCCCCTTGTGGCGTGCCTGCGTCCGTTGCGTGCAACTGCCCCTTGTGGATGACTCCAGCCTTTAACCACTGCTGAAGCATCCGGGTATCCGTAGGGGCGTTCCTTAGCAGCCATTCGTGGTTGATGTTGTCGAAGAACCCTTCGATGTCTGCGTCCAGAACCCAACAGGCGGAAGCCTGTTTGGAAAGACACAGGAAGAGCTGCGCCATCGCATCCGCCGTACAACGTTCGATCCTGAAGCCGTAGCTATTAGGATCGCCATGGGTTTCGGCGATGGGAGACAGGGCTAGCATGTACAGCGCTTGCATAGCCCTATCCGTCATGGTCGGTATGCCCAATGGGCGTTCCCGTCCATCCGACTTCGGGATGTAGACTCGCCGTAGTGGCCGAGCCCGGTAACCCCGCGTCTTCAACTGACCAACCGCGTTCCATTTCGCGATGGGTGTGTCCCAGAGTTGCTTATCGACTCCCGCCGTGCGGCTTCCCTGATTTTCCGTGACTCTCCGTACAGCCAAGTACCTGGCCGACTTCGAGCGAGTAAGCATTCGTTGCAGGGATTTAACCCTGCGCCATTTGCCTTCCCGACAAGCCTTCGCAATTCGCACCTGCATTCCCCGGACATTCCGCTGAACTCGACGCCAATCGACGTCATGCCACTGCTGCGGAGTGCCGGAAAGCGCAGACTCACCTTGCTGGCTGAGCTCTTTCATGCTGCTTTCCTCTCAAAGTGATACCACCCGAGCGGAAGGCGCACGTACCCCTGAGGGGCGCGTGCACCCCGTCAGGGTTGGATGATCAAGGGCCAATGAAGCCAGCCCTGAAGTTGATGAGACGGTCTCAGTCAGAGTCATTGCGACAGAAGACCACGCAGAAGTCTGCCCGGTTTCCCGTGGGGTGATGTTCCAACCCCTATCCAAGCCATTACAGCCTGGCGTTCGCTTTCTCTGCGATCCCATACCCGCACCGCCAACAGTGTTCCTTACGGTTCACCTGCCCACAGGGCAGCGATACGGGCTTACCACGTTCCCTGTCTGTCACACGACTGGGTTAGGGCCCACCTTTTCACCGGTGATCTTGAAGGCGACGTATCCCCAAGCGCTACGGAGATATCCGATCACGTACCTTTTGGTTCAAGCCTGTCAGCAGCTTTGGCTTGGCAATGCTTACGGTGTTTATCAGTGGTTCACATACGTTACCCATACCAGTCAGCCTAGCGCCTCAACCCGGCACTGCTCCGAGTCTCCGCACCTCTCCTCGCGGAGAGAATGCACCCGAGGTGGGGGCTACATTGTCAGACGGGCTTCACACACCACCGTTGCCAGTGATGCATGCCGTCGTAGGCTACCGTTGGTCGCACAACGAGTCCGCTACTGCTCCATGTAGGCGGCAGTTGGACAATGACAGACAGAGCTTCCGCTCATGTCTCCAGAGGAAGGACCGAACCAAGACGGTGAAATGACCGTTGGTCGGGAAGTTGTTACCTCCTGTTTCAAAATAAGCAGGAGGGGACCCCTGCGGGGGTCTTCTCCCCCGCTTGGGTTGGTGTGTAGAGGGCTCTCCAAAACCGGGATTGCCGGTCCTGCGGTCGTGCTACCGAGAGCTGAACGACCTTGGGTTTTGCCATCCGCCGCAGCGTTAAGTCCTTGAAGGCAGTGGACTTCTGGGTTGGTTTTGTTTCTTGAGGATGGGTACCCAAGTTTTCGGTTTCCTTTGGGAAACCACATCAAGCTGACCATACAGCTTGGTGGGAGGAGACACGCAAAACGTGTCGCACAACGCTGGGCATTATAAGCATTTTTCGCCTTTCCGGGTGACCGGCCAGGCTACTCGTCGAGTCGATGGGTAGCCCTGGCCCAGTGTTGCCGCGGGGTTGCGACAGGTGGCTGCGCTTGGCAGCTGTAACAGACAGCAAAGGAGTCGCGATGTTTGGACGCTTCGGCAAGGATGCCGGTTCACTCGTGGGGGTGGAAATTACGCCCGACGCCGTTCGGATCATGCAACTGCAGCAGCGCAATCGACGCTGCCGTGTGATGGGGTCGGCACAAGAGCTGTTTCAGGCGCCGCTGGCCGATGACTGGGCTCAGGCGCCTGGGGTGGTGGTGGCTGCGCTGCAGCGAGCTTACCGGCGCAGCGGCCTCAGGCAACGCCGGGTAGCGCTGGCATTGCCGGCCAGTCAGGTTATCTGCAAGTTGTGCCATCTGCCGGTGGAGCAGAGCGGGGCGCAGTTGGAGGCACAGCTGCTTGCCGATGCAGAGCGGCTGTTTCCGTTTCCGCTGGAAGACCTGGCCTTGGATTTTCAGGTCATGGGGGCTTCCCATGACCAGCCAGGTTGCTCCGAGGTAATGGTTGCAGCCTGTCGGCAGAGTGCGCTGGCGTCACTCGAAGCCGTCGTCGAGGAGGCGGGCTTGCAGTTGGAGGCCGTCGAGGTCGACAACATTGCCTTGTGCCGCATGTTGCCACAGGGTGGCCTTGAGGGAGCAGCGCTGCTGCGTGTCGAAAACCGCAGCGTAACCCTTCATGACTGGCAGCCGGGCAGGGCGTACCAGCGCTGTGAGCTGCAAACGACTGGCCCGGACATGAACGGGCAATGGCCAGAGCGTCTCCAGGCTTTACTGGTCGGGCAGAGCCGGCCTGCGGGGTTGTGGGTTGCCAGCAGCTCATCGATCAATCCGGGCTGGCTACAAGCCTTGGGCAGCCGGCTGAATGTGCCGTGCACCTACCTGCCTGGGCTGGCAGGGCTGGAACATGTCGATGGGGCGATGCTCCTGGCCTGCGCCTTGGCCTTGGGAGGGCTGCGCCCATGATGCGGCTGAACCTTCTGCCCTGGCGCGAACGGCAGCGTCAGGCGGCGCTGCGGCGCTTTCGAGGCCAGTTGATTGCTGGCGCACTCCTGGCTTTGTGCGCCGTGATGCTGGTCGATCAGCTGGCCCGCCAACGCGGGCAGCAGCAGGTGCTGGCCAATACCCAGCGCCAAGCGACCCTTGATATACAGGATGAGCAGTTGCAGCCGCTGGCCGAAGTGCGTGCACAGCATGAAGCGCTACTTGCCCGTGCGGTGGCCCTGGAGGGCCTGCGCGCCCATCAGGGTGTATTGGCCGGTGTCTTCGCCGACCTTGAAGGGGCGTTGCCTGAAGGTGTGCAGCTAATCGGCCTGAGCCTTGATAGTGGCCGCTTGCAGGTGACAGGGTTGGCTGCGTCCGGTGCAGTGGTGGCGCAGTTCATGCGCGACTTGAACCGCTCGAACGTTTTGCTCGATCTGGAGCTCAAGCGCATCAAGAGCCTGCCGGACGGCGATGAGTTTCTGCTCACCGCTCGTGTTGCGGCGTTCTGGTCGTGAGTCCAGCGCAGATGCTCGCTTGGCTGGCGGTGGTCGAGGGCTCAGGCCGCTTCCGATGGTTGGCGCCAGCGCTGATCGCTGTTGTGTTGTTCAGCCTGGGCTGCGCGATGCGCCTGCCTGCCCTGTTACAGCAGCAGGCGCGGGAGGATGCCAGGCATGTCGAGTTGAACCAGCTGCAGGCAGCCAATGCAGCGCAGTTGGCCGAACTGGAGCGGCTGAAGGCTTTAGTGGTGATTGCCGAACAGCGGTTGCAAGAGGCGCACTGGTATCTGGCCGCCGGGGAGAGCATGAGCGACCTGCTTGAACGGCTGGCAGTGTCGGGGCATGCACATGGCTTGCTTGTCGAACGCCTCGATGTAGAGGCAGGTGAGCAACAGGCCGGATTCAGCAAGGTACCGCTGGTGGTGCAAGTGGTGGGGCGTTATCCGGCCTTGCGGCTGTGGCTGGACGACTGGTTAGGGCAGGCACGGATTCTGCGCAGCGGTGACATGAGCCTGGCAACCGTTGATCGCCAGCCTGGACTGTTGCGCCTGCAGTTGCGGGTTGATGCCTATCACACGGCTACGCCCGTGAAGGCACCTGCAATGCTGGCGCACCTGCCGGCAAGGGCCGCAATGGCTGCGCCTGAAGTGGACCCGTTTGCGCCCGCTGCGGCGCGAGTGGCCAGCGCCGGGCTGGTCGGCGTGCCGTTGGCGCAGCTGGAAATGGTCGGCAGCCTGGCGCGCGGGGCGGCACGCGAGGCACTGCTGATGGCGGCTGGCAAGCTCTATCGCGTACGCCCGGGCGACCGGGTAGGGCGTGATCAGGGGGTAGTGATGCATATAGACCAACGTCAGGTCGAAGTGCGTGAGCGGCTGTTCATGGCGGGGGTATGGCACGAGCGCACGGCGTTCATCACCCTCACCAAGCGCCTGGGCAAGGAGGCCTTGGACCCGAATGAAAACGTGGATGAAATACCTGTTGGCGACCCTGCTGTCGATCCCGCTGGCTTCGGCGACGCCTTACCAGGGTGAACCCCTGTCGCTGAACTTCCAGGATGTTGAGGTGCGTGCGGTGCTGCAGGTGCTGGCTGACTACGCTGGCGTCAACCTGGTCGCCAGTGATGCGGTACAAGGCAGTGTCACTTTGCGTTTGCAGGACGTGCCGTGGGATCAGGCGCTTGACCTGGTCCTGCGCAGCAAGGGCCTGTCCCGGCGCCAGGAGGGCAATGTGCTGTTGGTGGCACCTGCAGCCGAGTTTGCCGCGCAATCAGCAGACGCCCGGGTGAGTCAGGCGCTGGATGCGCACCTGCAGCCATTGCGTCGGGAGCTGCTGCCCATTCACCACGCCAAGGCCGCCGATCTGGCGCAGTTGCTGCTGGCAGGCCTGGAGGGTGACGGCATCCCTCCGGCTAGCTTGAGTGTCGATGAGCGCACCAACACGTTGGTGGTGCATCTGCCCGCTGACCGCCTGGCCGAGATGCGCCAGCTGGTGGCGCAGTTGGATGTGCCGGTGCGCCAGGTAGCGATCGAGGCGCGTATCGTCGAGGCCAACGTCGATTATGAGAAAAGCCTGGGGGTACGCTGGGGTGGGCCGCTGTACGGCGAGAAACTGCGGCCCGGCAAGGAGCTGTTCGTCGACCTCGGTCTGGAGCGTGCCGGCAGCAGTATCGGCCTGGGTTTGTTGCGCGGTGACGTGCTGCTGGACCTGGAGCTCAGTGCCATGGAAAAAAGCGGCAACGGCGAAATCATTTCGCAGCCCAAGGTGGTCACGGCTGACAAGGAAACGGCGAGGATCCTCAAGGGTACCGAGGTGCCTTACCAGGAAACGAGCCAAAGCGGCGCTACCTCGGTATCGTTTCGCGAAGCCTCGCTGTCGCTGGAAGTAACGCCACAGATCACCCCGGACAACAAGGTGATCATGACCGTCAGGGTGACCAAGGACGAGCCGGATTACGTCAATGCCTTGAACAACGTACCGCCGATTCGCAAGAACGAGGTCAATGCCAAGGTTCGTGTGGCTGACGGCGAAACGATCGTGATCGGTGGCGTCTACTCGACTTCGCAAAACAATGTGGTCGACAAGGTGCCATTTTTCGGCGATCTGCCGTATGTTGGGCGGCTGTTTCGACGCGATGCATTACAAGAGAAAAAATCCGAGCTGCTGGTCTTCCTGACTCCGCGTATCATGAGTGACCAGGCGATTGCTGTGAGTCGTTGATTCTGTGCGAAATTTGATACTTGTGGGGCCCATGGGCGCTGGTAAAAGCACCATCGGACGCCTGTTGGCCAAAGAGCTGCGCCTGCTGTTCAAGGATTCCGACAAGGAAATCGAACTGCGATGCGGCGCGAACATCCCGTGGATATTCGACAAGGAAGGCGAGCCGGGTTTCCGTGATCGCGAGCAAGCGATGATTGCCGAGTTGTGCGCGCTCGACGGTGTGGTGCTGGCCACCGGCGGTGGCGCGGTGATGCGCGAAGCCAACCGGCAGGCGCTGCATCAGGGTGGCCGGGTGATCTACCTGCATGCTTCGGTCGAGCAGCAAGTCGGCCGCACCGCGCGCGACCGCAATCGCCCGCTGCTGCGCACGGCCAATCCCGAGGCGACCTTGCGCACCTTGCTGGAAACCCGCGACCCGCTCTACCGCGAGATCGCCGACCTGGTGGTTGAAACCGACGAGCGGCCACCACGCATGGTGGTGATCGATATTCTCGAGCGCTTGCAGCAGTTGCCGCCCCGTTAACCCGGGACTATTCTCGGCCTCCAGCGCCGAGGCGAGGCTCAACGTTACCGCGCAGGCCGCCGGATGGCGCCGCGCCCAAGTACATTGTGGGGATACATGCAGACACTAAAGGTCGACCTGGGCGAGCGTAGCTACCCGATCTACATTGGCGAAGGCCTGCTGGACCAGCCTGAGCTGCTGGCGCCGCACATTGCGGGTCGGCAGGTTGCCATCGTCTCCAACGAGACCGTCGCGCCGCTGTATCTCGAACGCCTGAGCAAGGCCCTTGGTGCCTACTCGGTACTGCCCGTTGTGTTGCCCGATGGTGAAGCCCACAAGAACTGGGAAACATTGCAGCTGATCTTCGATGGCCTGCTGACAGCTCGGCATGATCGTCGTACTACTGTGGTCGCTCTGGGTGGTGGCGTGATTGGTGACATGGCTGGTTTCGCAGCCGCCTGCTACCAGCGCGGTGTCGATTTCATCCAGGTGCCGACTACCCTGTTGTCCCAGGTCGACTCTTCCGTGGGTGGCAAGACCGGCATCAATCATCCGCTGGGCAAGAACATGGTCGGTGCGTTCTATCAGCCCAAGGCGGTGCTGATCGATACCACCAGCCTCAAGACCCTGCCAGCGCGCGAGCTGTCTGCAGGTCTGGCCGAAGTGATCAAGTACGGCCTGATTTGCGACAAGCCGTTCCTCGCCTGGCTCGAAGACAATATGCAGGCACTACGTGCCCTCGATTCGGCAGCCCTGACCGAGGCCATCCGCCGCTCCTGCGCGGCCAAGGCAGCAGTGGTGGGTGCCGACGAGCGCGAGTCCGGCCTACGGGCCACGCTGAACCTGGGGCATACCTTCGGGCATGCTATCGAAACCCATATGGGCTATGGCGTGTGGCTGCACGGCGAAGCCGTCGCGGCGGGCACAGTGATGGCCCTGGAAATGTCCATGCGCCTTGGCTGGATCGACCAGGCTGAGCGCGATCGTGGAATCCGCCTGTTGCAGGACGCAGGTTTGCCGGTGGTGCCACCACAGGAAATGACCCCGGCGCATTTCATGGAGCACATGGCGGTCGACAAGAAGGTGCTCGACGGTCGTTTGCGTCTGGTGCTGCTGCGCCAGATGGGCGAGGCCGTGGTGACCGACGACTATTCGAAAGAGATTCTCCAGGCCACGCTGTCGGCGGATTACCGCGCGATCGTGGCCCAGCTTTGAGGTTGTGACAGCGCAATGACAAGTTTGCATGCCGATGAGGCCTTTCTCGACCATTACCAGTTGAGCCATGATCCGTTCGCGCCCCGCGTACCTGGCTTCAAGTTCTTCCCGGCCCAGCGCAAGCCCGTGCTTGGCCAACTGCACCACCTGGCGCGCTATAGCCAGTTGATGCTGGTGGTCAGTGGCCCATTGGGCAGCGGCAAGTCGCTGCTGCGCCAGGCCCTGGTGGCCAGCACCAACAAGCAGGCTGTGCAAAGTGTGGTGGTGTCGGCCCGCAGCGCCAGAGATGCCTCCAGTATGCTCGCGCAGGTTGCGCAGGAGCTGGGTGTCGCCCAGCCCGAGGTGCAGGCGATCCTGTCGAAGGTGGTGCAGCTGGCACTGACCGGGCAGGAAGTGTATTTGCTGGTGGACGATGCGGAACAACTCGACGAGTCGGCACTCCAAGCGTTGCTGGAATTGGCGGCGGGGGTACCTGAAGGGCGTCCGCACGTGTTTCTGTTCGGTGAGCCATCGCTGATTGCCGGGCTGGATGAGCTCAATGTCGAGGAAGAACGTTTTCACATCATCGAGCTTGCGCCCTACAGTGAAGAAGAAACCCGCGAGTACCTGGAACAGCGCCTGGAAGGGGCTGGTCGGGGCATCGAGGTGTTCAGCCGTGAACAGATCGCCGATATCCATGAAAACTCCGACGGCTGGCCTGGCAACATCAATCAGGTCGCCCGTGACACTTTGATCGAAGCCATGATCGCCAGCCGCTCGACGGCCAAGCGACCAACCATGGGGTTCAAGATGCCTAAAAAACATGTGCTCGCGCTGTCCGCTGTGGTCGTGGTTGCCGTTGCGGCCGCGGTATTGATGCCCAAGAAAGGCGACAAGGCCCCTGCCGAAGCGCCGGCTGCCCAGGCCCAGTTGCCACTGGGCGACGGCAAGCAGGGTGCTGCCATCGAGTTCTCTGGCTCGTCCCAGCCAATGCCGCTGCCACTGGTTGGCCAGTCGCAGCCGGTGATGCGCGAGCCGCTGGCCCAAGCCGCAGGCATGGGCGAGGGTGAAGAGGGAGGCCCGGCTGTCGACACCGCGCTGCAGCCTGGCAACCCGCCACCCACCGTGACCACCATCGCTCCGCCACAAGGTGTGCCGGCTGGCCCGGCGCCTGCGCCTGCCCAGCCCGTGCAGTCGGTTGCGCCTGCGCCCAAGCCTGTTGCAACCCAGCCCGCCAAGCCGGTTGCACCGGCCAAGCCAGCACCAGCGCCGACCCAGGTCGCCGTGGCCAAGCCGGCTGCCAAAGCTGCCGAAAAACCAGCCGCCGCTGGCGCTGGCAACAGTGGCTGGTATGCCGGACAGAAGCCGGGCAATTATGTGGTGCAGATCCTTGGTACCAGCTCCGAGGCGTCGGCCCAGGCTTACGTCAAGGCCCAGGGTGGCGACTATCGCTACTTCAAGAAAAACCTGCAGGGCAAGCCTCTGTACGTCGTGACTTACGGCAGTTTCGCCAACCGCGACGCAGCGGTTGCGGCAATCAAGAACTTGCCAGCGAAGGTCCAGGCTGGTAAACCTTGGCCACGTACCGTCGGCAGCGTCCAACAAGAGCTGGCCACGGCCCGCTGATACCTTCCGGGCGGCATCACCCCGCCGCCCAGTAGCTAAGCGAATTCTAGCTTTCGACTAGCCTGCTGCGCCCGAGCGCGGCAGGCTTTTCTGTCCCGGACTGCCGGCCACAAGTCCTTAGTTGCAGTCATGGCTGAAACGCTTCAGACTCGAGCCAAGCCGCTATCACGGCGCATGGCGCAAAAACATTCAAAATTGCGACATAAATTTTCAATGGCGAGACATGAAAATTTGTGGGCGTCGCTGTCGCTGTGCAACAATGGTTTTCCATGACCACCGCAAAAAAGCTGGCGTTTGATCGGCGTGGATGGTAAGTGGTTGTTAAAAAAGAGATTTACCTCCGTTGAGAGGTGAACCTGGTGAGAATGTGTCTATGAAAACAGGTCTGTACCATCCCGAAGAATTCAAGGACAACTGTGGTTTTGGCCTGATCGCCCATATGACGGGTGAGCCGAGCCACCACCTTCTGCAAACTGCCATGCAGGCGCTGACATGCATGACCCACCGCGGCGGCATCAATGCCGACGGCAAGACCGGTGACGGTTGCGGTCTGCTCATGCAGAAGCCCGATCAATTCCTGCGTGCCATGGCCCAGGAGCACTTCGCTGTCGAGCTGCCCAAGCAGTACGCCGTCGGCATGGTGTTCTTCAACCAGGACCCGGTCAAAGCCGAAGCTGCCCGCGCCAACATGGACCGCGAGATCCTCGCCGCTGGCCTGAAACTGGTCGGCTGGCGCAAGGTGCCGATCGACACCAGCGTCCTCGGCCGCCTGGCCCTGGAGCGCCTGCCGCAGATCGAGCAGGTGTTCATTGGCGGTGAAGGCCTGAGCGACCAGGAATTCGCCATCAAGCTGTTCAGTGCCCGTCGTCGTTCGTCGGTGGCCAACGCCCACGACGCCGACCACTACATCTGCAGCTTCTCGCACAAGACCATCATCTACAAAGGCCTGATGATGCCGCGCGATCTCGCGGCGTTTTATCCAGACCTGGGTGACGAGCGCCTGCAAACCGCGATCTGCGTGTTCCACCAGCGCTTCTCCACCAACACCCTGCCGAAATGGCCGCTGGCGCAGCCGTTCCGCTTCCTCGCCCACAACGGCGAGATCAACACCATCACCGGCAACCGCAACTGGGCCGTGGCTCGTCGCACCAAGTTCGCCAATGACCAGATCCCGGACCTCGAAGAGCTCGGCCCGCTGGTCAACCGCGTCGGTTCCGACTCGTCCAGCATGGACAACATGCTGGAACTGATGGTCACCGGTGGCATCGACCTGTTCCGCGGCGTGCGCATGCTGGTACCGCCAGCGTGGCAGAACGTCGAGACCATGGACGCCGACCTGCGCGCCTTCTACGAATACAACTCCATGCACATGGAGCCGTGGGATGGCCCGGCCGGTATCGTCATGACCGAAGGCCGCCACGCGGTGTGCCTGCTCGACCGTAACGGTCTACGCCCGGCGCGCTGGGTGACCACCACCAATGGTTACATCACCATCGCCTCGGAAATCGGCGTATGGGGCTATCAGCCTGAGGAAGTGCTGGCCAAGGGCCGTGTCGGCCCGGGCCAGATCCTTGCCGTGGACACCGAAACCGGCCAGATCCTCGACACCGACGCCATCGACAACCGCCTGAAGTCGCGCCACCCGTACAAGCGCTGGCTGCGTCAGCACGCCACCCGCATCCAGGCGACGCTGACCGACGACCAGGGTGTGGCCAGCTACGACGCTGACCAGCTCAAGCAATACATGAAGATGTTCCAGGTCACCTTCGAAGAGCGTGACCAGGTACTGCGCCCGTTGGGTGAGCAGGGCCAGGAAGCCGTTGGCTCGATGGGTGACGACACGCCGATGGCCGTGCTGTCGCAGCGCGTGCGCTCGCCGTACGACTTCTTCCGCCAGCAGTTCGCTCAGGTAACCAACCCGCCGATCGACCCGCTGCGCGAAGCGATCGTAATGTCGCTGGAAATCTGCCTGGGTGCCGAGCGCAACATCTTCCAGGAGTCCCCGGAGCACGCTTCGCGGGTCATCCTCAGCTCGCCGGTCATCTCGCCCGCCAAGTGGCGTTCGCTGATGAACCTGGAGCGCGAAGGCTTCGACCGCCAGCTGATCGACCTCAACTATGAGCAGAGCGTCGGCCTGGAAGCGGCCATCCGCAACATTGCCGACCAGGCCGAAGAAGCTGTGCGTGGGGGCAAGACCCAGCTGGTGCTGAGCGACCGTTATATCGCCCCGGGCAAGCTGCCGGTGCACGCTTCGCTGGCCGTTGGTGCAGTGCACCACCGCCTGACCGAACAGGGCCTGCGTTGCGACAGCAACATCCTGGTGGAAACCGCTACCGCCCGTGATCCGCATCACTTCGCCGTGCTGCTGGGCTTCGGTGCCTCGGCCGTTTACCCGTACCTGGCGTATGAAGTACTGGCTGACCTGATCCGTACCGGCGAAGTGCTGGGCGACCTGGACGAAGTGTTCAAGTACTACCGCAAAGGTATTTCCAAGGGCCTGCTGAAGATCCTGTCCAAGATGGGTATCTCCACCATCGCCTCGTACCGCGGTGCACAGCTGTTCGAAGCCATTGGCCTGGCCGAGGAAGTGGTCGGCCTGAGCTTCAAGGGCGTGTCCAGCCGCATCAAGGGTGCGCGCTTCGAAGACCTGGAAAACGACCAGAAGCTGCTGGCGGCCGAAGCCTGGAGCGCGCGCAAGCCGATCCAGCAAGGTGGCCTGCTGAAGTTCGTCCACGGTGGCGAATACCACGCCTACAACCCGGACGTGGTCAACACCCTGCAAGCGGCTGTGCAGCAGGGCGACTACGCCAAGTTCAAGGAATACACCACGCTGGTGGACCAGCGCCCGGTGTCGATGATTCGTGACTTGCTCAAGGTGAAAGTGGCCGACCAGCCGCTGGCGCTGGAGCAGGTCGAGCCGCTGGAGGCGATTCTCAAGCGTTTCGACTCGGCGGGTATCTCGCTGGGTGCACTGTCGCCGGAAGCCCACGAAGCGCTGGCCGAGGCCATGAACCGCCTGGGCGCACGCTCCAACTCGGGTGAAGGCGGCGAAGACCCGTCGCGCTATGGCACCATCAAGAGCTCGAAGATCAAGCAGGTGGCCACCGGCCGTTTTGGTGTGACCCCGGAGTATCTGGTCAACGCCGAAGTGCTGCAGATCAAGGTTGCCCAGGGCGCCAAGCCGGGTGAGGGCGGCCAGTTGCCGGGCGGAAAGGTCAACGGCCTGATCGCCAAGCTGCGTTATGCGGTACCGGGCGTGACCCTGATCTCGCCACCGCCACACCATGACATTTACTCGATCGAAGATCTGGCCCAGCTGATCTACGACCTCAAGCAGGTCAACCCGCAGGCGCTGGTATCGGTCAAGCTGGTAGCCGAAGCGGGCGTGGGCACCATCGCCGCAGGTGTGGCCAAGGCCTATGCCGACCTGATCACCATCTCCGGTTACGACGGTGGTACCGGTGCTTCGCCGCTGACCTCGATCAAATACGCCGGCGCCCCTTGGGAGCTTGGCCTTGCGGAAACCCACCAGACCCTGCGCGGCAATGACCTGCGTGGCAAGGTACGGGTGCAGACCGACGGCGGCCTGAAAACCGGCCTGGACGTTATCAAGGCGGCCATCCTCGGCGCCGAAAGCTTCGGCTTTGGTACCGCGCCAATGATTGCCCTGGGCTGCAAGTACCTGCGCATCTGCCACCTGAACAACTGCGCCACCGGCGTGGCCACCCAGAACGACAAGCTGCGCAAGGACCACTACATCGGCACCGTCGACATGGTGATCAACTTCTTCACCTTTGTCGCCGAAGAAACCCGCGAGTGGTTGGCCAAGCTGGGCGTGCGCAGCCTTGGCGAGCTGATCGGCCGTACCGACCTGCTCGAAGTGCTGCCAGGTGACACCGAACGCCAGCAGTACCTGGACCTGTCGCCGCTGCTGGGCAGCTCGCACATTCCTGCGGACAAACCGCAGTTCTGCGAAGTCGACAAGAACCCGCCGTTCGACCTGGGCGAGTTGGCCGAGAAGATGGTTGATATGGCCATGCCGGCCATCCGCGACCAGGCGGGTGGCGAGTTCAGCCTCGACATCTGCAACTGCGACCGCTCCATTGGTGCGCGTGTGTCGGGCGAAATCGCCCGCCTGCACGGCAACCAGGGCATGGCCGCGGCGCCGATCACCTTCCGCTTCAAGGGGACTGCGGGCCAGAGCTTTGGTGTGTGGAACGCCGGTGGCCTGAACCTGCACCTGGAAGGCGACGCCAACGATTACGTCGGCAAAGGCATGACCGGTGGCAAGGTCACCATCGTGCCGCCAGCCGGCAGCCCGTTCGAAACCCAGCACAGCGCCATCGTCGGCAACACCTGCCTGTACGGTGCCACTGGCGGCAAGCTGTTTGCCGCAGGTACTGCGGGCGAGCGCTTCGCTGTACGTAACTCCGGCGCCCATGCTGTTGTCGAGGGCACTGGCGATCACTGCTGTGAATACATGACCGGCGGCTTTGTCTGCGTTCTGGGCAAGACCGGTTACAACTTCGGTTCTGGCATGACTGGCGGCTTTGCCTACGTGCTCGACATGGACAATAGCTTCGTCGACAAGCTCAACCACGAGCTGGTGGAAATCCAGCGTATCAGTGGCGAAGCGATGGAGGCCTACCGTAGCCACCTGGCGCGTGTCCTTGCCGAGTATGTGGATGAGACCGGCAGCGAGTGGGGGCGTGAGCTCTCGGAGAACCTGGACGACTACGTGCGGCGCTTCTGGCTGGTCAAGCCGAAGGCAGCCAACCTGAAGCAGCTGTTGTCCAGCACCCGTGCCAACCCGCAGTAAAAACAGCTGCAAGTGGCAAGCCTCGAGCTGCAGGTAATGGCAGTGCGAGGTTTGCCCGGCTTAAGTGATCGTCTTGCGGCTTGCAGCGTGTAGCTTGCAGCTGCTGTAAAGAGGTTTTGAAAAATGGCTGAACGTCTGAACAACGACTTCCAGTTCATCGAAGTGGGCCGAAAGGACCCGAAAAAAAAGCTGCTGCGCCAGCGCAAGAAGGAGTTCGTGGAAATCTACGAACCGTTCAAGCCGCAGCAGTCCGTGGAGCAGGCGCACCGCTGCCTGGGCTGCGGTAACCCGTATTGCGAGTGGAAGTGCCCGGTACACAACTTCATCCCCAACTGGTTGAAGCTGGTCTCCGAAGGCAACATCCTGGCCGCGGCGGAACTGTCGCACCAGACCAACACCCTGCCGGAAGTATGCGGCCGTGTTTGCCCGCAAGACCGCCTGTGCGAGGGTGCCTGCACCCTGAACGACGGTTTCGGCGCGGTGACCATCGGCTCGGTGGAGAAGTACATCACCGACACCGCCTTCGCCATGGGCTGGCGTCCGGACATGTCCAAGGTCAAGCCAACCGGCAAGCGCGTTGCCATCATCGGCGCCGGCCCGGCGGGCCTGGGCTGCGCCGACGTGCTGGTGCGCGCCGGGGTAACCCCGGTGGTGTTCGACAAAAACCCTGAGATCGGTGGCCTGCTGACCTTCGGTATCCCCGAGTTCAAGCTGGAAAAGACCGTGCTCAGCAACCGCCGTGAAGTGTTCACCGGCATGGGCATCGAGTTCCGCCTGAACACCGAGGTGGGCAAGGATGTGACCATGGAACAGCTGCTCGCCGAGTACGACGCGGTGTTCATGGGCATGGGTACCTACACCTACATGAAGGGCGGCTTCCCGGGTGAAGACCTGCCGGGCGTGCATGACGCACTGGACTTCCTGATCGCCAACGTCAACCGCAACCTGGGCTTCGAGAAGTCGCCGGAAGACTTCGTCGACATGCAGGGCAAGAAAGTGGTGGTGCTGGGCGGTGGTGACACCGCGATGGACTGCAACCGTACCTCGATCCGTCAGGGTGCCAAGGCGGTGACCTGTGCTTATCGTCGTGACGAAGCCAACATGCCGGGTTCGCGCAAAGAGGTTAAGAACGCCAAGGAAGAGGGCGTGAAGTTCCTCTACAACCGTCAGCCCATTGCCATTGTGGGCGAGGACAAGGTCGAAGGCGTCAAAGTGGTCGAGACTCGCCTGGGCGAGCCTGATGCCCGTGGCCGCCGCAGCCCTGAGCCAATCCCGGGCTCCGAAGAGATCCTGCCGGCAGACGCCGTGGTAATCGCCTTCGGCTTCCGCCCGAGCCCGGCACCGTGGTTTGAACAGCATGGCATTCAGCTGGACAGCCAAGGTCGTGTGGTTGCCCCGGAGAAGGGCAAGTTCAAGCACCAGACCAGCAACCCGAAAGTGTTTGCCGGTGGCGACATGGTGCGCGGTTCGGACCTGGTGGTGACTGCGATCTTCGAAGGGCGTACGGCTGCCGAGGGTATCCTGGACTACCTCGAAGTCTGAGCTTCGACCTGTTCGCGGGCATGCCCGCTCCCGCAGGGTTAAGCGCAGAACCCGTGGGGGCAGGCATGCCCGCGAAGCTTTTGTATACAAAAACGCTTGATCTGTGGCATCCAATAGACAAAACACATGGCCATGGCCGTGCCTTTTGCGCTGGTGTCTGAGAAAATGCCCGCACTATTTTTCCGGATGCCGACATGACTGCCCTGAAGAACGATCGTTTCCTGCGTGCACTGCTCAAGCAACCCGTAGACGTCACCCCGGTGTGGATGATGCGCCAGGCCGGCCGCTACCTGCCGGAGTACCGCGCCAGCCGCGCCAAGGCCGGTGACTTCATGAGCCTGTGCATGAACCCGCAGTTCGCCTGCGAGGTCACCCTGCAGCCGCTGGACCGCTACCCGCTGGATGCAGCGATCCTGTTCTCGGACATCCTTACCATTCCCGATGCCATGGGCCTGGGCCTGTACTTTGAAACCGGCGAAGGCCCGCGTTTCAAGAAGGTCATCAGCACCCCCGCCGACATCGAGGCGCTGCCAGTTCCGGACCCACAGAAAGACCTCGGCTACGTGATGGATGCGGTCAGCACCATTCGCCGTGAGCTCAATGGCCGTGTGCCGTTGATCGGCTTCTCCGGCAGCCCGTGGACCCTGGCTACCTACATGGTCGAAGGCGGCTCGTCGAAGGACTTCCGCAAGACCAAGGCCATGGCCTACGACAACCCGCAAGCCCTGCACCTGCTGCTGGACAAGCTGGCCCAGTCGGTCACCAGCTACCTTAACGGCCAGATCCTGGCCGGCGCCCAGGCCGTACAGATCTTCGACACCTGGGGCGGCAACCTGTCGGCGGCGGCCTATCAGGAGTTCTCCCTGGCCTACATGCGCAAGATCGTCAGCGGCCTGATCCGCGAGCACGAGGGGCGCAAGGTGCCGGTGATCCTGTTCACCAAGAATGGTGGCTTGTGGCTGGAAAGCATTGCCGAAGCCGGCGCCGACGCGCTGGGCCTGGACTGGACCTGCGAGATCGGCGACGCCCGTCGCCGCGTGGGTGACAAGGTGGCGCTGCAAGGCAACATGGACCCGACCGTGCTGTATGCCAAGCCCGAGGCCATTCGCAAGGAAGTGGCGCGCATCCTGGCCAGCTATGGCCACGGCACTGGCCATGTGTTCAACCTTGGCCACGGCATCACGCCGGAAGTTGACCCGGAACATGCGGGTGCATTCATCAACGCCGTGCACGAACTGTCGGCGCAGTACCACCAGTGACTTGATGCACTGCACAGTAAACCCGGCTTCGATGCCGGGTTTTTTGTACGTTAAGTTTGAATTCAGCGATCGTCGCTAATCTGGTCCCATCGAAACCGAAACAGGACCCGATTATCATGAAAATCCGTTATCTCGCCCTCATCCTCGCCCCCTTGTTCAGCACTGGCGCATTTGCGGCTGGCTACACCGGCCCTGGCGCCCAGTCGGTAACCACGGTTGCCGCCGCGAACGACGCCGCCGACGACACCCCGGTTGTGCTGCAGGGCTTCGTGACCAAGAAGATCAACAACGACGACAAGTACGAGTTCAAGGACAACACCGGCACCATCACTGTCGAGATCGACGATGAGGACCTGCCGCCGACACCGTTCAACGACAAGACCAAGGTGAAGCTGACCGGTGAGGTTGAAAAGCACCTGATGAGCCGGGAAGTGGATGTGGATATTGTCGAGATCATCAACTGATCTGATGGCCTCTTCGTGGTCACACCCGCTCCCACAGGTTGTGGGTGCGGGCGTGCCCACGAATGCATCACACCGTTTTGGGTGGCAACTTGCTCAGGTGCAACGCCACCATCAAGGCCACCGCCAGCAAGCTGCCAATGAACAGCCCGATCCCGTTCCAGCCCCACTGGTGCCAGAACACCCCGCCCGCCGTACCGGCCACGCTGGAGCCAGCGTAGTAGCAGAACAGGTACAGCGACGACGCCTGCCCCTTGGCCTTCAGCGCCCGGCGGCCGATCCAGCTGCTGGCCACCGAGTGCGCACCAAAGAAGCCGAAGGTGAACACCAGCATGCCCACGATCACCATCACCAGTGGACTGGCCAGCGTCATCAGCAAGCCAACCGCCATTACCACGATACTGGCCCAGAACACCTTGCGCCGGCCCAGTTTGTCCGCCAGGGCGCCGACCTGTGCAGAACTGTAGATACCCGACAGGTAAACCACCGACAGCAAGCCGACCAGCGCCTGGTTCATGTGGTAGGGCTCGGCCAGCAGGCGGTAGCCGATGTAGTTGAACAATGTGACGAAGGCGCCCATCAGCAGGAAGGCTTCAAGGAACAGCCAGGGCAGGCCGGCGTCCTTGAAGTGCATGACAAAGCCGTCCAGCAGGCTGCGTGGGTTCATCGTCTGTGCGCGGAAATTGCGTGACTCCGGCAGCACCTTCCAGAATACCAGCGCGGCCACCAGGGCCAGGCCGCCAATGGTCAGCATCGCCGTGTGCCAGCTGACGAAGTCGATCAGTACGCCCGTGATGAGACGCCCGCTCATGCCGCCAATCGCGTTGCCGCCGATGTACAGGCCCATGGCCAGGCCAATGTGTTGCGGGTGGATCTCTTCGCTCAGGTAAGTCATCGCCACTGCCGCCAGGCCGCTCAGCGACAGGCCGACCAATGCGCGGGTGGCCAGTACCAGCTCCCAGCTGGGCATCACTGCGCTGGCCAAGGTGGACAGGGCGGCGCAGACCAGCGCGAACACCATCACGGGCTTGCGTCCGATGCGGTCAGAAATGGGGCCGGTGATCAGCAGGCCGAACGCCAGCATGGCGGTGGACACCGACAGCACCAGGCTGCTCTGTGCCGCGTTGATGGCAAACTCCCGGGACAGCAGAGGCATCATCGGCTGTACGCAGTACAGCAAGGCGAAGGTGGCGAAACCGCCGCTGAACAAGGCCAGCACGGTTTTCATGAAGGCGGGTGTGCCTTTTTCGATCCACATTTCGGTCAGGATGGCAGGTTTTGGCTCAAGGAGGAGGGGGGCTACTGCAGTTTTCACGGGCGGGTACCTCTGGCGCAATGAAAAAAGCATATAGCTGGCTAACGATTAGATCCAATATATTGTTCGACCTATTTGAGATGTTTTACGACTTGATTGGAGCGGCTCATGGAACTGCGTCATCTGCGTTACTTCATTGCTGTGGCCGAAGAGCTGCACTTTGGCCGCGCCGCCCAGCAGCTGGGTATTTCCCAACCGCCCTTGAGTCAGCAGATCCAGGCTCTGGAGCAGGAGTTGGGGGCCCGGTTGTTCGACCGTACCAATCGTCGTGTCGAACTGAGCGAGGCCGGGCGATTGTTCCTCGAGGAAGCGCGCCAGGTATTGGCGCAGGTGGAGAAGGCCGCGGATGTCGCCCGGCGTGCGCAGTTGGGCGAGCTGGGGGAGATGAAAATCGGTTTCACCTCCTCGGCCCCGTTCACCTCGAAAATCCCCAAGGCCATTCACGCCTTCCGTCAGCGCTTTCCGGCGGTGCACCTGAACCTCAAGGAAATGAGCAGCCGTGATGTTGCCGAAGGGGTATTCGACGAGTCCATCGAGGTGGGGTTGATGCGGCCGATGCCGCTGCCGGAGGGGTTGGTGGCCACCGAGTTGTTCCGAGAACCGTTGGTGGCGGTGATCAATGCTTCGCATCCGCTGGCTGAGGGCACTGAGCAAGGCGTCTACATGGCGGCGTTGGCCCCTGAGCCCTTCGTGTTCTTCCCGCGCAGTTATGGCAGCGGCTTGCATGCACAATTGCTGAGCCTGGCACGGCATGCGGGTTTCAGCCCCCATTTTGCGCAAGAGGCAGGGGAAGCGATGACCATCATCGGCCTGGTCTCGGCGGGGCTGGGGGTGTCGGTGTTGCCGGCGTCGTTCCAGCGCATGCGCATCGAAGGGGTGGTGTACCGCACCTTGCTCGATGAAGAGGCGATGACGGCGGTGTGGCTGGTGCAGCGCGAGCGTGGTCATTCGGTCATGGCCAAGGCATTTGCCGAGTTGTTGACAGGGCAGGTGGTCGGTCAGGCGTGATGCCGGTCAAATGGCACTGGTCATTGCCCCACTGCCGCCACATACTCGGGCATTCGTTGATACACGGAGGTCAATCATGCGGCGCGTGGTGTTCAATCAGAAAGGTGGCGTGGGCAAGTCGAGCATTGCCTGCAACCTGGCGGCGGTCAGTGCCAATGAAGGCTACCGGACCTTGTTGATCGACCTGGATGCCCAGGCGAACTCGACCCAATACCTCACCGGCCTGACCGGCGAGGACATCCCCATGGGCATCGCCGATTTCTTCAAGCAAAGCCTTTCCAGCGGGCCGTTCAGCAAGAAGAACAAGGTCGATATCTACGAAACCCCGTTCGACAACCTGCATGTGGTCACCGCCACTGCCGAGCTGGCCGACCTGCAGCCAAAGCTGGAGGCAAAACACAAGATCAACAAGCTGCGCAAGTTGCTCGACGAGCTGGACGAGGATTACGAGCGTATCTACATCGATACCCCGCCGGCGCTTAATTTCTATGCGGTTTCTGCGCTGATCGCTGCCGATCGCGTGCTGATCCCCTTCGACTGCGACAGCTTTTCGCGCCAGGCCCTGTATGGCCTGCTGGCCGAGATCGAAGACCTCAAGGAAGACCACAACGAAGACTTGGTGGTCGAAGGCATCGTGGTCAACCAGTTCCAGTCACGTGCCAGCCTGCCGCAGCAGATGCTCGACGAACTGCTGGCCGAAGGGTTGCCGGTGCTGCCGGTGTACTTGGGCAGCTCGGTGAAAATGCGCGAATCGCACCACGCCAGCCTGCCGCTGATTCACCTGGAGCCGCGGCACAAGCTGACTCAGCAGTTTGTCGAGCTGCATTCGCTGCTTGAAGAAAACGCTTAAACCCCTTGGCTACGCAGCCACTCCAGCAGCGACTGGAGTGGAAACGCCCCGGCCTGGCGGCTGATTTCGCGGCCGTTCTTGAACAGCAGCAGGCTGGGGATCGAGCGTATGCCCAGTTGCCCTGCGAGGTTACGGTTGGCTTCGCTGTCGAGCTTGGCCAGGCGGCAGCGGCCAGCAAGCTTCCGGGCGGCCTCTTCGAAGGTGGGGGCGAATGACTTGCACGGGCCGCACCAGTCGGCCCAGATGTCGACCAGCAGCGGCAGGTCGCCTTTGATCTGGCTGGCGTAGCTGGCTTCGGTAAGTTCGAAGGGGGTGCTCAACAGCACATCCTTTTTGCAGCGACCGCATTTCGGCGCATCGCCCAGGCGCTCGGCGGGCAGGCGGTTGAGGCCGTTGCAGTGGGGGCAGGGGATTACCAGTGGGTCGGTCATTTCATCTCCGGTGTTGGGTTCACGGTTTCCTTGTGGGAGCGGGCGTGCCCGCGAACACCGGCGAAGCCGGTGCAATCCATCACGTTGCCTGCTTCGCGGGCACGCCCGCTCCCACAGGATTCGGCGCTAATCAGGAAGAGCAGCTGATTTCCAGGTGCTTGCCCCACTCCGGCGGTCGCTCGGCGTAGGCTTGCATCCCGGGCTGTTCCTCGAAAGGCCTGGCCAGGACTTGGTGCAGCCGTCGAACTTCACTGTAGTCCCCCGCCTCGGCCGCTTCGATGGCTTTCTGCGCCAGGTAGTTGCGCAGCACGTACAGCGGGTTCACCGCATGCATCCGCTCGCGGCGGCCTTCGGCATTGCCGGGCTCACGCCCACAGCGGGCCAGGTAGTCTGCGCCCCAGGCATCGAAACCGGCCAGGTCGATAAAGTCATCGCGCGCCACCTTCAGCGCCTCGGCTACCGGCTGCTCACCCAGTTTGCGGAAGAACAGGCTGTAGTCCACGCCACCGCGTTGCATGCACTGCAGCAGGCGCTCGACCAGCACCATGTCATCATCTTCGGCGGTGGTCAGCCCTAGGCGCCGGCGCATCAGGTCCAGGTAATGGGCCTGGTACAGCGGCAGGAACAGGCCCAACGCTTCCTTCAGTGGCTCAACTTCGATCACGGTGGTCAGTGCCTGGGCCAGCGCGCTGAGGTTCCAGTGGGCGATGGGCACCTGGTTGGCGTAGCTGTAGCGGCCACGGTCGTCGGAGTGGTTGCAGATGAAGTTGGCGTCGAAGTCATCCAGGAACGCGTAGGGGCCAAAATCGAAGGTGATGCCGAGGATCGACATGTTGTCGGTGTTCATCACGCCGTGGCAGAAGCCATACGCCTGCCAGCGGGCGATCAGTTCGGCATTGCGCTCGACGATGGTGCGGAACATGGCCAGGTAGGGCTGCTCGGCCTCACGGCATTCGGGATAGTGCTGTTCCAGCACATGGTCGATCAACACGCGCTGCTGCTCGGGCTGCTTGGTGTAGTAGAAGTACTCGAAATGGCCGAAACGCACATGGCTCTGCGCCAGACGCGTCAGCATGGCCGCGCTTTCACGAGTTTCGCGCCACACCGGTGTGCTGGAACCGATTACGCACAGTGCCCGGCTGGTCGCGATACCCAGGGCGTGCAGGGCTTCGGAGGCGAGAAACTCGCGAATCGACGAGCGCAGCACGGCACGGCCGTCACCCATGCGGGAGTAGGGTGTCTGGCCGGCGCCCTTGAGGTGCAGGTCCCAGTGTTCGCCTGCGTCGTTGAGCACTTCGGCCAGCAGCAGGCCACGGCCGTCGCCCAGACGTGGGTTGTACGAGCCGAACTGGTGGCCGGAATAAACCATCGCCCGAGGGTCGGCCTCTTCCCACAGTTTGTGGCCGCTGAACAGCTCGGCGAACACCGGCAGCTCGGCCTGGGCGGGGTCGAGGTCGAGCAAGGCCATGGCCGACTCGCTCGCTACCACCAGGCGCGGGTCTGCAATGGGCTCGGGCAGCACCTGGGTGGAGAACGCATCGCCCAGGCGGGCGAAGCGGTTGTCGAAGGTGAGTTGGTCGAGGGCTTTCACGGGACTGCTCCTTGGAATCGGTGCCAATGGGGCCGCTTGGCGGCCTTTCGCGGGTGAGCCCGCCCCCACAGCGGCCAGCGCCCGATTTAGGAGCGGGTTTACCCGCGAACGAGGGCGAAGCCCTCGCAGCCATTTTGCACACAATAAAGTATTCGAGCCCATTCAGGCCGAAGCAGTGCCATCCGATTTTGGCTGTTCCATCGGAATCAATTGCTGCTTGCTGCCCTTCGCATCCATCAGGAACACCTCTACCTGGCGTACCGAGATCTTGATGTTATGGGCCTTGAACTCGCGGTTGATGTAGCGGTTGATCTCGTCCAGCGTCGGGTTGCGGTCGCCCAGGTCACGGACGTGCATGCGCAGTTCGTGGTCCAGCGAGCTTTCGCCGAAGTTGAGGAAGTACACGATCGGTTCCGGATCCTTGAGCACGCGTGGGTTCTCATGCGCGCCCTTGAGCAGCAGGTCGCGCACCAGGTCGAGGTCTGAGCCATAGTCGATGCCCAGCTTCAGCGTCACCCGGGTGACCGTGTCGGTCAGCGACCAGTTGATCAGTTGGCCAGTGATGAAGGTCTTGTTGGGGACGATGATGTCCTTGCGGTCGAAGTCGGTGATGGTGGTGGCGCGGATGCGGATCTTGCTTACCGTGCCCGACAGGTTGCCGATGGTGATGGTGTCGCCAATCCGTACCGGGCGCTCGAACAGGATCATGATGCCGGAGATGAAGTTGGCGAAGATTTCCTGCATGCCGAAGCCCAGCCCTACTGACAGCGCGGCCACCAGCCATTGCAGCTTGTCCCAGCTCACCCCCAGGGTCGACAGGGTGCTGACGATGCCGATGCCGACGATGGTGTACGACAACAGCGTGGTGGTGGCGTAGGCACTGCCCTGGGCCAGGTTCAGGCGAGACAGCACCAGTACTTCCAGCAAGCCTGGCAAGTTGCCGGCCAGGGCGAAGGTGATGCCGACGATCACCAGCGCGCCGAGCAGGTCGCCGAGGCTGATCGGTACCATGCTGGCGGCGGCGCCGGTGCCGCTGGTGTATTCGTAGAGGACGAAATTGTTGAGGTAGGCGAACACCGAGATCAGGTCGGCCCACACCCAGTACAGGCCGGCGATGAAGCCGCCGAGCAGGGCCAGGCGGATCAGGCGCAGCGACTGCTGGTTGACCTGTTCGATATCCAGCGTTGGCTCCTCGGTGATGACTTCGCCATCCAGCCCTTCCTTGGCCGCCGCACGCTTGGTCAACGCACGCTGGTAGGCCAGGCGCCGTGCAGCCACCGACAGGCCGCGCACGAAGGCGGCTTCGATCACCAACCAGAACAGCAGCAGGTACAGGGTGTAGATGAGTCGATCGGTAAGCTTCAGTGCCGTGTAGTAGTAGCCGAAGCACACGGCGACGAACAGGGCGATGGGCAGGGCGGTGAACGCTACCCCCACCGCCCTGCGGAACAGCGAGGTGTCACGGTGTGCCGGGCTGCTGAGCAGCAGACGGCTGAGCAGCCAGGCCATTAGCGCATAGCAGGTCAGCACCACGCCGATGCCCAACACGTCGTCTGCCAGTGCCGAAGGCTGGTGCTCGGCCACCGCCACCACGCCGACCAGTGCCAGCACCACAGTGCCCAGGCGGCGAACCCAGCCGCGCAGGAACTCGACCTGCGGTTTGTGCCAGCGGAAGTGGACTTCCGCCACGCCACCGGGTGCGAGGATACGGTAGGCGGTGTAGAACACCAGCCAGGCCTGGGCCAGCTGCCAGAGTGCGGCGCCCAGGTTGGCGTTTTGCCCGCGAGCATCGATCTGCAAGGCATAGCTGCACAGCGCCAGGCCAAGGCTGACCGGCATCGCCAGCAGAATGTTGATAAGGATTGCCTGGGGCGTGTGCCATTGGCTGTCACGGCGGAAGTGGCCGATATCCTGGTGCACCTTGCCCAACCGTTGGTAAAGGTATTTGCGCCGCCACAAAAGCGCGCCGATCACCAACAGCAGCGGCAGGAACAACAACGGGCGCTGGCTCAGGCCATCGGCCAGCTCTTTCAGGCTGGAGCCCCATGGCAAGTTGGCGACCTGGTCGGCCAGGCGCTTCGGCACGTATTGCAGCCAGTCCCAGTCCAGCGGCTTGTTGCTGGGGATCCAGAACATTTGCTCGTCGAGGGTGGTGCGCAGGCTCTGCGCGGTGCCCAGCAGCTGCTTCTGGTTGAGCTGCAAGGTGATCGATTCGTTGAGCAGCGCCGACAGCTCGCGGTTCAGCCGCTCCAACAGGTCGCTGCGGGTGATGGCCACTTCCAGCAGGGCCTTGCGCAGCTGCGGTGTCACATCTTCCTGCGGTTGCGCCGCCAGCAGCTTGTCGACGTAGGTGACCGGGCTGCTCATCTGCTCGCGTTGCTGGTTGACTTCGAACTGGTACAGGCGGGTGTCGGCGATCTGGTCGGCCAGGTCGCGGTCGACCTTCAGGTGCGGCAGGGTCTGTTTCTGTTTATAGAGAATCTTCGACAGCAGCAGGCTTCCCTTGAGCACGTTGATCTGCTCGTCAAGCGCCTGGTCGGCCTGGGTCAGGCTGTCGAGCTGCTGCTTGGTGCGCAGGTTCTGCTGGGTCAGTTCGTTAAGGCGATCGGTGCTCTTGAGCAGGTAGTCGGAAAGCTTGAGGTTGATCGCGCTTTCAGTGGCCAGCAGGCTGCTGCCGCCGGCCTTCTGAGCCTCGATCGACTGCTGGGTGACGGCTTCCTGGGACTGGGCCAGGCGTTTGGCGTTGATCAGCGTCTGCAGGTCCTGGATTTCCTGCTCCAGGCGCGCAGCGCGCTCGACCATCAGGTCGTGACGCGCATTGCCGAGGTCTTGCAGCAGGCTGTTGCCGGCCAGTTCCTGGCGGCGCAGCAGGGTCAGCGCGTTGAGCGAGGCCAACTCGGCGTTGAGCTGATTGCGCTGGTCGGCATTGATGGCTTTGCCACCGTCCTTGCCGGTTTTGAGGATGTTGTTGATCTGCTGGGTGCGCGTCTGGCTGCTGCTGATCTCCGCCTGGGCGCGCTCGGGGCGGGTTTGCGAGTTGATGATCAGGCTGTTGGCTTCAGACAGCGCCTTTTGCAGCTCGCCCTGCTGCGTGTTGCGTTCGCTGAGCATCTGTTCAAGCTGTGGCACGGTGAGGGTGGCGTAGCGCTGTGCCACCGGTTGTGCCTTGGTTTCCTTGAGCTTGGCCAACTCCTTCTGGCTGTCGCTGGTCTCCTTGGGGGCACTGCTCAGCTGCTGCTTGAGTGCAGCCAGTTTCTTTTCGTTGTCTTCCTTGGCAGCAAGCAGGCTCAACGTTTGCTCGAGCACCTGCTGCAGCGCCTTCTGGTCTGCCTCGGGCAGCTTGCGCTCGGCGATCTTGTCGAGGCTGTTCTGGATACTGGCGGTGGTCGGGGCTTCTGCCGCGCCAGCCGCAAAAGAAAGGGACAGGCACAACCCGAGCAGGGCTGTGCGAAGGTACACGCGCAGGGACATAGGCAGACTACTTGTGGATCCGGCTGAAACGAAGTTTAGAGGAACAATCCTGGTCCGGGTCGCGTTCCTTCGGGGAATCTGACGCCTACTTTCTGGATCTTGTTCCCGTCCATGGTTGCCACGGTCCAGATCGTGCCATGCCATTCGACCTGGTCCCCTACTACTGGAGCGCCTCCGACCTTCTGTCGGATGAACTGTGCCAGCGGCATTTTCGCGTCGAGGCCATCGAGCTTCAGGCCATACAACGCTGCCACCGCACCCAGTTCGGCATCGCCTTCGAGCACGAAGTCGCCGAAGAAGCGCAGGTCCAGGCCACGCTGTGGCGCCTGGCTGAACAACTTACCGAGGGCCGGCAGGTTGTGTTCGTGGCCGATCACGCAGAGCATGTCGCCAACCTCCAGCACGGTGCTGCCCGACGGGTGCAGCAGTTGCTCACCACGGAACAGCGCGGCAATCCGCGTGCCTTCGGGCATTTTCAGTTCGCGCAGGGCGGCACCGATGCACCATTTTTCTGCGCCCAGGCGGTAGACGAACATCTCCCACTCGCTGGTGATGTGCACCTCAAGGGCGGAGCGGGAGATCGGCGCCGGGTCTGGCGGTACCGTCACTTTCAGCAGCTTGGCCACCCACGGCAGACTGGTGCCCTGCACCAGCAGTGACACCAGCACGATGAAGAACGCCAGGTTGAAGAACAGCTGGGCGTCTGGCAGGCCCGCCATCAGCGGGAACACCGCCAGAATGATCGGTACCGCGCCGCGCAGGCCGACCCACGAAATGAAGCCCTTTTCACGGCCGTGGAAAGCCTTGAAAGGCAGCAGGGCCGCGACCACCGACAGTGGCCGCGCCACCAGGATCATCCACAGCGCCAGGCCCAGTGCCGGCAGGGCGATGGGCAGCAGGTCGTGCGGCGTGACCAGCAACCCCAGCACCAGGAACATGCCGATCTGGGCCAGCCAGGCCATGCCGTCGAGCATGTGCAGGATGCCATGGCGGCTGCGGATAGGCTTGTTGCCAAGCACCAGGCCGCACAGGTAAACGGCGAGGAAGCCGCTACCATGCAGGGCGTTGGTCAGCGAGAACATTACCAGGCCGCCGGCCACTACCAGAATGGGGTACAGGCCGCCGGCCAGATTGATACGGTTTACCAGTTGCAGCATCAGCCAGCCGCCGCCCAGGCCCAGCAGCGTGCCGATACCGAACTCACGCAGCAAGTGGCCCAGCAGGCTCCAGTGCAGGCCGGTCTCGCCGCTGGCGATCATGTCGATCAAGGTGACAGTGAGGAACACTGCCATCGGGTCGTTGCTGCCCGACTCGATCTCGAGGGTAGCGGAAACCCGCTCGTTCAGGCCTTTGCCGCCGAGCAGCGAGAACACTGCAGCGGCGTCGGTGGAGCCGACGATGGCGCCGATCAGCAGGCCCTGAATCAGGCTCAGGTTGAACAGCCAGGCGGCGATCAGGCCGGTGAGGGCGGTGGTGATCATCACCCCGACCGTGGCCAGCGACAGCGCCGGCCACAGCGCCACGCGGAAGCTTGCCACCCGCGTACGCAGGCCACCGTCAAGCAGGATGACGGCCAGTGCCAGGTTGCCCACCAGGTAGGCGGTTGGGTAATTGTTGAAGATGATGCCGCCACCATCGACACCGGCGAGCATGCCGACGGCGAGGATGATGACCAGAATAGGGATACCCAGGCGCGACGACAGCGAGCTGACCAGGATACTTGCACCCACCAGCAATGCGCCGATCAGGAACAGGCTGTTGATGGTGCTTGCATCCAAAGGCAGGTACTCCGAGACAGCGGGGAAGGGGCATGGTAGCGCATTCAGCAACAGCCAGCAGGTCGCGTGCCAATCGATTCTAACCTGATGCCGGCGCAGGCTGTAAAGCGATACCGCATCGTCGCTGCGGCGTGCAGCTGTAATGGTTCGCCCACTGTCAGGCAGCCAAGGACATGAATGTCAAAGAAACCATTTCTCTCGCCCAGGTGGCCCAGCGCCTGCTCGGGCAATTTCCTGATTTGCACAATCTGGCGCGCCAGGCGGCGGGCCACGTGCTTCGCCGCCAACTGGGGTACTGGCTGGACCCGGACGGGCTCTATTGGCACGAGTTCCAGTCGGCGGCCAGCAGTTCGTCGAGCTTCACCGGCTGGCGCCACAGTGGGCCGCCACTGCGGTCTTTGAGCCTTACCGAACTGGTCATCCAGCGATTCAGCCCGCAGCAGCAGGCCAGTGCTGACGAGTTGAGTGTTTATGGTGGCTTCTACCGGGTGGATGCCAGCCACGCAGTTTACGACGAGCGCAACGAAGTGCGGCTCGACCCTCGGCAAGTACTGACGGCGTTCTGGCAGTTGGATTTTGCAGGGCGCTACACCGAGGCGCTGAGCAAGTTCCGGTCACGGCATGGCGAAGACTATTGTGTCCTGGCCCGTGCCCGCTTCATTGCTGCTGTGGGCCAATCTGCGCTGAGCCAACCTGAGCGCCAGGAACTCATGGCGGTGACGGTCGCTGATGCCGCTCTGCCAAGCACCGTGCAAGGCCTGCGACAGGCCAGGCAGGCGAATGCCCAACCTCAATGGAACGCTCTTGTCATCGGCGGTATCAGCGCCAAGCTGATGTTCTTGCACAAGCTGAAGACTGGCAGGTTGTGCCTCTATCTTGCCGATGCGCAGGCTGTGGTGAAGGTATTCGACGATCGCCATGCGTTCCAGATGTGGATGGCTGACCAGGCCACCACGACTGCGGGGCGAGAGCGGCTGGTCAGGCTGTTCGTCGGGGACGGGGTACTGGCGCAGTCGCTACGCCCGCGTCTACGCAATTACTTCAAGTTGCTCGCACAGTCGCGAGGCGACACCACGTTTTCAGGACAGGCCATTGAAGGGGACCTGTTCGTTCGTCTGCGCGATTCGGTCATGGATGATCTGACCAGCGACGCCCACGAACGGCTGACCACCAACGCACAGTTGCGCAAGGCCGATTGGCTGTCGGGCTTGCAAGCAGCGAGTTTTATAATTGCGCCGATGGCGCCGCTTGGCTGGCCAGTGATATTGGCATCGCTCGGTCTGGGCACCGCAAGCCTGGCGCTGCACCTGGACCGGGCAATCAATGGCAAGCAGGCCTGGCGCACTGCGGCATGGTGGTCAGTACTGACGGATATCCTGTTCATCCTGCTCGATATAGCCATGATGCGTGCCAGCGAGCTGTTCACTGATGGCCACGTCCCCCCGCGTGTGACTGGTCAGGCGCAAGCCTCCGCTGCCAAGGTCGATTGGGAGCTTTACATGGCGCCGGCGGCAGACGACCTGCTGGCTGTGTCGGATCAGGCGCTGGCCCGCCAGGAAGCCCTGTTGGGCGCGGTTCCGTGGGCTGATCTCGATGCCGTGGGGCCCAATGGCGAGTATCTGGATGCATTCGGTGAGCCCTACCCTGTCTACCGCGATGAGCTCGGGTTTGGTTCGCCCGCCATTGCCGAGTACACCAGCTCGCCGGAGCGCTACAACAACCTGTGGCGGGGTATGCCGCTGGAGGGCACTCGCGCCGGGAATATCCAGCGCAGCCATGACCTTGCCCGCGCACTTGGGCAGATTGGCGTCAGTAATCAGGTGAGGCTGTATCGGGCTGCCTCCAGCCTGCGGGGCACTGGTTTTCAGGCAGTTGGTGAGGGTGCCATTGAAGTGGGTGACGTGCTGGTGACCACCGACTTCACGTCATTCACGGAAAACCCCTATGCCCTCTGGGAGGTTTTCAACGACCCGCAGACCCAGGTCAGCGGCAGGGGGGCTTTTGATGAAAATGCGTTGGTGTATGTATTGGAACCGGGCGAAGACATGCAGGCGACGCCCATCGGGCCCTTTTCAAGGCGACCTGATGAAGCGGAGTCTTTGATGATGCCCGGGCGCTACCTGCAAGTGGAAAAGGTGACGGCCGTTCAAGGGCACAATTATCGCTTTACCGAGGTGTGCCTGAAGGCACTGGCGCAGGCGCCAGGCGGGAAGGCCGTGCGTGAAATGCGCACAGGACAGTTGTTCGATCGCCAGGCGCTGGCGGGGCGACTGGGTGTCGAGGATGATTCGTTGATGCGCACATTTTTTGCGCTGCCCGCCTGAGCAAACGTGAAAGGGGCCGCTGCGCGGCCCCTGATCAAGGCCTCAGCCCTGTTTCACTTCACGCATCGGCTTGCCTTTCACTGGTGCATCCCCCGCCACGTAGTACTTGGCGGTGCTGCGCGGCAGTGGCTTGCGACCACGGATCTTGTCCGAAATCTTCTCGGCGATCATGATCGTGGTGGCGTTGAGGTTGCCGGTGATGATCAGCGGCATGATCGAGGCATCGACCACGCGCAGGCCCTTCATGCCGTGCACGCGGCCTTCACCATCGACCACTGCCATGTCGTCGGTGCCCATCTTGCACGAGCAGGACGGGTGGAAGGCGGTTTCGGCGTGCTCGCGGATGAACTTGTCCAGCTGCTCGTCGGTTTGCACGTCAGCGCCCGGGCTGATTTCGCGGCCACGGTACGGGTCCAGCGCCGGCTGGGCCATGATTTCACGGGTCAGACGAATGCCGTCACGGAATTCCTGCCAGTCCTGCTCGGTGGACATGTAGTTGAACAGGATGCTCGGGTGCTGGCGCGGGTCTTTCGACTTGACCTGGATGCGGCCACGGGCAGGCGAGCGCATGGAGCCCATGTGCGCCTGGAAGCCATGTTCCTTCACGCCATTGGAGCCGTTGTAGTTAATCGCAACCGGCAGGAAGTGGTACTGGATGTTCGGCCACTTGAACTCCGGACGAGTCCGGATGAACCCCCCGGCCTCGAACTGGTTGCTGGCGCCGATACCGGTGCCATTGAACATCCACTCGGCACCGATCGCCGGCTGGTTCCACCACAGCAGCGACGGGTATAGCGAAACCGGCTGGGTGCAGGCGTACTGCAGGTACAGTTCCAGGTGGTCCTGAAGGTTTTCACCAACGCCCGGAAGGTCGTGCACAACCGGGATGTCGAGGCTTTCCAGCAGGGCGCGCGGGCCGACGCCGGAGCGCTGCAGCAGTTGCGGCGAGGCGATGGCCCCGGAGCTGACGATCACTTCCTTGCGGGCGCGGGCTTCGACGCGCTCTTCGCTGTCGCCGACCAGGTAGGTCACGCCGATGGCGCGCTTGCCGTCGAACAGAACGCGATCCGTGAGGGCGTGGGTGACGATGGTCAGGTTCGGGCGCTTCTTGGCCTGGTCCAGGTAACCACGGGCAGTGCTGGAGCGGCGGCCGTTCTTGGTCACGGTGCGGTCCATCGGACCGAAGCCTTCCTGCTGGTAACCGTTGAGGTCTTCTGTGCGTGGGTAACCGGCCTGTACGCCAGCTTCGACCATGGCATGGAACAGCGGGTTGTTGCCGGCTTTCGGCGTGGTCACGCTGACCGGGCCTTCGCCGCCATGGTAGTCGTTCGGGCCGATGTCACGGGTTTCGGCCTTGCGGAAGTACGGCAGGCAGTCCAGGTAGGTCCAGTCTTCCAGGCCTGGCAGTTCTGCCCAGCCGTCGAAGTCCATGGCGTTGCCGCGGATGTAGCACATGCCGTTGATCAGCGACGAGCCACCCAGGCCCTTGCCACGGCCACATTCCATGCGGCGGCCGTCCATGTACGGCTCCGGGTCGGTCTCGTAGGCCCAGTTGTAGCGGCGGCCTTGCAGCGGGAAGGCCAGGGCGGCTGGCATCTGGGTGCGGAAGTCGAAGCGGTAGTCGGGGCCACCGGCTTCCAGCAGCAATACGGTGACGCCGGCGTCTTCGGTCAGGCGGGTCGCCAGGGTGTTACCGGCCGAGCCGGCACCGACGATGATGTAATCGAATTCTTGGGACATGAAAGTACCCTCGTGTTGGCGGTGATCGGGGAGCGGGAACGCCCGTGCGCGGTGGCACGGGCGGGGCTAGACAGGGTTCAGAAAACCGAGTTGTAGCCGCCCAGCTCGACCTGGACCGACTTGATGCGAGTGTATTGAGCCAGCGAGCTGACGCCGTTTTCACGGCCGACGCCCGACTGCTTGTAGCCACCTACCGGCATTTCGGCCGGCGATTCACCCCAGGCGTTGATCCAGCAGATACCGGCTTCGAGCTTGTGGATGATGCGGTGGGCGCGGGTGATGTCGTTGGTGCAGACGCCGGCGGCCAGGCCGTAGTCGGTGTCGTTGGCACGGCGGATCACTTCTTCTTCGGTTTCGTAGGTGAGGATGCTCATCACCGGGCCGAAGATCTCTTCTTTGACGATGGTCATGTCGTCGGTGCAGTCGGTGAACACCGTCGGCGCAACGAAGGCACCTTTGGCGAAGTCACCGGCAGTCAGACGCTCGCCGCCGCACAGCACGCGGGCACCTTCTTCCTTGCCTTTGGCGATGTAGCCCAGCACGCTTTCCATGTGCTGGAAGCTGACCAGCGGGCCGAAGTTGGTGTTTTCGTCTTCCGGGTTGCCAACGCGGATGCGGGCAACGCGCTCGGCGATCTTGGCTTCGAAGGCCGCCTTCATTTCAGCCGGGATGAACACGCGGGTGCCGTTGGTGCACACCTGGCCCGAGCTGTAGAAGTTGGCCATCATGGCGATGTCAGCGGCCTTGTCCAGGTCGGCGTCGGCACAGATGATCAGTGGCGACTTGCCGCCCAGCTCCATGGTCACTTCCTTCAGCGAAGAGCTGGAGGCGCTGGCCATGACTTTCTTGCCGGTGGTGGTGCCGCCGGTGAAGGACACTTTTTCGATGCGCGGGTGCTCGGTCAGCCAGGTGCCGACTTCGCGGCCGCTGCCGGTCAGAACGTTGAACACGCCGTTCGGCAGGCCGGCTTCGGTGTAGATCTCGGCCAGTTTCAGGGTGGTCAGCGAGGTGACTTCCGACGGTTTGAAGATCATCGCGTTGCCAGCGGCCAGGGCCGGGGCAGATTTCCACAGGGCGATCTGGATCGGGTAGTTCCAGGCACCGATACCCACGGTCACGCCCAGCGGCTCGCGGCGGGTGTAGACGAAGGACGATTCGCGCAGCGGGATCTGCTCGCCTTCGATGGCCGGTACCAGGCCTGCGTAGTATTCCAGCACGTCGGCGCCGGTAACGATGTCGACGTAGCGGGTTTCGGAGTACGACTTGCCGGTGTCCAGGGTTTCCAGCATGGCCAGCTCATCGTTGCGCTCGCGCAGGATGTCGACGGCGCGGCGCAGGATGCGCGAACGCTGCATGGCAGTCATCGCAGCCCAGACTTTCTGGCCACGCTCGGCGCTTTCCACGGCCTTCTCGACGTCAGCCTCGGTAGCACGCTGTACGTGGGCGAGGACTTCGCCGGTGGCCGGGTTGATGGCTTCGAAAGTGGCATCGCTGCCAGCGTCGACGTAAGCGCCATCAATGTAGAGTTTTTGCGTTCCGAAACGGGCCATAGTGTCCTCGCAAGTGCAGTGTGTGGTTTGGCTTGCGCGTCATGCTCCTGCCGGGTTGGCAAGGGCCCTGCGCGCATTGTCAGCAGCCTGGTCGTTTGTGCCCAGGGTGTGCTGCTTGGCCAGTTGTAGTTCCATGTATTCGTAAGCAATCCGTATCGCCTGGTCGGTGTCGAATGCATCACCCGACAGGGCGCCACGCAGCCACAAACCGTCGATCAGGGCTGCCAGGCCGCGGGCTGCCTTGCGCGCATGGTAGAGCGGCAGGGCGCGGCGGAACTGGCAGCACAGGTTGGAATACAAGCGGTGGTCGTTGATCCGCTGCAACCTGTGCAAATCGGGCTGGTGCATGCTGGAAGCCCAGAAGGCCAACCAGGTTTTCATTGCCGGGCCGTTTACCTGGCTGGCATCGAAGTTGCCCTCGATGATCACTTTCAGGTGAGCGCGCGGGCTGTCGTCTTTCAGGGCCTGGCGACGTGCTCTGACGCCTTCGTTGAGCATGCTCATGATGTAACCCATCGTCGCTGCGATCAGGCCGTTCTTGTCCCGAAAGTAGTGACTGATGATGCCGTTCGACACACCGGCCAAACGGGCAATCAGCGCAATGCTGGCGTCCCCCAGTCCGACCTGATCGACCGCCTGCAATGTGGCTTCGATCAACTGCTGGCGCCGGATGGGTTGCATACCGACCTTGGGCATCTTGCTATCTCCTCAGGCCTGCGAGCAGACGACAGGCGGCTGACTCGGCGAAGGCCAGTCTATTTTGTTTTGATTGAACGTTCAATCAATAAAGAATAAGCTCTGCGACAATTTGTGCCATTGACAGTTTTTCAGGCGGTCGAGAAGGCACGGATTGACACCCCAGGAAATCGCGTAACCCCCGGAATACAAGGTGTTGACGGGCATGAGCGATGCGAAATGCAGATTCTGCCGTACGGCCATTGGCCCTGCGACAGGCCCTTGGAGCGGGCGGGGTGACCTGTGACGAATGCGCGCACCTCCGTTGAGGCGTGGCATTTTCAGCAGGCCACCTGTCTGTTTTTGGCAACGTATCGATTCGGGATCACGGTTTCCAGGGTTCTTTTATAACACCTGATGCAGTGGGGATATTCCACCAATTGCTCGGGAAAGACTGATTAGCCTCCACAGCTGCACTGCCCGGAGCATTCGTGCAATGAGTTCTGCCTCACTTACCAAGCCCCCCGCCGAGAGGGTACGGGTCAACCGCGTGGTGTTTTTCACCTCCGCGCTGATGATCCTTGTTCTGACTGCCTTGCTGATCGCTGTACCCGAAACCGCCGGCCAGGTGCTGGGCGTGGCCCAGAAGTGGCTGACGCGCACCTTTGGCTGGTACTACATGCTGGTCATCTGCGGATACCTGCTGTTCGTCGTCTACCTGGCTTTCTCCGACTACGGCAGCCTCAAGCTGGGTGGCAAGGACGACCAGCCTGACTTCAGCTACGGCGCCTGGGCCGGCATGCTGTTCTCGTCCGGTATCGGTATTTCGCTGCTGTACTTCGGCGCCTCCGAGCCCCTGGACCACTACTTCAACCCACCGGAAGGCACTCCTGCCAGCCTCGAGGCCGCGCGCCAGGGCCTGCAGCTGACCTTCCTGCACTGGGGCCTGCACGGCTGGGCGATCTATGCCCTGGTCGGCCTGGCCGTGGGTTACTTTGCCTACCGCCACAACCAGCCGCTGGCACTGCGCTCGGCGCTGTACCCGCTGGTGGGCGAGCGTTGGGTCAAGGGCGCTGCCGGCAACGCCGTCGATATCTTCGGCATGTTCGTCACCCTGCTGGGCCTGGTGACCAACCTGGGCATCGGCGCGATGCAAGTATCGTCCGGCCTGGAATACCTGTTCGGCATGGACCACAGCAAGACCAACCTGCTGGTGGTGATCCTGGTCATGGCCGGCGTGGCTACCGTGGCAGCGGTATCGGGCGTGGAGAACGGCATCCGCCGCCTGTCCAACCTGAACATCATGCTGTTCAGTGGCCTGTTGATCTTCGTGCTGCTGGGCGGCGAAACCCTGCACCTGCTCAACGGCTTCGTGCAGAACGTTGGCGACTACCTGAACGGCATCGTGCTGAAAACCTTCGACCTCTATGTGTATGAAGGCGAAGCCGGCAAGTCGGAGCGCTGGCTGGGCCTGTGGACCGTGTTCTACTGGGCCTGGTGGATCTCCTGGGGCCCGTTCGTCGGCATGTTCATTGCCCGTATTTCCAAGGGCCGCACCGTGCGCCAACTGGTGATGGGTGTGCTGCTGATCCCGCTGGGCTTCACCCTGGCCTGGCTGTCGATCTTCGGCAACACCGCACTGGACCTGGTGATCAACCAGGGCGCCGTGGAGCTGGGCAAGACTGCGCTGGAACAGCCATCGATGTCGATCTACCAGCTGCTGGAACACTTCCCGGCAGCCAAGATCGTCATTGGTGTGGCAGTGTTCGTCGGGTTCGTGCTGTTCCTCACGCCGGCCGACTCCGGCGCGGTGATGATGGCCAACCTGTCGTGCACAGGCGGCAAGGTCGACGAAGATGCCCCGCACTGGATGGTGGTGTTCTGGTCCGTGGTGATCACCCTGGTGACCATCGGCCTGCTGTTTGCCGGTAACTTCGAAGCCATGCAGACCATGGTCGTGCTGGCGGGCCTGCCGTTCTCGGTGGTGCTGGTGCTGTTCATGTTCGGCCTGTACAAGGCCATGAAGCAGGACGTGGTGATCGAGCAGGAGCGCGCCGAACTGGCCGCCCGTGGCCGTCGCGGCTTTAGCGAGCGCCTGACCCAGCTGGAACTGCAGCCGACCCAGGCCGTGGTGCAGCGCTTCATGGACAAGCAGGTCAGCCCGGCGTTGAAAGAAGCCGCTGCACAGCTGCAGACGCAGGGCTTCGAGGTGGAAACCCGCGTTGGCCAGTCGCGCAACCTGATGGGCTTGCGGGTGATGATGGAAGAGGGCAACCCGTTCGTCTACGAAGTGAGCCTTGACGGCTATATGGCCGCGCCGAGCGAGGCGCCGGTCGAGGGTGAGCCTGAACTGCGCCAGCGCTTCTACCGCGCCGAGGTCTACCTGCATGACGGCAGTCAGGAGTACGACCTGATGGGCTTTGCCCCAGACCAGATCGTGCGTGATGTGCTCGATCAGTTCGAGAGCCATCGCCAGGTGCTTGGCCGCGTCTATAGCTGACTTCCCGGCAGGCCGCCGCACTGCCAGGTGTCGCGGCTTGCCAGCAGCAATATGTAGCACCTGTTTCGATACCATTTCCAGGACGCTTTGTGGTTCATTCCACAACGAGTCCTGGTCATGCCCGCCACTCACGCGCACAACCTCAATCACGCAGTCGCCGCCCAGTTCGCCAGCCGTCCCACGCTCCGTCAGGTCGTAGGCGAACAGGTCATGAAGGTGATCCTGGAGCACTATCCTCTGGTTGGCGTGCATCGCCCTGAAATGACCTCGGCTGCACCGCTGTACCTGATGTCCCTGCAGCCGGATGGTGTCTGGCGCCCTCAGCCGCTGGTGGATGTTGTGCTGCAGGCCCTGCTTGCGGCTAAACCACTGGACCTCGCCCCGGCGGGCGACTACCGCCTTAGCCTGAACCCGCCCCGGCGCTTTTTCGCCATCGAGTCGAGCTTCGAAACGGCTGAGGGCGATTTGATCGAGCCCGCGCGCCTGACCGATGGCCTGAACGCGTTGCTGCCAATGCTGCTTTGGCACTTCCAGCAAGCGCAGATCGACTATTGGAACGGCGACGGCACGATCGACCGGGACCTGTGGTTGCAGCAGTTGTTGCGCGCCAACCTGCTCGATGGCCTGAAGGATGAAGCGCTGGATGACGAACAACGCAAGCTGCTGCGTGACCTGATGATGGGCAACCGCACCGGGCTCGATGTGCAACTGGTGCGGGTAGCCTTACGTGAGGGCGAAGACACGTTCCATGAGCTGTTGCCCGGCTTGCTGATTACCGCCTCCAGTGAGGTTCGCGAACTGACACTCTGGTGTTCTCCCGAAGGCCTGGTCCGCAGTTTCGACGCCCAGGCAGCATTCGGCGCGGCGTTGCAAATACAGATGGCTGGACGTTACCGGTTTGATGAGTTGAGCTGGCAGGGCCTGACTGTGGAGGGCGACGCTTTCGCCCTGTACAGCGCCTCGCTGCTGGAAATCTTGCTCGAGCGCGTGGCCCGCCTGCGCTGGAGTGCGATCGACAGCGTCGACCAACTGGAGCACTACTGCCACTTGGCCTGCGACCCCGCATCATTTTTCGCCGAGTTCAGTGACCATGGCACTGGTGGGCTGGGCCTGGCGCTTCCCAAGGGCCTGTCGCGAGCCGATACGGATAGCCAGACCGCTTACCTCCAAGCCATGCTCGACTTGTCGCTACTGCAACAGCACAGCCCAGCGCAGGGCATTCAGGACGGTCTGCCGGATTTGCACACCTATGCGGCAACGCGCCTGCGCGAAGCGATGCTGCATGACCACCCGGTAGACGCCAATTATTTTCCTGATGACATTCTCCTCACGGTCGAGACCTTTGTCAGTGACGGTCACGGGCTGGGCTTCGGCCAGAAGAGCGGTGAAAAGACGTTGACCCTGACGCAGCTGGCGATCGGCCGCCTGGATGCCACCGCAGGAGGAGTGGTGACACACATCGCGCACCGGGAAAACCAGCTGATCATGAAGTGGATGACCATTGATTACGTCCGTGAGCTGGTGCAGCGAGTCGATATCGGCGGCAGCTATCCACGGCATGTTCAGTCGATGCTCGATCGCTCGGCGAGCCGCGCCGAACATATCTCGGCATTTGCCATACGCTGGCGTATCACCCTGATGTTCGATGCTGCGCGGGCGCGTGCCGTCAAACGGCTCGACAAGTTCGCCTACGGCGCCCTGGCAGAATTCTGCCGTAGCGGCGCGCAAGGGGCTGCCGCTGTGCGGATTGCACCGCTTGCGTTCAAACGCTCGCCGACATCAGAGAGGGTCGACGTCGCGCATGGTTTCTACGTGATCGAACTCATCGAGTTGGGTGTTCATCTGTTGTACTGCCCGCTGTACACCGAAAAGGCGCTAATTCAGTACGACAGCGCTCAGGCACTGTTGGATGCGATCAGCCGCCCGGGGGCTTTGCAGGACAACGTGCTGCTGTGGATCGAGCAAGCTCAGCGCGCGGTCTACGACAATGGTGGTTTCCGGGAGCCGCACCTGCCCCAATGGCTGCTCGACCCTTACACCCTCCCGGAGAAACCGCAGCCTGTTCAGTTGGCGCTGCAATTCTGGGCGCGGGACGTGGATCGGCAGATGTTCGAAGCCAAGGGCCGGATGTTGCTGGAGCTGGCGGATCGCAGCGCCATGAGCAACAGCGAGGTGCGCTGGCGGCTGGTCACGGCATTTTCCTGGGAACTGTTGAATGTTGTGTTTCCAGTGTTACCAGGGCCGCTCACCTCGGTTGCCTGGCTCTACATCGGCATGCGCAGCTTGATCAACGATGTGCAAGGACTGGCCAGCTCGCATCTCGACGAGCGCATCCAGGCGATGGTCGATGTGCTGAACAACACCTTGCTGGCGCTGATACACCTGCAGACGCCGAAACTGGCAGCCCCGCCCGTCTCTGGCGACCTGCCGCCATCGCTGCTCCAGGGGCCAGCTGCAGGCGATGGGATCGAGCTGGCGAACCTTTCCACCGCGACGCGGGAGCCCAGCGTCTCGGTCGACAGCCTGCAGGCGATGGCCAACACCCACCTCGACTTTTCCTGGCGTGGGGCTGGGGGGCTCAATGGCCTGTCAAGTGCCCAGCGAGGCCAGATGCGGGCGTTGGCGGCCAGTGTTTCGCTGGAAGGGCGCGCCCCGCAGACGCAGGGTGTGGCCGCGGGGCTGGTACGGATCGGGGATTATTTCTATGTGTCTCTGGACGGTGATGTCTACCGAGTCAGCCTTGATAACGCAGCGTTTCGCATCATTGGTCCGGACGGCACGGTTGGGCCATACCTGATGCGCGACGGCAATGTCTGGCACCTCAATAATTCGCGCTTGCACGGTGGCAATGATCGCTCCGGCGAGTTGGCCCGCGAGCGATTGCGCAAGAAGCTTGACGGGCCGATCGCCAAGGCTCAGGCCGAGATAGAGCGGCTTATCCTGGCCGCAGAGGCTGCCACGAAGGATTTCAACGCGTTGAGCGAGCAGATTGTCGGTTTGCGTGATCCGGTAAAAAAAGTCGAGGAACGGTTGCAAAAGGCGCCACCCACCGAGCCGGGAGAACGTGCGCAATTCGAGCAGGCTACCGAGTTGTTCAAGCTCAAGTTCCAGCAGTTGCAAGAGCAGACGAGTAAGTTGCGCAACCAGCGCCTGCCCTTGAACGAAAGATTGTTTCTTGATTATCTCGAGGCCGAACGCAACATTACCTACGTGCTTGACAAGTCGAGCGCCTCGACGCACGTCGGCAGCGTGAGAGATCAACGGATACTCTTGGGCCAGGTCCGCAAGAACCTGATCAGCTTTGGCATGTTCTTCATTGATGAGCTGCTGGCCTTGGGTGGGTTCAGGGAATATGACCAACTCACCAATGCGCTCAATGTCGCACCGCCAGAGAAACAGGCCGAGTTGTATGCCAGGTTCCGGACGATGTTGGAAAAGTTGCTTGAAGAGCAGCCCAGGATCATCAATGTCTCCAGCCAGCTGGATCGCCTGTTGGCCATCACCGACATCGACATGCAAGTGCCTTACGTCAATACCACTCTGACCGTCTCGAGCATTATCGCGAGCCGTAAGACGACCACGATCAACATCCGGTTTTTCCAGGCCATGGGCCTGGTCGAGCTGGCCCTGCAGTGGCACAAAGGCACGCCTACCCAGCACTACATGATCTTCCGCCATGCGCTCGCCAGTCAGCGTCTGCGGGTGGCCGCACAAACGCATCATCTGCTGATGTTCTGTGACTTGCCTGTCGCCGAACGAATCGAGGTGCTGCAAAGTGCGTGGGACGAATACCTCGCGGCGATTCTCAACGCCGAACGGATCAAGACACTCGGCAGCAAGCTCATCGATGTCCAGCGCCTTGAGGCCTACAAGCAACAGATGGTGGAACTGAAAACCATAGCCGGTGAGGCGTTGGTCGAGGCCATGCGCGAGCAGGCGGACGGGCAGGTCCGTGGCTCACGTCGTGCGGTCTATTCACGAAAGAGCCTGCAGGTGGCCCATACGCGGGCTGGTCAGATAGTCATTGGCAGCGAATCGGTGGTCGACGGGCAGGCTGTGCTGCAAGTTGTAGCGGCTTTCAACAAGAGTGCGCTGCATCGCTTCCAGAAGCAGGGAAACACCTGGGTTGAAGAGGTAGCCGCGGGCGAACCGGAACAGCAGTCGCGGACTTCTACGCCGGAGTCCGAAAGGAACAACCGGGAGCTGGCCGAGGCCATGCTGGCACAGAACGAAAATGTCATCGCTCAAGCCAGAGCCCTGGTTGCCAAGGATGCTGACGATATGGGCCTGATGTCGATGCTGGACGGCCAGATCAACGAAGTGTCCGAGTTGCGTGAACAGCTCAGCGATGCCAACGCAGAGCACGCGCTGCTGGCGGGCATGGACGATGCGCTGATTCAGTTGCGTCAGGCCCGCCGCGACTGTTTGGTAGCGCTTTACAGCAAGACGCGCTATCCAGGTGCCAGAGGGCTGAATTTTCTCCATCAGCAGGGTTTGCTCGCCGTGGAATATGTCGGGCCTCGGCAGGTGGTTTCCGATGGCTATCTGGACGAGTACCGGATCAGCCTGTTGCGTGCTCCCGGTGAGGGTCGAGGTAAACCCTTGTGGGCCGCGCATTTCCATTTTGCCGACTCGCAGGCGGCGCCGACGGCGTTTGGCAAAGGCCATCTCAAGCTGTGGAGCCAGCGCAAAATGGGGTATCGCGAGCAAATGAAGGCGGCGAGCGAGGGGCAGGTACTGAGCATTTATCGGGGTAACCTGACCTACGCACAGGCCAGGGATGTCATTCCGTTCAACCTCTGAACTTTGCCCGGGTGGCCCAGCGGCTGCCCGCGATCAGCAAATGCTAGCGATTGCTGTAACGGCCATGCTTACCGTGTGCAGGCATGGCCTGGTTGCCACGTGTGGCGATCATCTGTTGCAGCGTGACCAGTTCGATCCCCAATTGCTTGAGCCGTGGAATCTGACTTTCCAGCACCGCTAGCGTCTGCGGGTAGGGGTGGCCGATCAACACGGCCGAGCCTTGCTTGCGGGCCAGTGCAATACCCTGTTGCAGCTGAGCGTCGATGGCTTCCGGCGTGCGCACGTCATCCAGAAATACATCCCGTGATACATGCGCGACATCGTGTGCTTGAGCCTCGGCCGCGGCAACCGTGGCGGCACTGGTGCGGCTGTCGACAAAGAACAGATGGCGCCGCTGCAGCTCGCCCATCAACCACGCCATGGGTTCACGCTGTGCGGTCATGCGGCTACCCATGTGGTTGTTGATGCCGGCGGCGTAGGGCACCTTGACCAATGCTGCGTCCAGGCGCCGCGCCAGCTCTTCGATGGCGATGCCCGGGTGCCAGGCATAGGGCCCGGTGGCCGGGTCCATGGGCATGTGCAGGATCACCGTCTTGCCGGCCTTGTGCGCCTGGCGTGCAAAGTCGGTGGCATGCGGGGTGTCGGGCATGATCGCCATGGTCACCGGCCCAGGCAGGGCCAGGGTACGGCTGTCGCGCTCTGGGCTCTGGCCCAGGTCGTCGATGATGATGCTCATGTAGGCCTTGTTGGCCGGTGCCGCTTGCGCGATTCCGGCCATCAGGCAAAACAACAGACACAGCAGATAACGCATAGGGTGGCTCAGTCGCCCTTGGTGATGTTCAGGCCCTTGAGCAGGCTCAGTGCCTGGCTCAGCTGGAAGTCGTCATCCTGCGGGCGTTCCTTGCGCTTGCTGCTGCCGGTCGGGCGGTCGGCGCCGCCGTTGCCGTTGCCCAGGTGGCCCTGCAGGTCGGCTTCCTTGAAGTTTTCGGTGTCGGCTTCGGCGGTGAGCTTGGCCGGGCGCACCTCGATGTCCGGGACGATGCCCTGGGCCTGGATCGAGCGGCCATTGGGGGTGTAGTACAGCGCAGTGGTGAGCTTCAGGGCGCGGTCGTTGGCCAGTGGCAGCACGGTCTGCACCGAGCCTTTGCCGAAGCTGTCGGTGCCCATCAGCACGGCACGCTTCTGGTCCTGCAGGGCGCCGGCGACAATTTCCGATGCCGATGCACTGCCACCGTTGATCAGTACCACCAGCGGCACGCCCGCGCTGGCATCGGCCGGGTCGGCCGAGAAACGCAGCTCGGAGTTGGCGATGCGGCCTTTGGTGTAGACGATCAGACCTTTGGTCAGGAAGTGGTCGGCCACTTCCACTGCCGATTGCAGCACGCCGCCTGGGTTGTTGCGCAGGTCCAGCACCACCCCGCGCAGCTTCTTGCCGTTGTCCTTGCGCAGCTTGGCCAGGGCCTTGCCCACTTCGTCACCGGTCTTGACCTGGAACTGGGTGATACGGATGTAGCCGTAGTCGTTCTCCAGTAGCTGGCTCTTCACGCTCTTGACCTGAATGACTGCACGGGTCAGGTTCACGTCGAACGGGTTGCCGCCGTCGCGCACCAAGGTCAGGGTGATTTTCTCGCCGACCTTGCCGCGCATCTTGTCGACGGCTTCGGTCATGGTCTGGCCGCGGGTCGGGGCGCCGTTGATCTTGACGATCAGGTCACCAGCCTGCACGCCGGCACGCGAGGCTGGGGTGTCGTCGATTGGCGAAACTACCTTGATGAAGCCGTCTTCCTGGCCTACTTCAATGCCCAGCCCGCCGAACTCGCCGCTGGTGCTTTCCTGCAGCTCCTGGAAGTCCTCGGGGCCGAGGTAGGCCGAATGCGGGTCAAGGTTGCTAAGCATGCCCTTGATGGCGTTTTCCAGCAGGGTCTTGTCGTCTACCGGTTCGACGTAGGCAGCTTTGATGCGGTCCAGGACCTCGGCGAAGGTGCGCAGTTCTTCCAGCGGCAGTGGCGCCTTGGCGGTCACCTCGGTGGCTGGCACTGCAGCGGCCTTGGCCGGCTCTGCGGCGGTGGCCAGGGGCGCGCCGACCGCCAGGGCGATGGACAGGGCCAGCTGGGTGAGACGAGGCGAGTGCAGCATGTCGAACGAACTCCTGATCCTGTAAGCGCTCCCTGGGGAGCATCGGCGCAGCACTCAGGCTGCGCCGTAGAAATTTGACTAGCCCCGGCACCACTGCGAAGGGTCGGTAGGCCGGCCCTGCTGGCGGATAGCGAAATACAAGCCTGCCGCGTCCTGACCACCGCTGTCGCCAACGGTGGAAATGGCTTCACCGGCCTTGACGATATCACCGGCATTCTTGAGCAGGCTCTGGTTGTGGCCGTACAGGCTCAGGTAACCGTTGCCATGGTCGAGAATGACCAGAAGCCCGGCACCGCGCAACCAGTCCGCGAATACCACACGCCCGCCGTGCACGGCACGTACCTGGGTGCCTGGGTTGGCGCTGATCATAACCCCGTCCCACTTGGCACGGGCGTCGCTACCGCGGGCATCACCGAAACGTGCCAGCAATCGACCATTGACTGGCCATGGAAGTTTGCCCCGCGCAGCAGAAAATGCGCCGCCGTAGTTGGCGCCATCGCTGGAAACCATCGGCCCGAGGGTGGTACGGGCCTTTTTCGGCGGTTCCACTGGCTCTGCAGGCTCACGGGCCCGGTCGCGGGCAGCGGCGGCGGCCAGCGCTTCCTGCTGGCGGCGTTTTTCCGCTTCCTGCTGCGCCAGCAGGGCCTTCTTGCGTGCCTCTTCAGCTTCACGGGCCTGGCGGGCGAGGGTTTCCTCGATGGTCTTCAAGACCTTGGCCAGGTCGGCCTGGTCCTGTTCGCGCGCTTGCAGCTTCTGATCGCGGTCCTTCACATCGCTGTTGAGCTTTGCCAGTACCTGCTGGCGCTTGGCGCGCTCGGTTTCCAGGGCCTGGCGGCGGCTGTCGAGGTCGGTGCGCTGGGCCAGCTGTTGTTGTTGCTGGCTGGAAATTTCCTGTTCGACGTTGGCCAGTTGGCGCAAGGTCTCGTTGAAGGTGCGCAATTGCTCCAGGCGCGCCTTGCTCAGGTAGTCGTAATAGGTGAGGGTGCGGGCGAATTTCTCGGGGTTCTGCTGGTTGAGCAGCAGCTTGAGGTATTCCTCGCGACCATTGTTCTGGTAGGCCGAACGGGCCTGAATGGCGATCAGTCGTTGTTGTTCAACGCGGGCGCTCTGGAGTTTTTTTTTCTCGGTATCAAGGCGCTCCAGCTCGCCTTCAGTCTTTTTTAGTTCTTGCTGCAGGGCCTCCACCTGCTTTTCGAGGTTGCCGATGTCGGTTTCGGTGGCTTTGAGGTCTTTTTGCACACCGGCCTTTTCTTCCTGGAGCTTGCTCAGCGTTTTCTTGAGCTCGGCAATGTCCTGGCGGGTGGCATCCAGTTGCTGCTGGGTCTGCGCACGCTCATCGGCGAAGGCCGGGCTGAGCAGGCAAGACAGGGCTAGGAGGATCAGGGCGCGAAGCATGGGGTTTGGCGTACCAAGGATGGAGACTGGCCTAGTATGCCCGCCTGGGCAGGCAAAAAAAACGCCTCGCTGCGGATGCAGGGGGGCGTTTGTCTGGAATTCATGTGCAATTGGGGCTGCAACGCAGCCCCTTTCGACATTCAGGCGTCGACCAGAATCGAGGTACCGGTCATTTCCACCGGCTTTTCCAGCCCCAGCAGCTTCAGCATGGTTGGCGCCACGTCGGCCAGCACGCCGCCCTCGCGCACTTTCACGTTGCGCTTGCCCACGTAGATGAACGGTACCGGCTCGGTCGTGTGCGCGGTGTGCGCCTGGCCGGTGCACTCGTCTTCCATCTGCTCGACGTTGCCGTGGTCAGCGGTGATCAGCGCTTCGCCGCCGACCTTGTCCAGTGCGTCGACAATGCGCCCTACACAGGTATCCAGTGCTTCGACGGCCTTGACCGCTGCCTCGAACACGCCGGTGTGGCCGACCATGTCGCCGTTGGCGTAGTTGACCACGATGACGTCGAAGCGCTGCTGTTCGATGGCTTCGACGATGCGATCGGTCACCTCTGGTGCGCTCATTTCCGGTTGCAGGTCATAGGTGGCGACCTTCGGCGACGGGATCAGGATGCGTTCTTCGCCTTCGAACGGCTCTTCGCGGCCACCCGAGAAGAAGAAGGTGACGTGGGCGTATTTCTCGGTTTCGGCGATGCGCAGCTGGGTCTTGCCGTTTTTTGCAAGGTATTCGCCCAGCACGTTGTTCAGGCTGGACGGAGCGAAGGCTGCTGGTGCCGGGATCTTCGCCGAATACTGGGTCAGGCCGATGTACGCCGCCATCTTCGGCAGGCGCGCACGGGCGAATTCCGTGAAGTCTGGCTCTACGAATGCACGCGACAGCTCGCGAGCACGGTCGGCGCGGAAGTTCATGAAAATCACGGCATCGCCATCTTCGACCTTGACGGCTTCGCCAATGCGCGTGGCCTTGACGAATTCGTCGCTTTCGTCGCGGGCGTAGGCTGCTTCAAGGCCTGCCAGGGCTGTGTCAGCGGTGTACTCGGCAGCGCTGTCGACGATGAGGTTGTAGGCAGCGCTGACGCGGTCCCAGCGGTTATCGCGGTCCATGGCGTAGTAGCGGCCGATCAGGCTGGCGATACGGCCCTTGCCCAGTTTGGCGAAGGTGGCGTCGAGCAGTTCGATGGACGACTGCGCGCTGCGTGGCGGGGTGTCGCGGCCATCGAGGAAGGCGTGCAGGTAGATCTTTTCAGCGCCACGCTGGGCGGCCAGTTCGGCCATGGCCACCAAGTGGTCCTGGTGGCTGTGTACACCACCATCGGACAGCAGTCCGAGGATGTGCACGGCCTTGCCAGCACCGACTGCCTTGTCCACAGCACCGGTCAGTACCGGGTTTTCGAAGAACTCGCCGTCGCGGATGGCCTTGGTCACCCGCGTGAAGTCCTGATACACGACGCGACCTGCGCCGAGGTTCATATGACCGACTTCGGAGTTGCCCATCTGCCCGTCCGGCAGGCCGACATCCATGCCCGAGCCGGAAATGAGGCCATGCGGCTGGGTGGCGCACAGGCGGTCATAGACCGGTTTATTGGCGGCAAAGATGGCGTTGTGTTCGGGGATATCGCTATGGCCGAAGCCATCCAGGATAATCAGGACCAGGGGTTTGGGCGTGCTCGTCATCAATCAAACTCACGGTTGTTCAAAGATGATAAAGACACGCATTTTAGGGCAAATACGCCACCTGCGGCGAATATTCGTCCCATTCCACCGACCGGCGCACCTGTGGTGGCAACATGAAGGTGGTTTTGTGGCCGGCCCGTCGGGCTTTGGTGGCACCAAGGGGCTGTGTATACTGGCCGGCATTTTCAATCGCCTGGAACACCGCTGATGGTTGCTCACCTGATTCAATTCGCGACAGATCACTACATCCTGGTTGCGATCTTCCTCATTCTGCTGGTCCTGCTGCTCATCAATGAAATCCGTCGTGGTGGCCAAAGCCTGACCAACGGCCAACTGACAGCCCTGGTCAATGCCGAGAAGGCCCTGGTGATCGACATTCGCCCGGCCAAGGAATACTCCGCCGGTCATATCGTCGGCGCGGTGAACATCCCGCAGGACAAGCTGGCCAACCGCATGACCGAGCTGGGCAAGCATAAAGAAAAGACCTTGATCGTCGTCGACGCGATGGGCCAGCAGTCCGGCACCATTTGCCGCGAGCTGCTCAAAGCTGGTTACAACGCCGCCAAACTGAGCGGTGGCGTTTCCAGCTGGAAAGCCGATAACCTGCCCCTGGTGAAGTGATATGAAGCCTGTCATCGTCTACTCCAGCGACTACTGCCCCTACTGCATGCGCGCCAAGTACCTGCTCGAGAGCAAGGGCGTGGCCTTCGAGGAAATCAAGGTCGACGGCAAGCCGCAGGTTCGCGCCGAGATGAGTCAGAAAGCCGGCCGCACGTCGGTGCCGCAGATCTGGATCGGCAGCACCCATGTCGGTGGATGCGATGACCTCTATGCCCTGGAGCGCGCGGGCAAGCTCGACGCGTTGCTGGCGGCCTGATTTGCACTGCATTCAAAAACATTAGGATAAGGATCTGACATGACTGACCAACAGACCAACGGCGCTGCTGCAGAAGACAACAGCCCTCAGTTCTCCCTGCAACGCATCTATGTGCGTGACCTGTCGTTCGAGGCCCCGAAAAGCCCGCAGATCTTCCGTCAGACCTGGGAACCGAGCGTTGCCCTGGACCTGAACACCAAGCAGAAATCCCTGGAAGGTGACTTCCACGAGGTCGTGCTGACCCTGTCGGTTACCGTCAAGAACGGTGACGAAGTGGCCTTCATTGCTGAAGTGCAGCAGGCCGGTATCTTCCTGATCGCCAACCTCGATGCGCCTTCGATGAGCCACACCCTGGGTGCGTTCTGCCCGAACATCCTGTTCCCTTATGCCCGTGAGGCCCTGGACAGCCTGGTGACCCGCGGTTCGTTCCCGGCGCTGATGCTGTCGCCGGTCAACTTCGACGCCCTGTACGCGCAAGAAATGCAGCGTATGCAGGAAGCGGGTGAAGCGCCTACTGTGCAGTAATTACTGCCGGTTTCAAGAAAGCGCCTCTCGGGGCGCTTTTTTGTTGCCGGCGCGGGCCTCTTCGCGGGTAAACCCGCTCCTACAGGGGATTGCGCCGTTCCCTCGGCCTGCGTAGGAGCGGGTTTACCCGCGAAGAGGCCCGCACAGGCAACACATCAGCTCCCGGCAAACCCGTTCTGCCGCCACGCCTCATACACCGTCACCGCCACCGTATTGGACAGGTTCAGGCTACGGCACCCCGGCCGCATCGGCAGGCGCAGGCGATGCTCGGCCGGCAGGCTGTCCAGCACCTCGGCCGGCAACCCGCGGCTCTCTGGCCCGAACAGGAAGGCGTCGCCCGGCTGGAAGGCCACTTCGTGGAACGGGTGCGAGCCCTTGGTGGTAAAGGCGAACAACCGTGGGTTGCCAAGGCTTTCCAGGCATCCGGCCAAGCTCTCGTGGCGCTTGAGCGTGGCATACTCGTGGTAGTCCAGCCCTGCGCGGCGCAGGCGCTTGTCATCCAGTTCGAAGCTGATGGGTTCGATCAGGTGCAGGGCGCAGCCGCTGTTGGCGCATAGACGAATGATGTTGCCGGTATTCGGCGGAATTTCTGGTTGAAAAAGGATGACGTGAAACATGCACGGCTCCAAACGTGAAGATGACGGGCATTCTACCCCTGAACCGGACGTGCGTTCGAAGGCCTTCCCACGGGTGATGCTGTCGTTGGCGATCGTCGGCTTGATGGTAGGGCTGATGATCGGTCGCCTGACTACGCCGGACGAGCGTGAACTGCAGCAGGTGCAAGTGATGCAGGATGGCCTGGAGCTGTGGTTCAACGAAGAGCCCAAGCTGCATGGCGAGAACGTGGAAGGGACGGTGGCGTTGCTGTTTCAGGCCCAGGGCAAGGCTCAGCAAGGGCAGCTCAGCCTGCAGGGCAAGCCGGTGAGCTGGCGGGTACAGCACAGCAAGGAAGGTTTGTTGCTGACGGTGGTGGCCGCGCGCCCCCTGCACGGCGAATGGGCCGGTGCAGAGGACGCTGGGCGCTGGCGGGTGCAAGTGAAACTGCACGAATAAAAGAGGGGATATCCCGGCCTGCCTGTACCAGGGTCCCCAAAAGGGGTACTGCGTATAAAGGGGGGATACCCGGCCTGCCTGTACCGAGGTCCCCAAAAGCGGCGGTGCTGCAAATAAAAGAGGGGTTCACCCGGCCTGCCTGTACCAGGGCCCCCGAAACTGAAGATGTATTGCTTATTGCAGGGGGCGTGCCAGTTTTGCAAAAGCCGTGAATACTGGGCTTTGCGGGTGATTTGGCCGGATTTTGAGGGGATTTGTGCCTTCCAGAGGTGCAGCGGGCACAGGAACGGTGCATTCAGACGACTGAAATGGCTGGGGCCGCTTTGCGCCCCATCGCGACACAAGGCCGCTCCCACAGGATTGGGGTAGGAGATTCTATGGCCGGAGGCAAATTTTCAGTAAAAACGCCATCGGCCTCTCTCAGCAACCTCGAGGTACGAGTCAGCGTGCCAGAGAATTTCTCCCCAGCATTGGATACTGCCCGTCAGTTTGGGCGGGCTGCGTTGCAGCCCCAGCCTCAGCTGGCCGGCTTGGCACCTCCGGTATATATCTCGGGCTTCCAGTCGGCCTGATGCCTCATCAGGCCGAAGGCCAGCCGAGCCAAGCGACGTGCAAGGATCACCAAGGCTTGAGTGGTTTTCTTCCCCCGGGCTTGGTGATGGGCGTAATACTGCTTCCAGGTCGCGGTTCGACTGCCGCTCATCGAGGCGTTGTACAGGAGTCTACGGACCTCCGAGTCTCCGCGCTTGCTCAACTTCCCTCTGCCTGCCCATTTACCGGATTGGGAAACCGTTACATCCATGCCTAGATAAGCGACAAAGGCGTCGCTGTTCTTGAACTCGCCGCGCATGAAGGACATCACCAGGCCGGCAGCCGTTAAGAAACCAACACCCGGAAGCCTCTGAACACGGCGCATCTGATCGGAAAGCCCCGCCTTCTTGATCACCGCACGCAGCTGTTTTTCCAGCGAAAGCTCTATGCGTTCGAGCACTTCCTCAACACGTTTGAGTTCTGAGGCAAACAATTTGTCGCCCGACAAGCTCATCCGCAGCATGCCGCGCACTGCTACAAGTTTGGCGCGGCGGCGCAGCAGCACCTGGATCTCACGATGCCCGGCTGGTGGCGGAGTCCAAGCCTTCAAAGAGCCCCGCTCGTTGCTCAGGAAGCGGGCGAGCAAAGCGGCATCATGGGCATCTGTTTTTGCCCGTATAGCAACACTTTCCCGGTACTTACTCAGCCTCAGCCCATCGATAACGTATACCGCGAAGCCCGCAGCATGGGCTTGCTCCGCCATTTCCATGTGATAGGTACTGGTCGCTTCGATGGCCAGCGCTGAGCCTTTGGGCAGCGTCTTGAGCCAGGCTTTGATTGCTTTCGGAGTGTTAGGGATGGCGAAGGATTTGGTATTCGGAGCGGCTTGAATCACCAGTTCATCTTTGGAGGTGTCCACGCCAGCTTCGATTGGGATTGCGGACATTGCCATGAATAGCTGCTCCTTGTAGCGTAGTGTGACTTGAAGGGCACACCCTGGCGCAGGCTTGCTTCTATTGTCGCTTGCTCGCGAGGCATTCCTTATCGGCGCTTGGGTGTTGAAAGGAGGAGGGGTGATTTCTCCTACGGTCTGTACTGCGCGAACAGTCAGAAGCGAGTTATGGCCCTCCTCCTCCCTTCAAGTCCTACCATACAAGCGGGTTTACCCGCGAATACGGTGGTGGCGGCAACGCTGAACGGCAGGTGGAGATTGGCCAGCAGGCGCGGCCTCTTCGCGGGTGAACCCGCTCCTACGACGACCCCGATATGTGCCCACCGCCGTGGTAGGCGCGGGTTTACCCGCGAATACGGTGGCGGCAGCAACGGTGAACGGCAGGTGGAGATTGGCCAGCAGGCCCGGCCTCTTCGCGGGTGAACCCGCTCCTACGACGACCGCGATGTGTGTCCACCGCATCAGCCTTGGGGGCAGAGGTGATCCTGTGGGAGCGGCCTTGTGTCGCGATGGGCTGCAAAGCAGCCCCAGCAATCTAAAAAGCTAATTCAGAGCTCAGTGGTCATCACCTTCCTCATCATCCCCCCCGGCCACATTCATCCCCAGCTCCTTGATCTTGCGCGTCAGGGTATTGCGCCCCCAACCCAGCAACAGCGCAGCATCGCGACGGCGGCCGGCGGTGTGCTTGAGTGCCGTCTCGATCATGATCCGTTCAAAGCTCGGCACTGCGCTGTCCAGCAGGCTGGTCTGCCCGCGCGCCAAGGCCTGGTCGGCCCACTGGCGCAGGGCCTGCTCCCAGTTGGTTACCGGCGCGGCATCGTGTGGCAGGTTCAGCAGTTCTGGTGGCAGGTCGCCGATCAGCACTTCGCGGCTGGAGGCCATCACGGTGATCCAGCGGCAGGTGTTCTCCATCTGTCGCACATTGCCCGGCCATGGCAGGTTGCGGATGAACTCTTCAGTCTCCGGCTTGAGGATCTTCGGCTCGACTGCCAGCTCCTGGGCCGCCCGGGCAAGGAAGTGGCGGGCGAGGGCGGGGATATCCTCGCGGCGGTCGGCCAGGCGCGGAATATGGATACGGATCACGTTCAGGCGGTGGAACAAGTCCTCACGGAACTTGCCGGCCTGCACCAGTGACTCCAGGTTCTGGTGGGTGGCGGCGATGATGCGCACGTCGACCTTGACCGGCACATGGCCGCCCACGCGGTAGAACTCGCCATCGGCCAGCACACGCAGCAGGCGGGTCTGGGTGTCGGCAGGCATGTCCCCGATTTCGTCGAGAAACAGCGTGCCACCATCGGCCTGCTCGAAACGGCCGCGACGCAAGTTGGCAGCACCTGTGAAGGCGCCTTTCTCATGGCCGAACAGCTCCGACTCCATCAAGTCCTTGGGGATGGCGGCCATGTTCAGGGCAATGAACGGGGATGCTGCGCGTGGGCTGTGCCGGTGCAGGGCGTGGGCCACCAGTTCTTTGCCGGTGCCGGACTCGCCGTTGATCAGCACGGTGATGTTGGAGTGGCTGAGGCGGCCGATGGCGCGGAACACCTCCTGCATTGCCGGGGCTTCACCAATGATTTCCGGGGTGCGCGCCAGGTTCTGTGGCACATCCAGGCCTTGCTGCTCCTGGGCGTGCTGGTTGGCGCGCTTGACCAGCGATACCGCTTCGTCGACGTCGAATGGCTTGGGCAGGTACTCGAAGGCACCGCCTTGGTACGAGGCCACGGCGCTGTCCAGGTCGGAGTGGGCGGTCATGATGATGACCGGCAGGCGCGGGTGCTGCTCGCGGATCTGCGCCAGCAGGTCGAGGCCGCTGGTGCCAGGCATGCGAATGTCGGAAATGATCACGTCGGGTTGCTGACGTGCCAGGCGCCCCATGACACCGTCTGCGCTGTCGAAGCTCTGGGTGGTCATGCCTTCCTGTTGCAGGGCTTTTTCCAGGACCCAGCGGATGGAGCGATCATCGTCGACGATCCATACGGTTTCACTTCGGCTCATGAGGCGGTGGCTCCTTGTTCCAGAGGCAGGTAAATCGAGAAGGCGGTATGGCCAGCGTGGCTTTCACACTCGATCAGGCCCTGGTGCTGGCTGATGATGTTCTGGGTAATGGCCAGGCCCAGCCCGGTACCGTCCGGGCGGCCACTGACCATGGGATAGAAGAGGGTTTCCTGCAGTTCCGGCGGGATGCCTGGGCCGTTGTCGATGATCTCTACCCGCGCTACCAGGCGGTGACGCACGTGGCCGATGGTGAACTGGCGCAGGGCGCGGCTGCGCAAGGTGATGCGACCCAGGCGCAGCTCATTCTGCGAGCTGATCGCCTGCATGGCGTTGCGCACGATGTTGAGTACGGCCTGAATCATCTGTTCTCGGTCGATCAGCACGTCCGGCAGGCTTGGGTCGTAATCGCGCACCAAAGTGATGCACCCCTGGCTTTCGGCATCGACCAGGCTGCACACCCGCTCCAGCACTTCGTGAATATTGGTCATGGCCAGCGACGGCAGCTTGTTCGAGCCGAGCATGCGGTCGACCAGGTTACGCAAGCGGTCGGCCTCCTCGATGATCACATTGGTGTAGTCGCGCAGCCCTTCCTCTGGCAGTTCGCGGGCCAGTAGCTGGGCCGCTCCGCGGATGCCGCCAAGGGGGTTCTTGATTTCGTGGGCCAGGCCGCGCACCAGCATCTTGGTGGTTTCCTGCTTGCTCAGTTGGGCCTCTTCCTTGGTGATGCGCAGCAGCCGGTCACGCGGGTGCACCTCGAGCAGCAGCAGGGTCTGGCCTTGATGCAGTATCGGCGTTACCGCGTAATCGACGGTGATGGTCTGCCCGGTCAGCGATGTAAGCTGCGCTTCACGCTTGGTGAACGGGTGCGCCTGCTCGACCGCCTGGCGCAGCGAACTGAGCGCCTCGGTCGATTCGGTGAACAGCTCGCTGATGAACTGCCCATGGCTGCGCTGGCCACTGACGGCCAGCAGCATTTCTGCGGCCGGGTTCATGTACTCCAGGCGCAGCTCGGCGTTGAGCAGCAACGTGGCGGTGGTCAGGTTGTCCAGAAGCAGACGGTGCTGTGCATCGCTGATGGTCATAAGGCGTCGTTGACCTCGTTTGGCGCTTGCCTGGCACTGCTTTAGTCAGGGCCGGACGCGGGGTGGATCCACTGATGCGAGACTCAGGATAAGAAAATGCAAGAAACAAACCACAGCTCCGAAAAGAAGCGGGATTTACCGATAAAGGCCTGAATCTGCGCAAATTCGGATCAGAAAGTCTTGGTGAAACGTTTAACCTGAACCAGATTGGGGAGCAATTGAGGGCATGGTGTGAATTAATGCACCAAGATAGAGCATAGCGTGACAGGCGAATCAGCGGCGCTTCTGCAAGGTGCGCAGAAACAAAAACGGCCTCCCGAGGGAGGCCGTTTTGATCATGTCATCGGCGCGAGGCGCCAATCAGATCAGCAGCTGTAGTACAGCTCGTATTCCAGCGGGTGTACGAAGGTACGGACCTTGATTTCTTCTTCGCTCTTCAGCTCGATGAAGGCATCGATGAAGTCGTCGGAGAACACGCCGCCCTTGGTCAGGAACGCACGGCCTTTATCCAGCTCTTCCAGAGCTTCTTTCAGGCTGCCGCACACTTGCGGGATGTTCTTGGCTTCTTCTGGCGGCAGGTCGTACAGGTTCTTGTCGGCCGCGTCGCCTGGGTGGATCTTGTTCTGGATGCCGTCCAGGCCAGCCATCAGCAGGGCCGCGAACGCCAGGTACGGGTTGGCCGATGGGTCCGGGAAGCGTGCTTCGATACGTCGGGCTTTCGGGCTGCCAACGTAAGGAATACGGATCGAGGCGGAACGGTTGCGAGCCGAGTAGGCCAGCATTACCGGGGCTTCGAAGCCTGGGACCAGACGCTTGTACGAGTTGGTCGACGGGTTGGTGAAGCCGTTCAGGGCCTTACCGTGCTTGATGATACCGCCGATGAAGTACAGGGCGGTGTCGGACAGGCCGGCATAGCCTTCACCCGAGAAGGTGTTCTTGCCGTCTTTCCAGATCGACATGTGCACGTGCATGCCCGAGCCGTTGTCGCCGTACAGTGGCTTCGGCATGAAGGTGGCGGTACGGCCGTAAGCGTCGGCAACGTTGTGCACGACGTATTTCAGCGCCTGTACTTCGTCAGCCTTCTTCACCAGGGTGTTGAACTTGACGCCGATTTCGTTCTGGCCGGCAGTCGCCACTTCGTGGTGGTGAACTTCAACGGTCTGGCCCATTTCTTCCAGGGCGTTGCACATGGCAGTACGGATTTCGTGGTCATGGTCGAACGGCGGAACCGGGAAGTAGCCGCCTTTCACGCCTGGACGGTGGCCTTTGTTGCCGCCTTCCACGTCAGCGCCGGTCATCCACGAGCCCTGCTCGGAGAAGATCTTGAACATCGAACCGGAGATGTCCGAGTGGAACTTCACTTCGTCGAAGATGAAGAACTCAGGCTCTGGACCGGCGAATACGGTGTCACCGATGCCGGTGCTCTTCAGGTACTCTTCAGCACGCTTGGCGATGGCGCGTGGGTCGCGGTCGTAGCCCTGCATACTCGACGGGTCGACGATGTCGCAGGTGATGATCAGGGTTGGTTCTTCGGTGAACGGGTCCAGAACGGCGGTTTCGTCGACCGGCATCAGGATCATGTCGGAAGCTTCGATGCCTTTCCAGCCAGCGATGGAGGAACCGTCGAACATCTTGCCGACTTCGAAGAAGTCTTCGTCCAGCGCATCACGCGACGGCATGGTCACGTGGTGCTGAATGCCTTTGGTGTCCGTGAAACGCAGATCAATCCACTTGACGTCATGATCTTTGATGAGTTGAACCGACTTCGACATGTTGTCCTCCGGATGGTCTAGAGCGCGGTGGGCCGCTGCCCTGGAAAAAGGGTGTTGCCGGGCGCGGATAGTCGGCCAAGCTTACCTGCCTCACAAGGGAGCAAATTGCATGCCAGTGCCCGAAAATGGCGAGGGTGGGATAAAAGGGGGCGTTTGCGGGCATTTGGCGTTGGGTTAGCGGGTGAAAGTGCACCCTTACGATGCGTTTTTTGATCGTGTCGCACCAATAGGGTGCGTGGCGTGAGTGGTGTGCCAGGTTCTAGGGCCTCTTCGCGGGTAAACCCGCTCCTACGGGCTTTGCACCGCCTGTAGGCGCGGGTTTACCCGCGAAAGGGCCGGAACAGGCGCTGCAAAACCTGGCCTCTGCATTTATCTCAAAGCTTCTGATCAAAAGTTGGTCAAATCCTGAGCAATTTCCGATATAATTCGCGCCCCTCATTTTCGGCAGGCCCTGCGCGCGCTGTTAACCAATGAAACTTATCGTCAAAGTCTTCCCAGAAATCACCATCAAAAGCCGGCCGGTGCGCAAGCGCTTCATCCGCCAGCTTGGCAAGAACATCCGCAACGTGCTCAAGGATCTCGACCCTGAGCTCGCGGTCGATGGTGTCTGGGACAATCTCGAGGTGGTCACCCGCGTCGAAGACGAAAAAGTCCAGCGCGAGATGATCGAACGCCTCACCTGCACCCCGGGTATCACCCACTTCCTGCAGGTAGAGGAATACCCGCTGGGTGACTTCGACGACATCGTCGCCAAGTGCAAGCACCACTTCGGCCACCTGCTGGCCGGCAAGCACTTCGCCGTGCGCTGCAAGCGCGGTGGCCACCATGACTTCACCTCGATGGACGTCGACCGTTACGTCGGCAGCCAACTGCGTCAGCAGTGTGGCGCCGCCGGGATCGAGCTGAAAAAGCCTGAAGTGCTGGTGCGCATCGAAATCCGCGACCAGCGCCTGTACGTGATCCACAACCAGCACAATGGCATCGGCGGTTATCCGCTGGGTGCCCTGGAGCAGACTCTGGTGCTGATGTCCGGTGGTTTCGACTCCACCGTTGCGGCCTACCAGATGATGCGCCGCGGCCTGATGACCCACTTCTGCTTCTTCAACCTCGGCGGCCGTGCCCACGAGCTGGGCGTAATGGAAGTGGCCCATTACCTGTGGAAAAAATACGGCAGCAGCCAGCGCGTACTGTTCATCAGCGTGCCTTTCGAAGAAGTGGTTGGCGAGATCCTCAACAAGGTCGACAACAGCTACATGGGCGTGACCCTCAAGCGCATGATGCTGCGCGGCGCCGCCCATATGGCCGACCGCCTGCAGATTGACGCGCTGGTGACCGGCGAAGCGATTTCCCAGGTGTCCAGCCAGACCCTGCCGAACCTGTCGATCATCGACTCGGCCACCGACAAGCTGGTGCTGCGCCCGCTGCTGGCCAGCCACAAGCAGGACATCATCGACCAGGCCACCGAAATCGGTACCGCGGACTTTGCCAAGCACATGCCGGAATACTGCGGCGTGATCTCGGTAAACCCGACCACCCATGCCAAGCGTCACCGCATGGAGCACGAAGAAAAGCAGTTCGACATGGCCGTGCTGGAGCGCGCTCTTGAGCGCGCCAAGTTCATTTCCATCGATCATGTGATCGATGAGCTGGGCAAGGACATCGAAATCGAGGAAGTGGCCGAGGCGCTGCCAGGCCAGATCGTCATCGACATTCGCCACCCCGATGCCCAGGAAGACGAACCTCTGGTGCTGGAAGGTATCGAAGTCCAGGCCATGCCGTTCTACGCCATCAACAGCAAGTTCAAGCACCTGGACCCCACGCGCCAGTACTTGCTGTATTGCGACAAGGGTGTGATGAGCCGTTTGCACGCACACCATCTGCTCAGTGAGGGACATGCCAATGTGCGTGTTTATCGTCCGACATAAGACGCCGGGGCTGTATGGCGGCAGTATTCGCCATCGCCCTCCCGACCGCCGGGCCCGCTGAGCCTTAAACGGTACATATTGGCCGCCTACACTGGGCGGCAACCGAATCCTCTGATCGAGATACACTTGTGATCGAAAATCTGCGTAACATCGCCATCATCGCCCACGTTGACCATGGTAAAACCACTCTGGTCGACAAACTCCTGCGTCAGTCCGGCACTCTGGAGCGTAACGAGCTCAACGACGAGCGCGTCATGGACTCCAACGACCAGGAAAAAGAGCGCGGTATTACCATTCTGGCGAAAAACACCGCCATCAACTGGAACGGCTACCACATCAACATCGTCGACACCCCCGGCCACGCCGACTTCGGTGGCGAGGTTGAGCGTGTAATGTCGATGGTCGACTCCGTGCTGCTGCTGGTCGACGCCCAGGACGGCCCGATGCCGCAAACTCGCTTCGTGACCAAGAAGGCTTTCGAAGCCGGCCTGAAGCCAATCGTCGTGATCAACAAGGTTGACCGTCCGGGCGCACGTCCTGACTGGGTTCTGGACCAGATCTTCGACCTGTTCGACAACCTCGGTGCCACCGACGAACAGCTGGACTTCAAAGTGGTCTACGCCTCGGCCCTGAACGGCATTGCCGGCCTGGACCACACTGCCATGGCCGAAGACATGACCCCGCTGTACCAGTCGATCGTCGACAACGTACCAGCACCGTCTGTTGACCGCGACGGCCCGTTCCAGATGCAGATCTCGGCACTGGACTACAACAGCTTCCTCGGCGTTATCGGTGTTGGCCGCATCGCCCGTGGCCGCGTCAAGCCGAACACCCCGGTTGTCGCCATCGACACCAACGGCAAGAAGCGTAACGGCCGTATCCTGAAGCTGATGGGTCACCACGGTCTGCACCGCGTTGACGTCGAAGAAGCCCAGGCTGGCGATATCGTCTGCATCAGCGGTTTCGATGAGCTGTTCATCTCCGACACCCTGTGCGCCCCGGATGCGGTAGAAGCGATGAAGCCGCTGACCGTTGACGAGCCGACCGTTTCGATGACCTTCCAGGTCAACGACTCGCCGTTCTGCGGTAAAGAAGGCAAGTTCGTCACCAGCCGTAACATCAAGGACCGTCTGGACAAGGAGCTGCTGTACAACGTTGCCCTGCGCGTTCAGGAGACCGACTCCCCAGACAAGTTCAAGGTTTCGGGCCGTGGTGAGCTGCACCTGTCGGTGCTGATCGAAACCATGCGTCGTGAAGGCTTCGAAATGGCCGTGGGCCGTCCTGAAGTGATCATCCGCGAAGTCGACGGCGTGAAGCAGGAGCCGTTCGAGAACGTCACCATCGACATCCCTGAAGAATCCCAGGGCAAGGTCATGGAAGAGATGGGTCTGCGTAAAGGCGACCTGACCAACATGGTTCCGGATGGCAAGGGCCGTGTTCGTCTGGAGTACAACATTCCAGCCCGTGGTCTGATCGGTTTCCGTAACCAGTTCCTGACCCTGACCAACGGTGCAGGCATCCTGACCTCGATCTTCGATCGCTACGACACCATGAAGTCGGGCCAGATGTCCGGCCGCCTCAACGGCGTACTGGTTTCGGTCGAGACCGGCAAGGCACTGACCTACTCGCTGGAAACCCTGCAGGCTCGCGGCAAGCTGTTCGTTGAACACGGCCAGGAGATCTACAACGGTCAGATCATCGGCCTGAACAGCCGTGACAACGACCTGGGCGTGAACCCGACCAAAGGCAAGAAGCTCGACAACATGCGTGCTTCGGGCAAAGACGAAGTCATCGCCCTGGTACCGCCAGTTCGCCACACCCTCGAGCAGGCCCTGGAATTCATCCAGGACGACGAGCTGTGCGAAGTGACTCCTAAGTCGATCCGTCTGCGCAAGAAGATCCTGGACGAAGGCGAGCGTACCCGCGCAGCCAAGAAAGCCAAAAACTGAGTTAGCTCAGGCTGAATGAAAACGCCCCCGGTCGAAAGGCCGGGGGCGTTTTTGTGTGCCTTGTGGAAAGCTCCAGTAGGAAGCGACTGTGTTTTGCAGGTGCTTGTTCGACGGCAAACCGAGGAGCCTTGTGACAATCAGAAGCCGTGCTTAGGTTGGCTGGCTCTTGCTTTGGAGCTTGGAACATGAATTGTCGTTACCTGTTGTTTATTCCGTGTCTCGCCGTCAGTTTTCAGGCCAGTGCCCAGCAGGCGTGTAGCGCGTTGCGACCGCAGGAAATAGCCCGCTGTCATGTCGAGAAGGTGAGACAGGCACCCTTGCAGTACCAGTTGGAGCAGAAGACACCCGCACAGGGCTATACGCTGTATCAATACCGGATGACCTCACAGACCTGGTCGCCTGAGCCCGTTGTTGAGCCCCGCCTGTGGGAGCACCGCGTCGAACTGTTCGTGCCAGACGTGGCATTGGCGGAGAAAGCGTTGGTAGTAGTCAATAACGGTGTGAGGTTTGGTGAGGAACAACAAATCCCTGACTACTCGTCCGAGGCGTTGAGTGCCATTGCCGTGCAGACACAGACTGTTGTGGCATCGATCAGCGATGTGCCCAACCAGTATGTGACCTTCCGTGATGCACAAGCGCCGATGCGCGAGGATGATGCCGTGGCCCATACCTGGGCGCATTGGCTGCGTAACGAAGCGGCTGCGCCGGAGCTGCCGCTGCATGTGCCAATGGCCGCTGTCGCCAGCAGGGGCATGGACCTCATGGCTGACGCGTTGCCCGAGCTACGCCTCGAGCAGTTCATCATCACCGGTGCCTCGAAACGCGGTTGGAGTGCATGGCTGACGGCCATGGCCGATGACCGGGTAATTGCCATCGTGCCCAGCGTCATCGATGTTGCCGACACTTCCAGCATGCTGGAGGGCTTGCGCAAGCGGTACGGTGGTTCATGGCCATTGGCGCTTTGGTCCTATCAGGCTGCGGAGGTATTGCAGCAGTTGGGCAGCCCGGCCTTCGCTCGGTTGATGGCACTGATGGACCCGATGCAGTACCTGGATGAGCCGGGTGCTCGCCTGAAGATACCGAAATACCTGGTGTCCGCCAGCGGGGATGATTTCTTCGCCCCTGATCACGCCACGGACTACCTGCAGCGCCTGCCTGGCCAGACCAGCCTCAGGGTGCTGCCGAACTCGGACCATGGGGGCGTGCGTGCGCATGTTGTCACTACCCTCGTGCCGATGGTTCAGCGTATCCAGGCCAGCCTGCCGATGCCTCGCGTGCAAGTGGCTCCGGGCGAAGGAGCTGCGCATGTGCTGGTACGGCTTTCGGAAATGCCTGTAGCAGTGAAGGTATGGACTGCGGCTAACCCCTTGGATCGGGACTTCCGCCATGCCTGCGGGGTACGCTACACATCGCAGACGATCATCCCCAGTGAGGCGTTCAGCCTTGACTGGGCGCCGCCGGCGCAAGGCTGGCAGGCGCGGTTCGTAGAGGCGCGGTTTGCTGATGGTTTCGTTGTCACCAGCCCGGTCAGCGTTTTGCCGCAGACTTATCCTGAGCATCCACCAGCGGATCAGGGGGGTGCTTGCCGGAGCTTCCCCGCTGGCTGAAATGGGAGCGGTGGGTTCAGTGCTTCATGCCCAGCTCGGCATCGCCACAGAATCGAGCGCCGCCCGCGCGGCGCTCGATTTATGCCCCGGCGCAAGACTCAACGCCCAACCACCTTGGGCTTGTAGGCGCAATACCCCGGCCGTGGCCCGACCTTGGGGTGGTTGCGGCAGGTATCCGGGCGCTTGTCATAAATGGTGCACAGCCGGCTTTTACGATCCAGGTACATGCAGTCGTCGTTGCTCATCCGGGTCAGGGTGAAGATCCCGGACTTCTGGTTGAAGCGCTCGATGATGCCTTCTTTTTGCAGGCGCTTGGCCACGTTCTTGGGTGGTTCGTCTTTTTCGAACTCGTCGACCACGCCGATACGGATCAGATCCTTGATCTTCACCTCCACCGGCAGGGTGCAGCAGGTCGAATGGCAGCCATGGCACATGTTGCTGGTGTAGCGCTGCCAGGTCTCCAGGCGGTCGACTTCGGCCGCGGCGATCAGGGTCGTTTTCATCTTTATAGGGTGGATCACGGTCTTGGGGCGCGCGATGATACCGGAATTGTTCAATTTATGAACAACCTTTTGCCGGAATCGCAGAGTGGGCATGAAAACTGCGAACCGTAACTGTCGCTCTCTGTCGAAGGGTCTAGTCTCAACACTCTCCCTCCGCTTTCGTCAACTTGCCCGAGGATGCCGCATGTCCCAGGAACCTAAAGCACGTGACGCCGAAGTCGCGGATTTTCGCGCTGCTGTACTGAACAAGCTGACCTATGCAGTCGGCAAGGACCCCGAGCACGCCTTCGACCATGACTGGTTCGAAGCCATTGCCCTGGCCGCGCGCGATCACATGGTCGACCACTGGATGGATCACACCCGGCAGGCCTATCGGCGCAGCCAGAAGCGTGTCTACTACCTTTCCCTGGAGTTTCTCATCGGCCGCTTGCTGTACGACAGCCTGAGCAACCTGGGCCTGCTGGACGTCGCCCGCGATGCGCTGGAAGGGCTGAATGTGGACCTCGAACGCATTCGCCTGCTCGAACCGGACGCCGCGCTGGGCAATGGCGGCCTTGGCCGTCTGGCGGCGTGCTTCATGGAGAGCATGTCTACCCTGGGTATCGCTGCCCATGGTTACGGCATCCGCTACGAGCACGGGCTGTTCCGTCAGGCTGTGGTCGATGGCTGGCAGCAGGAACAGACCGAGAACTGGCTGGATTTCGGCAACCCCTGGGAGTTCGAGCGCGCCGAGGTGATCTACCCGATCAGCTTTGGCGGCAGTGTCGAAACGGTGCACGATGCAAGCGGTACCCAGCGCCAGGTATGGTGGCCGGGCGAGACGGTGCGGGCGGTTGCCTACGACACGCCGGTAGTCGGCTGGCGTGGATCCAGCGTCAACACCCTGCGCCTGTGGCGCGCGCGGGCGCTGGAAGAGCTGCACCTGGAGCGCTTCAACGCCGGTGACCATTTGGGGGCTGTGGCTGAAGTGGCGCGTGCCGAGAGCATTTCGCGTGTGCTTTACCCCGCCGACAGTACCGAGGCCGGCCAGGAACTGCGCCTTCGCCAGGAGTACTTTTTCGTCTCGGCTTCGCTGCAGGACTTGCTGCGGCGCCACCTGAACATGCACAAGGACCTGCTCAACCTGCCTGATGCAGCGGCGATCCAGCTAAACGACACCCACCCTTCGATTGCGGTGGCGGAGCTGATGCGGTTGCTGGTGGATCAGCACGAAGTGCCTTGGGAAAAGGCATGGGAGCTGACCGTCGGCACGCTCGCCTACACCAACCATACTCTGTTGCCAGAAGCCCTGGAAACCTGGCCGGTAGCGCTGATGGAGCGCATGCTGCCGCGGCACATGCAGATCATCTACCTGATCAATGCCTACCATATCGATGCGTTGCGGGCCAAAGGCCTGCACGATTTCGACGTGCTGCGCGCAGTTTCGCTGATCGAGGAAGACAACGGCCGACGGGTGCGCATGGGCAATCTGGCGTTTCTCGGCTCGCACAGCGTCAACGGCGTGTCGGCGCTGCACAGCAAGTTGATGAAGAGCACGGTGTTCTCCGAGCTGCACAAGTTGTACCCGCAACGGATCAACAACAAGACCAACGGCATTACCTTCCGCCGCTGGTTGTACCAGTCCAACCCTCAGCTGACCGACATGCTGGTCGAGGCGCTTGGGCCGGAACTCAAGGACGACCCGCAGACGCTTCTGGCGGGCCTGGTGCCGTTCGCCGACAAACCCGGGTTCCGCAAACAGTTCGCTGCCCAGCGGCTGCACAGCAAGCGCGCCCTGGCCAGCATCATTCAGGATCGCATCGGCGTCACGGTCAACCCCGAGGCGCTATTCGACGTTCAGGTTAAACGTATTCACGAATACAAGCGCCAGTTGCTCAACCTGATGCACACCGTTGCACTGTACCAGGCCATACGCAACGAACCTGGCACCAACTGGGTGCCGCGGGTGAAGATCTTCGCTGGCAAGGCTGCGGCCAGTTACCATCAGGCCAAACTGATCATCAAACTTGCCAACGACATCGCCCGGGTGGTGAACAACGACCCGACAGTGCGCGGCCTGCTGAAGGTGGTGTTCCTGCCCAACTACAACGTCAGCCTGGCCGAGAGCATCATCCCGGCGGCGGACCTTTCCGAGCAGATATCCACCGCGGGTTACGAAGCTTCCGGTACCAGCAACATGAAGTTCGGCCTCAATGGTGCGCTCACCATTGGCACCCTGGATGGCGCCAACGTGGAGATGTGCGAACAGGTGGGGGCCGACAACATGTTCATCTTTGGCCTGACCTCGCAGCAGGTTGAAGCGCGCAAGCGTGCCGGTGATTTTGGCGCCAATGCTGCCATAGCCGCTTCCAACCGCTTGACCGATGTGTTGCAGGCCATTCGCAGTGGTGTGTTCTCGCCAGACGACCCTTCCCGGTACACCGGGTTGATCGACGGCCTGGTGGCCTATGATCGCTTCCTGGTGTGTGCCGATTTCGATGACTACTGGGATGCTCAGCGGCGGGTCGAGGATCTGTGGCACACACCGCAGGAGTGGTGGCGCAAGGCGGTATTGAACACGGCACGGATGGGCTGGTTCTCGTCGGACCGCACCATTCGCGAATATGCCACCGAGATCTGGAAGGCATTGGATTGAGGTGAGGCCGTTCGCGGGCACGCCCGCTCCCACAGGTGTCTCGCAAGCTTCAAGGCTTGCGCTGTACCTGTGGGAGCGAGCGCGCCCGCGAATGGACACACAACCAGACCACCGGCCTGGCGAAGGCTGAACTACCGACCTATTGTGCCGTCTGAGAGCCGTGGCGAGTCTCATCACTCGCTAGCCCGTCACTCTCCCTGTAAACTGCGTGGGTTTTTCATCCCCCCAATCCGTTCGGAGCCATACATGTCCCGCGTTACCCTGAGTCGCTATCTGATTGAGCAGACCCGCAGCAACAATACCCCTGCCGATCTGCGCTTCCTGATCGAAGTGGTAGCGCGTGCGTGCAAGGAAATCAGCCACCACGTGTCCAAAGGCGCCCTCGGTGGTGTGCTGGGCAGCATGGGCACTGAAAACGTGCAGGGCGAGGTCCAGAAGAAACTGGACGTGATTTCCAACGATATCCTGCTGGAAGCCAACGAGTGGGGCGGTCACCTGGCTGGCATGGCTTCCGAAGAAATGGACAACGCGTACCAGATCCCGGGCAGGTACCCGAAAGGCGCCTACCTGCTGGTCTTCGACCCGCTGGACGGTTCGTCGAACATCGACGTCAACGTGTCGGTCGGTACCATCTTCTCGGTTCTGCGTTGCCCTAACCAGTACCTGAGCCAGAACGAAAGCCTCAACGAAGAAGCGTTCCTGCAGCCAGGTACCGAGCAGGTTGCTGCCGGTTATGCCATCTACGGCCCGCAGACCATGCTGATCCTGACCCTGGGCAACGGCGTCAAGGGCTTCACCCTGGATCGCGAACTGGGCAGCTTCGTGCTGACCCACGAAAACATCCGCGTACCGGAGACCACCGCCGAGTTCGCCATCAACATGTCCAACCAGCGTCACTGGGAAGCCCCGGTACAGCGCTATGTGGGCGAACTGCTGGCAGGCGAGACCGGCCCGCTGAAGAAGAACTACAACATGCGCTGGATCGCCTCGATGGTGGCCGACGTGCACCGCATCCTGACCCGTGGCGGCCTGTTCATGTACCCACGTGACGCCCGCGAACCAAGCAAGCCGGGCAAGCTGCGCCTGATGTACGAAGCCAACCCGATGTCGTTCATCATCGAACAGGCCGGTGGCGCTTCCACCAACGGTTACGATCGCATCCTCGACATCAAGCCAGAAAGCCTGCACCAGCGCGTGTCGGTGATTCTCGGCTCGAAGGAAGAGGTCGAGCGCGTCACCGCTTACCACAAGGAGTAAGTCATGCTCGCACCTTGGCAGCCGTTGCTGGAATGGTGGTTCGGTTGGGGCACCAGTGCCCAGGCCGTGGCTGACGAGAAGAGCACGCTGTGGTTCGGCAAGCATTACGATGCCGACGCCCATGCGCTGTTTGGCGACCTGGTCGAGCACGCCCTGGCGGGTGGGCTCGAAGAGTGGCAGCAAACCCCGCAGGGCTGGCTGGGCCTGCTGATTTTGCTCGACCAGCTGCCACGCATGATCTACCGCGACACGCCGCGCGCCTTCGAGGGCGACCGGCGTGCCCAGGTGGTCGCCATGCAGGGCCTGCAGAAGGGCTGGGACTACCAGCTGCTGCCGATCCAGCGCGTGTTCGTGCTGCTGGTACTGGAGCATGCCGAAGTGCTGGACTGGCAGAACCTGTGCGTGGAGCGTTATCGAATGCTGCTGGACGAACAGCCCGAGGCCAACCGCCGGCTGTTTGAAGGCTTCCTCGACTATGCCGAGCAGCACCAGCGGGTAATTGCCCGCTTCGGGCGCTTCCCGCACCGCAACCTGGTGCTGGAGCGGCCGAGCACCAGCGAAGAGATGGACTTTTTGCTGGAGCCTGGGTCCCGGTTCTGAGGCCCAAGGGGCCTGCTGTGCAGGCATCGCGACGCAAGGCCGCTCCCATTGGGGGCGGCCTTTTTTATTGGGCGCATGATTAATGCTTTGTGATTAATCGCACAGTAGTGGCCATCCGACCAATGGTGTAGGGACATAGGGGGTGGGGCAGGGAACCTGGGAGGGATTTTCACGTCGAAGGTCACTGCAGGCCACTCGCCTGTATCATCTTTCAGGAGTGTCCCTTCATGTCGTTGCGTTCCCTCGCCCTGTTGTCGCTGTGCGTCGTGCTGACTGCCTGCAGCAAGATCAATCAGGAAAACTATTCCAAGATCAAGGCCGGTATGAACAAGGCCGAGGTCGAGCAGTTGCTCGGCACGCCGACCGAGTGTTCTGGCGCGTTGGGCATGAGCAGCTGCACCTGGGGGGACGAGAAGAGCTTCATCAGCGTGCAGTACGCAGCTGACAAGGTGCTGATGTATTCCGGGCAGGGCCTCAAATGAGGCGTGCGTACCTGCTGATGGGGGTATGCCTGGCGTTGCTGCTGGGCGGTTGTGCAGGTTCCGTGCACGACCCGCTGGCGCCGAAAACCGCCGGCCATGTCGACCTCAAGCGCTACCAGGGCAAATGGTACGAGCTGGCGCGCCTGCCCATGCGCTTCCAGGAAGGCTGCGAGCAGTCCGAGGCCCATTACAACCTCAGGCCTGATGGCAGTTATGGCGTGCTCAACCGCTGCCGCACCATGGGTGATGAATGGCTTCGCGCCGAAGGGCATGCGAATATCCAGGAGCCGGGGCACACCGACAAGCTGTGGGTCGAGTTCGATAACTGGTTCACCAGGCTGGTACCAGGCGTGGCGCGGGGTGAGTACTGGATTCTTTATGTGGACGAGCACTACCGTACGGCCATCGTCGGCAGCCCGGACCGCAAATACCTTTGGATTCTGTCGCGCACACCGACACTGCCGGCCTGGGAGCGTGAGAACCTGCTGTCCAGGGCGCGGCAGCAGGGGTATGACACCAGCCGCTTGATCTGGCGGGCGTCCGATCAGCAAATAGTAAAAATGCACTGAGTTTTTTGGGGTTGCGTTGCAACCCTTCGCGGGCTTGCACGCGAAGGGCTGCAACGCAACCCCGGTACGCTCAGCCCAAAAGCTGGCGCAACACCTTGGCAAACGCCCGCCCGCTTTCATCTTCCTGGGCATGCCGCCCCTGGCGCACCACCCATTGCCCATTCACCATCACATCGCGCACCTGGCGATCGCCACCGGCAAACAGCCAACGGTTGAGAATGGCATCACCCTCCGCCATGGCGATGTAGGGGTCCTGCCCATCGAGCACCAGCCAGTCGGCGCGCTTGCCCACCGCCAACTCGCCGATCGCCTGCCCCAGCGCCTGCGCACCACCGCTCAGCGCCGCGTCATACAGCGTGCGCCCGACCATTGGCTGGTCGCCGCGATACAGGCGGTTGCGTCGCTGGTCCCGCAGGCGCTGGCCATATTCCAGCCAGCGCAGCTCCTCCACCACGCTTAACGACACATGGCTGTCCGAACCAATGCCCATGCGCCCGCCCTGTGCCAGGAAATCCACTGCCGGGAAGATCCCATCGCCCAGGTTGGCTTCGGTGGTCAGGCACAACCCGGCGACCGCGCCGCTGCGGGCCATGGCAGTCACTTCGTCCGGTTCGGCATGGGTAGCGTGTACCAGGCACCAGCGGCGGTCCACGTCCACGTGCTCGTACAGCCACTGCAGCGGGCGCAGGCCGCTCCAGGCCAGGCAGTCGTCGACTTCCTTCTGCTGTTCGGCGATGTGGATATGCACCGGGCACTGCCTGTCGCTGGCCGCCAGCACTTCGGCGATCTGCCCAGGCCTCACCGCCCGCAGAGAGTGGAAGCACAGGCCCAGGTGCTGCGCGGGTTGCGCGGCCAGCAACGGGAAGAGTTGCGCTTGCAGTTGCAGGTACTGTTCAGTGGAGTTGATGAAGCGCCGCTGCCCGTCGTTCGGCGCCTGGCCGCCAAAGCCTGCATGGCTGTACAGCACCGGTAGCAAGGTCAGGCCGATGCCGCTGTCGGCTGCGGCCGCGCTAATGCGTCGCGACAGCTCGGCCGGGTCGGCGTAGGGCTTGCCGGCCTGGTCGTGGTGCACGTAGTGGAATTCGGCCACCGAGGTGTAGCCGGCCTTGAGCATCTCGATGTACAGCTGGCGGGCGATGACCTGAAGCTGCTCTGGGCTGATCTGCCCGACCAGGCGGTACATCAGGTCTCGCCAGGTCCAGAAACTGTCGTTGGGGTTGCCGGCGACTTCCGCCAGGCCTGCCATGGCGCGCTGGAAGGCATGCGAGTGCAGGTTGGGCATGCCGGGCAGCAGCGGGCCGGCCAGGCGCTCGGCGTCTTCGGCCGAAGCGCCAGGCTCGATGCTGGCCACACGGCCATCGCTGGCGACCTCGATACGCACATGGCTGGCCCAACCCGTAGGTAGCAGGGCGCGTTCGGCGAAGTAGGCTGACATCGGTGGAATCCTGTTATTGTTAACTTGTATATACATATACAGGCGTTTGCCTGCCGGGTAAACTGCGGCAAGCTACCGCTCATTTCATTTGCACAAGGATCCATCGCCGTGCCGACACCTCCTGTCTCCGTGCTGGTTGCCCAGATGGGCGAGGGCCCGGCGCCGCTCTACGCCCGGGTCAAACAGATGATCATCCAGCAGATCGACAACGGCAGCTGGCCACCGCATCACCGGGTACCCTCCGAGAGCGAGCTGGTCAACGAGCTGGGCTTCAGCCGCATGACCATCAACCGCGCCCTGCGTGAACTCACCGCAGAAGGCCTGCTGGTGCGCATGCAAGGGGTCGGCACCTTCGTGGCCGAGCCCAAGGGCCGTTCGGCGCTGTTCGAGGTCAACAACATTGCCGACGAAATTGCCGCGCGCGGACACCAGCATAGCTGCCAGGTGATCACGCTTGCCGAAGAAGCGGCCGGCTCCGAACGGGCGCTGGCGCTGGACATGCGTGAAGGTCAGCGCGTGTTCCATTCGCTGATCGTGCATTTCGAGAACGGCGTGCCAGTGCAGATCGAGGACCGTTACGTCAACGCGGCCATTGCGCCCGATTACCTCAAGCAGGACTTCACCCGGCAGACGCCTTACGCCTACCTGTCCCAGGTGGCGCCGCTGACGGAGGGCGAGCATGTGGTCGAGGCAATCCTGGCCGAGCCGGAAGAATGCACCCTGTTGCAGATCGACCGGGGCGAGCCTTGCCTGCTGATTCGTCGTCGCACCTGGTCCGGCCGCCAGCCGGTGACCGCTGCACGGCTGATCCACCCCGGTTCCCGTCATCGCCTGGAAGGACGTTTCAGCAAATGAGTCAGCTGCAATTGTTGCGTGCGCACGATTACCCGCGCATGCCTTGGAAGAACGGTGGTGGTTTCACCGAAGAGATCACCCGCGACAGTGGCGAGGGTCTGGACGGTTTTGGTTGGCGTCTATCGATTGCCGACATCGAGGAGTCGGGCGGCTTTTCCACCTTCGCCGGCTACCAGCGGATCATCACCGTGCTGCAGGGCGACGGCATGCGCCTGCTGGTCGATGGCCAGGCCAGTCGGCCATTGCTGGCGTTCGATGCGTTTGCGTTCAGCGGCGAGAGCCAGGTCAGCTGCAAGTTGCTGGGCGGGGCGATCCGCGATTTCAACCTGATCTATGCACCGCAGCGATATCGGGCGCGGCTGCAGTGGCTGGATGGCACCAGCCGGGTGTACAGCTCGGCGTCGACGGTGTTGTTGTTTGCTGCCAGCAGCCTGGTCGAAGTCACTATTTCCGGGCGCGAGACGCAGCGGTTGGGGTTGTTCGACTGCTTGCGGCTGGAAGGCAATGATGAATTGCTGGGGCTGGTTGTGCAGGGGCGGTGCTGCCTGATCGAACTTGATGGGCGCTGAAGGTTCGGCTGTAGATTTTTGGCGCCTGTGAGATCGAGCGCCGCCCGCGCGGCGCTCGATCTATACCCCAACATAAATCTCAAGCCAGGAACGGTAAGGTCCGATTATTTTGGTTGTCCATGCTTGTACATACAAGTAAAGGTGTGTTTGTATATTGACCACGACATACCCGCCCGCGGACGACCGCAGAGGACCTTTCCCGTGACCGACAACAACAAATACCGTGACGTTGAAATCCGTGCCCCACGTGGCAACAAGCTGACCGCCAAAAGCTGGCTGACCGAAGCGCCACTGCGCATGCTGATGAACAACCTCGATCCACAGGTCGCGGAAAACCCGAAAGAGCTGGTGGTATACGGCGGTATCGGCCGCGCCGCGCGCAACTGGGCCTGCTACGACAAGATCGTCGAAACCCTGACCCGCCTGGAAGACGACGAAACCCTGCTGGTGCAGTCGGGCAAGCCGGTCGGTGTGTTCAAGACCCACAGCAACGCACCGCGCGTGCTGATTGCCAACTCCAACCTGGTGCCACACTGGGCCAACTGGGAACACTTCAACGAACTGGACGCCAAGGGCCTGGCGATGTATGGCCAGATGACCGCCGGCAGCTGGATCTACATCGGCAGCCAGGGCATCGTCCAGGGCACCTATGAAACCTTCGTCGAAGCCGGTCGCCAGCACTACGGCGGCAGCCTGAAAGGCAAGTGGGTACTCACCGCTGGCCTGGGCGGCATGGGCGGCGCCCAGCCACTGGCCGCGACCCTGGCTGGGGCTTGCTCGCTGAACATCGAATGCCAGCAGAGCCGTATCGACTTCCGCCTGGAAACCCGCTACGTCGACGAGCAGGCCACTGACCTCGACGACGCCCTCGCACGCATCGCCAAGTACACCGCCGAAGGCAAGGCCATCTCCATCGCCCTGCACGGCAACGCCGCCGAAATCCTCCCAGAGCTGGTCAAACGTGGCGTCCGCCCGGACATGGTCACCGACCAGACCAGCGCCCACGACCCACTGAACGGCTACCTGCCAGCCGGCTGGACCTGGGAACAGTACCGCGATCGTGCGCAGACCGAACCGGCTGCAGTGGTCAAGGCCGCCAAGCAGTCGATGGCCGTGCACGTGCAGGCCATGCTGGACTTCCAGAAGCAGGGCATCCCGACCTTCGATTACGGCAACAACATCCGCCAGATGGCCAAGGAGGAGGGCGTGGCCAATGCCTTCGACTTCCCAGGCTTCGTCCCGGCCTACATCCGCCCACTGTTCTGCCGCGGCGTCGGCCCGTTCCGCTGGGCGGCGCTGTCCGGTGAAGCCGAGGACATCTACAAGACCGACGCCAAGGTCAAGGAACTGATCCCCGACGACGCCCACCTGCACCGCTGGCTGGACATGGCCCGCGAGCGCATCAGCTTCCAGGGCCTGCCGGCACGTATCTGCTGGGTGGGGCTGGGCCTTCGCGCCAAGCTGGGCCTGGCTTTCAACGAAATGGTCCGCAGCGGCGAGCTGTCGGCACCGGTGGTGATCGGCCGTGACCACCTCGACTCCGGCTCGGTATCCAGCCCGAACCGCGAAACCGAGGCCATGCGTGATGGTTCGGACGCTGTTTCCGACTGGCCGCTGCTCAACGCCCTGCTGAACACCGCAGGCGGCGCCACCTGGGTATCGCTGCACCATGGCGGTGGCGTGGGCATGGGCTTCTCGCAGCACTCGGGCATGGTCATCGTCTGCGACGGTACCGATGAGGCCGCCGAGCGCATCGCCCGGGTACTGACCAACGACCCAGGGACTGGCGTCATGCGTCACGCCGATGCCGGTTATGACATCGCCATCGACTGCGCCAAGGAGCAGGGCCTGGACCTGCCGATGATCACCGGCTGATCACCACGCTTTGGATCGCACCCTGCAAGGGGTGATACTGAACAACAAGAAGGAGCGCGCAGGTACCCACAAGCGGGCCTGCGGCTCCACGCGATTTGGAGTAGTAACGTGACCGAACTCACCCTCAAGCCTGGCACCCTGACCCTGGCCCAGCTGCGCGCGATCCATGCCGCGCCCGTGCGCCTGCAACTGGATGCCAGCGCCGCACCGGCCATCGACGCCAGCGTCGCCTGTGTCGAGCAGATCATTGCCGAAGACCGTACTGCCTACGGCATCAACACCGGTTTCGGCCTGCTGGCCTCGACCCGCATCGCCAGCCATGACCTGGAGAACCTGCAGCGCTCGCTGGTGCTGCCCCACGCCGCCGGTATCGGCGCGCCGCTGGATGACGACCTGGTGCGGTTGATCATGGTACTGAAGATCAACAGCCTCAGCCGTGGCTTCTCCGGCATCCGCCGCAAAGTCATCGACGCGCTTATTGCCCTGGTCAACGCCGAAGTCTACCCGCACATCCCGCTGAAAGGCTCGGTAGGCGCATCCGGTGACCTTGCCCCGCTAGCGCATATGTCGCTGGTGCTGCTGGGCGAAGGCAAGGCCCGCTACAAGGGCCAGTGGCTGCCGGCCACCGAAGCCTTGGCGATTGCCGGCCTCGAACCGCTGACCCTGGCCGCCAAAGAGGGCCTGGCCCTGCTCAACGGTACCCAGGCCTCCACCGCCTATGCCTTGCGTGGCCTGTTCCAGGCCGAAGACCTGTATGCCGCGGCCATCGCCTGCGGCGGCCTGAGCGTCGAAGCCGCATTGGGCTCGCGCTCGCCCTTCGATGCGCGTGTCCACGAAGTGCGTGGCCAACGCGGCCAGATCGACACCGCGGCCTGCTTCCGCGACCTGCTGGGCGACTCCAGCGAAGTGTCGCTGTCGCACAAGAACTGCGACAAGGTCCAGGACCCGTACTCGCTGCGCTGCCAGCCGCAGGTCATGGGTGCCTGCCTGACCCAGCTGCGTCAGGCCGCCGAGGTACTGGGCATCGAAGCCAACGCTGTGTCGGACAACCCGCTGGTGTTCGCTGCCGAAGGTGATGTGATCTCCGGCGGCAACTTCCACGCCGAACCGGTGGCCATGGCCGCCGACAACCTGGCCCTGGCCATCGCCGAAATCGGCTCGCTCAGCGAACGCCGCATCTCGCTGATGATGGACAAGCACATGTCCCAGCTGCCGCCGTTCCTGGTGGAAAACGGTGGGGTCAACTCCGGCTTCATGATCGCCCAGGTCACCGCTGCCGCCCTGGCCAGCGAGAACAAGGCTTTGTCGCACCCGCACAGCGTCGACAGCCTGCCAACTTCGGCCAACCAGGAGGACCACGTGTCGATGGCCCCGGCCGCCGGCAAGCGCCTGTGGGAAATGGCCGAAAACACCCGTGGCGTGCTGGCCATCGAATGGCTGGGCGCGTGCCAGGGCCTGGACCTGCGCAAAGGCCTGAAGACTTCGGCCAAGCTGGAGCAGGCGCGCCAGGCGCTGCGCAGTGAGGTGCCGCACTACGACCGTGACCGTTTCTTCGCGCCGGATATCGAAAAGGCCGTGGACCTGTTGGCCAAGGGTAGTCTGACCGGCTTGCTGCCGGCGGGTGTACTGCCAAGCCTGTAACGCCCCTGGGGCCGCTGGGCGGCCCTTCGCGGGCGCGCCCGCTCCCACAGAAGTAGGTGCAAAACACCATCCCCTGTGGGAGCGGGCGTGCCCGCGAAGGGGCTGCGCAGCAGCCCCCTGAATCTCACGACCACAAAAACAATTCAAGGACGTGACATGCAACAAGCTCAAGGTCTCAAGCGCGGGCTAAGTGCCCGCCACATCCGTTTCATGGCCCTCGGCTCCGCCATCGGCACCGGCCTTTTCTACGGCTCTGCCTCGGCCATCCAGATGGCAGGCCCGGCCGTTCTGCTGGCCTACCTGATCGGCGGCGCTGCAGTGTTCATGGTCATGCGCGCCCTTGGCGAAATGGCCGTGCACAACCCGGTGGCCGGCTCCTTCGGCCACTACGCCACCACCTACCTCGGCCCAATGGCCGGCTTCATCCTTGGCTGGACCTACGCTTTCGAGATGGTCATCGTCGCCATCGCCGACGTCACCGCGTTCGGTATCTACATGGGCTTCTGGTTCCCGGAGGTAGCCCGCTGGATCTGGGTGCTGGGCATCGTTTTCCTGATCGGCGGCCTCAACCTATGCAACGTCAAGGTATTCGGCGAAATGGAATTCTGGCTGTCGCTGCTCAAGGTCGGCGCCATCGTGGCGATGATCCTGGCCGGCCTCGGCATCATGGCTTTCGGTTTCAGCCAGGTGGGTACCGGGCATGCCGTGGGCATGAGCAACCTGTTCGACCACGGCGGCTTCATGCCTAACGGCGTGGGGGGCTTGATTGCGTCGTTTGCCGTGGTGATGTTCGCCTTCGGCGGTATCGAGATCATCGGCGTCACCGCCGGCGAGGCAAAAGACCCGCAGCGCGTCATTCCCAAAGCGATCAACGCGGTGCCACTGCGTATCCTGCTGTTCTACGTGCTCACCCTGTTCGTGCTGATGTGCCTGTACCCATGGCCGCAGATCGGCAGCCAGGGCAGCCCGTTCGTGCAGATCTTCAGCAACCTGGGCATTGGCTCTGCCGCTGCCGTGCTGAACGTCGTGGTGATTTCCGCTGCCATCTCCGCCATCAACAGCGACATCTTTGGCGCTGGCCGCATGATGTATGGCCTGGCCCAGCAAGGCCACGCCCCGCGCGGTTTCAGCAAGTTGTCGAAACATGGCGTACCGTGGATGACCGTCGTGGTGATGGGGGCTGCGCTGCTGATCGGCGTATTGCTCAACTACCTGATCCCGGAAAATGTGTTCCTGCTGATTGCCTCGATCGCCACCTTCGCCACGGTGTGGGTGTGGCTGATGATCCTGCTCACCCAGGTAGCCATGCGCCGCAGCATGAGCCGCGAGCAAGTGGCCCAGCTCAAGTTTCCGGTACCGTTCTGGCCATACGGCCCGGCCATGGCCATTGCGTTCATGGTGTTCATCTTTGGCGTGCTCGGTTACTTCCCGGACACCCAGGCGGCATTGATCGTCGGCGTGATCTGGGTGGTATTCCTGGTGGCGTCCTACCTGCTGTGGTGCAAGCCGCGCGCAGGGCAGGGCCAGCCGGTAGCGGAGCCGGCCGAGCTGCACCGCTAGCAAAGGAGATTGTGCATGAGAACCCTCTGGCAGCATTGCCATGTTGCAACCATGGCCGATGGCCGCTACTCGGCCATCGAGGATGCGGCGATCGTCACCAGCGCCGGGCTGATCGAGTGGATAGGCCCGCGCGCCGAGCTGGCGCCCGTCGAAGCTGACCGCACGGTTGACCTGGGTGGTGCCTGGGTCACTCCCGGGCTGATCGACTGCCACACCCATGCGGTGTTCGGCGGCAACCGCAGCGGCGAGTTCGAGCAACGCCTGCAGGGCGTGAGCTATGCCGAAATCGCCGCACAGGGTGGCGGTATCGCCAGCACTGTGCGGGCTACCCGTGCGGCCAGCGAAGACGAGTTGTTCGCCAGTGCTCACCAGCGCGTTCAGGCACTAATGCGCGATGGCGTGACCACCCTCGAGATCAAGTCCGGCTACGGCCTGGACCTGGCCAACGAGCGCAAGATGCTGCGAGTGGCCCGCCGCCTGGCCGACGAGCTGCCGCTGACGGTGCGTGCCACGTGCCTGGCGGCGCACGCTTTGCCCCCGGAGTACGCGGGTCGGGCCGACGACTACATCGCGCACATCTGTGACGAGATGTTGCCGGCCTTGGCCGGCGAAGGCCTGGTGGATGCGGTGGATGCCTTCTGCGAACACCTCGCGTTCTCGCCGGCCCAGGTCGAGCGGCTGTTCATCAAGGCGCGCGAACTGGGCCTGCCGGTCAAGCTGCATGCCGAACAACTGTCATCGTTGCACGGCTCAAGCCTGGCCGCGCGTTACCAGGCACTGTCGGCTGACCATCTGGAGTTCATGACAGAGGAAGACGCCGTGGCCATGGCAAGCGCCGGCACGGTCGCCGTGCTGCTACCGGGTGCTTTCTACTTCCTGCGTGAAACCCAGCTGCCGCCAATGGATGCATTGCGCCGCCACGGGGTAAAGATTGCCCTGGCCAGCGACCTCAACCCCGGCACCTCGCCAGGGTTGTCGCTGCGGTTGATGCTGAACATGGGCTGCACCTGCTTCCGCATGACGCCGGAAGAGGCCCTGGCAGGCGTTACGGTGCACGCTGCCACGGCGCTGGGCTTGGGTGACAGCCACGGCTCGCTGCAAGTGGGCAAGGTGGCTGACTTCGTTGCCTGGCAAATCGAACGCCCCGCCGACCTGGCCTACTGGCTGGGTGGCGACCTGCCCAAGCGCGTAGTGCGCATGGGCCACGAAATCTCCAACTGAGCGAGGCACGATGGACAAGGTATTGAGTTTTCACCAAGGTCGCCTGCCGCTGCTGATCAGCATGCCGCACGCTGGCTTGCGTCTGACCGACGCCGTGCGCGACGGCCTGGTCGACCAGGCGCAAAGCTTGCCGGACACCGACTGGCACATCCCGCAGTTGTACGACTTTGCCCGTGACATGGGCGCCAGCGTGGTGGCCGCAGAGTACTCACGCTTCGTCATCGACCTGAACCGTCCGGAGGACGACAAGCCGCTGTACGTCGGCGCCACCACGGGCTTGTACCCGGCGACCTTGTTCGGCGGCGAACCCCTCTTCAAAGACGGGCTGGCGCCGTCTGGCGAAGAGCGCAAACGCTACCTGGAGCAAATCTGGCGCCCTTATCACACGACTATTCGTCGTGAACTGGATCGCTTGCGTGAGCAGTTTGGCTATGCGCTGCTGTGGGATGCCCATTCGATCCGTTCGCTGATCCCGCACCTGTTCGACGGCAAGTTACCGGACTTCAACCTGGGTACTTTCAACGGCGCCAGTTGCGATCCTGCACTGGCTGATCGGCTGCAGGGTGTGTGCGCCAAGGTGCAAGGTTACAACCATGTGCTTAATGGTCGGTTCAAAGGCGGTCACATCACCCGGCATTATGGCGACCCGGCCAACCATATCCATGCTGTGCAACTGGAGCTGGCGCAAAGCACCTATATGGAGGAAGTCGAGCCTTTTGCCTACCGGGAAGACTTGGCGCAACCGACGCAAGCGGTATTGAGGCAGCTACTGCAAGCGCTGCTGGCCTGGGGCGACGAGCGTTACAAGCGTTGAGTGGAGGCGGCGACGCTATCGGCGTCGCCAGGCACCGTGGGAGGCAGTTGCCGGAATTCTGCGCAAGGGTCAATTCGCGCCGTTCGAACGCGTCAGCAAGGACGGTGCTGAAAGCGCAATTCAGGTTTATGATGGCCCACGGCCGAATAATCCTCACACGGAGTGCGCAATGCAGACCCTCTACCCGCAGATCAAACCCTACGCCAGGCACGATCTGGCCGTGGAAGCGCCGCATGTGCTTTATGTCGACGAAAGCGGCTCGCCGGAAGGTCTGCCCGTGGTGTTCATCCACGGAGGCCCCGGTGCTGGCTGCGACGCCCAGAGCCGCTGCTACTTTGATCCCAACCTGTACCGCATCATCACCTTCGACCAGCGCGGCTGTGGCCGCTCCACGCCCCATGCGAGCCTGGAGAACAACACCACCTGGCACCTGGTCGAAGACCTGGAGCGCATTCGCGAACACCTTGGCATAGACAAGTGGGTGCTGTTCGGTGGTTCTTGGGGCTCGACCCTGGCCCTGGCCTACGCTCAGGCTCACCCCGAACGCGTGCACGGCCTGATCCTGCGCGGCATCTTCCTGTGCCGGCCGCAGGAAATCGAGTGGTTCTACCAGGAAGGCGCCAGCCGCCTGTTCCCCGACTACTGGCAGGACTACATCGCACCGATTCCACCGGAGGAACGCGGCGACCTGGTCAGGGCCTTCCACAAGCGCCTGACCGGTAACGACCAGATCGCCCAGATGCACGCCGCCAAGGCGTGGTCCACCTGGGAAGGCCGTACCGCCACCCTGCGCCCCAACCCGCTGGTGGTCGACCGCTTTTCCGAACCGCAGCGGGCGCTGTCGATCGCCCGCATCGAATGCCACTACTTCATGAACAACGCCTTCCTCGAACCGGACCAGCTGATCCGCGATCTGCCCAAAATCGCCCACCTGCCGGCGGTGATCGTGCATGGTCGCTACGATGTGATCTGCCCCTTGGACAACGCCTGGGCGTTGCACCAGGCCTGGCCGAACAGTGAGTTGAAAGTGATCCGTGACGCCGGTCACGCGGCTTCCGAGCCTGGCATCACCGATGCCTTGGTGCGTGCCGCCGACCAGATGGCCCGGCGCCTGCTCGATTTGCCTCTGGAAGAAGCATGAGGGGCCTGCTGCAGCGCGTGCGCGGTGCGCGGGTTGAAGTGGCGGGGGAGGTGGTCGGCGCCATCGACCAAGGGTTGCTGGTGCTGGTCGCGGTCGAGCCTGAAGATTCCCGTGAACAGGCCGATAAGCTGTTGCACAAGCTGCTGAACTACCGGGTGTTCAGTGACGAGCAGGGCAAGATGAACCTGTCGCTCAAGGATGTCGGGGGTGGCCTGCTACTGGTGTCACAGTTCACCTTGGCGGCCGACACCCGCAATGGCATGCGTCCAAGCTTCTCGACCGCAGCGCCACCGGCCCTCGGCGCCGAGTTGTTCGACTATCTTTTGCAACAGGCAAAAGCTCAGTACGCCGACGTAGCCAGCGGCCGTTTTGGTGCGGATATGCAGGTGCACCTGGTCAATGATGGCCCGGTAACATTTATGTTACAAATATGAGGTCAAAAAACCCGTTGTTCACAGGAAAACAAGGGGTTTTGTACGATAAATAGTTGCTCCAGCCTGATGCGTTGTCACGCAACCTGCTGGATAATCGCGCGCTGCATGGACCTGCGTTCGTAGGTCCGTTTCACTCTGACTCGAGCATTGTCTGGATCCGTTTGGGGATCATTACGCCCTCTCGGGGTCCGAACAGTGCTCGCCAACCCGGCATTTGTCGCTGGCCGTTGGTTTCATGATCTGTTTTCGGCGAGGGTTGCTCGTGATTGTTAGTCCCCAAAAAGCATCAAGAATCCCCAGCGTCGGGCTACGCAAGGCGCTGATGGCCAGTGTGGCTCTGGTCGGCCTGATGAGCGCGGGCCAGCTGTGGGCATTCAATCTTGACGATGTTGCTGCCAAGGCAAAGGATCTGGCCGGCCAGAAGTACGAAGCGCCAAAAAGCAACCTGCCGGCCGTGTTCCGCGACATGAAGTTCGCGGACTACCAGAAAATCCGTTTCCTGCAGGAAAAGGCCGAGTGGGCCAAGGACAAGACCCCGTTCAAGCTGTCGTTCTATCATCAGGGCATGCACTTCGACACCCCGGTGAAAATCAACGAGGTCACCGCCACCAAGGTCGAGGAAATCAAGTACGACCCGGACCGCTTCGAGTTCGGTGACGTGCCGCACGACCCGGAAACCACGAAAAACCTCGGTTATGCCGGTTTCCGCGTGCTGTACCCGATCAACAAGGCCGACAAGCAGGACGAGATCATGACCCTGCTTGGCGCCAGCTATTTCCGCGTAGTCGGCAAGGGCCACGTGTACGGCCTGTCTGCCCGTGGCCTGGCCATCGACACCGCCCTGCCGTCGGGCGAAGAATTCCCGCGCTTCACCGAGTTCTGGGTTGAAAAGCCCAAGCCAGCCGACAAGCACCTGGTGATCTACGCGCTGTTGGATTCGCCGCGCTCCACCGGCGCCTACAAGCTGACCCTGCGTCCAGGCAACGACACCGTGGTCGACGTGCAGTCCCGCGTGTTCCTGCGTGATCATGTCAGCCGCCTGGGCATTGCTCCGCTGACCAGCATGTACCTGTTCGGCCCCAACCAGCCGTCCAAGGTGCTCAACTACCGCCCGGCCCTGCACGACTCCGAAGGCCTGTCGATCCATGCCGGCAACGGCGAGTGGCTGTGGCGCCCGCTGAACAACCCGAAACACCTGGCCGTGAGTAACTTCAGCGTCGAGAACCCACGTGGTTTCGGCCTGATGCAGCGTCAGCGCGCCTTCAGTGACTACGAAGACCTCGACGACAACTACCAGAAGCGCCCAAGCGCCTGGATCGAGCCGAAGGGTGACTGGGGCAAGGGTAGCGTCGACCTGGTCGAAATCCCGACCGCCGACGAGACCAACGACAATATCGTGGCCTTCTGGAGCCCGGAGAAACTGCCGGAGCCAGGTAAGCCGTTCGAGTACGCCTACCGCCTGCACTGGACCATCGACGAGCCGAAGTTCCAGGCCCCTGATCTGGGCTGGGTCAAGCAGACCCTGCGTTCCACGGGTGACGTCAAGCAGTCCAACCTGATCCGCCAGCCAGATGGCAGCGTGGCATTCCTGGTCGACTTCGCCGGCCCGGCGCTTGCCGCCCTGCCGGAAGACGCCGCCGTGCGCAGCCAGATCAGCGTGGGCGACAACGCCGAGGTGGTCGAGAACAATCTGCGCTATAACCCTGAGACCAAGGGCTGGCGCCTGACCCTGCGCCTGAAGGTCAAGGAAGCCAACAAGTCGACCGAAATGCGCGCCGCACTGGTGCGTGATGTACCGGTCGAGCCTGCCAAGCCTGCCCAGGACGCCAAGCAGGACAAGGCCGCAGCCAAGCATGCCAAGGCCGAGAAAGCCGTCAAGGCTGAGCAATCTGCCAAGGCCGAACAACCTGCCGCCGATGCGGCGCCCACCAACGGGGCCCTGGCCACCACCGAGAAGGTGCTGACCGAGACCTGGAGCTATCAGTTGCCTGCCGATGAGTAACTCAAGCGCAAGGCCGGAATCGCTTGGCGAGTACCTGGCCCACCTACCACTGAGCGACGAGCAGCGGGCTGAGCTTGCCAGCTGCACCTCGTTCAGTGAGCTACACCAACGCTTGGCGGCCAACCCGGCCGCCAGCTCTGCCGAGGCCGTGCAGGCCTCGGTGGGCCCGCGCCTGACCGTGGGCAGCGCCGCCGAGCTGGAAGAAGCCGAAATGCTCGGCGTCGACGGCAGCGGCCGCCTGTGCCTGAAGATCGCCCCGCCGATCAAACGCACCAAGGTCGTGCCCGAGCCATGGCGCACCAATGTGCTGATCCGCATGTGGCGACGCATGACCGGCCGCCCCAATGCCCCGCAGCCGCCCAAGCGCGAGCTGCCGCCGGCCCGCTGGCGCACGGTCGGCTCTATCCGCCGTTACATTCTGCTGGCGCTGATGATCGGCCAGACCATCGTCGCTGGCTGGTACATGAAAGGCATCCTGCCGTACCAGGGCTGGTCGTTCGTGGACTTTGACGAAATCGTCAACCAGCCGCTGTGGGACACGGTGGTGCAGGTGTGGCCGTATGCCCTGCAAACTTCCATCCTGATCCTCTTCGGCATCCTGTTCTGCTGGGTGTCGGCGGGCTTCTGGACCGCGCTGATGGGCTTCCTCGAGCTGCTCACCGGGCGTGACAAATACAAGATTTCCGGTAGCAGCGCAGGCAACGAGCCGATCGCGCCCGAGGCGCGTACCGCGCTGGTGATGCCGATCTGCAACGAAGACGTGCCGCGGGTGTTCGCCGGCCTGCGCGCAACGTTCGAGTCGGTGGCCGCCAGCGGCAACCTCGACCGGTTCGACTTCTTTGTGCTCAGCGACACCAACGACACCGACATTGCCGTGGCCGAGCAACAGGCCTGGCTGGATGTGTGCCGTGAAACCAAAGGCTTTGGCCGCATCTTCTACCGCCGCCGTCGGCGCCGTGTGAAGCGCAAGAGCGGTAACCTCGACGACTTCTGCCGTCGCTGGGGTGGCGAGTACAAGTACATGGTCGTGCTCGACGCCGACAGCGTCATGAGCGGCGAGTGCCTGAGCAGCCTGGTGCGCCTGATGGAGGCCAACCCGGACGCCGGCATCATCCAGACCGGGCCGAAAGCCTCGGGCATGGACACCCTGTATGCACGCATGCAGCAGTTCGCTACCCGCGTGTACGGCCCACTGTTCACTGCCGGTCTGCACTTCTGGCAGTTGGGTGAGTCGCACTACTGGGGCCACAACGCGATCATCCGCATGAAGCCGTTCATCGAGCACTGCGCCCTGGCGCCGTTGCCGGGCAAAGGCGCGTTCGCCGGTGCCATCCTTTCCCACGACTTCGTCGAAGCTGCGCTGATGCGCCGTGCCGGCTGGGGTGTGTGGATTGCCTACGACTTGCCGGGCAGCTACGAAGAACTGCCGCCAAACCTGCTTGACGAGCTCAAGCGCGACCGCCGCTGGTGCCACGGCAACCTGATGAACTTCCGCCTGTTCCTGGTCAAGGGCATGCACCCGGTTCACCGTGCGGTGTTCCTTACCGGGGTGATGTCTTACCTGTCGGCGCCGCTGTGGTTCCTGTTCCTGGTGCTGTCGACCGCGCTGCTGGCAACCAACACGCTGATGGAGCCACAGTATTTCATCGAGCCGTACCAGCTTTACCCGCTGTGGCCGCAGTGGCACCCGGAGAAGGCTGTGGCGCTGTTCTCCACCACCATTGTGCTGCTGTTCCTGCCCAAGCTGCTCAGCGTCATCCTGATCTGGGCCAAGGGCGCCGTCGAGTACGGTGGACGCGTCAAGGTCACCTTGTCGATGCTGATGGAGATGCTGTTCTCCATGTTGCTGGCACCGGTACGCATGATCTTCCACACCCGCTTCGTGCTGGCCGCATTCCTCGGCTGGGCTGCGACCTGGAACTCGCCGCAGCGTGACGACGACTCCACGCCGTGGGGCGAAGCGGTGCGCCGGCATGGCCCGCAGACGCTGCTGGGCATTGCCTGGGCCGCACTGGTGGCGTGGTTGAACCCGAGCTTCCTGTGGTGGCTGGCGCCTATCGTCGGTTCGCTGGTGCTGTCGATCCCGGTATCGGTGATTTCCAGCCGCACCCGCCTGGGCCTGGCGGCCAAGGACGAGAAGCTGTTCCTTATCCCAGAGGAATACGCCACGCCACAAGAGCTGTTGGCTACCGACCAGTACACCCACGAAAACCGCTGGCATGCCCTGCATGATGGCTTCGTGCGGGCCGTGGTCGACCCGCGGCAGAATGCCCTGGCCTGTGCCATGGCCACTGCCCGCCATGGCCAGGCGGCACCGATCGAAGCGTTGCGTGCCGAGCGCGTTGCCAAGGCGATTGAAGTCGGGCCGAAAGGCCTGGACCTCAATACTCGCCTGGCTCTGCTCAGCGACCCGGTGGCACTGAGCCGCCTGCACGAGCAGGTGTGGGCCGAGCACAATGCGGCATGGATCGATGTGTGGCGTGCGTCGATCAACAATGACCCGCATTCGCCGCTGTTGCCGTTGCACCCTGAAAACGCAGGCCAACCGAGCCTCGTCGGCGCTTGATCGGGTCTGTTCGCGGCGGTTCGGCGCCCCGATGAACCCGCCCTACGGGGCGCATGACCGGGCCTCTTCGCGGGTGAACCCGCTCCTACCAGGGATACACATGCCCTTGTAGGAGCGGGTTCACCCGCGAAGCTTTTTGGCCTAACCCCCTCATTTTGGCCAACAAAGTCCCCCTGCGGCTCTAGGTCCACGGGCCGCCATGCGTTAGCATCCCTCTCCGATACGACGCTTCGGCCAGTACGGCCGTGCCAACACAATAAGATTCGCTACTTTTCTTGCTAGGGGACTTGGTGATGATCAAGAAATACCTTTCGCGACTGCTGGTCGGTGTGACCGCCCTGGTCGCCGTGACCGCGGCCCAGGCGGGCGCCATCGACGACGCGGTCAAGCGTGGCACCCTGCGGGTGGGCATGGACCCGACTTACATGCCGTTCCAGATGACCAACAAACGTGGCGAGATCATCGGCTTCGAAGTCGATATCCTCAAAGCCATGGCCAAGTCCATGGGCGTGAAGTTCGAGGCAGTGTCCACCGCCTATGACGGCATCATCCCGGCCCTGCTGACCGACAAGTTCGACATGATCGGCAGCGGCATGACCCTGACCCAGGAGCGCAACCTGCGCCTGAACTTCAGCGAACCCTTCATCGTGGTTGGCCAGACCCTGCTGATCCGCAAGGAGCTGGCTGGCGAGATCAAGTCGTACAAGGACCTGAACAACGAGAAGTACCGCCTGACCTCCAAGCTTGGCACCACCGGCGAAATGGTCTCCAAGAAGCTGATCAGCAAAGCCAAGTACCACGGCTACGACAACGAACAGGAAGCCGTCATGGACGTGGTCAACGGCAAGGCCGACGCCTTTGTCTATGACGCGCCGTACAACGTGGTGGCGGTGGATAAAGCCGGTGCAGGCAAGCTGCTGTTCCTCGACGAGCCCTTCACCTACGAGCCGCTGGCCTTCGGCCTGAAGAAAGGCGACTACGACAGCATCAACTTCATCAACAACTTCCTGCACCAGATCAAGCACGACGGGACCTACGATCGTATTCACGACAAGTGGTTCAAGAACAAGGACTGGCTGAAGGAAATGGAATAAGGCTCAGGCCACAAGCCCGGCTTTATGACCCCGACGCGCAGGCAAACCCTGCGCGTTCGCATTTACGGAAGTACCCCACGTGATCAAACACAAGAAAGCCCAGTGGCCTTGGCATGGGTTGACTGCCCTGGTCCTGGTAGGCCTGGCGCTCAGCCTTTACATGGCCACCTCGATGATTTCCTACGAGTGGCGCTGGAACCGCGTACCGCAGTACTTCGCCTACAAGGCCGAGGAAACACAACGCGCTGCCGGCTACGGCACTGTGCAGGAAATCGTCATTTCCGGTGACAACGCCCGCGTCACGCTGAAGGACGAAAGTGGTGCCGAGCAAGTGCTCGATGTGGACAAGGACAGCCTGCAACTGAGCCGCGGCGACGATGTTGCCGAAGGCGACCAGATCGGGGTAACCCGCCATTGGGCCGCGGGCCCGCTGGCATGGGGCCTGTGGACCACCTTGTGGATCTCGGTGGTGTCCGGGGCGCTGGGCCTGGTGATCGGCCTGTTCGCCGGATTGTGCCGGTTGTCGAACAACCCGACCCTGCGCGACCTGTCGACCGTGTATGTCGAGCTGGTGCGCGGCACGCCGCTGCTGGTGCAAATCTTCATCTTCTACTTCTTCATCGGCACCGTGCTCAACCTGTCCCGCGAGTTTGCCGGGGTAGCGGCGCTGGCATTGTTCACCGGTGCTTACGTGGCCGAGATCGTCCGTGCAGGCGTGCAGTCGATCGCCAAAGGTCAGAACGAGGCTGCCCGGTCGCTGGGCCTGAACGCTGGCCAGTCGATGCGCCATGTGATCTTGCCGCAGGCCTTCAAGCGCGTGCTTCCGCCCCTGGCCGGCCAGTTCATCAGCCTGGTCAAGGACACCTCGCTGGTGTCGGTGATCGCCATCACCGAACTGACCAAGAGTGGCCGTGAGGCTATCACCACCTCGTTCTCTACTTTCGAGATCTGGTTCTGCGTGGCAGGCCTGTACCTGCTGATCAACCTGCCGCTGTCGCACATCGCCAGCCGGCTCGAGCGGAGGCTTGCGCAAAGTGATTGAAGTCCGTGACCTGCTGAAAGTCTTCGACACCCGTGGCCAGGTGGTAAGGGCTGTGGATAACGTCACCACTCAGGTCGCCAAGGGCGAAGTGGTGGTCGTGCTCGGCCCGTCGGGGTCGGGCAAGTCGACATTCCTGCGCTGCCTCAACGGCCTGGAGCATTTCGACCAAGGCCATGTGGCCATCGACGGCTTGCAACTGGCCGACCCCAAGACCGACATCAATGCCTACCGCCGCGAAGTCGGCATGGTGTTCCAGCACTTCAACCTGTTTCCGCACATGACTGTGCTGGAAAACCTGTGCCTGGCGCAGAAGGTGGTGCGCAAGCGCAACAAGGCTGACCGCGAAGCCAAGGCCCGGGCGTTGCTGGAGAAGGTGGGTATTTCGCAGAAGGCCAACGAGTACCCGTCGCGCTTGTCTGGCGGCCAGCAACAGCGGGTGGCGATTGCCCGGGCCCTGGCGATGGACCCGAAAGTGATGCTGTTCGACGAGCCGACCTCGGCGCTCGACCCGGAAATGGTCGGTGAGGTGCTGGACGTGATGAAGACCCTGGCCCAGGAAGGCATGACCATGGTCTGCGTCACCCATGAAATGGGCTTTGCCCGCGAAGTGGCTGACCGCGTGCTGTTCTTCGACCATGGCAAGCTGCTGGAAGATTCGGCCCCGGCCGCATTCTTCGCTGCGCCGAAAGACCCGCGTGCGCAGGCATTCCTGCGCCAGGTGCTGTAACCGCGCGGGCTTCTTCGCGGGCAAGCCCGCTCCTGCATGTCCACCACTGCCTTGATGGGGGTGATGTACCTGTGTGAGCGGGCTTGCCCGCGAAGAGGGCGAGGCGAAGTCAGATGCTGAACCGCCCAACCATCCCCCGCAATTGCTGCCCCAACTGCTCCAGCTCTCCACTCGAGGCTGCCGTCTGCTCACTGGCCGCGCTGGTCTGATCCGAAACATCCCGCACATTGATCACACTTCGGTTGATCTGCTCGGCCACCACGCTCTGTTCCTCACTGGCGGTGGCGATCTGCTGGTTCATGCCCTGAATGCTCGATACCGTGTCGGTGATCTGGCTCAATGCGTGCCCGGCCCTGCGGCTCAGCTCCACGCTTTGTTCGGTCAGGCTCTTGCTGCTGTCCAGCAAGCGGGTCACTTCGTCGGTACCGTTGTGCAGGCTGTCGATCAGTTGGCCGATCTCCTCGGTCGCCGTCGACGTGCGCTGGGCCAGGCCACGCACCTCATCGGCCACCACGGCAAAGCCGCGCCCGGCCTCACCGGCCCGTGCGGCTTCGATCGCTGCGTTCAACGCCAGCAGATTGGTCTGTTCGGACACCGACTTGATCACATCGAGAATGCTGCCAATCCTTTGGCTCTCGCCTGCCAGGTGCTGCATGGCCGCCAGGCAATGGTCCATCTGCCCGGCCAGTTGTTCGATACGGCCGATGGCTTCGGAGACTACCTGGTCACCCACCTGCGCCTGCTGGTCAGCGTTGGTCGCGGCCAGGGAGGCTTGCTCGGCGTTCTGTGCCACTTCCTGCACGGTGGCGCTCATCTGGTTCATGGCAGTCGCAACCTGGTCGGTTTCCTCGCGCTGCTGATTGATGCGCAGCTTGGTGTCTTCGCTACTGGCCGCCAACTGCGTGGCGGCCTGTGACAGCTGGCCGACACCCTGATCAATGCCGCCGATCAGGTCGCGCAGGCTCAAGGTCATCTCGCGCATGCTGGTTTGCAGCTGGCCCATTTCGTCGCGACGTTGCACGGTGTCGACCTGGCTCAGGTCCCCCTTGGCGATGCGGGCGGCCACAGCCAGCGTCTGGCGCAACGGCTGGGTGATCTGCAAGGTGATCAGCCAGGCGGCCAGCGCCCCTACAACCATTGCCAGCAGCGCCACACTGGTCAGCAGCGACCGGGCGGCCAGGGCCTCTCTGTCGCGTTGTTCGACTTTGCGTTTGCCCAGGTCGAGGCTCACCGTTCGCAGCTCATTGCCCATGATTTCCATGTTGTTCTGCAACTGCTCGACGCGTACGGCGGCGCGGCGGTACTGATCCAGGCTGGTGCGGTACTTGCTCAGCTCGACACCGGGTTGCTCACTGATGGCGCGTGGCAAGCCCAGGGGCGCAAGGCCTTCAAGCAGTTGCGCAAGGCTACTGTCGGCGGCGTTCAGGGCGTTATCACCGACTTTGGCAAAATCCTCGACCGGGACGAAGGTGTAGGCTGGAACCAGGCTTTGCTGGTTGGCACCTTCGACATGCCGGCTGAGGGTGTCCATCAGGCCCAGCACACCACTTTGCTGACTGTCGTCAGGCATTTTCAGCAAGGCCTGGGTCTGCAGTTGGTCAATCGCCTCGCTGAGTGCATGCTCCTGTGACTGCAGGGCTTCACGCAGGGCTACACGGCTGGCGACGCTGCGCTGCAGTTCGCTGAAGTTGTCGCGCAGACGCTGTAACAATGCCATTTTTTCTGTCAGCAACTGCCGTGACTCATCGACATTGCTGCGTTGCTGCAGGGTGGTCAGCATGCTGTTGAGCTGGTCGAGGATGTTGCTGATGCGTGCTTTGCTGGCATCGTCGTTGAGCACGCGGTAGGTGATGCGTTCCGCGCGCAGGTCTTTTGTCAGGTCGTTGATCAGGCCTATTTCGCTGAGTTGCTGTGAGCGCACGATGGCACCATCCAGGGCACGCCAGCCGCTGATGGTGGTGGCCAGGGTGAGCAGCAGGACCACGGCAAAGCCGAGGGCCAGCTTGGCGGCGACACTGATGTTGCCGAGCTTGCGGTTGAGGGAGCCAAGCATGGGGAATCTCCGAGCGAGTGAGAGAAAGGATGCAGGCGCATGGCTGGCATCACATCTCTGCCCATCGGCAGCGGAGCTGTAGGACTTGACCTGATAATCAAGTAGGAAAATTCGCCGCGAACAGTAGGATATATTTCGTCCTGTGCCGGTCTCTTCGCGGCGGCAATGGTGAACGGCGGGTGGAGATTGGCCAGCCGGCTTGGCCCATTAGCGGGTTTACCCGCGAAGAGGCCCGACCGGGCGACCGCTAGTTCAGATCACAGCCTGAACCGCCCAACCAACCCTTGCAAATGGGTACCCAACCGCGCCAGTTCCACGCTGGAGCTGGCCGTCTCCTCACTGGCCGCCGAGGTCTGGTCGGAAATATCACGCACATTCATCACGCTGCGGTTGATTTCTTCGGCCACCGCCGTCTGCTCCTCGGCCGCCGTGGCAATCTGCTGGTTCATCGCCTGGATCGACGACACCGTGCGGGTGATGGTTTCCAGCGAGCTGCCGGCGCGGCGGGTCAGCTCTACGCTGCTGTCGGTCAGTTGGCGGCTGTTGTCCATCACGCTGGCCACCCGTTGGGTGCCGCTTTGCAGGCCGGCAATCAACTCTTCGATCTCTTCGGTCGACTGCTGTGTGCGCTGGGCCAAGCTGCGCACTTCGTCGGCAACCACGGCAAAGCCACGCCCGGCCTCACCGGCGCGGGCGGCTTCGATTGCCGCGTTGAGGGCCAGAAGGTTGGTTTGCTGGGCCACCGATTTGATTACGTCGAGTACGCTGCCGATCTTGTCGCTTTCGGTCTTGAGCAGGTTCATCGCTTCGCTGGAGTTGACCACTTCGCTGGCCAGGCGCTCGATCTGTGCCACTGCCTCGCCCACCACGCGATCACCCTCGCGGGCCTGCTGGTCGGCCATCAAGGCGGCTTCCGAAGCCTGTTCGGCATTGCGTGCCACTTCGTGCACGGTGGCAGTCATCTGGTTCATCGCAGTCGCCACCTGGTCGGTTTCGACCTTCTGATTGTTGACCCCGGCGCTGGTCTGTTCTGTCACCGCCGACAGCTCCTCGGCAGCGCTGGCGATCTGCGTCACGCCATCGCCAATGCCGCCGATCAGTTCACGCAAACCTTGGGTCATGCGATGCATGCTGGCCTGCAATTGGCCCAGTTCGTCGCGGCGTTGTACCTGCAGGCTCTGGGTCAGGTCTCCACTGGCCACACGCTCTGCGGCGCGCAGTGTTTGGCGCAGCGGAATGATGATCTGCCGGGTAATGGCCCAGGCGGCCAGCAGGCCAAGGGCCAGTGCCAGCACGGTGGCAACCGTGAGCAGTGTTTTGGCCTGCGCGGCAGCGGCATCGCGCACCTCGGTTTGCGAAGCGGTCATCATCTCGCTGGCCTGCAGCAGTACCGTGCCTTGTTCAACCATGCGTTGCAGCGCTTGCTCGCTGGCGAGCTGGGCATTGCCGAACTGGGTGACCGCATCGCGGTAGCCGCCCATGGCTGTGGCGGCATCATCCAGGCTGGCAGCATGTTCGGCTGGCACTTTGGCCGGCAGTGCACGCAGCTCGGCCAAGGCCTGGTCGATGGCCTTCAGTGCCGTTTGCTGGTAATCGGCATTGCCGCTGTAGGTGTAGCCACGCACCTGGAAACGCGCTTGTTGCAGCAGGGCGCTGACGTCCACCGCGTGCTGGTACTGGTTGATGTTTGCGCCTTGCAGCAGGCTACGCTGTACGCGGCCTATCAAATCCACGGCCTTATCGGCGCTGCTACCCAGTACATCACGGCTGGCTTCGCGGCGTTGGTCGGCCTGCTTCAGCTCGTTGAATGCCTGCTGGTAGATGCGCACTGCCTCGCGTTGCTGTTCGAGGCGTTGGTGATCGGCGGGTTGTTCGATCTGGCCAAGCATCAGCTGCACCTGGCGGTCGAGGTTGCTCAGGGCTTTTTCCAGTTCTGCCAGCGAAGCGTCGTCGCGGCGGCGATCGTACTGCTGGCGGGCGATGCGCAATTCCTGGGTGTATTGCTGGATAACCGAGATGTTTCCCAGTTTGTCGCCACGGTCGATGATGCTGTCCATGCCGTGCCAGCCGGTCAGGGTAATCGCCAAGGTCAACAGAAGCACCAGGCCGAAACCCAGCCCCAGTTTGCGATTGACGCTCACATTGCCCAGCGATTGGGCTAACCATTGATACATGTTCGACTCCCCGGCGGCTTGGCAGCACAAATAATTGTATTGTTGCCAAGGCCATCGGCCCGGGAGGGGGAAACTTGATGGGCGAAGAAGGGGTGTTTGTGTCAGAAAATACGCGAAAGCAGCGCGGTGACGGCGGTCTCCACCCGCAAGATGCGATCACCCAGCTGTACCGGCGCCAGGCCTGCCTTGCCCAGCAGGTCGACCTCGTAGGGGATCCAGCCACCCTCAGGGCCGATGGCCAGGGTAACGGCTTGTTCTACGGCGCGCGGACAGGCTGGGTAAGGGCCGGGGTGGCCGACCAGGCCCAGGGTGCCAGCGGCGATGGTGGGCAGGCGGTCTTCGACAAAAGGCTTGAAGCGCTTTTCGATGATCACCTCGGGCAGCACGGTGTCACGCGCCTGTTCCAGGCCCAGGATCAGGTTCTCGCGAATGGTGTCGGGCTGCAGAAAGGGCGTTTGCCAGAAGCTTTTCTCGACCTTGTAGCTGTTCAGCAGGATCAGCCGCGGCACGCCCAGCGTGGCTACGGTCTGGAACAGCCGTCGCAGCATTTTGGGGCGAGGCACCGCCAGCACCAGGGTCAGCGGCAGCTTGGCCGGTGGCTGCTGGTCGAAGGCCACTTCAAGTTCGGCTTCGTGCTTTTCCAGGCGCAGCACCGTGGCCCTGCCCATCAGGCCGTTGATACGGCCCACGCGCAGGTTGTCGCCCACTGCCACGCGGTGGATTTCCTGCATATGGGTGAAGCGCCGATCAGCAAGAACGACGCGGTTGGCCGAGACGAAGTCGGCCTCTTCAAGAAGCAACAGGTTCACGGTTGGGTCGCTGGTGGCTGGTCGTTATGGTCGTCGGCGGTTTCGTCGTGGGCGCTGCGCTTGCGGATCAGGCTGCCGCACAGCACGCCGATCTCGAACAGCAGCCACATGGGCACGGCCAGCAGGGTCTGGGAGAAGATGTCCGGTGGGGTGAGGACCATGCCGACCACGAAGCAGCCGATGATCACATACGGGCGGACTTTCTTCAGGTACTTCACGTCGACCACGCCGATCCACACCAGCAGCACCACCGCCACTGGGATTTCGAAGGCCACGCCAAAGGCGAAGAACAGCGTCATCACGAAGTCGAGGTAGCTTGCGATGTCGGTCATCATCGAAACGCCTTCTGGTGTAGCGCTGGCGAAGAAACCGAAGATCAGCGGGAATACCAGGAAATAGGCGAATGCCATACCGGCATAGAACAGGAAGATGCTCGACACCAACAGTGGAATGGCGATGCGCTTTTCATGGCGGTACAGCCCTGGCGCGATAAACCCCCAGATCTGCTGAAGGATGAACGGGATGGCCAGGAACAGCGAGACGATCATGGTCAGCTTGAACGGCGTGAGGAACGGCGAGGCCACATCGGTGGCGATCATCGTTGCATTGGCCGGCAAGTGCTCGCGCAGTGGCGCGGAAACCAGTGTGTAGATCTGCTGGGCGAAGGAGAACAGCCCGGCAAAGATCAGGAAAATGACGGCAACGCAGCGCAGCAGGCGGGTGCGCAGTTCGGTCAGGTGCGAAACCAGCGGCATTGGCTGGTCGTGTTCCGGGTTCTCGCTCATGGGGCTCGCGGCGGTTGAGGCGGTTCAGACGGTGCGGCCGGGGCAGCGGGTGCTTCGACCGGCTTGGCTTCGAGCCCGGCAGGTGGCTGCACGCTGGCCGTGGTGACCGGCGGCTGCGCGGGTGGCGTCATTGGGTTGAGGATACGCTTGGCTTCCTCTTCCATCTGCAGGATGTGCTCGTTATGCAGTTGGCGGCGGATGTCGTCGGCGCCTATTTCGCGCTCCACTTCCATCTTGATGCTGTTGAAGCTGCGTTTGAGCCGGCCGATCCACAGCCCTGCCGTGCGCGCGGCACCCGGCAGGCGCTCGGGGCCGAGCACCAGCAGGGCGACCAGGCCGACGAGCAGCAGCTCGCTGAAACTCATGCCGAACATGGGTCAGTCTTTCCGCTGCGGCTCTTGGACCGGGTGGGCCTGGCCTTCGATGGTGTGGCCTTGCTGCGGCTGCGCGGTGTTTTGCACCGGTGGCACAGGCTGGGCAGGCGGCGGAGTCTGCTCGGCCGGCTTGGTCTCTTCTTCGTTCATGGCCTTGCGGAAGCCCTTGATCGACTCGCCCAGGTCGCTGCCGAAGTTCTTCAGCTTCTTGGTGCCGAACACCAGGACCACGACGACCAGCAGGACGATCCAGTGTTTCCAGTCAAAGATACCCATTTCGTACTCCTGAAAATTGTGTGTACAGCATATCGATGCGGCAACCCGGCGCCTGTGGGAGCGGGCGTCCCCGATAAAACATCAGGCAGATGGCTGGCGTGCGGCCTTTTCATCATGCCCGGAAAGCCCGAAGCGGCGTTCCAGTTCATCCAGCACGGCTTGCGGATGCTGGCCCAGCGCGCTGAGCATCACCAGGCTATGAAACCACAGGTCGGCGGTTTCGTAGATGACATCGCTGTAATCCTTGCTGATCTGGGCATCCTTGGCCGCAATGATCGTTTCGACCGACTCTTCGCCGAGCTTTTCAAGGATCTTGTTCAGGCCCTTGTGGTACAGGCTGGCCACGTAAGAGCTGTCAGGCGCCGCTTGCTTGCGTTCTTCAAGCACTTCGGCCAGGCGGTTGAGGGTGTCGCTCATGTCAGTGTCCTGCGCTGTAGATGGCATCCGGGTCCTTCAGGACCGGGTCGACGATTTTCCACTGGCCGTCTTCATAGACGCGGTAGAAGCAGCTTTCACGACCGGTATGGCAGGCGATATGGCCCAGTTGCTCGACCATCAGGATGATCACGTCGGCGTCACAGTCCAGGCGCAACTCATGCAGTTTTTGCACATGCCCGGACTCCTCGCCTTTACGCCACAGCTTGCCACGCGAACGCGACCAGTAGATGGCACGCTGCTCGGCGGCGGTCAGGGCCAGCGATTCACGGTTCATCCAGGCCATCATCAGCACGCGTCCGGTCTTGTGGTCCTGGGCGATCGCCGGTACCAGGCCATCGCTGTTCCACTTGATCTCGTCCAGCCAGTCTTTCATCGTCGACTCCAAAGCGGGCCCGCTCCTGTGCCGGGCCCTTTGCGCTAGTGTGCCAGCCACAGGCGCGGCTGGCTATTGGCGCACGATCAGGTAAAGGCCCGCAGCCAGCATCAGCCACGCGGGCCAGGCGGCCGGGGCGGCCAGGCTGGCGGTTTCGGCAGCGCCTGCGGCCAAGACTGCGCCACCGCCGAGCAGGCCGGCGCCCAGCAGGCGCAGCGCCCAGCGGTCGCCCTGGCGGCGCCGTTCCGGCAATTGTGGATCGTGCAGGTGAGGCTGCGACAGGCGTTCGAGCAGGTCGCGGGTCATGCCGGCCAGGTGCGGCAGTTGCTCTACCTGGCTGTGCAGGTTGCCGAACACGGCCTTGGGGCTATAGCGGTCGCGCATCCAGCGTTCGAGGTACGGCTTGGCGGTGCTCCACAGGTCCAGGTCGGGGTACAGCTGACGGCCCAGGCCTTCGATGTTGAGCAGGGTTTTCTGCAGCAATACCAGCTGTGGCTGCACTTCCATGTTGAAGCGTCGTGCAGTCTGGAACAGGCGCATCAGCACCTGCCCGAAGGAAATATCTTTTAACGGTTTCTCGAAGATCGGCTCGCACACGGTGCGAATCGCTGCTTCGAACTCGTTGACCTTGGTGTTTGCCGGCACCCAGCCCGAGTCGATGTGCAACTGGGCGACGCGGCGGTAGTCACGCTTGAAGAACGCAAACAGGTTGCGCGCCAGGTAGTCCTGGTCCTCGGCGGTGAGGCTGCCGACGATGCCGCAGTCGATGGCAATGTACTGCGGGCTCCACGGTTTGACCGTGCTGACGAAGATGTTGCCGGGGTGCATGTCGGCATGGAAGAAGCTGTCGCGGAACACCTGGGTGAAGAACACTTCCACGCCGCGCTCGGCCAGCAGCTTCATGTCGGTGCGCTGGTCGGCCAAGGTGGCCATGTCGGTCACCGGTACGCCGTAGATGCGCTCCATCACCAGCACCTTGGGGCGGCACAGGTCCCAGTACACCTGGGGCACGTACATCAGCTCGGAGTCTTCGAAGTTGCGCCGCAGCTGGCTGGCGTTGGCAGCCTCGCGCAGCAGGTCGAGCTCGTCGTAGATGGTTTTTTCGTAGTCGCCGACGATTTCCACCGGGTGCAGCCGACGGGCATCCGCCGAGGCGCGTTCGGCGGCCTTGGCGATCAGGAACAGCCAGGCCAGGTCCTGGGCGATGACCGGCTTCAGGCCCGGGCGCACCACCTTGACCACCACCTCTTCGCCGGTTTTAAGACGTGCGGCGTGCACCTGGGCCACCGAGGCCGAGGCCAGAGGCTCGACGTCGAAGCGGCTGAACACCTCGCCGACCTTCGCACCGAGCTGTTCCTCGATCAAGGCCACGGCTTGTGTCGGGTCGAACGGTGGCACACGGTCCTGCAACAGCATCAGCTCGTCGGCGATGTCGGGGGGCAGGAGATCGCGGCGGGTGGACAGCAGCTGGCCGAACTTGATGAAGATCGGCCCCAGGTCTTGCAGTGCCAGGCGCAGGCGCGCGCCACGGCTGAGTTCGGTGGGCTTGCGTGGCAGCCAGCGCCACGGCATCAACAGGCGCAGGCTGGCCAGCCACCAGGGCAGCAAGGGCTGATCGAACAGCAGGTCATCGAGGCGGTAGCGGATCACCACACGCTGGATGCGAAAAAGACGTCGGACGGCGAGCAGCTTCATGCGTTATCGCTGGTATCAAGGGATCGGGACAGGCGCTTGAGGCGCGCTTCGAGGCGTTCTGTATCAAGCTTCAAGGCATCGAGCTCGCTGAAGGCGGCTTCGGCCTCGCGCTTGCCGACCAGGGTACGGGATTCTTCGGCCAGGTATTCGGACAGGTTCTGGCTGAAACGTGCCAGGCCTTGGCGAGTCCAGCGAGCGCGCAGGCGGATATGGCCGGCCAGCATTGCCGTGGCGACCGGGCCAAGCCAGCGTTGCAGCTCGTGCTCCCAGTCCAGCTCCAGGTCCTGCAGCACACCGAACAGGTCGAGCAGTACGGCGCTGTCGCCGTGCAGCTCGACCTGCGGGCTGTGCAGCACAGCGGTCTTGTCCTTGACCAAGGCCAGTTGCGCCAGGCTACCGGCGGGGGCGCGCAGGCGGCAGTCGACCTCGCCCTGCCAATGGGCGGCGAGCATCAGGCCCTCTTCATCGGGCAGGATGAACACCTGCAGGGCCGGTTGGCGGCAGTCGATCTCGATGACCTTGCCTTCCAGCGCGGCCAGCCGCGGCAGGGCCGTGCTGTCCAGGCGCAGGACGCGGTTCAGGCCATGTTCGACGCTGGCGAGCAGCCCGGCCAGCAACATCAGGGCTTGATCCCCCGGTGCACGGCAACGATGCCGCTGGTCATGTTGTGGTAGGTGACGCGGTCGAAGCCGGCCTCGACCATCATGCTCTTCAGGGTTTCCTGGTCCGGGTGCATGCGGATCGACTCGGCGAGGTAACGGTAGCTCTCGGCGTCATTGGTGATCAGCTTGCCAGCCAGCGGCATGAAGGCGAACGAGTAGGCGTCGTAGGCCTTGGACATCAGCTTGTTGGTCGGCTTGGAGAACTCCAGGATCAACAGGCGGCCACCGGGCTTGAGCACGCGCAGCATCGAACGGATGGCGGCGTCCTTGTGGGTGACGTTGCGCAGGCCGAAAGCGATGGTCACGCAGTCGAAGTGGTTGTCCGGGAACGGCAGCTTTTCAGCGTCGGCCTGGACGAACTCGATGTTGCCGGCCACGCCACGGTCAAGCAGGCGGTCACGGCCAACCTTGAGCATCGAATCGTTGATGTCGGCCAGCACCACCTGCCCGGTCGGCCCGACAAGACGCGAGAACTTGGCCGCCAGGTCACCGGTACCGCCGGCGATGTCCAGCACGCGGTTGCCGCTGCGCACGCCCGACAGCTCGATGGTAAAGCGCTTCCACAGGCGGTGCATGCCGCCGGAAAGCACGTCGTTCATCAGGTCGTACTTGGCTGCTACCGAGTGGAACACTTCGGCGACTTTCTTCGCTTTCTGGCTTTCAGGCACGTCCTGGTAGCCGAAATGGGTGGTGGGTTCGGCGTGGTCGCCTTTGCGCTGGTCGTTCATATCGCTTCACCGGAAAAAATTACCGCCATTCTAGGGCGAACGGGCGGATTTGTCTTGGCGGGGTGTGCCAGTGGGCAGGGGCGGGCATAATGCTCATTATGTCTACATCTTCAGGAACGCCCGCATGACCCAGATCAGCGTCGAACGCAAACACTCCCTCGGCCGTGATGCCGCCCGCGCCAAGGCCGAAGCGCTGGTCGACAAGCTCAGCCGTGAGTACGACCTCAAGGCCACCTGGAACGGTGACCGGGTGGACGTTGCGCGCAGTGGCGCCAATGGCAGTGTGCACATTGGCGACGACAGCATCCGTGTCGAATTGAAGCTGGGCATGATGCTGTCGATGATGAGCGGCACCATCAAGGGTGAGATCGAGCGGGCGCTGGACAAGGCCCTGGCCTGAGCCAGAGCCGCTCTCAGATTACTGCGGCGCGTCCGCCGGAAAGGGAATGATGCCAATCACCTGCTCCAGGCGCAGATCGCCGCGGTAGATCGCGATGCGCTCGTGTGCGTCTGCGGCCTGCTCGAGCATGGCCTTTCGGCCCCTTACACCTGCATCCCAGAATTTGAGGTGGCCCTTGACGAAGTCATGCCCCCTCGCTTCGAGGCTGGGGTAGTGAAAATGCGCCTCCCACAGTACCCGCTGTGGCGCTTGCACATCGCGAATCTCGTAGACGTCGAGGTAATCATTGGCGTGACGTAGCTGCCGGCGAATCACGGTCTGCCTTATCCGAATCCGCTTCTGCTCAGCCAGGAAGCGAAGGGCCTTGCCGTCGGGATGGCGGGTGTTCAGATACGCGTCGGTGAGCAGCCGAAGCCTCTCTTGATGGATGCGGTCTACCGCAGCCCGAAGGAGGTCGACCAAGCTGGAATCCAGTGGGTTGTTCAGCTCGGTCAGTTGCTGCTGGACTTCGCGCATGTCACCGGCCGGCCATTCCAGAAAGTCGCTCAGGCTGTTGGGCTCATCGGCATAGTGAGCGGCGAAGGCGATTTTTCCATCCACCTCTGCCAGCAGGCGGTTTGCTCGCTGGCGAAGCTGTGCCCGGTCGCGCGGGGCCGGCCGCGCTTGCTCAGGCACGGCATGCCACACCCCGTCGCGTTGCGCGAAACTGCCCGCAGGCTCCTGGTTGAATGCACTGCGCTGGATGGCCCGGTTGCCCATTTGGTCGATTTCCACCAGCAGCGGTCGACCTCGGTCAACGCGGATGACCCGGCGCCTGATCGTTGCGGGGCGATGGTAGGGCGCTGGCGAGGGGGGGCTGATGCCGCTGTCGAGGTTGGTCAGGGTCGCGCTCAGTTGCTGCTCCGTGATCTGGGTAATGCTGGACAGTTCGCGTATGTATTCGTCCAGCACGTCAGCGACCAGCGCAGGCGAGTCCAGTGTCCTCATGTATTGGGCGCGATCCAGCACGTTACGGTATTTCTGAAGGATATCCTCAAGCAGTTCGGCTTTGACCTGGGCCGTCTCTTCGGTGGCTGCCAGCCCGTCGTGGCTCCATATTGTGCGGCTGAATTCGATGCCGCTGAGCGGCGCGCGCATCGCAAGCAAATCCTCGGCCGTGTCCGCAGTGAGGCGGGTCTTGTCCACAGCGAGGTAGGCCAGGTCACTGAGCAGCTGGGCCCGAATGACCAGTGTCGAATACGTCCTGCGTTCAATGGTCTTGGCTAGTTTCGTGGCTTTATTGGGAAAATCGATCTTGGGGTCCTGCAGTGTTTCCGCCAGGATCCGATCCAGCCGCTGACTGACGACAAGCAGGCGGCGGCTGGCCTGGCTGGAATCGCGGACCCGTTCGCGATAATCGAGGTATTGCTGTATCTGCTCGGCAGTCTCTGGAACGCGGGGCAGCCCGATGGACTGTGCGCTCAGCGCCTGGTGGTCGACCTGCTCCAGCAAGCGGCGGCACAGCAGCATGTCGTTTTCGATGGCTGCACCGTACCAATTGCCGTATCGGCGTCGGTTCGGGGCTCGGGTGTCGAATTTGCTGAACCTGGGTTCGGCCATCTCCTTGAATACTTCAATGTTTCCATGCAGCAGCGTGCTCTGCCGTTCCAGGTAGAGCGCGGATGCCCGGATTTCCGGCAAATGGCGCAGGCGTTGGGCTTTGAGTGCTTGCCTCTGAACCTGCAATGCTGGCGGCGGTGAAGCGCGCTCATGTGCAGGCAGTGCGTCGATAGCCATGCTGTACTCCAGAGCGAGGTCGTCATAAGCCTGCAGTTGCACTTGGCTGCGTTCCATCAGTGGCGCCATCTGATTAAGCATTTGTTGATTCGCCGTGGCGGTTGCACTCAACGTGTCGAACCGTTGGCGGTTTTCAGCGTTGATGGTGTGCCTGTCCTTTGGCATGCCGCCAAAGAGGCTCACGTTCAAAGTCCATTGTTCATGCCAGCGCGTAAGCCATGGCCCTTTTTGCCGTTCACGACCCACGATGTGGTAACCGTCCGGGTCGCCATTCCATTGCGACACCCATTCGCTGCTGCTCGGCTCGGGCCCGATGATCTGCATGCCGTTCCAGGTCTCGATGACCTCATAGGCGTCATCGCCGAGCTTGACGTAGTACCGGTCGGCGATGCTGTACAGCCCCCGCAGACGGCCCTTAGCCAGTGGCACGTGCCCTTCCAGCGGCTGCGAAGCCTGCAATTGGGCCATTGACTGACGCACCTGGGGCGACAGCTTGCTCAGGCTCTGCTCCTCACGCCAGGCATTTACCCGCATGATCCTGGGCGGCGGCGGCTCGACGGGGGCCTGCCAGGGTTTCTCCTGTGGCTGCTCGAGCGCTGGCGGCGGGGAATCTTCCTTCGGCGCAGGGCCTGAAAAACGGAGCGTAGCGGCCTCTTCGCTGTTGGTGGGTGGCGTTGCAGGGCGGTGGGCAAGGAGCAAGGCCAGGTTGGTGATCAGGTCTATGGCTGCGACGATCTTGTTGTCACCGCTGCGCTTGATCAGCGCCTCCACGTCTTCCTTGGCTGCCGACAGCGCCACCACCAGCCACACCAGCGTGGTCATCGGGCCATGCCAAAGTTGGGTGACGGTATTGAAGATCGCCCACGCAGCCTCCTTCACCAAAGCCCGCACTTCCTGGGCATTGGAGACGCTGTTGCTGGCTGAGGCCAATAACATGGTCTCGATACGCGCGTTGAACAGGTGGGTGTCCAGATCTTCCGTCCACGCCTCGAACGAGACCTGGACCGGGCGTCTGAGGCGTTGCAAAAGGCCGTCCAGTAGCTCGACCGGCACATTGAGCAAGTGCGTCAGCGCTGTAATGTTCGGGTGCAAGTGCGGGTGCTTGAACCCGTCGTTCTGGTAAATCGGGCGCGCGTCATCGTCGAGCCAGGCCAATACGCTCTCTTGCAGTTCGCCCCTGTTGCGGATTGCGTCCATCAGCAATTCGAGGGTCGGAAATTCCTGCAACGCCCTGTCGGCATAGAAGGGGCGGTACAAGACCCAGCTGCCGCTTGCCGGTATTTCGATAATGAACATCCCGTGCGCCACATCGCTTGCCGAAGCGCCAGGTGCGCAAAGAAACGCCAGGGGGGCGATGCGCAGAAGGTCCACGCCATTGGACATGCGCTGGCAGAACCTGAGAATTGCCTGGCTTGCCGTTTCGCCAAGCTGTTGCTCGATCTTGGCTTTCAGGGTGCTGAACCGAAGGGCGTAACGCCATTCCCTGGCATGCTGTCGGATTCGCTCGGCCCTGCGCGGTTGGGTGTTGACTTGGTCCTTCAGGTAGGAGGGGTAGTGACCGCCGATGTCGACCTGATGAATCAGGCCCCTGATCTGGTCGATGCTCAGCCAGTCGGTCACAGGCGAGCCGTCCTCGAAATTCATCCCGCTCATCACCTCGCCAGCCTCCAGCCGCAGGCGTGAAACTGCCAAGTCGGTCAGGGGCACCGTGCGCAAGAACAGTGACTGCCCTTGTGTGCCGGCGCCGATGATGGCTTGGGAAATGCGGATGTGCACATCGTTCGGGTCGTGTACTGCCTTGTCTGGATAGCTGGTCTGCAGGGTCTCACGCAAGCGGCGAGCGGCGTAATCACGGATATCTTCGACATCGCCCAGCGATGTGCAGCCCTTCGACCGACCTTGGTTCGCCGCCAGATCGAGCAGTGCCGTGTGATAGGCGTAGCGGTCCTCAGCGCTGGCATTGAGCAGCCATCGCGGTGGGCTGACAGCGGGCGCAGTTCGTTCCTGCGAAGGCAGGTCGAAGAAGTAAGCTGACGGGTCGCTTACCTGGCGCAGTTGTCGCTCCAGCTCGTCGACGGTTGCCAGGCCACCAAGACGCAGGCGTCCGATGTCGTCAAGGATATCGTTCAGCAGCTGCCTGGCCTGGAAGGCGAAAGGCTGTCCGATCACCGGTCTGTGCGCCCAGGACAACGCCTCGAAGCGATAGCGTTGCGCTAGCTGCCGTTGCAGCGCAGTGGCAAAGCTGGGCAGGTCGACATGGCGACGAACCGAACCGCAGGGCTTGCATTGCAGAACCAGGTTGCGGTTGCCACTTGTGGTGATGAGCAATAGATCCGGTAGGGTAACGGTGTGTGCCCCGCCATCCGTTCCGAGCGTGACTTGTATCGCCTCGACAGCCAGGCTGTCGTGTACCCCGTCGAGCAGGGCGTACATTGCAGCTTTTGCATCATCTGCCAGGCCTTGGCGAGGGAGGTTCTCGAGCAATGCAGCCTTGATGGTGTGCTCCAGCCAGAGCATGCGCGAGACTTGGCTGTCTTCGTCGAGCCCGTTCCAGAAGCCGATCTGGGCTTGCTGGAAGGCGGGTATCAACACGCCAAGCACTGTATCGAAGTCATCGTTGAGCTTCGACAGGTCCGGCATGATTTCGGGTTGGCGGATGTTGTCCGGGCCTTGCTCCTGAATTTGAAACACATGGGGTGGGCTGATGCTCAGCTTGTCTGCGGCGCTTAGTTGCACACGTTCCTTGGCCAGAAAATGCCTGAGAAGCTCGTCCAGCAGCCCGCTCTGACCTGGGAGATCACCTGTGCTGGCCGGTTCATGCAGGATGACGAAAGGATCGAGCGATGTGATGTGAGGGTGGTTGCGGTGCAACCATGGATACCGGTCGCTGAAAACCTGAAATGCTTCTTTTGATAAGACGTCCCTCAGGCTGGGTCGTTTGGAGAAACAGGCTGCCACGCTTTGCTTGAACGTCAGCCTGGGTGGGTTTGCTACAGCAGTCATGGCGTCGATGTCCGTGAGGTGAAGCCTGCGACGCTAGCGCTGTGGTCAACGGGGCTTGCGGTATATAGATGCGACAACGACGACCTTAGGGTGAGGTTTCTAATTTTCTTCCCTACCTTAATGCTCAAGCCCAGCCTCCATGGGCGGTTTTCCACCACTCATGAGCATGAGGTACACAGCATGGCCAAAGTGATTGCGAAGAAAAAAGACGAAGCCCTGGACACGCTTGGCGAGGTGCGCGGCTATGCGCGCAAGATCTGGCTGGCCGGTATCGGCGCCTACGCCCGCGTCGGTCAGGAAGGCGCTGACTACTTCAAAGAGCTGGTCAGGGCGGGTGAAGGTGTCGAGAAGCGCGGCAAGAAGCGCATCGACAAAGAGCTCGATGCGGCCAACCACCAGCTTGACGAAGTCGGTGAAGAAGTGAGCCGCGTACGCGGCAAGGTAGAAATTCAACTCGACAAGATCGAAAAAGCTTTCGACGCACGGGTCGGTCGCGCCTTGAATCGCCTGGGTATTCCGTCTAAACATGACGTTGAGGCGTTGTCGATCAAGCTTGAACAGTTGCATGAGCTGCTTGAGCGCGTCGCGCACAAACCATAAGGAGAGCAGGATGGCTGGCAAGAAGAACACCGAAAAAGAAGGCAGCTCCTGGGTCGGCGGGATCGAGAAATACTCCCGCAAGATCTGGCTGGCGGGGCTGGGTATCTATTCGAAGATCGACCAGGACGGCCCGAAGCTGTTCGACTCGCTGGTGAAGGATGGCGAGAAGGCCGAGAAGCAGGCGAAAAAGACGGCTGAAGATGTTGCCGAGACTGCCAAGTCTTCGACCACTTCGCGGGTGTCGGGCGTGAAGGACCGTGCGCTGGGCAAGTGGAGCGAACTTGAAGAAGCCTTCGACAAGCGCCTTAACAGCGCCATCTCGCGCCTTGGCGTGCCGAGCCGCAACGAGATCAAGGCACTGCACCAGCAGGTGGACAGCCTGACCAAGCAGATCGAGAAGCTGACCGGTGCTTCGGTTACGCCGATTTCGTCGCGCGCTGCAGCAACCAAGCCGGCTGCAAGCAAGGCTGCGGCCAAGCCACTGGCCAAGGCAGCAGCTAAGCCTGCGGCGAAAACGGCGGCGGCCAAACCTGCTGGCAAAACCGCAGCGGCCAAACCCGCAGCCAAAACCGCAGCGGAAAAACCTGCAGCTAAGCCAGCAGCCAAGCCTGCAGCGGCCAAACCTGCGGCAGCCAAGAAACCTGCGGTGAAGAAAGCTCCAGCCAAACCGGCAGCGGCCAAACCAGCAGCACCAGCTGCCAGCGCTGCGCCTGCAGCGACCACAGCACCGGCAACTGCCGCCACCCCGGCCAGCAGCACGCCGTCGGCACCGACTGGCACCGGTACCCTGATCTGATACCGCGTCGCCTTCTTCGCGGGTAAACCCGCTCCTACAAGATGCGCCAAACCTTGTAGGAGCGGGTTTACCCGCGAATGCGTCGGCTGCAACACTACATCTCCAGCAGGCCTACCCCTCCAGGTACTTCACTGCCAGCTGCTCCGCCGCCGCCCGGGCCTGGGCCTGCAGATGCGGCGCCACCAGCATCATCACCTGATACACCACGATCCCCACATCCCCCTCGCGCCCCAGCACACGCTGGTAATCCAGCGAGAACATCAGCGTCAGTGTGATCTGCTCGACCAGTTGCCCCAGCGCCTGGGTATCACTTTCTACCAGCCCCTGGCTCTTGAGGCTGGCCAACAGCGCCGCCAGCGTGCGTTTGATTGCATTGATCAGGCTGCGCATGCCTCGGGCGAGTTTGGGCAGGCGCCCGGTCAGGTTGGACAGGTCCTGGAACAGGAAGCGGTACTGAGCCATGCGCTCGACGATCAAGTGCAGAAACAGCCAGTAATCCTCTGCGTCCAGCCGCACCTCCAGCGGTGGGTCCAGCAACGGCATCAACGCTTCTTCAAAACGCTCGAACAAGCCCAGAACCAAGGGCTCCTTGCCATGGAAGTGGTAGTACAGGTTGCCTGGGCTGATGCCGAGTTCGTTGGCAATTTCCAGGGTGGATACGTTGGGTTCGCCCTGCTGGTTGAACAACTGCAGGGCGCATTCAAGGATACGATCGCGGGTTTTCATCCAGTCAGCAGCTCATCGGGTCAGCACGTAGGTGCCTGGCGCGGGGCCTAGCGGTGGGTAAGTGGCGTTGCCCAGTTCAGTACGCGGTGCCTTGAGCAGGCCGGAGCGTGCGGTGATCCACTCCAGCCACAACGGCCACCAGCTGCCTTCACTGCGCTTGGCGTCGTGGAACCAGGCGCGTGGGTCGCTGCTCAGCTTGGGGTTGGCCAGGTAGTAGGCCTTGGGGTTGCCTGGCGGGTTGATGATGCTCTGGATATGCCCGCTGTTGGCCAGCACGAAGCGCCGCTCGCCACCCAGCAGCAAGGCCGAGCGGTACACCGCATCCCATGGTGTGATGTGGTCGTTGCTGCCGGCCACGGTAAAGCTGTCGATATTGACCTGCTGCAGGTCGATCGGCGTACCGCACACCTCCAGCCCGGACGCGTAGGTCAAGGGGTTGAGCTTGAAAAACTCCAGCAGGTCGCCATGCAGCGCGGCGGGCAGGCGCGTGCTGTCGGCATTCCAGTACAGGATGTCGAACGCCGGCGGTGTCTTGCCGAGCAGGTAGTTGTTTACCCAGTAGTTCCAGATCAGGTCGTTGGGCCGCATCCAGGCGAAGATCCGCGCCACTTCACCACCGTCCAGCACGCCACACTGATAGGAGCGTCGCTTGGCCGCTTCGATGGTCTGCTCATCGGCGAACAGGCTGGCCGGGCTTTCGAACTTGCTGTCCAGCAAGCTGACCAGATACGTGGCACTGCGCACCCGGCGCAATTGCTTCTTGGCTTGCAGATGGCCTTGCAGTGCGGCCATGGTCAGGCCGCCGGCACAGGCACCCATCAGGTTGGGGTCGCGGTTGCCGCTGATACTGCGGCAGGCATTGAGCGCTTCCTCCAGGGCTTGCACATAGCTGGAAAGGCCCCATTCACGGTGGCGTGGGTCGGGGTTGCGCCAGCTGACCATGAACACCTGCAAGCCGCTTTTGAGCATGTACTGGACGAAGCTGTTGGTCGCGCTGAGGTCGAAGATGTAGAACTTGTTGATCTGAGGCGGCACGACCAGCAGTGGGCGTGCGTGCTGCTTTTCGCTCATCGGCGAGTACTGGATCAGCTCCAGCAGCTCGTTGCGAAATACCACTGCGCCAGGGGTTGCGGCCAGGTTAACGCCCACTTCGAAGGCGCGCTCGTCCACCTGACGAGGCAGCCCATCGTTGTGACGCAGGTCGTCGAGCAGGTGAGCCACGCCGCGCACCAGGCTCTGGCCGCCGGTGTTGAACAGCTCCTTGACCGCCAACGGATTGAGCAGTGAGTTGCTGGGCGCCAGCGCATCGTTGATCAGGTTGAACAGGAAGTGGGCGCGGGCTCGATCATCGTCGTTCAAATGGCTTTCATCGATCCACTGGCGTGTCTGCTTCTGCCAGGCCAGATAGGCTTGCAGGCCGCGGCGGTAGAACGGGTTCTGGCTCCAGGTCGGGTCACTGAAGCGTGCGTCACGCGGGTTCGGCTGGTAGGGCGTGTCCCCCAGCATCACCCGCCCCAACTGCCCGCCAAGCGCCAGCAGATGATGCGCGGTATGCAGCGGGTGGCGCAGGCCGTGGCGGCCGACGTTGCGCAGCGTGGAAAGCAGGTCGCGGCCGCGCAGGCCGAGGATGGCGTTCTGCACGTTCATGCGGGTGGCGGGGAGCGTTGTCGATCCTTTGGCCGGTTTGTCTGTCATGGCAACACTCCCTCGTCTGATCCATTTCCCCTGTCAGGCCGCAGCTGTTTCACCCCCCCGAGGCCGGACGGGGATGCATGACCGCACGCTGACGTTCTTCCTGCAGGAACTTCATGATGATCGGGGCGACGGCTTCGGCACGGGTGATCAGGAACAGATGGCCGTCGTCGATAATGTGTAGCTGGGCATTGGGAATCCGCCAGGCCAGCAGGCGCATGTTGATCAGCGGGATCAACGGGTCGTCGTCGCCAGCCAGTACCAGGGTGGGCTGCCGGATCTTGTGCAGCCAGTGGATGCTGGTCCAGCCGAGCCCTGCGAACAGCTGCCAGTAGTAGCCCAGCTTGCCGCCGGAGCGCACCTTGGCGGCATGGTGCATGGCCAGGTCGGGGTCACGTCGGAAGCCGCCGCCATAGATCATCGGCGCAATGCGGATGACATGCGATGGCTGCACGTAACGCCGGGGGCTGGCCATCATCCACAGCACCTTGGGCTTGCCTGGCACCATTACCGCACCGGCAGCGGTGGCGGCCAGCACCAGCTTCTTGCAGCGCTCGGGGTAATCGTGAGCAAACTGCTGGGCCAGGGCGCCGCCCCAGGACACGCCGATGACGTTGACCTGGCCGTAGTCGAGGTAGTCGAGCATCCGCGCGGTCAGCTTGGCCAGCCCAGGGAAGCGGTACGGGTTGCGTGGCGTAGACGAGCCGCCGACCCCGGGCACATCAAAGGCGATGACTTCCAGGTCCGGGTCAAGTGCATCGATGAACGGGAACACCAGCTCGAGGTTGGCGCCGATGCCGTTAAAGATCAGCAACGGCGTCAGGTGCGGCTTGCCGGGGCGAACAGCGGTGCGGATGGACTGGTTGTCCAGCTCGACGGTCCTGAAAATATAGGGTTGCGGCATGCACGTGACTCTTGGGTGAAGTAAACACCGTGGCGCCGTGCAGGCCGCCACGGCGCTGTAACTCAACGCTCGTGAACGTAGGTGCCTGGGGAGGCTTCGCCGGCGGCATAGGTACGGTTGCCCAGGCGGGTCGGTGCCTTTTTCAGCGCGCCGGCACGCTCGCCCAGCCAACTCTGCCAGTGCAACCACCAGGAGTCTGCATGCTTGATGGCATTTTCCTGCCAGGCCACCGGGTCACCCGGGCGATCGGCACCGGTCATGAAACGTGCCTTCGGGTTGCCCGGCGGGTTGAGGATGCTCTGGATATGCCCGCTGTTGGACAGTACGAATTCGATCTTGCCGCCGAACAGATGTGCCGAGCGGTAGCATGACGGCCAGGGGGTGATGTGGTCGTTGGTGCCGGCGAGGCTGTAGATGTCGCATTTGACCTGTTTCAGGTCGATCGCGGTGCCGCACACTTCCAGGGCGTCGGGGCGGGTCAGCGGGTTGCTCTTGAACATTTCGATCAGGTCGCCGTGGAAGGCGGCCGGCAGGCGCGTGGTGTCGTTGTTCCAGAACAGGATGTCGAACACGGGGGGCTCATTGCCGAGCAGGTAGTTGTTTACCCAGTAGTTCCAGATCAGGTCGTTGGGGCGCATCCAGGCGAACACCTTGGCCATTTCGCTGCCTTCCAGCACGCCCGCCTGATAGGAGTGGCGCTTGGCGGCCTCCAAGGTCTGCTCGTCGACAAACAAAGCAACCTGGTTGTCCATGGTGGTGTCCAGCACGCTGACCAGCAGGGTCAGGGCGTTGACCTTGTTCTCGCCAATGGCGGCATAGTGGCCCACCAGTGCGGTACAAGTGATGCCACCGGAGCAGGCGCCGAGCATGTTCAGGTCCTTGCTGCCGGTAATCGACAGCACCGCGTCGACGGCTTCTTTCAGCGCATCGATGTAGGTGGACAGGCCCCATTCACGCTGGGCCTTGGTCGGGTTGCGCCAGCTGATGATGAAGGTCTGCTGCTGCGAGCGCAGGCAGAAGCGCGCCAGGCTCTTTTCCGGGCTGAGGTCGAACACGTAGAACTTGTTGATCTGCGGTGGCACCACCAGCAGCGGACGGGCATGCACCTGCTCGGTGATGGGGCTGTACTGGATCAGTTCCAGCACATCGTTGCGGTACACCACCGCGCCTTCGCTGGTGCCCAGGTTCTTGCCCACTTCGAAGGCATCCATGTTCACCTGGCTGGGCATGCCGCCGTTGTTGACCATGTCCTTGGCCAGGTTGGACAGGCCATCGAGCAGGCTCTTGCCGCCGGTTTCGAAGAAGCGTTTGACCGCAGCCGGGTTGGACAGGGTATTGGTCGGCGCCATGGCCTCGGTCATCAGGTTGATGACGAACTGGCCGCGGCTGATGTCCTGGGGGGACAGGTCGCTGCTGCTCACCCAGTCCTGCAGCTCCTTGCGCCAGGCCAGGTAGGTTTGCAGGTAGCGGCGGTACAGCGGGTTGTTGCTCCAGGCCGGGTCATTGAAGCGACGGTCGTCGCTGTCCGGGGCCAGGCTGGATTTGCCCAGCAACACGTTCTTCAGCTCCAGGCCAAAGTGAGCCACATGCTTGGCGCTGTGCAGCGGTTGGCGCACGGCCTGGCGCAGCACGGTGCGTGCCGAGCTCAACAGGTCCTTGCGGCGGATGCCGATGACCGGGTTCAGCCCCAGGGTGTTTTCCGAGGCCTGCCGCTGTAGCTCATCGTTGTTCTTGTTACTCATCTACGACGCTCCGTTGTCCTGAGACGAGTACCGGTTGCTGTGGCGGGTGCACAGCCCTGAGCCCGGTACTGCTACTCGGGTGACCAGTGATAAGGAACAGCGGTGCTGCGTGGGTTCTGCCGACCTGCAAAGTCATGCAGGGAACTTGCCACACCCATTGGTTACCCGACTTTCGTGTAATGCGCAAGACAGCCCTTCACTGGGCTGTCTGCAAGTCATTCAAACAGATGAATTTAGAAAATGCGCTCTAAACCCCGCAGGCCTTGCGCTAGAGCATGAGCTTGACCACAGATTCGGCTGGGTCGCGGGATTTGCCGGCCTTTTGCAACTCATCGAGGTATTCTGCCCACAGTTGTTCCTGGCGCAGGCACAGTTGCTCAAGGTATTCCCAAGTGAACAAGCCGCTGTCATGGCCGTCGTCGAAGGTCAGTTTCAGTGCATATTGGCCGGCAGGTTCCAAGCCACTGAGGCCGACGTTGATCTTGCCGAACTGCAGGATGGGGTTGCCGTGGCCCTGGACCTCGGCGGAGGGAGAGTGCACGCGCAGGAATTCGGCGGGCAGGTGGTAGACCTCGCCGGGTGCGTAGGTGAGGCTGAGGGTCTTGGAGGCTTTGTGCAGGTTGATGGCGGTAGGCAGGCGGGCCATGGGCAGAATCTCTCGGGAGCTGATGAAGCACAGCTTCCAGCTTATGGGGGAGGGATTCAAGGGCCTCTTCGCGGGCAAGCCCGCCCCCGCACGGATCACCACAGGCCCAAGGGTTGTGGTGGCGCGTGCAGGAGCGGGCTTGCCCGCGAAACTGTCGAAACCGGTCTTACAGAATGTAACGCGACAGGTCTTCGTTCTGTGCCAGCTCACCCAGGTGGCTGTTCACATACGCCGCGTCGATCTGGATCGGCGCTTCGTCATGGGTGCTGGCCAGGTCGCCCGCACTGAACGACACTTCTTCGAGCAAACGCTCGAGCAGGGTGTGCAGGCGGCGGGCACCGATGTTTTCGGTCTTCTCGTTGACCTGGTAGGCAATCTCGGCCAGGCGCTTGATGCCGTCGGCGAGGAACTCGATGTTCAGGCCTTCGGTCTTCAGCAATGCCTGGTACTGCTCGGTCAGCGACGCGTGCGGCTCCTGCAGGATGCGCTCGAAGTCTTCCGGGGTCAGTGCCTTGAGCTCGACACGAATCGGCAGGCGGCCTTGCAGCTCGGGCACCAGGTCGCTCGGCTTGCTCAGGTGGAATGCACCCGAGGCAATGAACAGAATGTGGTCGGTCTTGACCATGCCCAGCTTGGTGTTGACGGTGCAGCCTTCGATCAGCGGCAGCAGGTCGCGCTGTACGCCTTCACGGGACACGTCGGCGCCGCCAACGTTGCCACGCTTGGCAACCTTGTCGATTTCGTCGATGAACACGATACCGTGCTGTTCGACTGCTTCCAGGGCCTTGGCCTTGAGCTCTTCCTCGTTGACCAGGCGGCTCGCTTCTTCATCGCGAACCATCTTCAGCGCTTCTTTCACCTTCAGCTTGCGCGCTTTGCGTTTGCCCTTGCCCATGTTGGCAAACAGGCTCTGCAGCTGGTTGGTCATTTCTTCCATGCCAGGCGGCGCAGCAATTTCGACACCGACGGCATCGGCCACTTCGATCTCGATTTCCTTGTCGTCCAGCTGGCCTTCGCGCAGGCGCTTGCGGAATAGCTGGCGGGTGTTGGAGTCGCTGCTGGTCTGTGCGGCTTCTTCGCTGAAGCTGGTGACGCGTGCCTGGGGCAGCAGGGCGTCGAGGATGCGGTCTTCGGCGGCGTCTTCGGCGCGGTGGCGCACGCGGATGATTTCCTGCTCGCGCAGCATCTTCAGCGCGGCATCGGCCAGGTCACGGATGATCGACTCGACGTCGCGGCCCACGTAGCCCACTTCGGTGAACTTGGTGGCCTCGACCTTGAGGAACGGCGCGTTGGCCAGTTTGGCCAGCCGGCGGGCGATTTCGGTCTTGCCGACGCCGGTAGGGCCGATCATCAGGATGTTTTTGGGGGTGACTTCGGCACGCAGCTCGGCAGGGAGCTGCATGCGCCGCCAGCGGTTGCGCAGGGCAATGGCCACGGCGCGCTTGGCGTCGTCCTGGCCGATGATGTGGCGGTTGAGTTCGTGGACGATCTCGCGGGGGGTCATGGACATGATCAATACGGTCCTTGGGCAGGTGAGTCAGCGTGGAAAAGCCCCTTCACCGGGAAGGGGCGCCAGAACAGCTGAATCAGTCGGCCAGGTCCTGCTCCTCGATGGTCAGGTTGTGGTTGGTGAACACGCAGATGTCGCCGGCGATGTTCAGGGCGGTCTCGGCGATTTCGCGGGCCGAGAGGTCGGTCTTGTTCAGCAGGGCACGGGCTGCGGCCTGGGCATAGGCGCCGCCGGACCCCATGGCGATCAGGCCATCTTCGGGTTCGACCACGTCACCGTTGCCGGTGATGATCAGGGATGCATCCTTGTTGGCCACGGCCAGCATGGCTTCCAGGCGGCTCAGGGAGCGGTCGGTACGCCATTCCTTGGCCAGCTCGACGGCGGCGCGTACCAGGTGGCCCTGGTGTTTTTCCAGCTGACCTTCAAAGCGCTCGAACAGGGTGAAGGCGTCGGCAGTGGCGCCGGCGAAGCCCGCGATGACCTGGCCGTGGTACAGGCGGCGCACCTTCTTGGCGTTGCCTTTCATCACGGTGTTGCCGAGGGATACCTGGCCGTCGCCGCCCATGACGACTTTGCCGTTACGGCGGACAGAAACGATTGTGGTCAAGGGGAGAGTCTCCACGCAGCGGGGCGAAAGTGCCTGATGCAGACTCATATGGGGGTGGGGGGAAGGATTTCAACCGGGGGGGATGAATGGTCGCGCTTGGCGGGGGGACTATGTGAAGGCATTCGCGGGCATGCCCGCTCCCACAGGGTTACCACATGCCTTGGAATTGTGGTGATCCTGTGGGAGCGGGCGTGCCCGCTAAGCATGGTACTCAGGCCTCGTGGCAGATGTGGCCATCGACCAAGGTATAACGCACCGCGCCCGGCAGGCAGTGGCCGATGAACGGGCAGTTCTCGCCACGGGAGAACCATTGTTCGCCAGCAACGGTGGACGCTTGCGGGTCGAACAGCACCAGGTCGGCCGCGCCACCCACTTTCAGCTCACCGGCCGGCAGGCGCAGGGCGGCAGCCGGGCCGCTGCTCAGGCGGGCCAGCAAGGTCGGCAGGTCGAGCAGGCCGTCCTGCACCAGGGTCATGGCCAGTGGCAGCAGCAACTCGACGCTGCTGATACCCGGCTCGGTGGCGCCGAACGGGGCCAGCTTGGCGTCGCGCTCGTGCGGCTGGTGGTGGCTGGAGATGGCCTGGATCACCCCCGACTTCACCGCCTCGCGCAATCCGTCACGGTCGGCAGCGGTGCGCAGCGGCGGCTGCACGTGGTACAGGCTGGAGAACTCGCGCAGCGACTCGTCCGTGAGGATCAGCTGGTACAGCGCTACATCGGCGGTTACCGGCAGGCCCAAGGCCTGGGCCTGGGCGATCAGCCGCGCGCCACGGGCGCTGGTGATCTGGCTGAAGTGCGCACGCACGCCGCTCTGTTCCACCAGCAGCAGGTTGCGCGCCAGGGCCACGGTTTCGGCGCTCTCCGGGATGCCCGGCAGGCCGAGGAAGCTGGCCATGGCACCTTCGTGGGCCAGGCCGCCCTGGGCCAGGTCGCGGTCCTGGGAGTGGAACACCACCGTCAGGTCGAAGGTGGCGGCATACTCCAGGGCGCGGGCCAGGGTACGGTTGTTGGGGATTTCCTTCAGGCCGTTGCCAAACGCTACGCAACCGGTGTCACGCAGGGCCACCAGTTCGGCCAGTTGCTCGCCCTCCAGGCCCTTGGTCAGAGCGCCGACCGGGTAGACCTTGCTGTTGGCGGCTTCGCGGGCGCGGTCAAGAATAAGTTCGGCTACCGCCGAGGTGTCCAGCACCGGCTTGGTCTGTGGCGGGCAGCACAGGCTGGTGACACCGCCGGCAACGGCAGCGCGGGTTTCACTGGCGATGTTGCCTTTGCGGCTGTAACCCGGCTCGCGCAGGGACACGCCCAGGTCGACCAGGCCGGGCGCAGCGACCAGGCCATCAGCCTGGATCGTGCGGCTGGCGCTGAAACCGGCCGGTGCGGCGCCGATGGCGACAATGCGGCCGCCGTCCAGGTGCAGGTCGGTGACCTGGTCCAGGCCACTGTTGGGGTCGATCACCCGGGCGCCAAGAATACTGATGGTCACTGGGCATTCTCCTGGTCCAATTGACGTTGCGCGTTCTGCCCGCTCATGGCCATGGACAGCACGGCCATGCGCACGGCGATACCGTAGGTGACCTGGTTGAGGATCACCGAGTGCTTGCCATCGGCAACCGCCGATTCGATTTCCACGCCACGGTTGATCGGGCCCGGGTGCATGACGATGGCGTCAGGCTTGGCCCCGGCCAGGCGGGCGGTCGTCAGGCCGAACAGGCGGTAGAACTCACCTTCGCTGGGCAGCAGGCCACCGGCCATGCGCTCACGCTGCAGGCGCAGCATGATCACCACGTCGACGTCCTTCAGGCCTTCGGCGAGGTCGGTGTAGACCTTTACGCCGTACTGCTCGATACCGATCGGGATCAGGGTTTTCGGCCCGATCACGCGGATGTCCGGGCAACCCAGCGCTTTGAGCGCGAGCATGTCGGAACGGGCCACACGCGAGTGCAGGATGTCGCCGACGATCGCCACGGACAGGTTTTCGAAGCTGCCTTTGTGACGGCGGATGGTGAGCATGTCGAGCATGCCCTGGGTGGGGTGCGCGTGGCGGCCGTCACCGCCGTTGATCACGGCCACTTCCGGGCACACGTGCTCGGCAATGAAGTGCGCGGCGCCGGAGTCGGAGTGGCGTACGACGAACATGTCGGCGGCCATGGCTTCGAGGTTGCGCAGGGTGTCGAACAGGGTTTCGCCCTTGCTGGTCGAGGAGGTCGACACGTTCAGGCTGATCACGTCGGCCGACAGGCGCTGGGCTGCCAGTTCGAAGGTGGTACGGGTACGGGTCGAGTTCTCGAAGAACACGTTGCACACAGTCTTGCCGCGCAGCAACGGGACTTTTTTCACAGCCCGGGCACCGACTTCCAGGAAGGAGTCGGCGGTGTCGAGGATCTCGGTGAGCAGTTCGCGGGGCAAACCGTCAAGCGAGAGGAAGTGGCGCAGCTGGCCCTGATCATTGAGCTGCAGCGGGCGCTTGGCGTCGATTGGCGTCATCGCGGGGGACTCTTAAAGGGCGGAAGCGGAGGCGAGGTCCTGGCGCTCGAGGGCGAGCGGTGCGGGTCCGGTCAATTTTACCCGTTCATGGGCGCCCAGCGACAGGGTGGCGCCGAGCACGTTCGGGCGAATCGGCAGTTCGCCGGCATCCAGGTCCAGCAGGCAGACCAGGGTGACGCTGGCCGGGCGGCCGTAATCGAACAGTTCGTTGAGCGCCGCGCGGATGGTGCGACCGCTCATCAGCACGTCATCCACCAGCACCAGGTGCTGGCCTTCGACCTCGAACGGCAACTCGGACGGGCGCACTTGTGGGTGCAGGCCGTTCTGGCTGAAGTCGTCGCGGTAGAACGACACGTCCAGGGTGCCCATTGGGCTGGTGTCGCCCATGGCATCCTGCAGGGCCTGGGCAACCCAGACGCCGCCGGTGCGGATACCGATGTAACGGGGCTCGGTGATTGCCCGGCGCGCCAGGTGGGCACGAAGGTCGACAGCCATCTGCCGGATCAGCTCGGCGGGATTGGGTAGGCTCATTGCGGGCTCCTCGGAAGGGGGCGCCGGGTGGGCCCGGCGGCAAAGATGATCAGGTATTGGCCTCCAGCCAGCCTTGCAGCAACAAGGCGGCGGCAATGGCATCGACCGGGTTGTCGCGGTAGCTGCCACGCTGGCCGCCACGGGCCATGCGCTCGCCTTTGGCCTCGAAGGTGGTCAGGCGCTCGTCGTGCGTGTGCACGGGCAGGTTGAAGCGGCCGTTCAGGCGGCGGGCGAACTTTTCGGCGCGGGCGCTCATTTCGCTGGGTGTGCCGTCCATGTTCAGCGGCAGGCCGACGACAATGGCATCTGGCTTCCATTCGGCAATCAGCTTTTCCACCTGGGCCCAGTCCGGTACGCCGTTCTGCGCCTTCAGGGTGCACAGTTCGCGGGCCTGGCCGGTAATCACCTGGCCGACGGCCACGCCGATCTGTTTGCTGCCATAGTCGAAGCCCAGCAGCAGGCGTAGATCAGCCATCAGGCGTGGCCCGCCTGGCTGGTCAGCAGGTGCAGGTTGATCCCCAGGCTGGCGGCCGCAGCCTCAAGGCGCAGGTCGCTGGCCATGCCGAAGACGATTTCCGGGTCGAACGGGCAGTTCAGCCAGGCGTTGTCGGCCAGTTCCGCTTCCAGTTGGCCCGCTTCCCAACCGGCATAGCCCAAGGTGATCAGGCTCTGTTTCGGGCCCACACCGGCGGCGATAGCCAGCAATATGTCCTGTGACGTGGTCAGCGACAGCCCTTCCAGCGCCACGCTGGCCTGGAAACTGCACTCGCTGCTGTGCAGCACGAAGCCGCGGTCGGTTTGTACCGGGCCACCCTGGTAGATCGGCACCTGCAAGGTGCTGGCCGGCGGCGTTTCGTCCGGGCGCAGTTGCTCGAGGATGTCGGCCAGGCTCAGTTCCTGTGGTCGGTTGACCACCAGGCCCATGGCGCCATGCTCATTGTGCTCGACGATATACGTGAGGGTCTGGGCGAAGTTCGGATCGGCCATGTGCGGCATGGCGATCAGGAACTGGTGCTTGAGGTAGCTGGGTGCGAGGGTTTTCATGGGGGATAGTGTGGCGCCAGGTGGCGAGACTGACAAGGTGGGCTTTGTGTCGCTTTTGCCAGCCCCTTCGCGGGCATGCCCGCTCCCGCCGATACTCCACAGGCTTCAGCGCCGGTGAGCAACCCGTGGGAGCGGGCGTGCCCGCGAAGAGGCCGGCACATGCAGAAAATCAGTTACTGGACAAACGGTCCCCACGGGCAAAGCGCCAGGTGCGGATGATCTCCAGCCGGTCGAACTCGGCTAGATCCCCGGTAAACGGTGCAAACGGCGCGGCCAGCCGCACGATGCGTTGCGCCGCCTGGTCCAGCACGGGCTGCCCGGATGATTCCAGTACCAGCACCTCGTACAGCGAGCCATCGCGGTTGATCGACACCATCATGCGCAAGTTGCCGTAGATCTGCTGTCGGCGTGCTTCGTCGGGGTAGTTGAGGTTACCCACGCGCTCGACCTTCTTGCGCCACTCTTCCTTGTACCAGGCGCCCTTGTCGCGCATGGTCGATGCGGCGTTCAGGCGATGGATGCGCGGGCGCTTGGCGTACATCTGCTGCTCGTTGGACAGCTCCGCCTCCAGGCTGGCGATCTGGCTGGACAGCTGCGAGCTGTCGAAGTCCGGCGTCGGCGCGGCTGGCTTGGGCTGCGCCTTGCTTTCCTTGGGTTTGGGCTCGACCTTGTGCGGCTTGGGCGCCGTCGTCACCACTGCCGACTTTTTCGGGGGAGGGGGTGGGACCACCTCGGGCCTGGCCGCAGGCGGTGGGGTGATCTTGTTGATCTTGCTGTCCTGGAACGGCGCCAGCTCAGTGGTCTTGGGCACCGCTTTCTTGTCCAGGGTGCCGCTGCCTTGCTGGTTGTCCTGGGCCTGGAAGTCAGCCTTCTCGGGCGGTTTCTCGCTCTTGAAGGTGGCCAGGGTGATGTCCATGGTGTGGCGGATTTCGGCAGGCTTGACCACGGTGAAGCCGACGCCAAGGATCAGCGCCAGGTGCACCAGCGCAGCCAGGAACAGGGTGAAGCCAAGCCGGTCCGCAGGGCGAACACGGGGAGGCAGCAGGTCGGCAGGGACGTCAGCGGGGTGCGTCATCAGGTATCCAGCAACCGCAGGGCGGGGCAGCAGCTCAGTCGAATAGGACCGGCATCATACCCCACTCTACGGCTTTACTTCGCGTTGGCTGTCAGCGTGCCTTTAGCTTGCGATCAATGGCATCCATCAGCTTGCCACCGATATCGGTGTTGTAGGCGGCATCGATTTCGCGGATACAGGTGGGGCTGGTGACGTTGATTTCGGTGAGGTAGTCGCCGATCACGTCCAGGCCAACGAACAGCAGGCCCTTCTCGCGCAGCGTCGGGCCGACCTGAGCGGCGATCCAGCGGTCGCGCTCGGTCAGTGGGCGGGCTTCGCCACGCCCGCCTGCGGCCAGGTTGCCACGGGTTTCGCCGCTGGCCGGAATGCGTGCCAGGCAATAGTCCACTGGCTCGCCATCGATCATCAGGATGCGCTTGTCGCCGTCCTTGATTGCCGGCAGGTAAGCCTGCGCCATGATCTGCTGGGTGCCCAGTGCGGTCAGGGTTTCCAGGATCACCGACAGGTTGGGGTCGCCAGCCCGGTGACGGAAGATCGACGTACCGCCCATGCCATCCAGTGGCTTGAGGATCACGTCGGCATGCTTGGCGGTGAATTCGCGAATGATGTCCGGGCGGCGGCTGACCAGGGTCGGGGTGGTGCATTGCGGGAACAGCGTGGCGAACATCTTCTCGTTGCAGTCGCGCAGGCTTTGTGGGCGGTTTACCACCAGTACGCCGTCGTTCTCGGCTTGTTCCAGCAGGTAAGTGCTGTAGACGAACTCCATGTCGAAGGGCGGGTCCTTGCGCATCAGGATCACGTCCAGCTCGGCCAGCGGGCTGTCCTGCTCCTCGCCCAGTTCGAACCAGCGTGCAGGGTCGGCAAACACCTTCAGCGGGCGCATGCGGGCGCGGGCCTTGCCTTCGCCCTGATACAGGTCTTGCTGTTCCATGTAGAACAGGCTCCAGCCGCGTGCCTGGGCGGCCAGCAGCATGGCCAGCGAGCTGTCCTTCTTGTAGGAGATGGACGCGATGGGGTCCATCACAATGCCGAGGCGAACGCTCATGGGTGGTCCTCTTGGCGGCAGGTGGCCGCGGTGGATCGAAAGAAAAGTGGCTCAGGGTGGCGCCGCGAACGCCGACGGTCAAGGGGCGCGGCAGATGGAATGGCCACCCGGAGTATGCTAAAAATGCAGCTGCAAGCCTTGAGCTACAAGCCTCAAGAAAAGAGCATCCATGCGCCGAGCTGCTTTCTTGCAGCTTGCCGCTTGCAACTTGCGGCTTCAATCCTACTGGTAGGCGTCTATGGAACAACCCCTGAAGGTGATGGTGATCGACGATTCCCGCACGATCCGCCGCACCGCGCAGATGTTGCTCGGTGAAGCGGGCTGCGAGGTGATCACCGCCAGCGATGGCTTCGATGCCCTGGCCAAGATCGTCGACCATCAGCCCAGTATCATTTTCGTCGATGTGCTGATGCCACGCCTGGACGGCTACCAGACCTGCGCGGTAATCAAGCACAACAGTGCCTTCAAGGACACCCCGGTTATCCTGCTGTCGTCCCGCGATGGCCTGTTCGACAAGGCCCGCGGGCGGGTGGTCGGTTCCGATCAGTTCCTGACCAAGCCGTTCAGCAAGGAAGAACTGCTCGACGCGATCCGCGCCCATGTGCCCGGGTTTGCCGCACCTCAACAACACGCACCCTGACCGAGCCCCGCCATGGCGCGGTCCTACTTTCCTGATGGGGAAACAGCATGGCCCGAGTTCTGATTGTCGACGACTCGCCGACAGAGATGTACAGATTGACCGAATGGCTGGAAAAGCACGGCTACCAGGTGCTCAAGGCCAGCAACGGTGCCGACGGCGTGGCCCTGGCCCGGCAGGACAAGCCCGACGCGGTGCTGATGGACATCGTCATGCCTGGCATGAACGGCTTCCAGGCCACCCGCCAGCTCAGCAAGGACCCGGACACCAGCGCTATTCCAGTGATCGTGGTAACCACCAAGGACCAGGAAACCGACCGTATCTGGGCCACGCGCCAGGGTGCCCGTGACTTCCTGACCAAACCGGTGGAAGAGGAGGCGCTGATCGCCAAGCTCAAAGAAGTGCTGGGGGCTTGACCACCCGCCCGCAAGGCGCGTCGCTGACCGCCTTTGAGTTGTTGCTGGACATCGACCGGCGCTGTCGCCTGCTGGTTGCCGACCAGCCGCCGCAGGACAACCGCGTGCAGCAGTGGAGCGGCATTGGCTTTCGCATTGCCGGGCAGTGGTTCGTCGCGCCCATGGGCGAAGTGGCCGAGGTGCTGCGCGAGCCGCGCAGTAGCCGCGTTCCCGGCGTGCAGCCGTGGGTGTGCGGGGTGGCCAACCTGCGTGGCCGGCTGTTGCCGGTGATGGACCTGAGCTGCTTCTTCGGCCTTGGCCACGCCGCACCGGGCAAGCAGCGGCGAGTGCTGGTGCTGGATCACGACGACCTGTTCGTCGGTTTGCTGGTCGACGAGGTGCTGGGCCTTCAGCACTTTGCCCTCGACAGCCTGCAGCTGTCGCCGCCGCAGCCGCTGATCCCTGCCGCTGCACGCTTTGTGCAGGGGTATTTTCCGCGTGAACGTAACTGGGCGATCTTCAGCCCCTTTGCCCTGGCCCAGGCGCCGGGCTTTCTCGATGTGGCGTTATAGGACCTGCGAACGTGAACAAGCCTGCCGCCCCCGTCACTGCCACCACCGTGAGCCCACGTACCCGCAGCATCGCGCAGATCACCGTGCTGTTCCTGATCCTGATCCTTTCGATCATCTTGCTGTTCGCCAACTTTGCTTACCTGAATACCCAATCCAACTACGACAAGCAGTACATCGGCCATGCCGGCGAGCTGCGCGTGCTGTCGCAGCGTATCGCCAAGAACGCCACCGAGGCGGCCACCGGCAAGGCCCTGGCCTTCAAGCTGCTGTCGGATGCGCGCAATGACTTCGAACGACGCTGGGGTTACCTGCGCCAGGGTGACAAGTCCACTGGCCTGCCGCCTGCGCCACCTGCGGTGCGTGACGAGATGGAATCGGTACGCCGCGACTGGGAAAACCTGCGCAAGAACACCGACATCATCCTGGCCAGCGAGCAGACCGTGCTGTCGCTGCACCAGGTGGCAGCGACCCTGGCCGAGACCGTGCCGCAGCTGCAGGTGGAATACGAAAAAGTGGTCGAGATCCTGCTGCAGAGCGGTGCCCCGGCCAATCAGGTTGCGGTGGCCCAGCGCCAGCTGTTGCTGGCCGAACGCATCCTTGGCTCGGTCAACACCGTGCTGGCCGGTGACGACAGCGCCGCCCAGGCGGCCGACGCCTTCGGCCGTGACGCCGGGCGCTTTGGCCAGGTGCTGGAGGGCATGATCAATGGCAATGCGACAATCCAGGTCACCCGCGTCGAGGACGCCGACGCGCGTGCGCGGCTGGCCGAAATCGCCGAGTTGTTCCAGTTCGTTGCCGGTTCGGTGGATGAAATCCTCGAAACCTCGCCCGAACTGTTCCGTGTTCGAGAGGCCGCGGGCAACATCTTCAGCCTTTCGCAAACCCTGCTCGACGAAGCGTCGCACCTGGCGAACGGTTTCGAGAACCTGGCTGGCGGGCGCACCCTCGACACCGTTGGCGGCTATGTCCTGGGGCTGCTGGCGCTGGCCTCGATCATCCTCATCGGCCTGGTCATGGTGCGCACCACCAACCGCCAACTGCGCGAGACCGCAGAAAAGAACGAACGCAACCAGCAGGCCATCATGCGCCTGCTCGACGAAATCGAAGAGCTGGCAGATGGCGACCTGACGGTGACCGTATCGGTGACTGAAGACTTCACCGGTGCCATTGCCGACTCGATCAACTATTCCGTGGACCAGTTGCGCGACCTGGTCGCCACCATCAACCACAGTGCAGTGCAGGTCGCCGCCGCCGTGCAGGACACGCAGAACACTGCGCGGCAACTGGCCAAGGCCTCCGAGCACCAGGCTGCACAGATCAGCGAGGCCTCCGAGGCGGTGGGTGACATGGTCGAGTCGATCGACCGGGTTTCGGCGCATGCCTACGAATCGGCCAAGGTGGCCGAGCGTTCGGTGGCCATTGCCAACAAGGGCAACGAGGTGGTGCACAACACCATCAACGGCATGGACAACATTCGCGAGCAGATCCAGGACACCGCCAAGCGGATCAAGCGTCTGGGCGAGTCCTCACAGGAAATCGGCGACATCGTCAGCCTGATCGACGACATTGCCGACCAGACCAACATCCTCGCCCTGAACGCCGCCATCCAGGCCTCGCTGGCCGGTGAGGCCGGCCGCGGCTTTGCCGTGGTTGCCGACGAGGTGCAGCGCCTGGCCGAACGTTCATCGTCTGCCACCCGCCAGATCGAGGCGCTGGTGCGTACCATTCAGGCCGATACCAACGAAGCGGTGATCTCCATGGAGCAGACCACCGCCGAAGTGGTGCGTGGCGCACGCCTGGCCCAGGATGCCGGGGTGGCGCTGGCCGAGATCGAAGGGGTGTCGCAGAACCTCGCCGACCTTATCCACAGCATCTCCGACGCTGCCCAGTTGCAGACCTCGTCGGCCGGGCAGATCTCCCACACCATGGCGGTGATCCAGCAGATTACCGCGCAAACCTCTGCCGGCTCCGGTGCCACTGCCGACAGCATCCGCCACTTGGCCCGCATGGCCAGCGAGATGCGCCGTTCGGTGTCCGGTTTCACCCTGCCACCCCCTACCGAGCCGCGTTAAGGAATAGTGACCATGGCTTCTGCCGTAAGCCCCGAGCGTCACGAAACAGTGGCGCTGGCCTGGACCAAGGCCGCCATCCTCGATTGCCTGGGCCAGGCACGGCAGGCGCTGGAGCGCTTTGCCGGCGAGACGGGAGACCTGTCGATGATGGCTTTCGTGGTCGACAACCTGCACCAGGTGCACGGCTGCCTGCGCATGCTCGAACTGCGCGGCGCGACGCGCCTGGCGGAGGAGCTGGAGCTGTTTGCCAGGGCGTTGGCCGACGGCCAGGTCAGCCCCCGGGGTGATTGCCTGGGTGCATTGTTCCGCGGCCTGGAGCAGTTGCCCTCGTACCTGGAGCGGTTGCGCGGTGCTCGCCATGACCTGCCACTGGTGATGCTGCCGTTGCTCAACCAGCTGCGCGCCTGCCGGGGGGAGGAACCGCTGGCTCAGGCCAGCCTGATGACCGGCGCCGCCCAACGCTTTGCGGGTGACGATGACCTTGCCAACCTCGACCTGTCGCTGGGCAACTGGCGTGACCAACTGCAGGCCGGGTCGGGGCGCGATGCGCTGCGTTCGGTGGTGACTGCACTGTGCGATGACTTGATGCGCATCAAGGAGCGCCTGGACCAGTTCGGGCGCGGCGACCGTCAGCACCGCGAACAGCTCGATGCGCTGTTGGCGCCGTTGCGCCACGTGGCTGACACCCTGGCGGTACTGGGCTTTCAGCAACCGCGGCGGGTGATCATCGACCAGGTGCTGGCGTTGCAGGCATTGGCTCAGGGCGAGCGGGCGGTGGACGACGCGGTGTTGATGGATGTGGCGGGGGCTCTGTTGTACGTGGAAGCCTCCCTGAACGGCATGGTCGGCCCTTTGGAGGAAAACGGCCAAGGCAGCCTGCCGGGCTCGGACCTGGCCGAGATACGCCAGCTGGTGCTGAATGAATCGCTGAACGTGTTGCAGCAGGCCAAGGATCTGATCGGCGATTACCTGGAGTCCGACTGGCCCCGGCAACGCCTGCAGCCCTTGCCGGGGCTGTTGCAGCAGATCCGCGGGGCATTGGCCATGTTGATGCTGCCGGCCGTGGCCGAGCTGTTTGTCGGCTGCGCAAGCTATGTGCAGCGTTGGTTGCAGCACCTGGAGGAAGAGCCGCCGATTGATGAGCTGACGCACTTGGCCGAGGCACTGAGCGCTGCCGAATGCTACCTGCAATGGCGGGCGGCAGACCCGCTGGCCGATGGCCAACCCTTTATCGAGATGGCACGGGCCAGCCTGGCGGCGCTGGGTGTGCAGTGCGTGGTGGTCGGGGCCAGCCCAGACCAGGACGGCAATGGCGATGGCATCGATGATGAGCTTCGCCAAGTGTTCCTTGACGAGGCGGGCGAACTGCTGCCGGAAATCGAGCGCCACTGGCTGCGCTGGCGTGCCGACAACCAGCAGCGCGAGGCACTGGGTGAAGTGCGTCGCGCGCTGCATACACTCAAAGGCAGCGGCCGCATGGTCCATGCCGAGGCGGTGGCTGAACTGGCCTGGGGCGCCGAGCACCTGCTGAACCGGGTGCTCGAGGGCCGCAGCGTGCTCAGTCCGGAAGGGGTTGTAGCGCTGCAGCAGGTGTTCGTTCACCTGCCTGACCTGCTGGCCGACTTTGCCGCCGGCCAGTTGCCGCAACTGACTGAAATCGAGCAATTGGCCGGGCATCTGCACAGCCTGGCCGAAAACGATGCCCCGGCGGCTGCCGGTGTCGATGGCCTCGATCCGCAGTTGCTGGGCATTTTTCGCAGCGAGGCGCAGGGCCATCTGGCCAGCCTTGAGGTTTATCTGCAAAGCACCGGCGGCCACGACACGCCGGTCAGCGATGACTTGCAGCGTGCCTTGCACACACTCAAAGGCAGTGCCGCCATGGCCGGTGTGATGCCGGTGGCCGAACTGGCCACTGCCTTCGACCGCCTGGCCCGTGAGTACAAGGGCCATCAACTGCCACTGCAAATGGCCGAAATGGAATGGCTGGAGGCTGCGCGGTCGTTGTTCCATCTGGGCTTGGCGCAACTCGATAGCACGCCCCTGGCCGCCATCCCCGGTGCCGCGGAACTGATCGAGCAGGTTGGCCAGGCCGTGGACCGCCGCCTGGCCAGCCTGCATGAAGACCCGCACCATGCCGGCCGCAGCAAGCGTGATCCGCAGTTGGTCGCCAGCTTCCTGGCCCATGCCATGGACATCCTGCTCGATGCAGAGACGTTGTTGTCGCGCTGGCAGCAACAGCCCGGCCAGCGTGACGCTCTGGATAACCTGCTCGACCAGATGACCACCCTGGGGCACGCTGCGCACCTGGCCGACCTGTGGCAGATGGATGACGTGTGCGAGGCGTTGCTGGACCTGTATGGCGCTGTGGAGGAGGGCAGCCTGCCTGCCGATGCCCGCTTCTTCAGCCAGGCGCAGCGGGCCCATGAAGCCTTGCTGGACATGCTGGACGAAGTGGCGGCCGGGCAGGATATTCCACCGCGCCCGGAGCTGGTCGACCGTCTGCGCAACCTGCTGGACCAGGCCCTGGCGCCAGATGCCACCGGCCTGGTGGGCATCGATACGGTCACACCACTGCACCCGGACATGGACCTGTCCGATACCTTGGGGTTGCCACGCCCGCCGTTGCAGCCGCAGGTGGCCGAGCCGCTTGCCGAGGAGCCGGAAAGCCCCGGCGAAGAGCTGCTGGAAGTGTTCCTGGAAGAAAGCTCGGACATCGTCGAGAGCGCCGCGGCGGCCCTGGCGCGCTGGCAGGCCGACCCGCGCAGCAGCGTCGAGGTGGACAACCTGATGCGCGACCTGCACACCCTCAAAGGCGTGGCGCGCATGGTCGAAATCACCCCGATCGGCGACCTGGCCCACGAACTGGAGTTCCTCTACGAGCTGTTGGCTGCGGGTAGATTGCCGCCAAGTGCGCCACTGTTCGCACTGCTGCAGAACTGCCACGACCGGCTGGCGCATATGCTTGACGCTGTGCGTCTGGGGCAGCCGCTGCATGCCGCTACAGCGCTGATCGACTACATTCGCAACTTCAGCAGTGCCGCACTGACAGACAGTGCCGCGGGCCAGGGGCCGCCAGAAGCTGCCACCGCCGAAATACCGGCAGCAGCGCCAGAGCGGGCACCGGGTGACATGGTCAAGGTCGACGCCGAGCTGCTCGACGACCTGGGTAACCTGGCAGGCGAGCACTCGATCATCCGGGGGCGCATCGAGCAACAGGTCAACGACGCGCAGTTCGCCCTCAACGAGATGGAGACCACACTCGAGCGCATGCGTGATCAGTTGCTGCGTCTGGATGTCGAGACCCAGGGGCGAATCTCCAGCCGGCAGCAGTTCGAAGGCGATGCCTATGACGACTTCGACCCGCTGGAAATGGACCGCCACTCCCAGCTGCAGCAGCTGTCACGGGCCCTCTTCGAGTCTGCCTCGGACCTGCTCGACCTGAAGGAGACCCTGGCTCAGCGCGCTCAGGAGGCCTACAGCCTGCTGCAACAGCAGGCGCGGGTGAACAGCCAGTTGCAGGAGGGCCTGACGGCCACCCTGATGGTGCCGTTCGAGCGCCTGGTGCCGCGCTTGCAGCGCGTGGTGCGGCAAGTGGCCAGCGAGCTGGGCAAGCAGGTGGAACTGGTGGTTGGCAATGCCGAGGGCGAACTGGACCGCAGCGTGCTGGAACGTATGGTGGCGCCGCTGGAGCATATGCTGCGCAACGCCGTTGACCACGGCCTGGAAAGCCGCGCAATGCGCCTGGCCGCCGGCAAGCCGGAGCAGGGCACCATTCACCTGAATTTGCTGCATGAGGGCGCCGATATCGTCATCGAAATGACGGATGATGGTGCCGGCGTGCCCCTGGAGGCGGTGCGGCGCAAGGCCATCAAGCGCGGCCTGCTGGACCCGCAGGCGCAGTTGAGTGACCACGAGATCCTGCAGTTCATCCTGCGGCCAGGCTTTTCCACCGCCGAAAAGATCACCCAGATTTCCGGGCGCGGGCTGGGCATGGATGTGGTGCACGAGGAGGTCAAGCAACTGGGTGGCTCGATGAGTATCGAGTCGGCGCAGGGCAAGGGGGCGCGTTTCCTGATCCGCCTGCCGTTCACCGTGTCGATCAACCGTGCGCTGATGGTGCACCTGGGCGAAGAGCAATACGCCATTCCGCTCAATACCATCGAGGGCATCGTCCGCGTGCCACCTGCCGAGCTTGCGGCGTGCTACCAGCTGGACTCGCCGCGCTATGTCTATGCCGGCCACGAATACGAGCTGCGCTACCTGGGCGAGTTGCTGCAAGGCCTGCCGCGCCCCGCGCTGCTGGGGCAGAGCGTGCCGTTGCCGGTGCTGCTGGTGCATTCCAAGGAGCAGTCGTTCGCCATCCAGGCCGACAGCCTGTCGCCCAGCCGCGAGATCGTGGTGAAAAGCCTGGGGCCGCAGTTTGCCGCGGTTGCCGGGTTATCGGGGGCGACACTGCTGGGCGATGGCCGGGTGGTGCTGATTCTTGACCTGCTGGGCCAGCTGCGCGGCCAGCAGCGACGGCTGGCCCGCTTGCCTGGTGGCGGTAGCCAACGCCAGTTGCTTGGCCCGGCGCCGCGCCGTGCCTTGCTGGTGATGGTGGTGGACGATTCGGTAACCGTACGCAAGGTAACCAGCCGCCTGCTGGAGCGCCACGGCATGAGCGTGCTTACGGCCAAGGATGGTGTAGATGCCATGGCCCTGCTGGAAGAGCACCGGCCCGACGTGTTGTTGCTGGACATCGAAATGCCGCGCATGGACGGCTTCGAGGTGGCCACACGCATCCGCCGTGACGCACGGCTGAAAGACTTGCCGATCATCATGATCACCTCGCGTACCGGGCAGAAGCACCGGGACCGCGCCATGGCCATCGGCGTCAACGAATACCTGGGCAAGCCGTACCAGGAATCGCTGCTGTTGCAGAGCATCGCCCATTGGAGCCAGGCCCATGCTTGAACTGATTTCCGGCCAGCGCAGCAGCCTGACCGGGCTGTTGCTGCCGTTGGGCGACCGCACGCTGGTGTTGCCCAACGTGGCGGTGGCCGAGTTGAGCGGGCAGCGTAACCTGGTGTGCCAGCATGGCGACCCCGCCTGGCACCTGGGGTGGATCGACTGGCGTCAGCAACGCCTGCCGTTGATCGGTTTCGAGGCCGCGTGCGGTGGTGAGACGCCGTGCGGCGAGCGGGCTCGCGTGGTGGTGCTCAATGCGTTGGGCGATACCGGTTTGCGCTACCTGGCGCTGTTGCTGCAGGACATTCCGCGCTCGTGCAAGCTCGACAGCCAGCTGAACTACGTGGATGTGGCGCTGGGCAGGTTGGAGCTGGCAGCGGTGCAGGTGGGTGAGCAGGTGGCGCGGGTACCGGACCTGGTCGCATTGGAAAGGCTGGTGCGTGACGCGGATCTGCAACCTGACCTTGGTTAGGATGTGAGGCGCAGGGCCTGGTGGTCTGGAGTGGGAGCGGCCTTGTGTCGCGATAGGGCTGCGCAGCAGCCCCGGCGGTTCATGCAGTGGCAATGAAAGCCTGGGGCCGCTTCGCGCCCCTTTCGCGACACAAGGCCGCTCCCACAAAGAACGAAGCCATCAGCATCACAACAGGAACCCAGCCCACCTCAGGAGGTCTGTGTTTGCATGTATTACGGTGAACGCTTCAACGCCTGGACCCACCTGGTCGGTGCCGTCCTCGCTGCTATTGGTGCCATCTGGCTGATCGTGGCCGCGGGCCTGCAAGGCGACCCGTGGAAGATCGTCAGCTTCTCCATCTACGGCGGCACGCTGCTGTTGCTGTACAGCATTTCCACCCTGTACCACAGCACCCGTGGGCGGGCGAAAGTGATCATGCGCAAGCTCGACCACCTGTCGATCTATCTGCTGATTGCCGGCAGCTACACGCCGTTTTGCCTGGTCAGCCTGCGCGGCCCTTGGGGATGGAGCCTGTTCGGCGTGGTCTGGGGGCTGGCGATCATCGGCATGTTGCAAGAGATCAAGCCGCGCTCCGAGGCGCGGATCCTGTCGATCATCATCTATGCGGTAATGGGCTGGATCGTGCTGGTGGCAGTCAAGCCGCTGCTGAACTCGCTGGGCACGGCCGGCTTCGCCTGGCTGGCTGCCGGCGGCGTGTTCTACACCGTCGGCATCATTTTCTTCGCCTTCGACAGCCGTTTCCGCCACTGGCATGGCATCTGGCACCTGTTCGTCATCGCTGGCAGCCTGATGCACTTCGTGGCGGTGTCGCTCTACGTGCGCTAGTTAAAAGTCGCCCCACAACTGCTGTGCCACCGACAGCGCCACCACCGGCGCGGTCTCGGTGCGCAGCACGCGCGGGCCAAGGCGTGCTGCGTGGAAGCCGGCGGCTTTGGCCTGCTCGACCTCGGCTTCGCTAAGGCCGCCTTCGGGGCCGATCACGAAGGCCAGGGTGGCGGGCTTTTCATGGCTGATAAGCGGCTCAGCCACCGGGTGCAGGACCAGCTTCAGGTCAGCCTTGGTGCTGCTCAACCATTCGGCCAGGGTCACGGGTGGGTGGATGACGGGCAAGGTAGAACGCCCGCATTGTTCACAGGCGCTGATCGCCACTTGGCGCCAGTGGGCCAGGCGCTTGTCGGCGCGTTCGTCTTTCAGGCGCACTTCGCAGCGCTCGCTGACGATCGGGGTGATTTCGTTGGCACCAAGCTCGGTGGCCTTCTGGATCGCCCAGTCCATGCGCTCGCCACGGGAAAGGCCCTGGCCCAGGTGCACATGCAGCGGTGAATCGGCCTGGCCGGCAAAGGCCTGGTCAAGGCTGACGCGGACAGTTTTCTTGCCCACCTCGAGCAACTGACCACGGTATTCCTGGCCGCTGCCATCGAACAGCTGCACGGCGTCGCCGGGTGCCATGCGCAGCACGCGGCCAATGTAATGGGCCTGGGCCTCGGGCAGGTCGTGCTCGCCAAGGCTCAGGGGGGCGTCGATGAAGAAGCGGGACAGTCTCATGGGTTTGCTCGGTAAATAGAGAGACGCAGATCCCCTGTGGGAGCGGGCGTGTCGATGCGTCGAACCGCCGCGAATCAGGCGCCGCGGTGCCTGGCAAGGGCTTCGCCCTTGTTCGCGGGCTCGCCCGCTCCCACAGGAAAAGTGGTGTGGCGAATTGCCGGGCCTAGCCCGGGTCGCGGAAGTCGGGGTGGAAGTTGGCCGGTACTGCGACACTGACGCTGTCGCGGGTGGCGATATCGATGCCTTCGCTGGCCACTTCGGCAAGGAAGTCGATCTGCTCGGGGGTGATCACGTACGGCGGCAGGAAGTACACCACGCTGCCCAGCGGTCGCAGCAGGGCGCCGCGGGTCAGGGCGTGCTCGAACACCTTCAGGCCACGGCGCTCCTGCCAGGGGTAGGCAAGCTTGCCTGCCTTGTCTTGAACCATTTCGATGGCCAGGGCCATGCCAGTCTGGCGTATTTCGGCAACATGAGCATGATCGGCCAAATGTGCAGTGGCTGTGGCCATGCGCGTGGCCAGGGCCTTGTTGGCCTCGATCACGTTGTCCTGCTCGAAGATATCCAGGGTCGCCAGCGCTGCAGCGCACGCCAGCGGGTTGCCGGTGTAGCTGTGCGAGTGCAGGAATGCGCGCAGTGTCGGGTAATCGTCATAGAACGCCTGGTACACCTTGTCGGTGGTCAGGCAGGCGGCCAGCGGCAGGTAGCCGCCGGTCAGGGCCTTGGACAGGCACAGGAAATCCGGGCGGATGCCGGCTTGCTCGCAGGCGAACATCGTGCCGGTGCGGCCGAAGCCCACGGCGATCTCGTCGTGGATAAGGTGCACGTCATAGCGGTCGCAGGCCTCGCGCAACAACTTGAGGTACACCGGGTGGTACATGCGCATGCCACCGGCACCCTGTATCAGCGGCTCGACGATCACGGCGCTGATCGAGGCGTGGTGTTCGGCCAGGGTCTGCTCCATGGCCTGGAACATGTTGCGCGAGTGCTCCTCCCAGCTCATGCCCTCGGGGCGCAGGTAGCAGTCAGGGCTTGGCACCTTGAGGGTGTCGAGCAGCAGCGCCTTGTAGGTTTCGGTGAACAGCGGCACATCACCCACCGACATGGCGGCAATGGTTTCGCCGTGGTAGCTGTTGGTCAGGGTGACGAAGCGCTTCTTGTCCGGTTTGCCGATGTTCTGCCAGTAGTGGAAGCTCATTTTCAGCGCCACTTCGATGCACGACGAGCCATTGTCGGCATAGAACACCCGGTCGAGACCGGCCGGGGTCATGGCGACCAGGCGTTCGGACAGCTCGATCACTGGCTGATGACTGAAACCGGCCAGGATCACGTGCTCGAGCTGGTCAACCTGGTCCTTGATGCGCTGGTTGATGCGCGGGTTGGCATGGCCGAACACGTTGACCCACCAGCTGCTCACCGCATCCAGGTAGCGTTTGCCCTCGAAGTCTTCCAGCCACACGCCTTCGCCGCGCTTGATAGGGATCAGCGGCAGCTGCTCGTGGTCTTTCATCTGGGTACAGGGGTGCCACAGGACCTTGAGGTCGCGTTGCATCCACTGATCATTGAGGCCCATGGGCACTTCTCCTGGCTTTGCGGCGTGGTTCGACCGCGTAAGCCTAAGCAATGCCGCAGGGCAGGACAACCGCTGCCGTTCAATGGAGGTGGGGGCTGGTCCATTCGAGCCTGCTGCCATGCACAGAGCAAAGCCCTGCAGGATGTGGTGCCGGAGTGAAGGCTCAGGCCTGAGGCTGTGCGCAGTCACCAGGTTCATGCAGAGGTCCTGCTACTGTGTGGCATAGCTACCGACAAAAATATGAGCTGCCAAAAGGACTTGATGTCACTGCGCTGGCAGGGTGCTCGGACCTGACGTATTCTTAACGCATCTTCCTGGGGCATTCCTGCCTCTCCCCGTTTCTGTAACCTCTGACTCGGAGTTCGCCGACATGGCTGCTGCTTGGGTGCGCCTGTGCGCGTTGGTATTGATTGGTGTGTCCAGCGGCGCTGCGCTGGCAAAAGACAAGACGCCCACGGCGATTGTCGTGGGGGGGGGGCTGGCAGGCCTGACGGCAGCCTACGAGCTGCAGAACAAAGGCTGGCAGGTGACCCTGCTGGAGGCCAAGGCGGGCATGGGCGGGCGTTCGGGCCTGGCCACCAGCGAGTGGATCGGCAACGCCAAGGCACAGCCGGTGCTCAACCAGTACCTCGACCGTTTCAAGCTTGAAACACTGCCGGCGCCCGAGTTCGTGCGTACCCCGGGTTACCTGATCGACGGCGAGTACTTCAGCGCCAGCGACCTGGCCACCAAGCAACCGGCCACTGCCGAGGCGCTCAAGCGTTACGAGAAAACCCTCGATGACCTGGCCCGTTCGATCGATGACCCGCTGAACCCGCAGGCAACCAGCACGCTGTTCGCCCTTGACCAGATCAACGTCTCCACCTGGCTGGACAAACTGCAACTGCCGGCCACCGCCCGTCAGTTGATCAATCAGCAGATCCGCACCCGCTACGATGAACCGTCGCGCCTGTCGCTGCTGTACTTCGCCCAGCAGAACCGCGTCTACCGCGGCGTCAGCGACCGCGACCTGCGCGCTGCGCGCCTGCCCGGTGGCAGCCCGGTGCTGGCCCAGGCTTTCGTCAAGCAGCTGAAAACCATCAAGACCAACTCGCCGGTTACCGCCATTGTCCAGGACAAGGATGGTGTCACGGTAAAAGTCGGCAGCGTCGGCTACAAGGCGGACTATCTGGTCATGGCTGTGCCCCTGCGCGCGCTAGCCAAGATTCAGATGACCCCTGGCCTGGACAGCCAGCACCTGGCGGCGCTCAAGGGCACCAACTATGGTTGGCGCGACCAGATCATGCTCAAGTTCAAGAAACCCGTTTGGGAAAGCCGTGCACGCATGTCGGGCGAAATCTACAGTAACGCCGGCCTCGGCATGCTGTGGGTCGAGCCGGCGCTCAAGGGTGGTGCCAACGTGGTGATCAACCTGTCCGGCGACAACGCACGCCTGCTGCAGGCCTTTGGTGAAAAGCAGATGGTCGACCAGGTGCTGATCCGGCTGCATGCGTTCTACCCCCAGGCCCGTGGCGCATTCACCGGTTACGAGGTCAAGCGATACAGTGCTGATGCTGGCACGGGTGGTGCCTACCTGGCCTACGGCCCAGGGCAGATCAGTAAATACTGGCGCCTGTGGGAACGTCCGGTGCAGCGCATGACCTTTGCCGGTGAGCACACGGATGCCCTGTACCCGGGCACCCTGGAAGGCGCCCTGCGCAGTGGCCAGCGTGCGGCCAGCCAGGCACAGGACCTGTTGGCCGGCAAGTCGTTCGACCCGGCCAAGGCGCTGCCGGTTGCGGCGGCGGCAGGTGCGGCCGCCGCCAAGGAGAGCAAGGGCGGGTTCTTCTCCAATATGTTCGGCGGTTCGTCCGACAAGGGCGACAAAGCTGACAAGGCGCCGGCCAAAGCTGAGCCCAAGCAGACCGAAGAGGCCAAGCAGGACAAGCCAGGCTTCTTCAAGCGCCTGTTTGGCGGGGCGCAAGCGCCAGAGGCGAAGGTTGAGCCAATTGCCAAGGCTGAGGAAGTGGCGCCTGCACCTGCGCCCGCTCCACAGGCAGCTCCGGCTCCTGCAGCACCTGCGCCTGTGGCCAAGGAAACGGCTGCCAAGCCTGCGGCAACCAAAGCCGCTCCCGCCAAGCATGCGCCCGTGCATAAGCCAGCCCACAAGCCTGCCGAGACGAAGAAGGCGACAGCCAAGTCGGAGCCTGCGAAGAAGCCTGTAACCAATACCCAGGCCAAGGCGGGCTGACCGATCGACAGTGCCGGCCTGTTCGCCTGTTCGCCTGAGGGCCGGCACTGCAACCCTAACTCTCCGACTATCGTTAATGTTTTCTTAATGGTCAGCTAACAGAATAAATATCGGATTCCTCGATAATCCAAAGCAATTTTTTCCGCTTTTCTTCGATACGTTACGCGTTAGTCTGTGCATAGCTTTCACGGGGAAACACGCAACATGCAACTGCGCAATTCACCTTCTCGCTACGGCGTGGTCAGCATCATCCTGCACTGGGGCGTGGCGCTGGCAGTTTTCGGCCTGTTCGGCCTGGGCTTGTGGATGGTCGGCCTCGACTACTACAGCCCTTGGCGCAAAGCTGGCCCGGACCTGCACAAGAGCATCGGCCTGGTGCTGCTGGCGGTGATGCTGCTGCGGGTAGTCTGGCGTTTCATCAGCCCGCCACCACCGGCACCAACCAACCATGGTGCGGTCACACGCCTGGCGGCCAAGCTGGGCCACCTGGCCCTGTACCTTGGGCTGTTTGCGGTGATGGTTGCCGGTTACCTGATTTCCACCGCCGACGGCGTCGGCATTCCGGTGTTCGGCCTGTTCGAAGTGCCGGCACTGATCAGCGACCTGCCTGACCAGGCAGATGTGGCGGGTGTGGTTCATTTGTGGCTGGCTTGGGGGCTGGTGATTTTTGCCGTGCTGCATGCCCTTGCCGCGCTCAAGCATCATTTCATCGACCGTGACGCGACCCTGACTCGCATGCTGGGCCGCAAAGCTTGACTCTCAACCTCAATTACACAGGAAGGAACAGGATGTTGAAAAAGACTTTTGCCGCTCTGGCGCTCGGTACCGCTCTGCTCTCTGCTGGCCAGGCCATGGCTGCCGAGTACAAGATCGACAAGGAAGGCCAGCACGCGTTCGTTGACTGGAAAATCAGCCACCTGGGCTACAGCTTCATCCACGGTACTTTCAAGGATTTCGACGGCAACTTCAGCTGGGACAGTGCCAAGCCTGAAGCCAGCAAGATCAGCGTCGACTTGAAAACTGCCAGCCTGTGGTCGAACCACGCCGAGCGTGACAAGCACATCGCCAGCGCCGACTTCCTCGACGTGAAGAAGTACCCGGACGCCAAATTCGTCTCCACCAGCGTCAAGTCTACTGGCGACAAGACGGCTGACGTGACTGGCGACCTGACCATGCACGGTGTCACCAAGCCGGTGACGTTCAAGGCTACCTTCAACGGTGAAGGCAAGGACCCATGGGGTGGCGAGCGCGCTGGCTTCAACGCCACCACCACGCTGAACCTGAACGACTTCGGCATCAAAGGCCCGGGTGCTACTTCGCAGACCCTGGACCTGGATATCAGTGTCGAAGGTGTGAAGCAGAAGTAATTTCTGCCAGCTGAAAACCGAGGGGGCCGCTTTGCGGCCCTATCACGACACAAGGCCGCTCCTGTAGAGATCAAGAAATTCTCTGCAGGAGCGGCCTTGTGTCGTGATAGGGCTGCGAAGCAGCCCCCTCGGTACTTCTATCAGCCCTTGCGGGTCAGCAGCGCTGGGCGCTCACCGCGTGGGCGGCTTGGCAGGTCATCCAGTTGCTCAGGCGTCGGGAAACGGTCCAGCTTGGACTCCTTGCGAATGATCACTGGCTGTTTTTCCGGCTGACGCGGGTTGCGCACGGCCGGCTCTTGCCGGGCAGCATCGTCACGCGCAGGGCGACCACGGCCACCGCCGCCATCACGACGGGCACCGCCACCGTTGTTGGCGCGGGGCGGGCGTTTTTCTCCGCCACCACTGCGTGGCTGGCCGCCATTGCGGGCTTGGCCCTGGCCGCCAGCGTTGCTGCGTTGGCCATTGCCTTGCCCCTGACCTTGGCCAGCACCACCCGGGCGGCGGTTGCGGCCCTGGTTCTTGCCCTGGTAAGGGCTGACATAGTCCGCGCGGTTACCGAAGTTATCGAGTTCGTCGTCCAGGAACTCTTCCGGGTCGCGGTCTGCCGGCGGCTTCGGCACGCTGTTATTGCTGGCCTGCTGCGGGCGTGACTTCTTGTCACGCGGCTTGCGCGGTTGCTGCTTGTCGCCGCTCTTTTCCTTGTCGTCCGGCTTGGCCGCAGCTTGCTGCCTGGCTTTGCCTTTGTCCTTGCCTTTGTCCTTGCGGCCGCCGTTGGTGTCTTTACCACCTTCGCCACGGGCCTGCTGGTTGCGGCCACCGCGGCCGTTATTCTGCGGGCGCTCGCGTGCTTCGGGCTTCTCGGCTTCTACCTGGCTGGCGTCGAAGCCCATCAGGTCGCCATCCGCGATGCGCTGCTTGGTCACCCGCTCGATGCTCTTGAGCAGCTTCTCTTCATCTGGCGCGACCAGGGAAATAGCTTCGCCCGAACGACCGGCACGGCCGGTACGGCCGATGCGGTGGACGTAGTCTTCCTCGACATTCGGCAGCTCGAAGTTGACAACATGGGGCAACTGGTCGATGTCCAGGCCGCGGGCAGCGATGTCGGTGGCGACCAGTACGCGCACGCTGTTGGCCTTGAAGTCGGCCAGCGCCTTGGTGCGGGCGTTCTGGCTCTTGTTGCCGTGGATCGCGGCGGCGGTCAGGCCTTGCTTTTCCAGGTACTCGGCCAGGCGGTTGGCGCCATGCTTGGTTCGGGTGAACACCAACACCTGTTCCCAGGCGCCCAGGGTGATCAGGTGCGCCAGCAAGGCACGCTTGTGGCTGGCAGGCAGGCGATATACCCGCTGCTCGATACGCTCGACGGTGGTGTTCGGCGGGGTGACCTCGATACGCTCCGGGTTGTGCAGGAGCTTGTCGGCGAGGTCGGTGATGTCCTTGGAGAAGGTGGCCGAGAAGAGCAGGTTCTGGCGTTTGGCCGGCAGGCGGGCGAGGACCTTCTTGACGTCGTGGATGAAGCCCATGTCGAGCATGCGATCGGCTTCATCAAGTACCAGGATTTCCACGTGGGCCAGGTCGACCTTGCCTTGGCCGGCGAGGTCGAGCAGGCGGCCTGGGCAGGCGACCAGCACATCAACGCCTTTGGCAATGGCCTGGATCTGCGGGTTCATGCCAACGCCGCCGAAGATGCAGGCGCTGACCAGTGGCAGGTCACGGGCATAGACCTTGAAACTGTCATGCACCTGGGCTGCCAGTTCGCGGGTCGGCGTCAGGACCAGCACGCGAGGCTGGCGCGGGCCGTGGCGCTGTGATTTGTCGGGATGGCCGGCCGGGAACAGGCGCTCGAGAATCGGCAGGGCAAAGCCGCCGGTTTTACCCGTACCTGTCTGTGCGGCAACCATCAGGTCGCGGCCTTGCAACACGGCGGGAATAGCCCGCTGTTGCACGGGGGTCGGCTGGGTGTAGCCCGCAGCCTCGATAGCGCGGACAAGAGCCTCGGAGAGACCGAGGGAAGCAAAGGACATGGGCGATCCTGTTCTCGTGTGGGCTGGGCCCGTTGGGATGTTCTGCCTGGCGCGACGGGCATCGGTGAAATGCGATCGCGTCCGGTCCAGCTGGGCTTTCACTGCACATCCGGGAAACGGAGGCTGGACGCGAAGGGGCGTCGGTACCGATCGGGATGCCTGTTGCGAGGCCGAGCGTCCGGGCGTGAGCCGGGCGGGAAGGCCCGAGTATAACAGAGCTATCGCGCTGTGCTGCTTTCCTGCTGCTCAACGGCGTTGAGAATGTTTCCAGTGTCGGTTGTATAACGGTTGCTGATCGCTGCATAGGCCGGCTCCTGCTTGAACCGCTGCAGCTCTTCGGCAAAGGCCACGGCCAGTGCCTCGCGCCCAGGCTTGCGCACCAGGCCCAGGTACTGCGCCTGGCGGCTGATTACCAGCGGCAGTTCTTCGACTTGCTGTTGCAGGCCGAGCTGGCGGAGCAGGTAATGCCCCACCCTGCGGTCGGTGATCACCAGGTCGATGCGGCCCAGTATCAGCTTGCCGAAGTTGGCTTCTTGAGTAGGTGCGGCTTCGCGCTTGAAGTGCGGGGCCTCGGTGAACCCTTTACCGTAGGCGTAGCCGGGCGATGTGCCGACGGTGAGGCCGGCGAGGTCGTCCAGGTGGGTGACGGCATGGCGGCGCGAGCGGCTTTGGAACAGGACGAATTCGACCTCCGACATGGGTTCGGCGCCATACACCATGTAGGGTTGGCGTGCGTCCGTCTGGAAGATGTCGAGAATGCCATCGGCCAGGCCCTGCTCAGCCATCGCCAAGCAGCGCTTCCAAGGCAGGAATTGCCACTCCACCTCGACGCCGAGGCGTGCGAAGACCTGGCTGGCGACTTCGTAGTCGATGCCGCGCGGTTGGCCGTTGTGCTGAAACACATAAGGTGCCCAGTCGTCGGTTACCAGGCGCAAGCGTTCGCCCAGAGCCAACGGGCTCAGGCAAACGAGCAGCAGGATCCAGAACAGACGGGCGATATGTGGCATGGCCGGAGATTACGCGCTCGGCCGGTGTACGGTAAAGGCATGCATTATCGATGTGGGAGCGGGCGTGCCCGCGAACACCGGCGAAGCCGGTGCCAACGATCGGGTTGCTCTCTTCGCGGGCACGCCCGCTCCCACAAGACCGCGCAAGACAATGAGTTTTGCGGGCACATCAGGCTTGGGTGGATCGCAGCAGATGCGCCTCGATATCCTTGCGCCGCTCGCCCAGCGATAGCCGTAGCCCCGGATGGCGCAGGCACTGACGCAGCCGCTCGGGCTCCACGTGGCCGTAGCGGTCATTGAGGTTTTCCAGGGCCTTGTCCCACCAGGCAGACGCACAGGCGCGATCGAACTCATTGGGGTAGGGGTAGCAGCCATAGAGCAATTCGCGGGCGAACTGGCGCTCGTGACTGGGCAGGGTCAGGCTCAACGCCTTGTAACCCAGGCGGTGCAGAGTGGGTGGCCGCGGCAGTTGATCGTTGACCAGCGCAACGTCGGCCAGGGCCGGGGGGCTGAGTGGGTCGTGCTCGTGCTTGCGCAGCCAGGCCTGGATCTTGGCGCGGAACTGCGCCTTCCGGCTCCAGTAGTGATGGATGACATCGGTACACTCGGCCAGCTCCAGGTTGCGGTAGGCCGCCACTGCCAGGCAGAACTCCTCGAGGGTATAGGCCTCTCGAGCCAAGGGGTAGAATTCGTCCATCATGGCGATGGAGCGGTCCAGGGTGTCGCAGTTCTCGGCAGTGAGGCCGATAACGCCGGAATTGACGAGCGGCATCTGGCAGTCGGCCAGTCCCCGGGACTCGAGAATGGCCAGCAGGTTCTTGTACAACAGGCACTTCTGGTCAGCGCCGTAGCGCGTGCCGATGGCGTTGCACAGCAGGCGGTTGGGCGCCACGCGGGCGAACAGATGCAACGGCGAAGTGCGGAAGAAGGTGTCGGTGTCGATCAGCACTGCCAGCGGGTGTTGCTGCAGTACCTGGCGCAACAGCACATGCTTGCTGCGAAAGTGATAACCGTGCGGGGCATTCCATGCCTGGCGCGTGGCCTCGTCCAGCAGGTGGACGGTGACGGGCAGCCTGGCGTATGGCTGCGCATTGTCGGTGTAGACCTGGATGTCCATGGCCTCGCCGGCTGCGCTGCCTAGCTGGGCGAGGGCGCTGACGATGCTGAAGCAGGCTTCCTGATGGTAGGTTGCCGGGCCAAAAGCCAGGTATACAAGCTGTGGGCGCGAAGGTTGGGTGTGCTGCATGGCAGGCAAGACCTGTTTAACCCGAAAATGAATAAGGCTTTAGTCTATGACCAAAGCCTTAATCATTTCTTAAGCAGACTTTGCCAAAAGATTTCAGCGCGGCAGCTTCAGGTTGTTCCAGATCGCCAGGCTCGGTTCAGCCTGGTTCAAGGTATAGAAGTGCAGGCCTGGCGCGCCGCCTTGCAACAGCTGTTCGCACATGCGGGTAATCACTTCTTCGCCGAACGCCTGGATGCTGGCAGTGTCGTCGGCATAGGCTTCCAGCTGCTTGCGGATCCAGCGCGGGATCTCGGCGCCACAGGCATCGGAGAAGCGGGCCAGCTTGCTGTAGTTGGTGATCGGCATGATGCCCGGTACCACCGGAATCTCCACGCCCAGCTTCTGTGCACGCTCGACGAAGTAGAAGTAGCTGTCGGCGTTGAAGAAGTACTGGGTGATGGCGCTGTCGGCACCGGCCTTGACCTTGTGCACAAAGTTGGCCAGATCCGCCTCGAAGTTGCGCGCCTGCGGGTGCATTTCCGGGTAGGCAGCCACTTCCAGGTGGAAGTGATCAGCGGTCTCCTCGCGGATGAACTCGACCAGGTCACTGGCATAGCGCAGTTCACCACTGGCCATGCCCATGCCCGACGGCAGGTCACCACGCAGCGCGACAATGCGTTTGATGCCGGCTGCCTTGTACTCGGCCAGCAGGGCACGCAATTCGGCCTTGGTGTCGCCCACGCACGACAGGTGCGGCGCGGCAGGTATCTTCACTTCGCTTTCCAGCTGCAGCACGGTATTGAGCGTGCGGTCGCGGGTCGACCCACCGGCACCGTAGGTGCAGGAGAAGAAGTCCGGGTTATAGGTGGCCAGCTGGCGGGCGACGCCCATCAGCTTTTCGTGACCGGCATCGGTCTTGGTCGGGAAGAACTCGAAACTGTAGCGGCGTTCTTGTGACATCAGGCGTTCCTCTGGCAACAAGCGTCTGGCGGCAAGCTGCAAGTAAAAGCCAGATCGGTGATGGCCGGTCTGGCTTGGGCGTCGTTCAAGATCTGTGTTTCCGGAGCTGCAAGTGGCAACGGCACGGTATGCCTTTGCCTGCCACTTGCAGCTTCAAGCTTGCCGCTTAGTAGCGGTAGGCGTGCGGCTTGAACGGGCCTTCGACGGTCACGCCGATGTAGTCGGCTTGCTGCTTGGTCAGCTGGGTGACCACGCCGCCGAAGCCGCGGACCATTTCCAGGGCCACTTCTTCGTCGAGTTTCTTCGGCAGCACTTCAACGGTCAGGCGCTCGGCTTTCTTTTCGGCCGGCAGGTCAGCGAACTTCTGCTCGAACAGGAAGATCTGTGCCAGAACCTGGTTGGCGAACGAGCCGTCCATGATGCGGCTTGGGTGGCCAGTGGCGTTGCCCAGGTTGACCAGGCGGCCTTCGGCCAGCAGGATCAGGTAGTCGTCGTTCTGCGGGTCGAAGCTGCCAGCGCCGGTACGGTGGATCTTGTGAACCTGCGGCTTGACCTCTTCCCAGGCCCAGTTCTTGCGCATGAAGGCGGTGTCGATCTCGTTGTCGAAGTGGCCGATGTTGCAGACTACGGCACGCTTTTTCAGGGCCTTGAGCATGTTGGCGTCGCAGACATTGACGTTACCGGTGGTGGTCACGATCAGGTCGATCTTGCCCAGCAGGGCCTTGTCGATGCTGGCTTCGGTGCCGTCGTTGATACCGTCGATGAACGGCGAGACCAGCTCGAAGCCGTCCATGCAGGCCTGCATGGCGCAGATCGGGTCAATTTCGGAGACCTTGACGATCATGCCTTCCTGACGCAGGGACTGGGCCGAGCCCTTGCCCACGTCACCGTAGCCGATCACCAGGGCCTGCTTGCCCGACAGCAGGTGGTCGGTACCACGCTTGATGGCATCGTTCAGGCTGTGACGGCAGCCGTACTTGTTGTCGTTCTTGCTCTTGGTGACCGAGTCGTTGACGTTGATCGCCGGGACTTTCAGCTCGCCCTTGGCCAGCATGTCCAGCAGGCGGTGTACGCCGGTGGTGGTCTCTTCGGTCACGCCGTGCACGCGGTCCAGTACCTGCGGGTACTTCTTGTGCAGCAGTTCGGTCAGGTCACCACCGTCGTCGAGGATCATGTTGGCGTCCCATGGCTGGCCATCTTTCAGGATGGTCTGCTCCAGGCACCACTCGTACTCTTCTTCGGTTTCACCTTTCCAGGCGAAAACCGGGATACCGGCGGCGGCGATCGAGGCGGCGGCCTGGTCTTGAGTCGAGAAGATGTTGCAGGACGACCAGCGCACTTCGGCACCCAGGGCAACCAGGGTTTCGATCAGCACGGCGGTCTGGATGGTCATGTGGATGCAGCCCAGGATCTTCGCACCCTTGAGCGGTTGCTCGGCCAGGTACTTGCGACGCAGGCCCATCAGCGCAGGCATTTCCGATTCGGCAATGATGGTTTCGCGACGGCCCCAGGCGGCCAGGGAGATGTCGGCGACTTTGTAATCGGTAAAACCAGCAGGCATGTTTGCAGCGCTCATGAGAGCCTCCATTCGTAATGTGCGAATGGGCGCCGTTGTGCGTTAAGCGCTCGCGGGAGCGAGCAACGCCCCATCCGAGCCTGACAGGCCTAGCCTGCTGCAGCGCCCCTCGGACAGGTGGCGGGCATGGCACCGCTGTGGGCAACCATGTAAAACGGCGCAGATTATAGCTGCCCCCGCCGGCTTGCCCAAGGTTTTCCGTCGATTAATCGCGACGATAGTCGATGTTCAATGGAGCGAAGGCAGCCGCTCTGCCATCATTGCTACACGTTAGCCAAGCAGGTCAGGAGTACAGATGAACTTTCACACCCGCAAGTGGGTTAAACCCGAAGACCTCAACCCCAATGGCACCCTGTTCGGTGGCAGCCTGTTGCGCTGGATCGATGAAGAGGCGGCGATCTACGCCATCGTCCAGCTGGGCAACCAGCGTGTGGTGACCAAGTACATGTCGGAAATCAACTTCGTCAGTGCTTCGCGTCAGGGTGACATCATCGAGCTGGGCATCACCGCTACCGCGTTCGGCCGCACCTCGATCACCCTCAAGTGCGAAGTGCGTAACAAGATCACCCGCAAGAGCATTCTGACTGTCGACAAGATGGTGTTCGTCAACCTGGGCGAGGATGGCTTGCCGGCAGCCCATGGGCGCACCGAGATCAAGTACGTGCAGGACCAGTTCCCGGATTCGGCAGTCGAATAGACCCTGGTTGCCTGTGCCGGCCTCTTCGCGGGTTCACCCGCGAATGGGCCGCAAAGCGGCCCCGGCATTCTCAAGGCTGGGCGCTGACCTTGCGCACCACCCGCCCAATGCTCAACCCCTGCACCAGAATCGACGACAACACCACGATGTAGGTGATCGACAGCAGCAGGTCCCGTTCCTCGCCCAGCGGTAGCGACAGTGCAAGTGCCACCGACACGCCACCGCGCAGGCCACCCCAGGTCAGCACCCGCACCGTGCCTTTGGGCACCGGGCGCCAGCGCCGCAGCAGCACGATCGCCGGGGCCACCGTCAACAGGCGCGACAGCAGCACTGCCAGCGCCAGCACGCCGCCGGCCGCCAGGTGCATCCAGTTGAACGGCAGCAGCAACAGCTCCAGGCCGATCAATGCGAACAGCAGGGCATTGAGCATGTCGTCGATCAGCTCCCAGAAACCGTCCATGTAACGGCGGGTCATGTCATTCATCGCCAGGTTGCGCCCCAGGTTGCCGATGATCAGGCCTGCCACCACCATGGCGATCGGTGCCGACACATGCAGCTCGTAGCACATTGCCGAACCACCGATTACCAGCGCCAGGGTCAGCATGACCTCCACCTGGTACTGCTCGACACTCTTGATCATGCGGTAGGTGGCGTAGCCGATCAGGCCACCGAACACCACACCGCCAATGGCCTCGCGGGCGAACAGGATCGCCGTGTCGGCCATGCTCGGTGTTTCACCCAGCTGGATGATGCCCAGCAACACGGTGAATACCACGACTGCCGTGCCGTCGTTGAACAGTGACTCGCCGACGATGGTGGTTTTAAGCGGTTTGGGCGCATTGGCAGTACGCAGCGCGCCAAGCACGGCAATCGGGTCGGTCGGTGAGATCAGTGCACCGAACAGCAGGCAGTAGATCAGGGGCACCTGCCAGCCGAACAGGGCAAACACCCAATGCGCCAGGTAGCCGATGACCACGGTGGCGATCAGCACGCCCAAGGTAGCCAGCAGGCCGATCGGCCAGCGGTAGCTGCGCAGGTCGCTGAGGTTGACGTGCAGGGCGCCGGCAAACAGCAGGAACGCCAGCATCCAGTGCATGAGCAGATCGTTGAAGTCGATCTGGTTCATCAGCCCTTCGACGCGCTCTTCCAGGCCGGGGAAGCCGACAAGGCTCAGGCCTTGCAATATCAGGGAAAACAACAGCGCCGTAACCATCACGCCGATAGCGGGGGGCAGGCCGATGAAGCGGTAGTTCACATAGGTCAGAAGTGTGGTGAGGCAGATAAACGCGGCAACTAATTCAAGCATCCCGAATCCTATAACAGTGGCTTCCAAGTCGTTACCCGAGTGACTCGGGCAGTTCTTTGATGACCTGGCACGGGGTTCGGGGCACAGGGTTTGACCGAATTAGTCCAAATCGTTCCCGTGACAGTCTGCACTGGCTACCCTGTGGGAGCGGGCGTGCCCGCGAACACCGGCAAAGCCGGTGCCATACACCGAGTTGCATTCTTCACGGGCATGCCCGCTCCCCCAAAGCCCCCCTGAACGCTATATATTCACAGCCATGAACAGCCATAAGGACAAGAAGGCGTGTTGGCAACATCTCTGGTGCTGGTTGCCGCCCTGCTGCATGCAACCTGGAATACCTTGATCAAATTCAGTGGCGAGCGCTTGCTGGTGATTGCCAGCATGGACACGGTAGCGCTGGCCTTCGCGGTGCTGGCGGTGCCCTTCGTCGATGTTCCGCCTGCTGAAATCTGGCCCTGGTTGGTAGCCTCGGCACTGGCTGAGCAGTTGTACCGCTATCTGCTGATCAAGGCCTACCGCGTGGGCGACCTTGGGCTGGTCTATCCTCTGATGCGCGGGCTGTCGCCGTTGGTGGTGCTGGGGCTGACCCTGGCCTTTGCCGGGGAATCGCTGAGCCAGCAGCAGATCATCGGTATCCTGTTGATCCCCTGTGGCATGGCCTGCCTGTTGTGGCAGGGCGGCGGCGGTGACCGTCTGCCATGGTCGATGCTGCCGGTGGTTGCCTTGATTGGCCTGTGCATTGGTTGCTACACCTGGTTCGACGGGCAGGCCGTGCGCCTGTGGGGCAAACCGTGGGATTACCTGGTCTGGCTGACCCTGCTCAGCGCCTGGCAATTCCCGTTGTTGGCGAGCGTAGCGCGGCGGGCGCCATTCGTACTGTTCTGGCGAACCCAATGGCGCCTTGGGTTGGCGGTAGGGTTCTGCGTATTGTTCAGCTATGCCCTGGTGCTGTGGGCCATGCACCTGGGGTCAGTGGCCGAAGCGGCGGCACTGCGGGAGTTGAGCGTGATCCTGGTGGTGCTGCTGGGCATGCGCTACCTCAAAGAACCTTTTGGCGGGCCGAGACTCCTAGCTTGCGGGCTGGTGTTGGCCGGCATGCTGGTAATGAAGCTTTGACCTGAAGACTGAACAAGGAGTCCTGTCCATGACTGTTGCCCTGTGGTGCATCCTGATTGCGCTGCTGTTGAACCCGCTTTGTGCCTTGATCGCCAAGGCGAGCAGTGGCCGCTTCGGCCTCAAGGACAATCACGATCCGCGAGCCTTCCTCGATACCTTGTCGGGCCTGCCGCGGCGTGCTCATGCAGCGCAGCAGAATGGCTACGAAGCGTTTCCGGCATTTGCTGCGGCGGTGCTTGTGGCGGATATCGTGGGCAATGCCGAGCAGGTGACCCAGGATGTGCTGGGGGTGATGTATATCACCAGCCGCTTGCTTTACATCATCTGCTACCTGGCCGACTGGGCTGCCTTGCGGTCGCTGGTGTGGTTTGCCAGCCTGGCACTGATCGTGTCGTTCTTCGTGGTTTCCATCTGAAACCGGCTGGCCATCTTCGCGGGCAGCCCCCGCGAAGATAGCCACAACGATCAAGGTACCTTGGGTACCTCAGGCAGTGGCTGGCCCTTGGGCCACAGCATCCAGATCTGCCCTTGCTGCTTCATGTTCCCGGCCAGTTCGCCTGCTTCCGGCCCGGTGCCCCAGAACAGGTCGGCACGCACTTCGCCGGTAATCGCCCCGCCGGTGTCCTGCGCGCCAACCGGTCGTACCACCGGCGTGCCGTCCGGGCGTGTGGTAGACAGCCACAACAAGCTGCCCAGGGGAATCACCTTGCGGTCAATGGCCACGCTGTAGCCGGCGGTAAGCGGTACGTTCAGCGAGCCGCGCGGGCCTTCGTTGCTGTCCGGGCGGGTGCTGAAGAATACGTAGCTGGGGTTGCTGGCCAGCAGCTCTGGTACGCGCTGCGGGTTGGCCTGGGCCCAGGCATGAATGGCGCCCATGCTCACTTCTTCTTTTTTCAGCTGACCTTGCTCCACCAGCCAGCGGCCGATCGGCCGATAGGGGTGGCCGTTCTGGTCGGCGTAGCCCAGGCGCAGTTGACGGCCGTCCTCCAGTTGCACCCGGCCAGAACCCTGGATCTGCAGGAATTGCAGGTCCATCGGGTCGGTCAGCCAGGCCAGCACCGGTGCCTTGACGCCGTTACGGTTGATGACTTCGGCCGTGTCGTAGGGCTTGAGCACCCGACCCTCCAGGCGGCCGCGCAGGCGTTTGCCCTTCAGTTCGGGGTACACGCTGGCCAGGTCGACCACGATCATGTCATCAGGGATGCCGTAGACCGCCACATGGTTGGTTGCCGATTGGCTCAGGCTGCCTGGGTAGACAGGCTCGTAGTAGCCGGTAATCAGGCCGTTGGCATTGTTCTCTGCAGAGCGCAGGCCGTACACCTGCAGGTTCTGTTCAAGGAAGGTTCGCACTTGGGCGGCGCTGGCTGTGGCGCTGCCGGCCGCTTCGCAGGTGGCCGCCCACACCGGGTCGCGCTTGAGTTTTTCGCAGCCGTTGCGCCATGCATAAAAGCCTGCCAGCAGGTCTTCATCGCTGACGGGCGGCAAGTCTTTCCAAGTGGCCGGGGCATAGGTGGCGACAGCGTGGGGCTCGGGCTTGGCGCTCTCGCCGCCGTTGCAGCCGGCCAGCAAAGCCAGCACCGGCAGTGTCCAGGCCAGGTGGCGCAGGGCAGATTTCATGTGTGCATTCCTGTCATGAGCGAACATGAAGGTTCGCCCCTGTCTTTTATGTGGCTATTGGTGTTTGGCCCAGGGGCAGCGATACTGGCCGCCCATTTGCGTAGGCCGAAGTGAGCGTGATGTTTAAGCGATTGACCGTTGTTCTGCTGGCAGCACTTGCCCTGGGAGGGGCTCTGACGGGTTGTGACCGGGTTGACCCGAATTCGCCGCTGGGCAAACGCAAGGTGATCTTCAAGGACATGCTCAAGACCAGCGAGGACCTCGGCGGCATGCTGCGTGGCCGGTTGCCGTTCGACGGGGTGAAGTTTGCCGACGGTGCGCTGAAGCTGGACAGCCTGTCGCATCAGCCGTGGCAGCATTTTCCACAGGTGCGCGATGGTGGTGACAGCGCCGCCCGTGCCGAAGTGTGGGAGCGCCAGGCGCGGTTCCATGACCTGGCCCGGCAGCTTGAGGGCGTCACCGGCGAACTGGTCGATGTCACCCGCAACCAGCCACTGGATGCTGCGAAACTGAAGGCACCGATGGACAAGGTCGAGGCTGCGTGCAAGGCCTGTCATAGCGAATTTCGTAATCATTGAATGGCTGTGCTGTTTGCGCAAACCTTCGAGGCGTGTACAAATTCCACAAAGACCAGGCTTGCCGGCCAGATGCCTTAGCGGTCGAGAGCGTCGACCGCTTCCTGCAGCTCTTTACGCGACTCGGCCAGCTTGTCCTTGCGCTTGTTGATCTTCTCGGCGTCGCCTTTCTTCTCTGCCTTCTTCAAGTCCTTTTCCCGCTGCGCCACTTCGTGACGCGCATCGAGCACCTTCTGCTCACGTTCCTTGCGCAGGCTGGCGTCGGTGCAGTTGTCCACACCGCGCAGGGCTTCCTCCAGCCCTCCAACCTGGTCGCTGTTGCCGTGGTCACGGGCAATTTTCAGCTGGTTTTCGATGGCGCTGCGCTTGGCGGCGCAACCGGTCAGGCCGGCATCCGGCTGGGCAGCCTGAGCAGTGCCCGCGGCCAGGCCCAGTGTTGCGAGCAGGAAAAGAGTCGAAATACGTTTCATGAAAAGCCTCCCTAACGGGGCGGGGCAGCAAAAGTTGGGGGAAATCCTGCCTTGGTTTTGCCCATTTAGAAACCCTTGGTGAGGTTTTCTGCCGGAGTCTCGGGTTTTTCCTACGCACTATTTGGTAAAAAATCATTGCTCAATGCGCTGGGGTGGGGTCCGGAAACCTTCTATGCCGGCTTCGGCCAACTGTGCGGCAATGGCTTGCACCTCGGAGGCCGCGAAAAATTCCACAAGTTGGCGCGAGCGTTTTGCGCCGATGCCGGGCACGGTTTGCCATTGCCCGGCACTGCGTGAAGCCAGCGCCTGCCAGTTGCCAGTCAGTGGCAAATGCTTGCCAATGGGCACGCCAAGGGCGCGCAACCACTGATCGAACGGGCGTGAGCGGGCTTGGTCGAAACTGCCCAGCATCTGTGTTGCAGTGAGTCTGCTGATTCCGGGGGCCTGCTGCAGGCGCTCGGCATCGAGCTGCAGCCAATCGGTCATGGACGTTACCAGGCCCGCTTCGACCAGCCGACGCCATGTGCCGGGCCCGGTGCGTGGCAAGGCCAGGCCCTGTTTACCGCCAAGCCAGGTGAGTCGGGCAATGAACTGCTCATCACAGCCCTCGCTGGCCTGCCAGCAGCTGTGGGCATGATGCTGGTCGGGTGCTGGTGCGGTTATCGGTTGGCGCTCTACAGCGCGGTGCACGACGTGTTCGAGCCGCGGAATGGTCAGCCCGGCAAGGCTGATGGCCACCTGATCGCCAGGGCGAATATCCAGGCGTTGCCAGCGCGCCAGCGACCCAAGGCTGACTTGGGTAATGCGCCGGTCATCGAGGGTAACGGGTTGCACGTGAAGAACGGGCGTGACCCTGCCAGTGCGGCCGACCCGAAAGCGCACGTCGCGTACTTCGGCCAAGGCTTGTGCATAGGGGTACTTCCAGGCCGCGATCCAGTATGGCGCCTTGGCCTGCCAGCGCTCGGCAGGTGGCCGACTGCCCTGGCGCAGGATCACACCGTCGGTGGCGAAGGGCAGAGCAGAGCGATACCAGTGCTCGCGCCAGTGTGCTGCATCCTCCAGCGTGTCGATGGCGATGCTGTAAAGCTGGCTGTCCGGAAAACCCAGTCGTGCCAGCTGGGCGAGGCGTTCGGCCTGTTGCTCGGGGCCGTGCGGCCAGCCCCACACGAACAGGCCGATAGCGTTGCCTTGTGCGCCAGTCAGTTGCTTGCGTGCGAGCAGCCCTGCCACGGTACCCCGGGCGTTGGCGCTGCCTGCCTTGGCTTGCACATGTTCGTCCAGGCGCAGATACAGCTCACCTTGCAAGTGCAGGTCGACCGCCTCGGGCAACTGCCGTGTGACAGCGCCGAGCTGTGGGATGTGTCGGCTCCAGTCATGGCCGTGTACACCGTCCCCCCGGCTGGTCAACTGCACCAATCGACCCTGTTGGTAAGTGAGGGAAACTGCAACACCGTCGACCTTGGGCTGTACCCACACGCCGGTCTTGCCGGTCATCCATCGCGCCACGGCCTGGCGGTCTGCCAGCTTGTCGACGCCGGTATGCGGCACAGGGTGGGGGACCGGGCCGCGAGCACTGGCCAGGGGGGAGGGGCTGGTGCCAACCGCGAAGCACTGCTGCAGGTGGTTCAGGCGCTCATGGCTCTGGTCGTACAGTTCGTCGGCCACCAGGGCTATGCCCTGCCGATGGTAGTGCTCGTCCCATCGGGCAAGCGTCGCGCGCAGTTGCGCAACTTCGGCCTTGGCCTGTTGCGGGTTCCAGTGTGGGCATGAGGCAGCCCTGGCCAATGGGGTGTTCAGCACAAATAGCAGGGCGAACAACAACAGGTACGGCATGGCCTGGCATCCTTGCATGGCGGGGAAGCGCTTAGCGTAGGCGGGTGGCGGGGCGGGCGGTGCGTGCAGTTGTCAGGTGATATTTCGCTGGTGCTCGTCTCCAAGCCCGAGACGGAGCAAGAAACGAGCGCGGCCCTCGATCTGACGGGCGATGAAAATGCCGTAACAGGCACAAAAAAGCCCCTGCCGATCGCTCGGCAGGGGCTTTCGTCTGGCGCTGCAGGAAGCTTACAGGCCGGCAGCGTCACGCAACGACTGGGCGCGGTCGGTGCGCTCCCAGGTGAAGGTGGTGAAGGTGTCGTCGCCGACAGTCTTCTGCTGCGGAGTACGGCCGAAGTGGCCGTAGGCAGCGGTTTCCTGATACATCGGGTGCAGCAGGTCGAGCATGGTGGTGATGGCGTACGGACGCAGGTCGAAGCACTCGCGCACCAGCTGGATGATCTTGTCGTCGGAGACCTTGCCGGTACCGAAGGTGTTGATCGAGATGGAGGTCGGCTGGGCCACGCCAATGGCGTACGACACCTGGATCTCGCAACGCTCGGCCAAACCGGCGGCGACGATGTTCTTGGCCACGTAGCGGCCGGCGTAGGCAGCGGAACGGTCGACCTTGGACGGGTCCTTGCCGGAGAACGCGCCACCCCCGTGACGGGCCATGCCACCGTAGGAGTCGACGATGATCTTGCGGCCAGTCAGGCCGCAGTCACCCACCGGGCCACCGATGATGAAGTTGCCGGTCGGGTTGATGTGGTACTGGGTGCCTTTGTGCAGTAGTTCGGCCGGCAGCGTGTGCTTGACGATCAGCTCCATCACGGCTTCTTGCAGGTCTTTCTGCGAAACCTCCGGGTTGTGCTGGGTCGACAGCACCACGGCGTCGATACCGACCACTTTGCCGTTCTCGTAGCGGCAGGTGACCTGCGACTTGGCATCCGGGCGCAGCCATGGCAGCAGGCCGGACTTGCGCGCCTCGGCCTGGCGTTCTACCAGACGGTGCGAGAAGCAGATCGGTGCAGGCATCAGGACTTCGGTTTCGTTGCTGGCATAGCCGAACATCAGGCCCTGGTCACCGGCGCCCTGGTCTTCCGGCTTGGAGCGGTCCACGCCCTGGGCGATGTCTACCGACTGTTTGCCGATGATGTTCATCACGGCGCAGGTGGCGCCGTCGAAGCCGACGTCGGAGCTGTTGTAGCCGATGTCGATGATGACTTTGCGTACCAGGTCTTCCAGGTCGACCCAGGCCGAAGTGGTGACTTCGCCGGCGATGATGGCGACACCGGTCTTGACCAGGGTTTCGCAGGCTACGCGGGCGTATTTGTCCTGAGCGATGATGGCATCAAGGACTGCGTCCGAAATCTGGTCGGCGATCTTGTCCGGATGCCCTTCGGACACGGACTCGGAGGTGAAAAGGGAGTATTCGCTCATCTCGAAGGTTCCTGAAATTTACCGATGGTGTATGTCGCCAGCCGTCCGCTGAAAATGGCGGACCTGGATCTGGAAACCGTTACGCAAGCCCACGTACAGGCTGTCCGCATGGGCCAGCCCGGCAGCGTTGGCCCAGCGCGCCAGGTCGTCCTGTTCGAAGCCCAGCCAGAGGTCGCCGCAGGCTTCGCGCGCCCACCCCTGGTCATGGCTGCACAGTTCGGTGACCAGCAGGCTGCCGCCTGCCTTCACCCGTTTGGCCAGCTGGCGCAAGGCCAGGGCCGGGTCGCTGAAATGGTGCAGCACCATGTTCAGCACAACGCAGTCGGCGGCCACATCCGTTGCACCCAGTGCATCGGCCAACTGCAGGTTCACGTTGTCGAGCCCTTCGCGCTGGCACACCTGGCGCGCAAGCTCGAGCATGGTAGGGCTGTTGTCCAGGGCGGTGACCTGGGCGAAGCGCCGGGCCAGGTCGGGCAGGAAGCCACCGTCGCCGGGGCCGACTTCCAGCGCGCTGGCGGCCGGGTCGAAATGCAGTTTGTCGAGCAGCGCCAGCAGGCTGTCGCGGTACTGCGGAAGGCCGGCGATCAGGTCCTGCTGGGCACGGAACTTCTCTTCCACGCGCAGGAAGAAGTCCTGGCTGGTGGCCGCCCGTCGCTGCTGGACATGGGCTATGCGCGCCTGCACATCGGGCGGTAGGGCCAGGTCGTCGACTTCTTCGAGCAGCGCCGCGTGCAGCCGGCCACCCAGGCGCAGGCCATCGGGCAGGGCACGGCGGTAGAAGATGGCGTTGCCTTCGCGGCGGGTTGCCACGAGGTCGGCCTGAGCCAGCACCTTGAGGTGATGGCTCATGCCCGACTGGCCGATGTCGAAGATCTGCGCCAGTTCCAGCACGCCGAACGAGTCATTGGCCAAGGCGCGCAATACGTTCAGGCGCAGCGCATCGCCACTGGCTTTGCACAGGGCTGCCAATGTTTCGCGTTGCTCGGGGATCGATTGCGCACGCAGATTCATGGGGCGGCAGTCTAGACAGGCATCGATGCCCTAGCAAGGCCAATATCAAAAAGTTTTGATATTGGCGATGAGCTGCAAGCCGAAAGCCTCAAGTTACACGCTTTGGGGCGCCCCGAGTCGCGCTCTGCTTCTTCAGTTGCGGCTTAAAGCCGGCGCTTGGCGCTTAAATGTTTGCCCCAAGCGCCCCCAGTGGGCGAAAATGGCCGCCTTTTTCGTGACACCACCTATTCAAGCCCCCTAGGAGATCAGCGATGCCCAGCCGTCGTGAACGTGCCAACGCCATTCGTGCCCTCAGCATGGATGCCGTGCAAAAGGCCAACAGCGGCCACCCAGGTGCCCCCATGGGCATGGCGGATATCGCCGAAGTGCTTTGGCGCGACTACCTGAAGCACAACCCGAGCAACCCGAGCTTCGCCGACCGTGACCGCTTCGTGCTGTCCAACGGCCACGGCTCGATGCTGATCTACTCGCTGCTGCACCTGACCGGCTACGACGTCACCATCGATGACATCAAAGGCTTCCGCCAACTGCACAGCCGCACCCCGGGCCACCCGGAATACGGCTACACCCCAGGCGTTGAAACCACCACCGGCCCGCTCGGCCAGGGTATCGCCAACGCCGTGGGCTTCGCCCTGGCCGAAAAAGTACTGGCTGCCCAGTTCAACCGTGACGGCCACAATATCGTCGACCACAACACCTATGTGTTCCTCGGCGACGGCTGCATGATGGAAGGCATCTCCCATGAAGTCGCCTCGCTGGCCGGCACCCTGGGCCTGAACAAGCTGATCGCCTTCTACGATGACAATGGCATCTCCATCGACGGCGAAGTGCACGGCTGGTTCACCGACAACACCCCGGCGCGCTTCGAAGCCTACAACTGGCAGGTGATCCGCAACGTCGACGGCCACGATGCCGAAGAAATCAAGATGGCCATCGAGACCGCCCGCAAGAGCGATCGCCCGACCCTGATCTGCTGCAAGACCACCATCGGTTTCGGTTCGCCGAACAAGCAGGGCAAGGAAGACTGCCACGGTGCCCCGCTGGGCAACGACGAAATCGCCCTGACCCGCCAGGCCCTGAACTGGAACCACGGCCCGTTCGAAATCCCGGCCGACATCTACGCCGAGTGGGATGCCAAGGCCGCCGGTGCCAAGGTTGAAGCCGAGTGGAACCAGCGCTTCGACGCCTACGCCAAGGCCTACCCGGAGCTGGCTGCCGAGTTCAAGCGCCGTGCCAGCGGCGAGCTGCCGGCCGACTTCAGCGAAAAGGCCCAGGCCTACATCAACGAAGTGGCTGCCAAAGGCGAAACCATCGCCAGCCGCAAGGCCAGCCAGAACGCCCTGAACGCCTTCGGCCCGCTGCTGCCCGAGTTCCTCGGCGGTTCGGCGGACCTGGCCGGCTCCAACCTGACCCTGTGGAAAGGTTGCAAGGGCGTCGAAGCCAATGACGCCAGCGGCAACTACGTGTTCTACGGCGTGCGCGAGTTCGGCATGACCGCCATCATGAACGGCGTTGCCCTGCACGGTGGCCTGGTGCCTTACGGCGCGACCTTCCTGATGTTCATGGAATACGCCCGCAACGCCGTGCGCATGTCGGCCCTGATGAAGCAGCGCGTGATCCACGTGTACACCCACGACTCCATCGGTCTGGGCGAAGACGGCCCGACGCACCAGCCGATCGAGCAGCTGACCAGCCTGCGCAGCACCCCGAACCTGGACACCTGGCGCCCGGCCGACGCGGTGGAATCCGCCGTGTCCTGGAAAAACGCCCTGGAGCGCAAGGACGGCCCATCGGCGCTGATCTTCTCGCGCCAGAACCTGCAGCACCAGGATCGCGATGCCCAGCAGATCGCCGACATCAGCCGCGGTGGTTATGTGCTCAAGGACTGCGCCGGCGAGCCTGAACTGATTCTGATCGCCACCGGTTCCGAAGTGGGCCTGGCTGTTCAGGCCTTCGACAAGCTGACCGAGCAAGGCCGCAAGGTGCGCGTGGTTTCCATGCCATGCACCAGCGTGTTCGATGCCCAGGACGCTGCCTACAAGCAGTCCGTGCTGCCGCTGGAAGTCGGTGCGCGCATCGCCATCGAAGCTGCCCACGCCGACTTCTGGTACAAGTACGTCGGCCTGGAAGGTCGTATCATCGGCATGACCACCTACGGTGAGTCGGCGCCGGCTTCGGCATTGTTCGAAGAGTTTGGCTTCACCCTGGAGAACATCCTCGGTACTGCCGAAGAGCTGCTGGAAGACTGATTTAAAGATCTGCGGGCGGTGTCGCCTTCATTCGCGGGCAAGCCCGCTCCCACAGAGGTTGCATGAAACCCTGTGGGAGCGGGCTTGCCCGCGAATGCCACACCGCAAATTCCGCAGGCTGACGACAATTGAACTGTCTCGTGAGCCCCGAATGCCCCACCGTCCCTACAAAGTTGCACTCAACGGTTATGGCCGTATCGGCCGCTGTGTCCTGCGCGCGCTGTTCGAGCGGGGGGCAAAGGCCGGTTTCGAGATCGTCGCGCTGAACGATCTGGCCGATCAGGCCAGCCTCGAATACCTGACACGCTTCGACTCCACCCACGGGCGTTTTCCCGGCGAGGTCAAGGTCGACGGCGACTGTCTGCACATCAATGGCGACTGCGTGAAGGTAATGCGCAGTGCCACCCCCGAAGGCATCGACTGGGCTGCGCTGGGCATCGACCTGGTGCTGGAGTGTTCCGGTGCCTATAACACCCGTGCCGATGGCCAGCGTTTCCTCGAAGCCGGTGCGCCAAGGGTGCTGTTCTCGCAGCCCATGGCCAGCGAGGCCGACGTTGACGCCACGGTTGTCTACGGCATCAACCAGGCCTGCCTTACCGGCAGCGAGCGCCTGGTGTCCAACGCCTCGTGCACCACCAACTGCGGCGTGCCGCTGCTGCGTGTGCTGGACCAGGCGTTTGGCATCGAATATGTGCAGATCACAACCATCCACTCGGCGATGAACGACCAGCCGGTGATCGATGCCTATCACCACGAAGACCTGCGCCGCACGCGTTCGGCCTTCCAGTCGGTGATCCCCGTGTCCACTGGCCTGGCGCGTGGCATCGAGCGCCTGCTTCCGGAACTTGCCGGGCGAATCCAGGCCAAAGCGGTACGTGTACCGACCGTCAACGTCTCGTGCCTGGACATCACCCTGCAGACTGCCCGCGACACCAGTGCGGCCGAAGTCAACCGAGTGCTGCGCGAGGCTGCGCTGGAAGGTCCGCTTAAAGGCTTGCTGGCTTACACCGAGCTGCCGCACGCCAGCTGTGATTTCAACCATGACCCACATTCGGCGATCGTCGATGCCAGCCAGACGCGTGTTTCCGGCCCCCGCCTGGTAAACCTGCTGGCCTGGTTCGACAACGAATGGGGTTTTGCCAACCGTATGCTCGACGTTGCCGAACACTTTCTGCACGTCGTTCACCCAACCCGCACCAAACAGCCCTGAAGGACTGCATTCATGACCGTGTTGAAGATGACCGACCTCGACCTGCAAGGTAAGCGCGTACTGATCCGCGAAGACCTCAACGTGCCTGTGAAGGACGGTGTGGTAGCCAGCGATGCGCGTATCCTGGCAGCGCTGCCGACCATCAAGCTGGCCCTGGAGAAGGGCGCAGCGGTAATGGTCTGCTCGCACTTGGGCCGCCCGACCGAAGGCGAATTCTCTGCCGAGAACAGCCTCAAGCCGGTCGCCGATTACCTGAGCAAGGCCCTGGGCCGCGACGTGCCGCTGGTTGCCGACTACCTGGACGGTGTCGCGGTACAGGCCGGTGAACTGGTGCTGTTCGAGAACGTGCGCTTCAACAAGGGCGAGAAAAAGAACGCCGACGAGCTGGCGCAGAAATACGCAGCCCTGTGCGACGTATTCGTCATGGACGCTTTCGGCACCGCACACCGCGCCGAAGGCTCGACCCATGGCGTCGCCAAGTTCGCCAAGGTGGCCGCTGCCGGCCCACTGCTGGCAGCCGAACTGGATGCCTTGGGCAAGGCCCTGAAAGCCCCGGCCAAGCCAATGGCGGCCATCGTTGCCGGCTCCAAGGTTTCCACCAAGCTGGACGTGCTGAACAGCCTCAGCAGTGTTTGCGACCAGCTGATCGTCGGTGGCGGTATTGCCAACACTTTCCTGGCCGCTGCCGGCCACCCGGTGGGCAAGTCGCTGTACGAGCCTGACCTGGTGGACACCGCCAAGGCCATTGCCGCCAAGGTCAGCGTGCCGCTGCCAGTCGACGTGGTGGTTGCCAAGGAGTTTGCCGAGAGCGCCGAAGCCACCGTCAAGGCCATTGCCGACGTAGCTGCCGACGACATGATCCTGGACATCGGCCCGCAAACCGCGGCCAATTTCGCCGAGCTGCTGAAATCGTCGAAAACCATTCTTTGGAATGGCCCGGTTGGCGTGTTCGAATTCGATCAGTTCGGCAACGGCACCAAGGTACTGGCCAAGGCCATCGCCGACAGCGCCGCGTTCTCCATCGCCGGTGGCGGTGACACCCTGGCAGCCATCGACAAATATGGCGTCAGCAAGGAAATCTCCTACATTTCTACCGGTGGTGGCGCCTTCCTCGAGTTCGTCGAGGGCAAGGTCCTGCCAGCTGTGGCAATTCTGGAAGAGCGGGCCAAGGCCTGATGACGTCGGCGCTTGGCAAAGGGAGTGCCCTGGTGGTCAAACAATTGCCTGTGATGATGCTGGCCGGTCTGCTGAGCGCTTGCGCGGGCAGCCCGGCCTCGGATGCCGACCCGGCGCAGTCGCACAAGGGCGGTTGCTATCAGTCCGACTGGCAGGCCGAGACTGTGCCGGTCATCGGCAAGCGCGTGGGCCCGGAAGGCCTGGAAAAGTACGACGAAGACCACCAGCGCAAGGCGCCGGGTTGCCCTTGATCGGGTAATAGGCAACCTGAACGTTGATTTGTGGTCTTGAAGAAGGGGCCGCTGTGCGGCCCTTCGCGGGCTCGCCCGCTCCCACAGAGACTGCACTGTACCTGTGGGAGCGGGCGAGCCCGAGAAGGGCTGCACAGCAGCCCCAAATCGAGGAAACTGAATGAAAGCGCTTTTGGCCGTGACGGCCCTGGCGACACTGGCAGGATGCTCACTGCTGCAGCCGGCGCAACCGGCCCCGGCAGACAACTGGACCCGTTGGGTCTGCGACACCCAGGCTGAGGTGCTTTGGCGCTTCGCCGATGCGCAACGTGACCAGGTTGACGTGCGCCTTGGCGGCGGCGACCAGGTGTACCGGCTCAAGGCTGAACCGGGTGCCTCGGGTGCGCTGTACAGCGATGGCATGCTGGCCTTCCACACCAAGGGCGAAGAAGGCCTGGTGTACTGGGTGGCAACCAACGATCTGATTGGGCGGGGCTGCAAGGCACCGTGACTGGCCGGGCCGCGAGGGTGGCCCACACTACTTGAACAGCAACCGCCCCTGCGGCAGGCTTGCACGAAACAAACGACGCTTGTCGGGAGAGAGATACACAATGGCACTCATTAGCATGCGCCAGATGCTGGACCACGCCGCCGAGTTCGGCTACGGCGTACCAGCTTTCAACGTCAACAACCTCGAGCAGATGCGCGCCATCATGGAAGCGGCCGACAAGACCGACTCCCCGGTGATCGTTCAGGCTTCGGCCGGTGCCCGCAAATACGCGGGTGCGCCATTCCTGCGCCACCTGATCCTGGCTGCCATCGAAGAGTTCCCGCACATCCCGGTGTGCATGCACCAGGACCACGGTACCAGCCCTGACGTCTGCCAGCGCTCGATCCAGCTGGGCTTCAGCTCGGTCATGATGGACGGTTCGCTGGGTGAAGACGGCAAGACCCCGACCGACTACGAGTACAACGTCCGCGTTACCCAGCAGACCGTTGCCATGGCTCACGCCTGCGGCGTTTCGGTTGAAGGCGAACTGGGCTGCCTGGGCTCCCTGGAAACCGGCATGGCCGGTGAAGAAGACGGGATCGGCGCCGAAGGCGTGCTGGATCACAGCCAGATGCTGACCGACCCGGAAGAAGCCGCCGACTTCGTCAAGAAGACCCAGGTCGACGCCCTGGCGATCGCCATCGGTACCAGCCACGGTGCCTACAAGTTCACCAAGCCACCAACCGGTGACGTGCTGGCCATCGATCGTATCAAGGAAATCCACAAGCGCATCCCCAACACCCACCTGGTGATGCACGGTTCGTCCTCGGTACCGCAAGAGTGGCTGGCGATCATCAACCAGTACGGCGGCGACATCAAAGAAACCTACGGTGTACCGGTTGAAGAAATCGTTGAAGGCATCAAGCACGGCGTGCGCAAGGTCAACATCGATACCGACCTGCGTCTGGCCTCTACCGGTGCCATGCGCCGTCTGATGGCGCAGAACCCGAGCGAGTTCGACCCACGCAAGTTCTTCGGTGAAACCATCAAGGCCATGCGCGACGTGTGCATCGCGCGTTACGAAGCCTTCGGCACCGCGGGCAATGCCTCGAAGATCAAGCCGATCTCTCTGGAAGGCATGTACCAGCGCTACCTGAAAGGTGAACTGGCCGCCAAGGTCAACTGATCGACAGGTAACCCTGAAAAACCCGCAGCGATGCGGGTTTTTTTATGGGAGATGGAAACCTGTACATAATTCCGGCAGACCGACCGTTAGTCGGCTACCGTACAGTTTGATCATTGATAGCGTTCTGATTGCATTGCGTGTTGCAGCCTCAGGTCTAGAGTACTAATGGATCCAACCGTATTTTGAAGTCGGTCACATAACAGAGAAGCAGCATGGATGGCGCTTACCCTCAACAGCAGCCACTGGATGGCAGCTCAGTTCTTCTGGTGGTAGACGACTACCCCGAGAACCTCATCAGCATGCGGGCCTTGCTGGCCCGGCAGGATTGGCAAGTATTGACGGCAAGCTCTGGGATAGAAGCCTTGAGCGCGTTGCTTGAATACGAAGTCGACCTGGTGTTGATGGATGTACAGATGCCGGAAATGGACGGCTTTGAAGTCGCCCGGCTGATGCGCGGCAATCAGCGTACCCGACTGACCCCGATCATTTTCCTCACCGCCAACGAAAAGTCCGAAGCGGCCGTGCTCAAAGGCTACGCCAGCGGCGCCGTGGACTACATGTTCAAACCGTTCGACCCACAAATCCTCAAGCCCAAGGTCCAGGCGCTGCTCGACCAGCAGCGCAACCGGCGCATGCTGCAGCAGCTGAGTCGTGAGCTGGAGACGGCCAGGGCCTTCAATGCGTCCATCCTGGAAAATGCCGCCGAAGGCATTCTGGTGGTTGATGCCCATGGCATCATCCGTTTTGCCAATCCGGCCATTTCCCGTTTGCTGGCGGCACCGGTGCAACACCTGCAGGGCACCCAATTGCTCGACGTTGTGCAACTGACCAGTACCAGCCTGTGGCGCGAGTCGGACTTCTACAAGGCCTACCAGGGGCGGCAGATCTACCGCGTACACGATGCCCAACTGCGTACCCAAGGCGGTGAGCTTGTGCCGGTGGCGCTGTCCTGTGCGCCGTTGCCGGCCGATCAACAGGCCATGGTGGTGACCGTGCTGGACATGTCGGCAGTGCGTAACTTGCACCAGCAGCTGGAATACCAGGCCATTACTGACCCGCTAACCGGCCTGCTCAACCGCCGTGGTTTCTACCAGGCGGCTGAAGGTGCACTGTTGCGCAACGAGCGCTCTGACAAGGCGCAGGCGCTGATGTACATGGACCTGGATGGCTTCAAGCGCATCAACGACTCGCTCGGCCACGACGCGGGCGACCGGGTGTTGCGCTGGGTGGCCGAGCAGCTCAAGGACTGCCTGGGCAGTGAGGCCTTGCTGGCGCGTATGGGCGGTGATGAGTTCACTGCACTGTTTGACAGCTTGCCCTACCCGGAGCAGGCCGGGCGTTTTGCCGAACGGTTGCTCGAACGTGTTTCCATCAGCCATGAGGTAGACGGGCTCGATGTGTGCCTTGGGGTCAGCATCGGCATTGCCACCTACCCGGACTGTGGCGCCAATGTCGAAGGCCTGCTGCGTTCGGCCGATGCAGCAATGTACGCAGCCAAGCAAGCGGGGCGTCAGCAATACCGCTTCTACGACCAGGAACTCAACGGACGGGCGCGCTCGCGATTGATGCTCGAGGACAGCGTGCGCATGGCCATCGAGCAGCAGGACTTTACCTTGGTGTACCAGCCACAGGTCGCCTTCCACGATGGCCGCCTGCGTGGTTTCGAGGCCTTGCTGCGCTGGCAGCACCCCAGCGTTGGCGATGTGCCGCCGGGGCTGTTCATCCCGTTGCTGGAAGAAGCACGGCTGATCAACCGCCTGGCCAGCTGGATCTACCGCCAGGGGGCCGCCCAGCGGCAGGCCTGGTACGACCGGTTTCCGCCGGACCTTGTGCTCGGCATCAGCCTGAGCCGCGCGCAGTTCGTCATGCCTGGCCTGGTCGAAGAGCTGCAACGGGTCATCCAGCTTTACCAGCTTGTCCCGACGCAGTTGGAGGTGGAAGTGGCGGAAACGTCGCTGATGTATAACATCGACGCGGCCGTCAAACAGATACACCGCTTGCGTGAGCTGGGCGTGAGGGTGGCCCTGGATGACTTCGGTGCGGGTGACTGTTCGTTGCGCATGCTGCGCGACCTGCCTATCGACACCCTCAAGCTTGACCGTCATCTGGTGGCACGTCTGCCCGATTCGACGGTAGATGCTGCGTTGGTTCGCAGCGTGATCGGCCTGTGCGCCGACTACCGTATCACGGTGATCGCCGAGGGTGTGGAGACCCCGGCGCAGGCCGCCTGGCTAAAGGCCAATGGTTGCGAATACGTTCAGGGTTTCCTGGTGGCTTATCCGATGACCGCGACTGACGCTAGCGGCTTCCCGGCAATTTTCTCCTGGCCAGGGCCGTGATTGGCTAGAATCGGCATTCGTTACGCCGAATACAGCGCCATGACCGTACTACGTTACTTGCAAGCCTACCCCCCGCACCTGCAGGCGCAGGTGCGGCAGATGATCGACAGCGACCGCCTGGGTGAATACCTGCAGCGCCGTTACCCTGACCGCCATGACGTGCAAAGCGACAAGGCGCTGTATGGCTATGCCCAGGATCTGCGCCAACAGTACCTGCGAAGTGCGCCAAACCTGGACAAGGTACTGTTCGACAGCCGCCTCGATCTGACGCATCGGGCCCTGGGCTTGAACACGGCGGTGTCGCGGGTGCAGGGTGGCAAGCTCAAGGCGAAGAAGGAAATCCGCATTGCCTCGCTGTTCAAGGAGGCCGCGCCACAGTTCTTGCGCATGATTGTTGTGCACGAGTTGGCGCACCTGCGCGAGCGAGATCACAACAAAGCGTTCTACCAGCTCTGCCAGCACATGGAGCCGGACTATCACCAACTGGAATTCGACCTGCGCGTCTACCTGACCTATCGGGAGCTGCCGGGCAACCTCTAAGGAACATGCAGCATGGAAGTGAGCAAGACCAAGAGCAGCTTCTACCGCCGCCTGTACGTGGCCTGGCTGATCGATAGCCAGACCGCGACCAGCGTGCCCGCCCTGATGGAGGCCACCGGCATGCCCCGTCGCACAGCTCAGGACACTATCGTCGCGCTGGCCGACCTGGACATCGTCTGCGAGTTCGAACAGCAGGAAGGCGCACGCAACCACGCCGGGCATTATCGCATTCATGACTGGGGGGCGATCGACAAGCAGTGGATCATCCGTCACTTGCGGCAGATCCGCGAAGTGCTGGGTTACCCCTGATGTGCGGCCCGCACAGGGTGGGCTCATCCCTTGCGCATTCCAATGGACGCGATGCCGTCCTCCAAAAACTCCTCGCCCACCACCGCAAACCCATGGCGGGCATAAAACGCCTGTAAATGCGCCGGAGCCGACAGATAAACCGGCACCCCCGGCCAACAATGCTCCGCCGCTTCCAGCCCCTTGAGCAGCAAGCTTTCGTCGAGCTGCAAACCTCGCGCCTGCGGTGATGTCACCACTCGTCCGATCACCACATCCCCACCTTGTGACTGCGGATCCAGCAGGCGCAGGTAGGCCACCAGCTTGTCTTCCTGCCAGGCCATGAGGTGCAAGGTATCGCCAGTCAGGTCCTGACCATCGACTTCCTGGTAGGCGTGGCGCTGCTCCACCACGAGTACTTCAGTGCGTAGCTGCAAGATGGCATAGAGCTGCTCCTTGCCGAGGTCGGCGTGGTGCTTGCAGATCCAGTCGATTGACATGGGCACGAACTCCTTGGATGGGGCTCGATCATCGCATGCTGCATGTGCTTCGGCCAAAATAGAGGCTAAATGACACTATTGGCCGCTGCCCTCGGCAACCGCTTTGTGTAATCTCACTGGCAGTGTTGCCCTCCATTGCGAAAGGACGTGAGCATGCGGCCACTGCTTTGTGTTCTGGGATTGCTGGCAACGATGCTGGCAACACCTGCCCCGGGTCACGCCAAGCTACGCCTGGTGGCCGATAGCTGGCCACCGTTCACCGATGCCAAGATGCCGGGCGGTGGCCTTGCGACCAGCATCGTTACCACGGCACTGGCGCGTGCCGGCTACGCCAGCGGCTATGAAGAGGTGCCGTGGGCGCGTGCGTTGCTGGGGGTAGGTGAAGGGCGCTACGACGTGCTGATCAATGCCTGGTACAACGACTCGCGCGCCAATATCGGGCAATTCTCCAGCGCCTACCTGAGTAATCGTATTCGCCTGCTGCAGCGTAAGGGCGAGGCGTTTAGCTACAAGCGTCTGTCTGACCTTTATGCCTATAGCATTGCCGTAGTGCGTGATTACGCCTATTCACCGGAATTCGACGGGGATCCCCGTCTGCACAAAGTGCCGGTGCGCAACTTTTCTTCTGCGGTACGCATGTTGGCGGCAGGGCGGGTAAGCCTGGCGGTGGAAGACGAGTACGTGGCCCGCTACAACCTGCAGCGTGAGCCGCAGGACGTGCGTGATGGGGTGATGCTGGTGGATCCGCCGCTGGGGGAGAACACCCTGCATATTCTGGTCAGCCTGAAGCACCCGGAGCATGATCGGATCGTCGAGCGCTTCGAGCAGGCGATAGCGGCGATGAAGGCCGATGGCAGCTATGCCCGGCTGCTGCGTCAGTACGGCTTTTGAGCACAGGCACTAAAACGATCAGGCCGGGGCATTCTCCTTGATCAGGTGTGCCGCCAGGGTCCGCAGTGGCCCCAGCTGCCGGCATATCAACGCCAGCTGCGTCTGCACCAACCGCTGATGCTCATCCAGATCTTCCGGCATCTGCTCCAGGGCATTGGCCAACGCCTCTTCGGAATCACTGTGAATCGCCACCGGCAGCCGCGCGGCCAGGCCGTTGGCAATTTCGTCCAGGCTGCTGGCCAGGCTTTGCCCGGCGCCTTCGATCAACTGCTCCTGCACCTCGGCTGGCAACGCCGTGTCGCGGTGCGCGCCTAACCCCGAGAGGTAGCTGAGCAAGGTGTGCGACAGCACCAGGAAGCGAAAGCCAACGTCGGCCTCCTTACGGAAATGCCCCGGCTCCATCAGCATGTTGGCCAAGGTGGTGGACAACGCCGCGTCAGCGTTGTGGGCATTGCGCCGGGCCAGGCGGTAGGCCAGGTCGTCGCGCTTGCCGTGGGCATACTGCTGCATGATCTGGCGCAGGTACACGCTGGCGCAGGCCAGGGTATTGGCCAGCGCCTTGTTCAGCCGTCGGCCCTGCCAGTCAGGCAGGAACAGGAACACTGCAAGAATGGCAATCAGGCTGCCGACCAGGGTATCGAACAGGCGCGGCAGGAACAGGCCGTAGCCATCGCCGATCTGGTTGAAGCAGAACAGCACCATCAGGGTGATCGCGGCAGTGGCCAGGGTGTATCGGGTGGTGCGGTTGACGAAGAACACCACCCCGGCAACCACGGCGAACAACGACTGGATGACCGGGTTGGGGAACAGGTCGAACAAGGCCCAACCCACTGTCAGGCCAACGGCAGTGCCGAAGATTCGCTGCACCAGCTTGCGCCGCGTGGCCCCATAGTTGGGCTGGCAGACGAACAGCGTGGTGAGGATGATCCAGTAGCCTTGGGTCGGGTGAATCAGGTGCACCATGCCATAGCCGATCGACAGCGCCAGCGGCAGGCGCAAGGCATGGCGGAACAACAGCGAGGTCGGTGTGAGCTGGGTGCGCAGGCGCGTCCACACGTCCTTCAGCGAGCGCGGCGAGCGGTCGAGCAGGCTGCTGTCGCTGGCGTCGGCCAGGCTGTCCGGGTTGCTGGCGGCACTGAGCAGGCGGTCCAGTGTTGCCAGGTTGGCGGCGAGTGCCCGCAGTGAGCGCAACAGGCCGCGCCAGGCCGGGTTGCTCTGGATGCGCAGGTGCTCCAGCGAGGCGTTGAGGTCTTCGAGGGCTTCTGGATAACCGCTGGCCAGCACGAACGGTTGGCGCAGGCGGATCGAGCGGGCCAGTTCCTGGCAGGATGAACCCTGCTTACGCAACAGGCGCTGGCAGCGGAACATGACGTCGCTGTGGAAAAACGCCTCGGTCAGTGCGTTGTAGGGGTAGTGCGAGGCACTGACACGCTCGTGGATATCCTGGGCCAGGAAGTACAGCTTGAGGTAGCGGCTTACCTTCGAGTTTGGTTGGCTGTTGCCCACCCGGTGCAGGATGATCTCCTTGGCTGCGTTCAGCGCGGCCACCACCTTGCCGTTCTGCTGGGCCAGTTCCAGGCGCCGTGCCTCGACGTCGAGCGTGCGGACCGGTTCAAACAGGCTGGCCTTGAGCTTCAGGTAGCTGCCCAGCTCGAAGAACAGTCTGGCCAGGCTCTGCTGTACCGGCTGGTTGGAAAACAGCGCCTGCCACAGCACCGACAACAGCCCGTACCAGGCCGCACCTGCCACCAGCAGCAGCGGTTCGTGCCAGAAGTCGGTGACCTGGCCGCCGCGCTGGTCCACGCCGATCATGGTGTAGACCGCAGTGATCAAGGTGGCCGAAGCGATGGCGCCGTAGCGCTCGCCCAGCGCCCCGAGCATGGTCAGGCCAAAGGCAGCCAGGGCCAGGGCAACGACGAAGATCCAGGGGTAGGGGAATAGCAACTCGACTGCCAGTGCAGCGATGGCGAAGCACACCAGGGTAACGGCCAGGGCGCTGAGGCGGCCCTGCCAGCTGTCGTCGGTTTCGGCCAGGGCGCTGGCGATGATGCCGAGGAACAGCGGAATCAGCAGGGCCATCTCGTTCTGGTACCAGCACAGGGCCAGGCTGCCGGTGAGGGCAATGGTGACCCGGATGCTGTAGCTGAACTTGTCTTGGCCCCACAGGCGACGCAGTGACTGACGGAACGAGCTCGATGACATGATGGCCTGCCAGGCGGTGATCAGAAGAATACCTTTCAGGGCCGGTTATTGGGGCGCGCAGCGGCCCCAATAACGGCGCCAAGCACGGGCCAGCAAGAAGCGTTCCGTGCTGCTGAAAGGATTCTACTCTACACGAACTGCGCGGCGGCGTTCGCCGATGCCCAAGCCCACTGGAAGTTGAAGCCGCCCAGGTGGCCGGTGACATCCAGCACTTCACCGATGAAGTACAACCCCGGGCTTTTCAGCGATTCCATGGTCTTGGACGACACCTCGCGGGTATCCACGCCGCCCAGGGTCACTTCGGCGGTGCGGTAGCCTTCGGTGCCGGCCGGTACTACCTGCCAGTTCGCCAGCTTTTCGGCGATTTGCGCCAGTTCCGCCGGGGTGTACTGCTTCATTGGCTTCGACTCGAACCACTGCTCGGCCAGCAAGTTGGCCAGCTTGCGGGTGAACACCTCGCCCAGCACGGTCTTCAGTTCGGCGTTGGCGCGTTCGGCCTGCATCTGTTGCAGCCAGGAAAGCGCATCGCGGTCGGGCAACAGGTTGATCTCGACCGTGTCACCGGCTTCCCAGAACGACGAGATCTGCAAGATTGCCGGGCCGCTCAGGCCGCGGTGCGTGAACAGCAGGTTTTCGCGGAAGCTGGTGCCATTGCAGCTGGCGGTGCAGTCCAGCGAGGTGCCGGACAACTCGGTGCACATCGCCTTGAGTTGGGGCTCGGTGATGGTGAATGGCACCAGCCCAGCGCGGGTTGGCAGCAGGGTGTGGCCGAACTGGCGGGCCACCTGGTAGCCGAAACCGGTGGCGCCCAGGGTCGGGATCGACAGGCCGCCGGTGGCGATGACCAGCGACTGGCAGGCGAACTGGCCGCCGCTGGTCTGCAGCAGGTAGCCGCTTTCGGTCTTCTCGATCTGTTCGATGCTGGTGTGCATGCGGATCTCGGCACCGGCCTCGTCGCACTCGGCCAGCAGCATGTCGAGGATGTCGCTGGCCTTGTTGTCACAGAACAGCTGGCCGAGCTTCTTCTCGTGGTACGCCACGCCGTGCTTGCACACCAGCTCGATGAAGTCCCACTGGGTGTAGCGGGCCAGGGCCGACTTGCAGAAGTGCGCGTTGTGCGAAAGGAAGTTGGCCGGCTCGGTGTACAGGTTGGTGAAGTTGCAACGCCCGCCGCCGGACATGAGGATTTTCTTGCCTGGCTTGTTGGCGTGGTCGAGCAGCAGCACCCGGCGGCCGCGACGGGCACTGAGCTGGGCGCACATCAGGCCGGCGGCGCCGGCGCCAAGGATGATCACGTCGGTGGAGTGCACGGTATGAACCTTCAGATTTGAAATGCTGAACCCTGTGGGAGCGGGTTCACCCGCGAATGCGATGGTGCATTCACTGCCGCATTCGCGGGTAAACCCGCTCCTACAGGGGGCTTTGCCTGGCTTTAGATAATGCGGACTTTCAGGGCGCGACCCTTGATCTTGCCGCTGTTCAGCCGCTGCATGGCCTGCTTGGCCAGCGCCCGCTCCACGGCCACAAACGCCTGGAAGTCGAAGATGGCGATCTTGCCCACTTGCTTGCCCGGGATGCCGGCATCACCGGTCAAGGCCCCCAGGATGTCGCCAGGGCGCAGCTTGTCCTTGCGGCCAGCGGCAATGCACAGTGTGGTCATCACCGGCAGCAGGGGCTCGCCGCCCTTGTTTTTCAGGCTGTCCAGCTGGTCCCAGCGCAGCGGGCTATTCTGCAGCGCTTCGATGGCCTGGGCGCGGTGGCCTTCGGCCGGTGCCACCAGGCTGACCGCAACGCCTTTCTCGCCGGCGCGGCCGGTACGGCCCACGCGGTGCACGTGGATTTCGGCATCACGCGCCAGCTCCACGTTGATGACCATGTCCAGGCCATCGATGTCCAGGCCGCGCGCGGCCACGTCGGTAGCCACCAGCACCGAGCTGCTGCGGTTGGCGAACATGGTCAGCACCTGGTCACGGTCGCGCTGCTCCAGGTCGCCGTGCAGGGCCTGGGCGACGATGCCCTTGGCGGTCAGGTGGGCAACCACGTCCTCGCATTGCTGCTTGGTGAAGCAGAACGCTACGCACGACTGCGGGCGGTAATGGCCGAGCACGCGGGTGACGGCTTCCAGGCGTTGCTGCGGGTCAATCTCGATGAAACGCTGCTCGATCTGGTTGTCGGTGTGCAGGCTTTCGACCTTGACCTGCTGAGGGTTGCGCATGAAGTCGGCGGCCAGTTGCTTGATGCCGGCCGGGTAGGTGGCCGAGAACAGCAGGGTCTGGCGGCGCGACGGGGTCTTGCCGATGATGCTGGCGATGGCGTCGAAGAAGCCCATGTCGAGCATGCGGTCGGCTTCGTCCAGCACCAGGGTGTTCAACCCGTCCAGGACCAGGGTGCCTTTGTCCAGGTGCTGCTGGATGCGCCCTGGGGTGCCGACGATGATGTGCGCGCCGTGCTCCAGCGAAGCGATCTGTGGGCCCAGCGAAACGCCGCCGCACAGGGTCAGGATCTTGATGTTGTCCTCGGCACGGGCCAGGCGGCGCAGCTCCTTGGCCACCTGGTCGGCGAGTTCGCGGGTAGGGCAGAGCACCAACGCCTGGCAGCCGAAGTAGCGCGGGTTGATCGGGTTGAGCAGGCCGATGCCGAAGGCGGCAGTCTTGCCGCTACCGGTCTTGGCCTGGGCGATCAGGTCCTGGCCTTTGAGGATGACAGGCAGGCTCTGGGCCTGGATCGGCGTCATCGAGGCATAGCCAAGGGCCTCCAGGTTGGCCAGCATGGCAGTGGACAGCGGCAAGGTGGCAAAGGCGGTGGATTCGGTGGTCACGAGGCGGGCCTGCGGTGCGAAGCGAAAAATGCCGCATAGTCTACCAGCCTCGTGGCCATTCGCCCTACGACTCCATGTGTTGTTCCGGACGACGGGCACGCCTTCCGTCCGTCGGCGCCAGCTGCAGGAAGATCGCTGCTGCCAGCATGGCCATTACACCGATGGTGACGAAGGTCAGCTGGAACGCGCCCAGGGTGGTTTCCACGCCTTCGGCGCTGCCTGCCGCAGTAAAGCCGCCCAACAGTGCGCCGGCGCAGGCCACACCCAGGCTCAGCGACAGTTGCGCGACCACCGACAGCAGGCTGTTACCGCTGCTGGCGCTGGCGTCGTCGAGATCGATGAGCGTCACTGTGTTCATCGCAGTGAACTGCATGGAGTTCACTGCGCCCAGAAGGCCAAGTTGCACCAACAGCAGCCAATAAGGGGTCTGCTCGTCCACCAGGCCCAGGCTTGCCAGCAGGATGCCCAACAGCAAGGTATTACCGGTGAGGATGATGCGATAGCCGAACCGTTCGATCAGCGGTCGGGCAATGGATTTGGCCAGCATGGCCGCCGCCGCCAGCGGGATCATGCTCATGCCGGCCTGGGCGGGTGAGTAGCCCAGCGCAACCTGCAGCAGCAATGGCACCAGGAACGGCAGCGCGCCGCTGCCCAGGCGGGCGAACAGGTTGCCGAGGATGCCGATGGCGAAAGTACGCACGCGGAACAGGCTTGGCGAGAACAGCGGCTCCGGGTCGCGCCCGGCGCGCAGCCAGTACGCGGCCAGGCAGGCCATGCCGGCGAACAGCAGCAACATTACCCGCAAGTGCGGCAGGTGCAGCTCGCCCAGGCCTTCCATGGCAATGGTGATCAGTACCATGGCTGCGCCGAACAGCAGGAAACCAGGGCCGTCGAAGGTGGTGCGCTCGGCGCCGCGCAAGTCCGGGATGAACTTCCACACGGCAATGCAGCCAAGCAGGCCGACTGGCAGGTTGAGCAGGAAGATCCAGTGCCAGCTGAGGATTTCCACCAGCCAGCCACCGACCGTTGGGCCCAGCAATGGCCCGAGCAGGCCGGGGATGGTGATGAAACTCATGATCCGCACCAGCTCGCTGCGTGGGTAGGCGCGCAGCACCACCAGCCGCCCGACCGGCAGCATCAGCGCACCGCCCAGGCCCTGCACCACGCGGGCGAAGATCAGGAAGCCAAGGCTGTTGGCTGCAGCGCACAGCAGCGAGCCAAAGCTGAACAGCAAGATGGCGCTGAAGAAGATGCGCTTGGTGCCGAATCGGTCGGCGATCCAGCCTGAGGCAGGGATCAGCAGGGCCACGGTGAGCATGTAGGCAATGATCACACCCTGCATGCGCAAGGGGTCTTCGGCCAACGAGCGGGCCATGGCCGGCAGGGCAGTGTTGAGGATGGTGCCGTCCAGGGACTGCATGAAGAAGGCGATGGCCACCACCCAAGGGATCCAGCGGGCGGTGACGGGGTCCAGCGGGGTGCGTTCGGGCATGACGTCCTCGTTTGTCAGTGCCGGCCCTTTCGCGGCTAAAGCCGCTCCTACAGGGGTTACGCGTTCCTTGTAGGAGCGGCTTTAGCCGCGAAAGGGCCGGCAAGTCCAGTCACAATGTCAGGGTCAGGCCTTTGACCAGTGCCCCGGGCAAATGACTCGACCCGGTACTGCGCTGTCCATAAGTACTGGTCGACAGGATCATCTCGCGCTCCTGGGTCAGGTCCTCCAGCTGGCTGCCCAGCAAGCTGTACAAGCTGTCATCGAAGCGCATGGTACTCACCGGCCCCTGGATCTGCCCGTCTTCTACCCAGAAAGTGGCGAAGCGGGTCAGCCCGGTCATGCGCGCCGCTGGCAGGTCTGAGTAGTTCAGGTACCACAGGTTGCTGATGTACAGCCCGGTGCCTAGACGCTCAAGGATCTGCGCACTGGCCAGATTGCCCGGCGCCAGGCTGAGCGCACAGGGCGACTCGTAGCCGTCGGCGCCATTGGCCTGCAGCTCGAACTCGGCCGCACTGCGCGCACTGATCAACCGCTGCCGGGCCTCGCCTTGCTGGATCAGCGGCACATCCAGGCGCGGCGCACCTTCATCGGAAAATGCCGGGCTAAGCGAGCCGCTGACCTGCTCGGTAAAACTGACCAGCGGGCTAAGCCGTGCATCGCCGTTGTACAGGCGCTGCAGAGCGCTGTTGCCAGTGGCCAGGGCCTGCGCGGAAAAGCCGCCCCAGCACAACATGCCGGCGACTTCGTCCATGGCCGCAGGTGCAAGGTAGGCGCGGTAGGTGCCGGGCTTGAGGGTAACTGCCGGGCGGCCGAGGAAACCCAACTGCTCTCGTGCTTGGCGCAGGCGTGCGGTGAAGTCGTCGGCACTCCAGGCCTGGCCGGCATAGTTGGCCTTCACTGCCTGGCCATTATCGTGGAACAGGCTCCAGTCGACGTTGAAACTGTTGGCCTGGTGCCAGCCGAAGGCGCCGAACGAGCTGGCGAAGCCGCGGCATACCGGGCCGGCGGCGTAGATGCCGACCAGGTCCAGGTCACCTGCTTCACGCTCGAGCAGGGCCAGTACTTCGTTCAGTGCGGGCAGGGGGGGTTCCTGCAGGCTATGGCTGTGCCAGGCGTTTTCGTCCAGGCGCAGGTAAGGGTCGAGCGCCAGCAGCGGCAAGGTCTGGCGCAGCTGCTCGAGCGCAACGTTCAGGCGCTGGCGATCCAGTTGCACGTCGCCGCTCAAGGTCACCTGCTGTTCCGCCTGGCGCCCATCGCGCACCAGCCGCAGTTGCGCGCTGGCCTGGCTGACTTCGCCGGCCTGGCGCACCTTGGCATGGTTGAAACGCACGAACTGCGATTGCTCGGCACTGTAACCGAGGGTGAACTGCTCGCCCGCCTGAAGGGCGGCGTGCACCTCCCCGACCAGGGTTTCGAAAGCGTGCTTCATCAGGCGTCTCCTCCGAATACATCGATCTGGCGGAACACACAGGCCGGCGAGGCGTGGCCGACCCGCACCACCTGATTGGGTTCGCCCTTGCCACAGTTGGGCGTGCCCAGCACCTGGAAGGTACTGTGGTCGCCAACCGCCGACAGGTTGCGCCAGAACTGCGCGGAGATGCCGCGGTAGTTGGGGTTCTTGACGATGCCCTTGAGCTCGCCATTTTCAATCAACTGGCCCCATTCGCAGCCGAACTGGAACTTGTTGCGCGCATCGTCGATGGACCAGGAACGGTTGGTACGCATCAGGATGCCGTGCTCGATGCCTCCGATCAGTTGCTCGAAAGACTGGTCGCCCGGCTCGATGTTGAGGTTGGCCATGCGGTCGATCGGCGCGCGGTTCCAGCCGCAGGCACGGCTGTTGGCCACGCCGTCCAGGCCAGAGCGGAACTGCGACAGCGCGCCACCCAGCGGGCGCAGCAGCAGGCCGTCGCGTATCAGGAACGCTTTGCTGGCCGGGGTGCCGTCGTCGTCATGACTGTAGCTGGCCAGCTCTTCGCCAATGGTCGGGTCGAAGGTCACGTTCAGCAGGCTGGAGCCGTACTGCAGGTGGCCGAAGTCGCTGGTTTTGACGAAGCTGGTGCCGGCGTAGTTGCGCTCGTCGCCGAGAATGCGGTCCATCTCCAGCGGGTGGCCGATGGATTCGTGAATCTGCAGCATCATCTGGTCCGGCATCAACAGCAGGTCGCGCGGGCCACTGGGGGTGTTCGGTGCCAGCAGCAGTTGCAGTGCTTCTTCGGCCACCCGGCTGGCCGCGCCGACCAGGCCGCAGCGCTCGATGATCTCGAAACCACCCTGTTGGCCGAAGTTGTCGCGGCCCAGGCTGCGGCTTTGGCTGTCCTGGCCGTCGCTGGCGGTCACCCCCAGGCCCGGGAACAGGAAGCGCTGGGCATGGCGCAGTTCGGCGCCGGCCGAGTTCAGGTAGGTTTGCTCGACCAGGCTCAGCCCCAGGCTGGCCTGCCAGTCCACCAAACGGCTGTCCTTGGGCACGCTGGCCGATTCGGCGGCGAGCAGGCCAAGGCAGTCGGCGAGGCTGGGTACGGGTTGGTCGAAGTTGGGCGACACATGGTCGTGCCGTGCGCTGGTCACGGCGTGCTCGCGCAGGTCCAGCAGGCTGTGCCGGGCGATCTGCCGCGCCAGCGCCTCGGCTTGCTCAAGGGCGCGCTGCAGGCCAGCCTGGGACAGGTCGGCGGTGGCAGCGTAGGCCTCCACGCCATTGACCCGCACGGTGAGCATGGCGCCCTCATCCTGGCTGAAGAAGGGTGGTTCGGCGACGTTGCGGCGAACCGAAAGCGCCTGGTGCGACTGTTTCACATGGCGCAGGGAAAACAACTCGGCCGTACTGCGCAGCGCAGCAAAGCGCTGGCGCAGCAGGGCGCTGGAATCGAACATGCGGATGCCTCCGTGTACACGGTGGCTCCCCCTAGAACCACCCGTCTTGCATGCCGAGGCAGGTATCGTCGTGTGCCTCGAGCAATGCCAGCTCATTATGGCAGCCCGGTACTTCCCAGGTCAGGAAATAACGCGCAGCTTGCAGCTTGCCGAGGTAGAAGTCGCGATCAGCAGCCGTTCCCTTGAGCATGCCAAGCTCGGCGTGAACCGCCTGTTCCAGCCAGCGCCAGCCGATCACGCAGTGGCCGAAGGCCTTGAGGTACAAGGCAGAGTTGGCCAGGGCACCAGCGACTTTGCCTTGGGCCAGGTCGCCGAGCAGGGCCAGGGTTACGCCTTGCAGGCGGTTGGCCAGTTGCTCCAGCGGCTGACGCAGTGGGTCAAGGTTCGGGTGATGGCTGGCGCGCTCGCAGGTGGCGGCGATCAGGCGGATCAATTGCTTGAGGCCGGCACCATTGTGCTGTGCCAGCTTGCGGCCGAGCAGATCGAGCGACTGGATACCCTCCGTGCCTTCGTGGATCGGGTTCAGGCGATTGTCACGGTAGTACTGCTCCACCGGGTATTCGCGGGTGTAGCCGTGGCCGCCAAGAATCTGGATCGCCAGTTCGTTGGCTTTGAGGCAGAACGCCGAGGGCCAGGATTTGACGATCGGGGTCAGCAGGTCGAGCAGGTCCTGCGCCGGCTTGCGGGCGTTTTCGTCAGGGGCCGTATGGGTGTCGTCGAACAGGCGCGCGGCGTACAGGCCCAGATCAAAGGCGCCTTCTACGTAGGCCTTCTGCGCCAGGAGCATGCGTTTCACATCCGTGTGCTCGATGATCGGTACCGCCGGGCTGTGTGGGTCCTTGTTGTCCGGCAGTCGGCCCTGCGGCCGCTGGCGAGCGTATTCCAGGGAGTAAAGGTAGCCGGCGTAACCCAGCATCACCGCGCCCATGCCTACGCCTATCCGCGCCTCGTTCATCATCTGGAACATGCAGGCCAGGCCCTGGTGCGGCTGGCCGACCAGGTACCCGACGCACTGGCCATTGTCGCCGAAGTTCAGCGCGGTCGAGGTGGTGCCACGCCAGCCCATCTTGTGGAACAGCCCGGCCAGCAGCACATCGTTGCGCGGGCCACGGCTGCCGTTCGGGTTTACGTGGTACTTGGGCACGATGAACAGCGAAATGCCCTTGACCCCGGGCGGGGCGTCCGGAAGCTTGGCCAGCACCATGTGCACGATGTTTTCCGACAGTTCGTGGTCGCCGCCGGAAATGAAGATCTTGTTGCCTTTGAGCCGGTAGCTGCCGTCGCCTGCTGGTTCGGCGCGGGTGCGTATGTCGGCCAGCGACGAGCCAGCGTGGGGTTCGGTCAGCGCCATTGTGCCGAAGTAGCGGCCGTCGATCATCGGTTGCAGGAACAGGCGCTTCTGTTCATCGGAGCCGAAGCTCTCGATCAGGTTGGCCGCGCCCATGGTCAGGAACGGGTAGGCCGTGGTGCCGGCGTTGGCGGCCTGGAAGTGGGCGATGCAGGCTTGCGAGACCAGGCTGGGCAGCTGCATGCCGCCGACCTCGAAGTCCCGGTTGGCGTTGAGGAAGCCGGCTTCGAGGAAGGCATCGACGGCGGGCTTAACTTCGGGGATCAGCTCGGCGCGGCCGTCCACGTAGCGTGGTTCGTTTTCGTCGGCCTTGCGGTTGTGCGGGGCGAAATACTTTTCGGCGATGGTGCGGGCGGTGGTCAGTGCCGCATCGAAGGTTTCACGGCTGTGCTCGGCGAAGCGCGGGCGCAGGGTCAGGGCTTCAGCGTCGAGGACTTCGTAGAGCTCGAAGGCGAGGTTGCGGGGGCTGAGCAAGGTCTCGGGCATGGTGGCGGTCCTGAGGCGGGATGCTGCGAGTGTAGGAGCGTGGTGAGACTGGGGACAGGTTAATAGGTTTGCGTGATATGGGTTGAGAACGCCGGGAAGCCTGCCGGTTATTGGTGAAACCAACGCAAGGTCAGGTCCTGTAATGCCTGCTCGGAACAATATAGAGACGTTTCCCATAATCCCGATCGGAAATGGACTGCTGCGGATCGAATGTCAGTTGGCCTTGAATGTGCTTTTTGGTGTTCACAAGGAAACGTTTCAGATGAGTGATGCCCACCCCGCTGACTTGGCTGAGGCCAACGGCAATCAGGTTCCCTTCTTCGTAGTCTCACCCATGAAATTTGGCGTAATGACTTTCTTTACCTTGGGCTTCTACTGGGTTTACTGCTTCTATCAAAGTTGGAGTCTGCATAGAGAGAAAACGGGAGAGCGCGTAAGTCCGCTCTGGCGAAGCGCTTTTGCAGTGTTCTTCATCTATCCATTATTGAGAAGGGCAAATGACCATATTCGCGACTCAGGTAAAACCTATCCGTGGTCCATCCTAGGGCTCACGCTGGGCTATTACGGTTTTTGCGTTGTCTGGGTGGCTGCCGGCGTCGTGTTGGAAGGCCAGCTGTGGCCGGCCTATTTTGCGGGTTTAGCCATTCAGGCAGCTTGGCTGATCATTCTGGTGTTCATGCAGAAGGGCATCAATTTCAGTGCGGGTGACAAAGAAGGGAAGGCCAACAGCCGGTTCACGCTGGCAAATTGGCTTTGGATGCTGTTGGGTATTGGGCTTATGGCAGCACAGCTGTCTGCTTTGATTGCGCTTTCACCAATGGTTTGAGCAACTTTTGGCCGGAGCTCTGTCTGAGGGGAGCTCCGGATAGTCCCCGATCCAACCCGCGCTTCCACTTGCCTTAATACGGTGGTGGCGGCAACAGTGAACGGCGGGTAGAAATTGGCCAGCAGGTCCGGCCTCTTCGCGGGTGAACCCGCTCCTACACGACGGCCTGTGCATGTGTATAGGGGCGGGTTTACCCGCGAAAGGACCGGCCCAGGCAGCCGAGAATTTCCAGGGGATAAACGGTAACAACGAGGGTGTCAGAAATTTTGTGTTCGGGCATAACATGAGTAAGAGGTGCATGTATGCCAACCAAAAAGAAACCCTTGCGTGACCTGCCCAAAATCCCCAAAGAGCTGCTGGAGCAGTTCGGTGAGGGCCTGATGACCGCAGAGGCTATCGAGGATGCCTCTGCGGCGTTCAAGAAGGCCTTGATCGAACGCGCTCTGCACGCCGAACTTGGCCACCACCTGGGTTATCCGCCGGGCGCGCAGCGCCCAGAGGATGAAACCAACCAGCGTAACGGCAAGAGTGGCAAGACGGTTTTGACCGGCGATGGCCCGCTGCGGCTGGAAATTCCTCGTGACCGAGACGGCAGTTTTGCGCCCATTCTCATCCCCAAGCATGAGCGGCGGTACACCGGTTTCGATGACAAGATCATCGCCATGTACGCCCGTGGCATGACGGTCAGAGAGATCCGAGCCTTTCTGTCCGAGCAGTATGGAACAGAGGTCTCACCCGACTTCATCAGCTCTGTGACAGACGAGGTCATGGAAGAAATTGGCGCGTGGCAGCAGCGGCCACTAGAGCCCATGTACCCGGTCATTTTCTTCGATGCACTGCGGGTGAAGATCCGCGAAGAAGGCTTGGTGCGCAACAAGGCCATTTACTTGGCGCTGGGCGTTCTACCCGACGGGACGCGCGATATCTTGGGCATCTGGATCGAGAACACCGAGGGTGCGAAGTTCTGGATGAAGGTCTTTAACGATCTCAAGACACGTGGTGTCGAGGATGTGCTGATTGCCGTGACCGATGGCCTCAAAGGCATGCCAGAGGCTCTCAGCGCCGTGTTTCCAGAGACGACTCTGCAGACGTGCATCGTGCACCTGATCCGCAACAGCCTGGACTTTGCAGCCTGGGACAAGCGGCGGGCACTGGCCAAGGCGCTCAAGCCGATCTACCAGGCCATCAACGCCGAAGCGGCTGAGCAGGCACTCGATGAGTTTGAAAACGGGCCCTGGGGCAAGCAGTATCCAACGGTCGTTGCGGCCTGGAGACGCGCCTGGGATCGAGTGATTCCCTTCTTTGTCTTCCCACCAGCCATCCGGAAAGTGATCTACACCACCAACGCCATCGAGAGTATCAATGCCCAGCTGCGCAAGATCATCAAGACCCGAGGCCATTTCCCGAACGATGACGCAGCTACCAAGCTGATCTGGCTGGGGCTGCGAAACATCACGGCAAACTGGGGCTCAGCGGCGCATGATTGGAAAAGTGCGATGAATCAATTCGCGATTTTGTACGGAGATCGGTTCATCAGGCCGACCTGGTGAAAGTCAGGGCCTGCCTGACGGCAGGCCGTTACCGGCCCGCACACAAAAAATCTGACACTTCCGTAACAACAGAAGACACCCAAGTCACCGTTGGCATGACCACGTTCTGGTGAGCACCTGTTAGTCCAGCCCCTGCTTCAGGACATGCACGCATAAAAAAGGAGAGCCGAGGCTCTCCTTCTTCTTCAACAACCCTCAGCCATTAGCCAATGGTCATCAGGCTGGCGTTACCACCCGCCGCTGCAGTGTTCACGCTCACCGCGCGCTCGATGACCAGGCGCTCCAGCGCAATCTGGTGATCCCCGCTGGACAGCCCGTGCACCCCAACGATCGCCCCGGCACGCTTGGCCACCTGCTGGCATACGCCGCGCAGCTGGTCCGAGTCGCCATGGTGGATCACGGCGTCGAACGCCACTTCATCCTTGTTCCAGTCCGCGACCAGCTTCACCTTGGCCTGCAGCTCACGCGGCAGGCGGGCGCGCAGGGCCTTGCCCGGTTCACCGTCAACCCACACCGCCGAGCTGCCAACGGCCAGTACCGCGGCGAACTGCGCCAGCAGGTCGGTTTCGTTGTCGGCCAGGCACAGCACGTGCTCACGCGGCAGAATGGTGTAGCTGTTGCGCTCGCCGGTCGGGCCTGGCAGCAGGCGGGCGATGCCGCTCTGCGACTGGCTGGCGAACTGGCTGCACAGCGCGGCCAGGTCGGCCAGCTGGTTGTTCTCGGCCCAGGCCTTCAGGCCGTGCAGCGGCTTTACCAGCTGTTCGTGCAGGGTGCGGTCCGGCGTGCCTTCGCCGTCCTGCTGCTGGAAGTGGCGGCCAATGGCGTCGGCCGGGCGGGTCGACAGCAGGCGGTAGAGGTACAGCGGGCCGCCGGCTTTCGGGCCGGTGCCAGACAGGCCTTCACCACCGAACGGCTGCACGCCCACCACTGCACCCACAATGTTGCGGTTGACGTACATGTTGCCGGCGTTGGCGGTTTCCACCACTTTGGCGATGGTCTCGTCGATACGGGTGTGCACGCCGAGGGTCAGGCCGTAGCCGGAGTTGTTGATCTGCTCGATCAGCTGGTCCAGATTGCGGCGGTTGTAGCGCACCACGTGCAGCACGGGGCCGAAGATTTCGCGCTTCAGCTCGTCGAAGCTGTCCAGCTCGATCAGGGTTGGCATGACGAAGGTGCCGCGCTTGATCTCGGCAGCATCGGCAATGGCGACTTGGTAGACCGGGCGGCCTTTCTCGCGCATGCCCTGGATGTGCTTCTCGATGCCGGCTTTGGCTTCGGCATCGATCACCGGGCCGATGTCCACGGCCAGGCGGTCCGGGCAGCCCAGGCGGCTTTCAGCCATGGCGCCCTTGAGCATCTCGATTACGCGGTCGGCGGAGTCTTCCTGCAAGCACAGTACGCGCAGGGCCGAGCAACGCTGGCCGGCACTGTCGAAGGCCGAGGACACCACGTCGATCACGACCTGTTCGGTCAGTGCCGAGGAGTCGACGATCATCGCGTTCTGGCCGCCGGTTTCGGCGATCAGCGGGATCGGGCGGCCCTGGTTGTCCAGACGGCCAGCGACGTTGCGCTGCAGCAGGCGGGCCACTTCAGTGGAGCCGGTGAACATCACGCCTTTGACGCGCTCGTCTCCGACCAGGCCGGCACCGACAGTTTCACCGCGGCCCGGCAGCAGCTGCAGCACGCCTTCTGGGATGCCAGCTTCCAGCAGCAGGCGCACGGCCTGGGCGGCGATCAGTGGGGTTTGCTCGGCAGGCTTGGCCAGTACCGGGTTGCCGGCAGCCAGGGCTGCGGCCACCTGGCCGGTGAAGATCGCCAGCGGGAAGTTCCATGGGCTGATGCACACCACAGGACCCAGTGGGCGGTGGGCGTCGTTGCTGAAGTCGTTACGTGCCTGCACCGCGTAGTAGCGCAGGAAGTCCACGGCTTCACGCACTTCGGCAATGGCGTTGGCGAAGGTCTTGCCGGCCTCGCGGATGAGCAGGCCCATCAGCGGCTGGATCTCGGCCTCCATCAGGTCGGCGGTGCGCTCCAGAATGGCAGCACGCTCGGCTGGTGGGGTGGCCTGCCAGATCGGCGCGGCGTTCAGTGCGCACTGGATGGCGTTGTCAACGTCGGCAACGGTGGCCTCCTGCACATGGCCGACGACGTCGCGGTGGTCAGCCGGGTTCAGCACCGGTGCGGCAGCGCTCTCGCTGGCGGCGCAGGCCAGCAGCGGGGCAGCCTTCCAGTCGTTGTGAGCGGTGGCCAGCATGGCGCAGGACAGCGACGCCAGGCGGTGTTCATTGGCCATGTCGATGCCGGCCGAGTTGGCCCGTTCGGTGCCATACAGGTCGCGCGGCAGGGGAATGCGTGGGTGCGGCAGGCCGATACTGCCTTCCTGGGTACCCATGCGCTCGATGCTGGCCACCGGGTCGGCGACCAGTTCCTGGATGGAAATCGAGTGGTCGGCAATGCGGTTGACGAACGAGGTGTTCGCGCCGTTTTCCAGCAGGCGGCGCACCAGGTAGGCCAGCAGCGTTTCATGGGTGCCGACCGGTGCATACACGCGGCACGGGCGGTTCAGCTTGCCATCGGCAATCTTGCCGACCACTTGCTCGTACAGCGGTTCGCCCATGCCGTGCAGGCACTGGAACTCGTACTGGCCCGGGTAATAGTTCTGCCCGGCAATGTGGTAGATGGCCGACAGGGTGTGGGCGTTGTGGGTGGCGAACTGCGGGTAGATGGCTTCTGGCACGGCCAGCAGCTTGCGGGCGCAGGCGACGTAGGACACGTCGGTGTACACCTTGCGGGTATAGACCGGGTAGCCTTCCAGGCCTTCGACCTGGGCACGCTTGATCTCGCTGTCCCAGTAGGCGCCTTTTACCAGGCGGATCATCAGGCGGTGGCGGCTGCGCTTGGCCAGATCGATGACGTAGTCGATCACGTACGGGCAGCGCTTCTGGTAGGCCTGGATAACGAAGCCGATGCCGTTCCAGCCAGCCAGGGATGGCTCGAAGCACAGGCGTTCGAGCAGGTCCAGCGAAAGCTCCAGGCGGTCGGCTTCTTCGGCGTCGATGTTAAGGCCGATGTCGTACTGCTTGGCCAGCAGGGTCAGCGACAGCAGGCGCGGGTACAGCTCTTCCATCACGCGCTCGTACTGGGCCCGGCTGTAGCGCGGGTGCAGTGCCGACAGCTTGATCGAGATGCCTGGGCCTTCATAGATGCCACGGCCATGCGAGGCCTTGCCGATCGAGTGGATGGCCTGCTCGTAGGACGCCAGGTACTTCTGCGCGTCGTGCTCGGTCAGTGCGGCTTCGCCAAGCATGTCGTAGGAGTAACGGAAGCCTTTGGCCTCGAAACGGCTGGCGTTGGCCAGGGCTTCGGCAATGGTCTCGCCGGTGACGAACTGCTCACCCATCAGGCGCATGGCCATGTCGACGCCCTTGCGGATCATCGGCTCGCCGCTCTTGCCGATGATGCGGGTGAGCGAGGAGGTGAGGCCGGTTTCGTTATGGGTGCTGACCAGCTTGCCGGTCAGCAGCAGCCCCCAGGTGGCGGCGTTGACGAACAGTGACGGGCTGTTGCCCAGGTGCGGCTGCCAGTTGCCGGTACTGATCTTGTCGCGGATCAGCGCATCACGGGTACCTTTGTCGGGGATACGCAGCAGGGCTTCGGCCAGGCACATCAGCGCCACGCCTTCCTGAGACGACAGCGAGAATTCCTGCAGCAGGCCCTGGACGATACCGGCACGGCCGCCGGCGCTTTTCTGGTTGCGCAGTTTTTCGGCAATGCTTGCGGCCAGCTTGTTGGTGGCGTCGGCCAGCGGCGCGCTCAGGCGCGCCTGCTCCAGCAGCATCGGCACCACTTCCTGCTCGGGGCGGCGGTAGGCGGCGGTGATCGCCGAGCGCAGTACCGACTGCGGCAAGATGCTCTCGGCAAATTCGAGGAAGCACTGGTGGCTGTGGTCGGCCTGGACTTCACCGGCATCGTCGGCCGGGTTGCTGGCATGACCGTTGAGTTCGGTCAGGGTGGCACCACCCTCGAGCTTCTCCAGGTAATTGAAGATCGCTTGCTTGATCAACCAGTGAGGCGTGCGGTCGATGGACTGCGCAGCTGCTTTGAGTCGCTCACGGGTCGGGTCGTCGAGTTTGACCCCAAGGGTGGTAGTCGCCATTTCTTATCCTCGTTATTGCCACGGTTGTGGCCTAAGCTGGCGTCAAGAGTATCTGTAGGACAATTCGGGTGCAACCAGGTGCAACCCGATTTTTTCGTGTGAAAGGTGCAACTCGTCCGACAGCTATTCCCATACCCTGAAAAGGGGCGCTTTCGGTGCGATTTATTCTGAAAAAGCGGTTTTTTGCTCCCGAAAGGAGCAAGAAGTGGGCTTTGTCGGAAAATGCACGGGCAGGTGCAACTTGCAAAAGAAAAATGGTTGCACCTTCTTTGCGTTGTTGCATAGCATTCGCCGCCTGGGTGCAACCACCAACGGTGTGGTTGCGCATGATAAAAACAAACGCCAGGGCACACGCATGGGCAATCCACTAACGATCACCTTCGTGATCTACATCGCAGCAATGGTGCTGATCGGCTTCGCCGCCTATCGCGCTACCAACAACCTTTCCGATTACATTCTGGGTGGTCGCAGCCTGGGTAGCGTGGTTACCGCGCTGTCTGCCGGTGCCTCCGACATGAGTGGCTGGCTGCTGATGGGCCTGCCCGGTGCCATCTACTTCGCGGGCCTGTCCGAGGCCTGGATCGCCATCGGCCTGACAGTGGGTGCCTACCTGAACTGGCTGTTCGTGGCAGGCCGGCTGCGCGTGCAGACCGAACACAATGGTGACGCGCTGACCCTGCCGGACTACTTCTCCAGCCGTTTCGAAGACAATAGCGGGCTGCTGCGTATCATTTCCGCCATCGTCATCCTGGTGTTCTTCACCATCTACTGTGCCTCCGGCATCGTGGCCGGTGCCCGTCTGTTCGAGAGCACCTTCGGCATGTCGTACGAAACCGCTTTGTGGGCTGGTGCGGCGGCGACCATCGCCTACACCTTCGTTGGTGGCTTCCTGGCGGTGAGCTGGACCGATACCGTACAGGCTTCGCTGATGATCTTCGCGCTGATCCTGACCCCGGTAATCGTGCTGATCTCCACCGGTGGCTTCGACCAGACCTTCGCCGCTATCGAGGCGGTGAACCCGGCGAACTTCGACATGCTCAAGGGTGCCACCTTCATCGGCATCATCTCGCTGATGGGCTGGGGCCTGGGTTACTTCGGCCAGCCGCATATCCTGGCGCGCTTCATGGCCGCTGATTCGGTGAAGTCCATCGCCAAGGCGCGCCGCATTTCCATGACCTGGATGATCCTGTGCCTGGCGGGTACCTGTGCCGTTGGCTTCTTCGGCATTGCCTACTTCTCGGCCCATCCTGAGCTGGCAGGCCCGGTTAGCGAGAACCACGAACGTGTGTTCATCGAGCTGGCCAAGATCCTGTTCAACCCATGGGTTGCGGGTGTCCTGCTGTCGGCCATCCTGGCCGCAGTCATGAGTACCCTGAGCTGCCAGCTGCTGGTGTGCTCCAGTGCCCTGACCGAAGACTTCTACAAAGCCTTCCTGCGCAAGAATGCTTCGCAGGTCGAACTGGTGTGGGTCGGCCGTCTGATGGTGCTGGCCGTGGCCCTGATCGCCATCGCCATGGCCGCCAACCCGGAAAACCGCGTGCTGGGCCTGGTGGCCTATGCCTGGGCTGGCTTCGGTGCCGCCTTTGGCCCGGTGGTGCTGATTTCGGTGCTGTGGAAAGGCATGACCCGTAACGGTGCGCTGGCCGGTATCGTGGTGGGTGCGCTGACGGTGATCCTGTGGAAGAACTTCGACACCCTCGGGTTGTACGAAATCATCCCGGGCTTCCTGTTCGCCAGCATCGCCATTGTTCTGGTGAGCAAGCTGGGCAGCCCTTCGCAGACGATGGTCAAGCGCTTCGAAGCGGCTGATGCGGCGTATCACGCCGACAAGTAACACCCGTTGAATTGGCGGCGCCTGCTTTGCGGGTGCCGCCAATCAGCAGCCAGGCCTGACTCCGCCTGCAAGGCAAGGTAAACTTGCCGCCTTCGCAGGAGTTGCCATGAACTATCGTCACGCCTTCCACGCCGGCAACCACGCCGACGTCCTCAAACACATCGTGCTGACCCGCCTCATCGCCCTGATGTCGCGCAAGGAGCAGCCGTTCGCCTATATCGATACCCACGCAGGGCTCGGCCTGTACGACCTGCAAGGCGACCAGGCAAGCCGTACCGGCGAGTACCTGGAAGGCGTAGCCCGCCTGTGGAATCGCGATGACCTGCCGGCCATGGCCGACGACTACCTGCGCATCATCAAGCGCCTGAATGCCGATGGCGAGCTGCGCTACTACCCGGGGTCGCCCGAACTGGCCCGTCGCCTGATGCGCCAGCAGGACCGCGCCCTGCTTAACGAAAAGCACCCCGAAGACGGGCCGCTCCTCAAGGAAAACATGAAAAAAGACCCGCGCGTGACCGTGCACCTGGGTGAAGGCTGGCATGTGCCGCGGGCCTTGCTGCCGGTGCAGGAAAAGCGCGCGATCATGCTGATCGACCCGCCGTTCGAGCAGGCCGATGAGCTCAAACGCTGCACCACGGCCATGAAAGAGGCGATCGGCCGCATGCGCCAGACCGTTGCGGCCATCTGGTACCCGATCAAGGACCAGCGCTCGCTGACCCGCTACTACCAGGACCTGACAAGCACTGGCGCGCCAAAGCTGCTGCGGGTCGAGCTGTATGTGCATCACCAGGACAGCCCGCAGGGCCTGAATGGTTCGGGCTTGGCCATTGCCAACCCACCATGGGGGCTGGAGGATGAACTCAAGGAGCTGCTGCCATGGCTGGCCAAAGAGCTGGCACAGACCGCCGGTAGTTACCGCATGGACTGGCTGATCGCCGAGTAAGCCTGTAGGCGCGGGTTTGCCCGCGAACACCGGCTACGCCGGTGCCATCCACCGCGTTGCCTGCTTCGCGGGTGAACCCGCCCCTACAAGGGGGCGGTGTGCCTCCAATGTTTGCGTTATAATCCCGCCCTTTAGCCGCCATCCGCCCAAGAGGCCGCTGGCGCATTTTTACCGAATGAAGAGGCTAATCCCTTGGCATTGACGATTCTTGGCCTGTCCGGCGCCCTTAGCCATGACCCTTCCGCGGCCCTGTACATTGACGGCAAGCTGATTGCCGCCGCCGAAGAAGAGCGCTTCGTGCGTGACAAGCATGCGAAGAACCGCATGCCCTACGAGTCGGCGAAGTTCTGCCTGGAACAGGCAGGCATCAAGCCGTCCGACGTCGACGTGGTAGCCATCCCGTTCGCCCCGATCAGCCTGTTCGGCAAGGCGCGGTGGCACTATGCCAAGCGCTATTGGTACGCCCCGGATCGTGCACTCGATGCCATCCTAATGGGCAACCGTCGCTACAAGCGCTATCGCAAGAAGATCGTCTGGTGCCTGGAGCAACTGGGCTTCGACCCGAAAAAGGTCAAGATCGAGCCGGTCGAGCACCACCTGGCCCACGCTTCCAGTGCTTATCATTGCTCGGGTTTCAAGGAAAAAACCGCAATCCTTGGCATTGACGGCAAGGGCGAGTACGCCACCACCTTCTTTGGTTACGGCGAAAACGGCAAGATCCACAAGATCAAGGAGTTCTTCGACCCGGACTCGCTGGGTGGCCTTTACGGTGCCATTACCGAGTTCCTGGGCTTCGAAATGCTCGATGGCGAGTTCAAGGTCATGGGCATGGCGCCGTATGGCGACGCCAGCAAGTATGATTTCTCGCGTCTGGCCAGCTTCGAAAACGGCGAGTTGGTCATCAACACCGAGTACGCCAACGTTATCGGCCTGCGCCGCTATAAAGAGAAGGGCAAGGGCTTCTACTTCTCGCCAAAGCTGATCGAATGGCTGGGCCCCAAGCGCGAAGGCGACATCGCCGACGAGCCGTACATCCATTACGCCGCCAGCATGCAGGCGCTGTTCGAGAAACTGGCGCTGCAGATGATCGACCATTACCTGGGCGACACCCTGCGCGAAACCGGCAAGCTGGCCTTCGCCGGCGGCTGTGCGCTGAACGTCAAGCTCAACCAGAAGATCATCGCCCGTCCGGATGTGAAAGAGCTGTTCGTCCAGCCGGCCTCCGGCGACGCCGGGACTGCCGTTGGCGCCGCTGCCTATGTTTCCCACGCCCGTGGCGTTCCGGTCGAGAAGATGGAGCACGTCTACCTCGGCCCGTCGTACTCCAACGAAGACGTGATCGCCGCCTGCGCCCGTCACCCGAACCAGCCGAAGTGGCGCAAACTCGAGAACATGCCGCAGCAGATCGCCCAGATCATGGTCGATGGCAACCCGGTAGCCTGGTTCCAGGGCCGCATGGAGTTCGGGCCGCGTGCCCTGGGTGGCCGATCGATCATCGGTTGCCCAAGCGTGGAAGGCGTGGCTGACCGCATCAACCACCAGATCAAGTTCCGTGAACGCTGGAGACCTTTCTGCCCGTCGATGCTCGACACTGTCGCCCCGCAGATGATCAAGGTCGACCATCCCGCGCCGTTCATGACCTTCACCTTCGAAGTCGCTGAAGAGTGGAAAACCCGCGTGCCGGAAGTGGTGCACGAGGACGGCACTTCGCGTGCCCAGGTGCTCAAGCGCGAGTACAACCCGCGCTACTACGACATGATGAAGGCACTGGAAGACCTGACTGGCAACGGTGTGTCGCTGAACACCTCGCTGAACCGTCGTGGTGAACCGATGATCTGCTCGCCGACCGATGCCCTGAACATGTTCTTCGGCTCGGACCTGCAGTACCTGATCATGGAAGACATCCTGGTTGTGAAGGACGGCGCGGCCCCGTATGACCAGCCGCTCTGAACCGCGCATCCTGCAGTTCTGCCATGGCTATGACGGGCCGTTCCTGGACTGCGCCCGTCAGTACGCCAGCCTGTTTCAGGGGCGTGGGTACCAGGTGACCACGGTATTCCTCACCGGCGCCGCCGATGCGCAGGTGGCGGCTGGCTGTGCGTCGGACGAGGTGCTGTTCCTTGAGTTCAGTTCCAAGGCCGTGCGTGGCCTGAAACTCGGCGCCATCCGCGCATTGCGGCGCATTGCGGCCGAGCGCAATTTCGCTTTCTGCATCGCCCACCGCTTCAAGCCGATCTACGTTGCCCTGCTGGGGACCGGCCTGCCGGTGATTGGTGTGCACCATGCCTTTGGCGACTACCAGCGCAAAGGCCGCCGCCTGTTCGCGAACCTGTTCAGCAAGCGTCTGAGCCTGTTGGGTGTTTCGGACGCGGTACGTGACGATATGCGCCGTTGCTTGCCGCAGTGGCCGGCCGAACGCATCCAGACTCTGTACAACCGCATCGACATCGACGCCCTGCAAGCAGCCCTGGTGCCGCGCGCTGACGCACGCCAGGCCTTGGGCCTGGATGCTCAGGCGTGGATCGTCGGCAATGTTGGGCGCCTGCACCCGGACAAGGATCAGGCCACCCTGTTGCGCGGTTTTGCCCAGGCACTGCCGGGGCTGCCGGCTGGCGCCCGCCTGGCAATCCTCGGCAAGGGGCGTCTGGAGGCCAGGCTCAAGGCGTTGGCCGCCGAACTTGGCATTGCCGGGCAAGTCGACTTTCTTGGCCAGGTACCGGATGCGCGCCGTTATTTCCAGGCGTTCGACGTGTTCGCTTTGAGTTCCGATCACGAGCCGTTCGGCATGGTCCTGCTCGAAGCGATGGTTGCCGGTGTGCCGGTGTTGGCCACGGCCTGTGGCGGTGCCCGCGAAGTGGTCGAGGGCGTTGGCGTGCTGTTCCCGCTGGGCGACGCCGCGCAGCTGGCCCAGGGCCTGCAGCACATGGCCGTACTGGACGCTGGGCAGCGCCAGGCCTGTGCCAGGCACATGCTGCAGCGCCTGGGTGAGCGTTTCTCTGATCAGGCGGTGCGCGAGGCCTTCTGGCAACTCCCACAGGTGCGCGCGTTGGTGGGGCAGGCCTGATGCTCAATCGTATCCAGGCCTTCCGCGAACGCGGTTGGCAAGCTATCGATGCCAAGGCTTATGCCCAGGCGTGGGCGCGCTTTGGCGGCAGTGTTGCCACCCATCCGCTGGTGGTCGAGCAACTGGCGGACCTGGCACAGATCCCGGTGCGTTACCTGGGCTGGCACCAGGCTGGCGAGCTGCAAGCCGCCATCCCGGCCTGGGGGCGTCACCTGGCGCTGTCCAAGGACGTGCTGAAGCGTGCTGGCAAGAAGGCCCTGTTCGACCTCGGTAATGCCGAGATCATTCTGCCGGCGGCGTCTGATGCCGCTGCGCCGTTGCGCCATACAATGCGTTACCTGTCCGAACTGAACCAGGGCCGCTTCAGCGGTCTCAAGGCGCAGAAGGAGCAGTTGGCCATGGCCCGGGCGCCTGAAGACCTGTCGAAGAAGTTCCGCTACAACCAGCGCCGTGAACTGCGCCTGCTGGAAGAGGCGGGTGGTGTGGTACGCCCGATCAGCGACTTCAGTGCCCAGGAAATCGCCAGCATGTATTGCGACCTGTTCCTGCGCCGCTGGGGGTTCCCGGCCACCGGTGCCGAGCGTATGGCCGATGTGTTGGAGCGCCTGCGTGAGCTGCTGATCGGCTCGGTGTTGCTGCTGGACGGTAAGCCGATTGCCATCCAGCTGGTGTACCGCGTCGAAGCGCCGGAGTGGATCAGCGTCGAGTACATCAATGGCGGCGTCGACCCTGAAACCAAGGCCTTCAGCCCAGGCAGCGTGCTGAGCTTCCTCAATACCCAGGCCGCCTGGGAAGACGCCCGGTCACGCAACAAGCCGCTGCGGTTCTCGTTCGGCCGTGCTGACCGTGAGTATAAGGACCGCTGGTGCAACCCTGTGCCGGTGTATCAAGCGTGAGCCGCAAGCAGCAGTTGCTCAAGCGCCACCGGCGCAACAAACGCCTGGGGCTGCTGGCGGGCCTGGTTGCGCTGGTCGCCCTCGGTGTTTTCAGCTGGTGGTGGCTGCCACTGCTGCTGTTGCCGCTGCTCTGGGCTGCCCATGAGGCCTGGTTTGCCGACCACCTGTTCTATGCACCGGGTGAGGACTATGCCTACGACTTCGGCGATCAGGTGCAGCAGGTTCCTGCCAGCCTGCACGATGGCTGGCTCAAGGCTGATTGCACGTTGCAAGGCGACGAAACCCTGGTGCTTGAACTGCGGCTAAAAAGCAGCTGGTTGGGGCGCTTTCTCGACCCTCGGGTCGAGCTGCTGGCTGGCGAACAGGCCGATCGGCAAGCGTTCGAGCGTGGCGTCGATGGCGTGCGCTTCCTTAACCTGACGGGTCTTGCTGCGCCACTGCAGGCCGGTACGTTGCGACTGCGCGGCCGGCATTGCCGGCTGCAGGGTCAGTTGCGCCTGTGGATAACCCCCTCGGTCGAGCTGCAGCGGCGCCGGGTGATGGTGATCGCGCCACATGCCGATGACGCCGAGTTGGCCGCGTATGGTTTGTACAGCCGGGCCGACGAAAGCTGGGTGGTGACCCTGACCGCCGGTGAGATAGAGGCCGAGCACTACCAGCAGATGGGCCTGGCAAAGGCCGAGGCCGCGCGCCTGAAGGGGCGCCTGCGTGCCTGGGACAGCATCGTCGTGCCGCGTTGGGCCGGCGTGCCGGAGTCGCGTTGCATACAGCTGGGCTACTTTTGCCTGCAGCTGCCTGCCATGCAGGCAGCACCCGACCAGCCGGCCGCCTCACGTGAAGCCGACCTGGCCGATATCCGCGTGTTCCGCCAGTTCAACCCGTTCCCGTTACCGGGCGACCGCGATGGCGCACCCACCTGGCACAACCTGCTGGCCGACCTGCGAGCCTTGCTGGAGCTGGCCAAACCAGAGGTGCTGGTGATGCCGCACCCGCAGCTAGACCCCCATCCGGACCATATCTGCGCTCAGGCGGCGGTATTGGAAGCCTTGCAAGGCATGGCATGGCAGCCACAAACCTTGCTGTGCTACGCCAACCACCTGCACGATAACGACCGCTGGCCGATGGGCGACAGTGGCGATGGCGTGGCTTTACCGCCGCAATTGAGCGCTGCCCAGGCTTGGGCACCCTGCAGCCTGGTGCTGGACTGCGCGATCCAGCGCGACAAGGCGATGGCCCTGGGCATGATGCACGACCTGCAGCCGCCGGCACCGTTCAAGCGCCGCCTGCGCCGCCTGCTGCAACGCTGGCTTGCCGGGCGACAGCCATCGCCTTATGGGGAGAACGAATTCTTCCGCAAGGCCGTGCGCCGACACGAACTGTTCTGGCGGCGTGAGCTGTAAGCACGCCCCATGGTTGACCGCGAAGGCGCAGAGCGCCCAAGGAAAGCAATGAAAGTCCTATTTCTGGTGCAGAAGGAACAGCGGGCGATTCTTGACCGCCTGTACGATGGCGTCGCGGCCAACTGCGAGTGCGACCTGCGCTGGCTGACCAGCCAGGATCAGCGCAACCTGCGCCGTTACTTCAAGCGTGAGGTGCAAGTCGAGCGCTATGACCGCATCGTGTTCTTCCTGCGTTTCAAGCAGGAGATCCGCCAGGTGGCCTTCATCCGCACTGTGCCGAACCTGGTGATTCTCGAGCACGACGCCTACCAGAACTACATCCCGTGCAAGTACACCGGCAAGTTCAGCGCTCATTACCGCCAGTTGCCATGGGCGCGGGTGATCAGCTCCGGCTACATGGTCAGCGAGCGCTTGCGCCAGGAAGGTTTCGACGCGGTGTTCGTGCCCAAGGGCTATGACGAGCAGTTGCTGGCCGACCAAGGGCGTGAGCGTGATATCGAACTGGCCTTTGTCGGCAGCGTCAACAGTGTGGCCTACAGCGGCCGCAAGGCACTGCTGGACGAGTTGGGGCAGGTCGAGAACCTGTTGGTAACCCGTACCAAGTCGGGCGAGGACTACTGCAACACGCTTAACCGTATTCGTTTCTTCGTCAGTGCCGATGTCGGCATGGGCGAATACATGATCAAGAACTTCGAAGCCATGGCCTGTGGCTGTGTGTTGCTGGCATACGACCAAGGCGAGGAAGAGAACCGTGCGCTGGGTCTGCAAGACATGCACAACGTGGTGTTCTATGACAACATCCCGACCCTTCAGGAAAAGCTCCGTCGTTTGCGCGCGAACCCCGAGCTAGCCCGGCAGATTGCAGAAAATGGCCGCCATCTGGCGGTTTCCCGTTTTAGTTTCGGCGCAGTTGGACGTAGCATCGTCGACCACATGCGCCCGGCGCTCAGGCCCCACCCGCCATTGTCTGCATGGCAGCGGCTGCGTCTGAAGCTGGGCATCTAAACAAGAGCTTTCACGCCCAGGAGCGGGTTGTTGAAGGCCGATAGTCGTAATGCGGAGGGAATCCGGTGCGCTTTTCAAATGAGAGTGACGTCACGCTCGTCGTGACCAGTTGTGGGCGGTTCGATCTGCTCAAAGACACCCTTGAGAGTTTCGATCGCTACAACACCGCGCCCATTCGCGAGGTATTCATCACCGAAGACTCTGGCGACGATGCTGTGCATGCCGCTGTGCCGGCGCACTGGAAGCCGCACTGCAAGGTGTTCGTCAACCGGCCCAAACTTGGCCAGTTGCCGTCTATCGACCTGGCCTACAGCCAGGTCAAGACGCCGTACATTTTTCACTGCGAAGACGACTGGCAATTCTATCGCCAAGGCTTTGTCGAAGACTCGCAGGCCATCCTGGATGTCAGTCCCAACATCTTGCAGGTCTGGTTGCGCAGCCATGCCCACGACCTGGCCATCCACAGCCCGTACATCCACTTGGGCGATCGCCAGGTGATCGCTGGGGTGCCGTGCTATCCGCTGCTGTCCGACAAGGCCGAGTGGCAGGCGTTCTCGCTCAACCCTGGGCTGCGCCGATTGAGCGATTACCAGCGCTGTGCGCCATTTGCCGCCTATGCTGGAGAAAAGGCGCTTTCCCGCCGCTACGCTGAGTTAAATCTGACAGCGGTCACCTTGGAGGGTGACGCAGTATTGCACACTGGATTCGGCAATCACGTGACCTTGCCCATTGAAGTGGAGCGTAAGGCCAAGCGTCGTCAGCGTGATCGGTTGAAGCTGGCATTGACGCTGGTTGCGGGGGCCTTGATCGGCATGGGAATCACCATTTTTGTTCAATGAAGTCGCTGTCCCACCTGACTTGAGCGGGAGAGGGCCCATGAACATCGTCAATATGATGTGGGCGGGTGGAACGCCGTACATGTCCATCCACAAGGTGCACCGGCAGGTCTTGTCGAACGCGGGTGCCGATGCCCGGATCAGTAACTGGCTGCTGCTGGGGAGCGGGCTCTGCTGTGGGCTCGGTTCGACCCGGGAATGGCATATGCCCTCACGTGCGCTCAAAGGGCGGCACTTGTGGCGCTTGCTGCGCCCGTGGCTGCGCATGCGCTTGCGCAAGGCATTGGCCGAGGCCGGGGCGGAAGTGGTGCTGCTCGATGGTATTGGCGTTGCCCGGTTGGTGCTGCCGTTGTTGCAACGCATCGGGCACGTACGTGCCAAGGTCCTGTTCCATGGCAAGACGCGTCTGCATGCCAGCGATATCCGCTTGTTGCAGAGTTTTCCGTCCGAGCGTCTGAGTATCGCGGCGGTATCACAGACGTTGGCCGAGTCGCTGGAGCGTGACCTGGGCAGGCCGGTGCAGACGCTGCGCATGGCGCTCGACCCGCTTGCATTCGTCGAGCCTTTGCTGAACCGGGATCAGGCCAGGCAGGCGCTGAAGTTGCCTCAGGACGCCGAGGTGATGCTGGGTGCGGTAGGGCGATTGGTAGAGAGCAAAGGCTTCGAAATGCTGATCGAGGCATTCGCCAGGGCCAGTGCACGGCAACCGGGCTTGCAGCTGGCGATCATTGGCGAGGGGCCGCAGCATGCCGTGCTGCAGCAGCGTATCGACGCGTTGGGCCTGGCCGAGCGCGTTCATCTGCGCGGTCACCGCGAAGACCTGCAGCAGCTGTATCGAGCATTCGACTGGCTATTGGTACCTTCGCGTTCCGAAGGCCTGGGGCTGGTGGTGCAAGAGGCGGTGATGGCCGATGTACCGGTGGTGTGCAGCGACCTGGAAGTGTTTCGCGAGCAGTTGCGCGACACGGGTGGCTACCTGCCGGTTGCCGACGAAAGCGCCTGGGCTGAGGCGATCGAGCGCTGTACGGCGCTCAGTGCATCGACAATCGCCGCTAAGCAGCGCCAGGCACTGGCACCGGAGCAGGCCTGGCAGGCGTTCTGCAGCGGCTCGCAGAGCCTGTTGCGCAGCTGACCTTCAGCGTGTCAGCAAGGCTGCCTCGAAGGCGGCAAGGGGGAACCGGTCGCCCAGGTTCTCCCGCTCGATATAGCGCACCATGTGCTGCACATTGCGTCGAATCATGCGGGCCGACAGTGGCGGGCGCAAAAAGCGCATGTCGGCCACGTCGATCAAGCCCAGACGCTGATCGGGGGTGACCACCACGTTGCCCAGGTGCAGCGAGCGGAAATAAACACCGCTGCGGTGCAGCTGACGGATCAGTTCGATCAGGCGTGGCAGGTAAGTGTCCCAGCTGAAGCCGTCATCGCGCGACATCTGCAGCAGCGTTCGCCCGGGTAGCGGGCGATACAGCACCGCAGTGCGGCCCGGCAGGTCGAGCTTGTGCTGGCTGATCACTTCGAGGGTAGGGATGCCCAGTTGCGCCAGGCGCGCGGCGTTATCGACGAAGCGCTGCGAGTAAGGACGTAGCAGTGCAGATGAAATCAGACGCTTCCTACGAAAAACCTTGAGGAAATTTCCATCTGTGAGCAGGTAGACTTTGGCGCCATGGCTGTCTGCCTCAAGCACCTGTGCGCCGAGTGTCAGCTGATCGAAGTCGACCTGGGTGAGCCGGGAGCATTGCATGAATAGAGCCTTGTCGTCTGGCGAGCAAAATGACCGGCAATAATGCCGAAAATAATGCTGTAGCACCATGGATGGTGTTTCTGATTCATCGGGGGAAAGGATGTTGTATCAAAAAAACTGGGCACAAGCGTGGTTAGGTTTGGGCCTGGTCTGGTTCCTGGCGGCGATTGCCCTGGCACCCAGCAACAAGGTTTATCAGCAAGGTCTGGTGTTGTTCTTGTGGCTGCCAACGCTGGTATTGGCCTGGTCGGCCCGAGGTGTGCTGGTGCAAGCCTGGAGGCGGCAACCGGCGCTGTGGGGGAGTGTGCTGCTGCTGTTGGCCTGGAGCGGGCTGAGCCTGGCATGGTCGCCCGCCGAGGAGCCCATGCGCGAGCTCAAGCGCTTGCTCTACATCCTGGTGTTCCTGCTGGCGTTTCCGCTGTTGGCCCAGCTTGGCCAAGCCCGCATTCGTCAGTTATTGCTGCTTGGCAGCGCGCTGCTGGCCATCGCTGCGTTGGTCTCCATCATCAAGTTCTATGGGGTGCAGCGTGCGCCTTTGCTGTTCAGGCTGGCGGGTATCGGCGAGATATCCCACCCCATCCTGGGGGCTTATGTCATTGGTTCGGCCTTGCTCTTGATGCTCTACGAGCCACCTCGGCGACGTGGCTTGCAGTTGTTGTGGCTGGCGGCACTGGCTTGCCTGGGGGCCTTCGCCATGCTCAGCCAGAGCCGTGGTGCGGTTCTGGCACTGGTGATTACCGTGGTGATGGCGCCGTTGTGGTTCCGTGACCGCCACAGCCGGGTGTTCTCTGTTCTGGCTCTGCTTGCCACCGGCCTGGCCTTTTTGGCCGTGTACGACGTTATCGCCCAACGGGGCTCGTCCTACCGGCCGGAAATTTTCCATGCCGTGGTTCAGATGATTGCCGCGCACCCTTGGACTGGTCTTGGCCTGGGGGCTGATTACGAGGTGAGCGCCGTCGGCATGCACTTCGATCACACCCACAACATGTTCACCCATGTTGCCGTTGAGATGGGCTTGCCCGGCATGTTGCTGTGGGTAATGGTGTGGCTGTTCACGCTGGGCGAAATCGTGCGCGCCCGCGGCACCCTGTTCGGCAAGGTCCTGCTGGGCTTCTGGGTCTACTCGACCCTGGCCATGCAGTTCGATGCCGCCAGCCTCACCGGTACGCCACGTGCCGAATGGTTCATCAGCTGGCTGCCGGTGGGCCTTGCCATGTTGCTGCCATGGGGGCGTGCCGAAAATGACGCCTGTGGTAAAATTGCCGGTTCAACCTGAACAGCGAGCTCGATAATGGCCGAAACACCGCGACCAGCGGAGCACACCTCCAGCCTGAAGATCTACTTCCGGCTGTTGAGCTATGTGAAACCCTATGTCGGCATTTTCCTGCTGAGCATTGTCGGTTTCGTGATCTTTGCCTCGACCCAGCCAATGCTGGCCGGCATCCTCAAGTACTTCGTCGATGGGCTGAGCAACCCCGAAGCGGTATTGTTCCCCAACGTCCCCTACCTGCGCGACCTGCAACTGCTGCAGGCGGTGCCGCTGCTGATCATCCTGATCGCTGCGTGGCAGGGCCTGGGCTCGTTCCTCGGCAACTACTTCCTGGCCAAGGTCTCTCTGAGCCTGGTGCATGACCTGCGGGTGGCATTGTTCAACAAGCTGCTGGTGTTGCCCAACCGCTACTTCGACAACCACAACTCCGGGCACCTGATTTCGCGCATCACCTTCAATGTGACCATGGTCACCGGCGCCGCTACCGACGCCATCAAGGTGGTGATCCGCGAAGGCCTGACCGTGGTGTTCCTGTTTGCCTACCTGCTTTGGATGAACTGGCACCTGACCCTGGTGATGGTCGCCATCTTGCCGGTGATTGCGGTTATGGTCAGCATCGCCAGCAAGAAATTCCGCAAGCAGAGCAAGAAAATCCAGGTAGCCATGGGCGACGTCACCCACGTTGCCTCGGAAACCATCCAGGGTTACCGCGTGGTCCGTAGCTTCGGTGGCGAGGCCTACGAACAGCAGCGATTCGGCCAGGCCAGCCAGAGCAACACCGACAAGCAACTGCGCATGACCAAGACCGGCTCGCTGTACACGCCGATGCTTCAGCTGGTGATCTACAGCGCCATGGCTGCGCTGATGTTCCTGGTGTTGTTCCTGCGCGGGGACTCTACTGCTGGTGACCTGGTGGCGTATATCACCGCTGCCGGCCTGCTGCCCAAGCCGATTCGCCAGTTGTCGGAAGTCAGCTCGACCATCCAGAAGGGCCTGGCAGGTGCCGAGAGCATCTTCGAGCAACTGGACGAAGCGCCTGAAGTGGACACTGGTACGGTCGAGAAGGAACGCGTGGAAGGGCGCCTGGAAGTGCGTAACCTGAGCTTTACCTACCCGGGTACCGAGCGTGAAGTGCTGAGCGATATCAGTTTTGTCGCCGAGCCCGGGCAGATGATCGCCCTGGTCGGCCGCTCCGGCAGTGGCAAGTCCACCCTGGCGGCGCTGATCCCGCGCTTCTATCACCACGACAAGGGGCAGATCCTGCTCGATGGCGTGGAGATCGAGCACTATCGCCTGCGTAACCTGCGTCGCCATGTTTCGCAAGTCACCCAGCATGTCACCCTGTTCAACGACACCGTGGCCAACAACATCGCTTATGGCGATCTGGCCGGCGCGCCGCGCGCAGACATCGAAGCCGCCGCGGCCGATGCCTATGCCAAGGAATTCGTCGACCGGCTGCCAAAGGGCTTCGATACCGAAGTGGGTGAGAACGGTGTACTGCTTTCCGGTGGCCAGCGCCAGCGCCTGGCAATTGCCCGTGCGCTGCTTAAAAACGCGCCGTTGCTGATCCTCGACGAAGCGACTTCGGCGTTGGATACCGAGTCCGAGCGGCATATCCAGGCCGCCCTGGACCACGTGATGCAAGGCCGTACCACGCTGGTGATTGCCCATCGCCTGTCGACCATCGAGAAGGCTGACCAGATCCTTGTCATGGACCAGGGCCGCCTGGTCGAGCGCGGTACTCACACCGAGCTGCTTGCGGCTAATGGCCATTATGCCCGTTTGCATGCCATGGGGCTGGATGAGCCGGCCAAGGCCGATATCACCTGAACCCTCCTTGATCGGGGCCGTCATGGCCTCGATTGTCACGGGAATTTTCCAGGGATGATCTGGCCATAAAGCCATTGACTACCCTGTGCTAATATCCTGCCCCTGTTCATTATTTCCATATGGGTTGCCCATGAAGTTGTCCATGCCGCGTTTCGATCAAGCCCCGGTACTGGTGGTCGGCGATGTCATGCTCGACCGCTACTGGCATGGCGGTACTTCGCGTATTTCGCCTGAAGCGCCAGTCCCGGTGGTCAAGGTCGATCAGATCGAGGATCGCCCCGGCGGCGCGGCCAACGTTGCCTTGAACATTGCTGCGCTGGGCGCGCCGGCTTCGCTGATCGGCGTCACCGGCCAGGATGAGGCTGCTGACAGCCTGGCCAACAGCCTGCAGGCTGCCGGTGTCCGTTCGGTGTTCCAGCGCATCGCGCACCAGCCGACTATCGTCAAGCTGCGGGTCATGAGCCGTCACCAGCAGCTGCTGCGTATCGATTTCGAAGAGCCGTTCGCCACCGACCCACTGTCGCTGGGCGCGGAGGTCGACAGCCTGCTCGAAGGCGTCAAGGTGCTGGTCCTGTCCGACTACGGCAAAGGCGCACTGAAAAATCACCAAAACCTGATCCAGGCGGCGCGGGCCAAGGGCATTCCGGTGCTGGCCGACCCCAAGGGCAAGGACTTTTCCATCTACCGTGGCGCTAGCCTGATTACCCCGAACCTCAGCGAGTTCGAGACCATCGTCGGCCGTTGCGTCGATGAGGCCGAACTGGTCGCCAAGGGCTTGCAGTTGCTGCAGGACCTGGACCTGGGCGCCTTGCTGGTCACCCGCGGTGAGCATGGCATGACCCTGTTGCGTGTTGGTCAGCCGGCGTTGCACCTGCCTGCGCGGGCACGCGAAGTGTTCGATGTGACCGGTGCCGGCGATACTGTCATTTCCACCCTTGCCGCGGCCATTGCCGCGGGTGAGGACCTGCCCCATGCGGTGGCCCTGGCTAACCTGGCAGCGGGCATTGTGGTCGGCAAGCTGGGTACGGCTGCCATCAGCGCCCCTGAGCTGCGCCGGGCCATCCAGCGTGAGGAAGGCTCCGAACGCGGCGTGCTGGGCCTTGAGCAACTGCTGCTGGCCATTGATGACGCGCGGGCGCACAACGAGAAGATCGTCTTTACCAATGGCTGCTTCGACATCCTGCATGCCGGGCATGTCACTTACCTGGAGCAGGCGCGGGCCCAGGGTGATCGCCTGATCGTTGCGGTAAACGACGATGCCTCGGTAAGCCGCCTGAAAGGGCCGGGCCGGCCGATCAACAGCGTTGACCGGCGTATGGCCGTGCTGGCCGGTCTGGGCGCGGTGGACTGGGTGATCAGTTTCCCGGAAGGCACCCCGGAAAACCTGCTGAGCCAGGTCAAGCCGGATGTGTTGGTGAAGGGGGGCGACTATGGCATCGACCAGGTGGTGGGTGCTGATATCGTCAAGGGCTATGGCGGCACCGTGAAGGTGCTGGGGCTGGTCGAGAACAGCTCGACCACGGCGATTGTCGAGAAAATTCGCAAGAACTGATCTGACCTTGGGGTCGCTTCGGCGGCCCTCTGCTGGGGCGGGTTTACCCGCTCCAGCAAGCAGGTGAAAGCTTTCGGGATGTCACTTGTTCAGCGAGGACCGCGCCCGCTCCAGCAGCGCTCGCGCCTTGTCGCCAAAGCGTTGCAAGTGCGACGCCCGTGCGGGCTTGCTTTCCACCAACCCCTGCTGCTTCACCCAATCCTTCCAGCGTACCCGTTCATCTGCCACCACCCAGCCTTCCTGCCGGGCAAAACTTTCTGCCAGGTACAGCCCACGCGTACTCGCCGGCACCAGTTCATCCTTTTTCAGCGTGTACAGCTCTGCCAGTGGCTGGCCGTCCTTCAACGGCATCAGGTACAGGTCGGGCCGTTTGCGGTTGAGCCGCGCCACCAGATGGTCGCCCTCCAGCCGCTCGTCAACGTGGAACAAGCTGAGTTTCTTGGCGTCCCGGGGCACTTGCAGGCGCATGTCATAGATCAGCTGTAGCGAAGCGGTGGGCAGGTGCACATAGGCCCGTGGGCGCTCCAGTAGCATCAGTTTGCCGCAATGCACCGGGCGTGCGGCACCGGACTCCGGAGCCAGCACGAAGTGGGGTGTTTCGCGGTAGTGCAGGGCGGCGGCGTAGGGGATGGGCAGCCAGGTGTCGTTGAAGCGCCCGCCCAGCCAACCTTCCGGGGTTTCCAGCAGGCACTCCTCGGCCACTTCCTGTACGGCCGTGTGCAGTGGCAGGTTCAGCTCCTGCGCCGGTACATAACCGGAAATCAGTTTCAGTACCACATCGCCACGGTCTTGGCGGCGCTGACGCACCAGTACCCAGTAATCGCGGTTCTGCCAATGCAGCGTGAGGCGCACTGACACGCCCAGGTTGGCCAGTTCGACCACGAAGTGTTGTGTATCGGGTAACTGGATGGCCTTGCGCCGTTGCTGGGTCTGGGCAAAGTTCAGCGGCATGCCGATGCTTTGGTAAATCAAGCCTTCGGGCGTGGCCTCGACATGCAGTGGTAGTGTCTTGAAGTTGCTCGGGTTCTTGCGGATCAGCGTTCGCGCCACGAGGCTCCTCCTTGCGTCGGGTCAGTCTTCAGTCCCTGAGTCGGGAGCCTGAGGTAACTCAATGCTGGCCCAGGATACGGGCGACGGTGGCCACGTTGTGGGCCAGGTGCAACGGGTTGATGGTGCCGACAATAGCACTGCTGACGCCCGGGTGGGCGAACAGCAGCTCGAAGCTGGCCTGCACCGGGTCGACGCCCGGGGCCAGGCAGATATGCCCGCTCGCCAAGGCCTTTTTTACCAGGATGGCCTTGCCGTGTTCGGCAGCGTAGTCCAGCACCGGGCGTTCTGCCTGTTCGTTGAGGTTGTAGGTGACCATGGCGCAGTCGCCTTGCTCCAGTGCCTTCAGGCCGCCGGCGACGGTCTTGCCGGACAGCCCGAAACCGAGGATCTTGCCCTCCTGCTTGAGTTCGGCCAGGGTCTGGTAGACCTCCTGCTGTTCGAGGATGGCCAGGTCGTTGCCGTCGGAATGCACCAGCACCAGTTCGATGCGGTCGGTTTCGAGCCGGCGCAGGCTGCGCTCCACCGAGCGGCGGGTGTGGGCAGCGCTGAAGTCGAAATGCGACAGGCCTTCCTCGAACTCTTCACCGACCTTGCTGACGATTACCCATTCATCACGTTGGCCGCGCAGCAGCGGGCCCAGGCGTTCTTCGCTGTGGCCGTAGGCCGGGGCGGTGTCGATCAGGTTGATGCCAAGCTCGCGGGCCTGAGCCAGTAACAGGCGGGCGTCTTCATCGCCGGGGATAGTGAAGCCCGTGGGGTACTTCACGCCCTGATCGCGACCCAGCTTGACCGTGCCGAGGCCCAGTGGCGAGACCTTGAGGCCGGTGCTGCCCAGCGGGCGATGGAATGCGTGCAGGGTTGGCAGGCTCATGGCAGCAGTTGCTCCCAGGCCGGTACGCCCAGCGGAGGGCGTGGCAGGTCGGTCAGGTCGGCCTGTGCTTGTGGACGAATGCCGTCGCGCTCCAGGTGGCTGATTACCCGGTCGCTGAAGTCCGGTGCCAGTGCCAGTTTGGTCGGCCAGCCCACCAGCAGGCGCTGCTGGTCGGCAAGGAAGGCGTTGTCCGGGCGTGCCAGGCCGGATTGTGCAGGCTCAGCGCGGTCGACGCGCAGTGTGGCCCAGCGCACCAGGCTCTGATCGACCCATGGCAGCAGGTTGTCGATTTCCTTCTGCGCTGCGGCAATCTGCGCTGCAGGCTCGCGCGCCACGCCATCGGCTTCGGCCAGGTCCCCACCGAGGTACCAGACCCACTGGCCATCGGCTGCCGGATGGGTGGTCACCGTTACCCGCGGCTTGGGCCCGCCGCCGAGGCAGTGGGCGTACAAAGGTTTGAGGTTCGGGCCCTTGGCCATGACCATGTGCAGCGGGCGGGTTTGCATGGCCGGCTGATCCAGGCCCAGCGCCTGCAGCAAGCCTTCGGTGCCGGCTCCGGCGCTCAATACGATGCGTTGGGCACGGATTTCCCGGTCGTCCACGCGCAGGCCGACCAACGCATTACCTTCACGCAAGGGTTCGATGCGTTCACCTGCCAGCAAGGACTCGCCGGCCAGCTCGGCCAGGTTGGCCAGCAGGCTCGGGACATCGACCACCAGTTCCGCCAGGCGGTACACCTTGCCCTTGAACGCGCGGTCCTGCAGTGCCGGTGGCAACTGGTCACCCTTGACCTGGTCGACCCGGCCGCGCACGGCCTTGCTGGCGAAGAAGCTTGTGAGGTTGCCGGCCAAGGTGCCCGGCGACCACAGGTAGTGGGCATCGGAGAGCAGGCGGGTACGACTGAGGTCGAGTTCGCCGTTGCCGGCCAAGGCCTCGCGCCAGCGGCGCGGCATGTCGGCGATGGCTTCCGAGGCGCCGGTCAGGGCGCCGTGCAGGGCGTATTTGGTGCCGCCGTGGATGATGCCCTGCGACTTGATGGTCTGCTCGCCGCCAAGGCTGGCGCGCTCCACCAGCACTGTCGAGTAGCCCAGGCGGCGCAGGCGGGCATTGAGCCAAAGGCCTGCGACCCCGGCGCCGACGATCAGCACGTCAGTGGAAATGGCAGATGGCATGGCGGTACCTCGAAGACTGGGACAGCTGGCAAGTATACAGGCTATACCTGAGATGGCCCTATCGTCGGCGAGCCCCGCACAAGGGCTCTCAATGCCCAGCGGTCTTCGAGAACAGCTGAATCACCACCACGCCACCCACGATCATGGCCATGCCAAGCATCGCCGGCATATCCAGCTTCTGCCCATAGATCACCAGCGCCGCCACACTGATCAGCACAATCCCCAGCCCCGACCAGATGGCGTAGGCAATCCCCACCGGAATGCTGCGGACCACCAGCGTCAGCATCCAGAACGCAATGCCATAGCCAACCACCATCAGCAGCAGTGGCAACGGCGTGCTCAGGCCTTTCACCGCCTTCATCGAGGCGGTGGCGATGACTTCGGCGCAGATGGCAATGGCGAGGTAGGTATAGGCATTCATGGCAGGATCCTCCGTTACTGAGCGGGCATTCTAGACGTTGCCTGGATGGGGTAAAGTCATTACCTATCGATATGGGAGATAGGTTGATGGCCGAGCAGTGGAACCTTGAACAATTGCGTACCTTTCTGCGCGTTGCAGAACTGCGCTCGTTCTCCGCGGTGGCACGTGAGCAGCACAAAGCCCAGTCGGCGATCAGCAGTGCCATCGCGCTGCTCGAAACCGACCTGGGGGTCACTCTGTTCGAGCGCAGCAGCGGCCGGCAACCGAAATTGACTGAAAACGGCAGCGCCTTGCTGGAGGACGCCCGCGAATTGTTACGCCAGTGCGAACGCCTGGATGGCCGCGCCCTGGCCCTGATGCGCGGGCAGGAGGCCTTGCTGCGGGTCGCGCAGGACGAAGCCATGCCGTATCAGCCGGTGATCGACAGCCTCGACGAACTGGCGAGCCGCTACCCGTTCCTGGAGGTGCAACTGGCCAGCGGAGCCCAGGGCGATGTGGCGCGCAAGCTGGTGGAGCGGCGCGCCGATCTGGGCCTGTTCTTCCTCCACGAAAGCATCCCGGCTTCCTTGGAGCGCCGTGCGTTGGGCAGCGTGGAGATGGTCACGGTGTGCGCGGTCGGCCACCCGCTGGCGGGCGAAGGCCGGGTCACCCGCCAACAATTGGCCCGCCACCGGCAGTTGCTGATCACGCCACAACAAAGCGGTTACCCCGGCGGCGAGGCGATCAGCCCGCAGGTATGGCGTGCCGACAGTTTCTACGCCATGGCCGAACTGCTGATGCGCGGCCTTGGCTGGGCCTGGTTACCCCGGCATGTGGTGCAGTACCCGACCTACCAGGCGCACATGGTCGAACTGGACAGCGACTGGCGGCCGCCGGCCTTGGTGGCAGAGCTGGCCTGGCGCCGCGATGAACCTCTGGGCCCGGCCGCGCAGTGGCTGGCCGAGCGCTTTGCAGTGCACCTTCGCGCGATCGGGTAGACTTAGCCGCCATGAACAGAACTCTCTATACCTTGCTGTTTCACCTGGGCCTGCCGCTGGTTGCGCTGCGCCTGTATCTGCGCGCGCGCAAGGCACCGGCCTACGGCCAGCGTATCGGCGAGCGCTTTGCTTTCAAGCTGCCGGCCATGCGCCAGGGTGGTATCTGGGTACACGCGGTATCGGTGGGCGAGAGCATTGCGGCCGCACCCATGGTGCGTGCCTTGCTAAAGGCTTACCCAGAGCTGCCGATCACACTGACCTGCATGACCCCTACTGGCTCTGAACGCATTCGCGCCCTGTTCGCCAACGAACCACGCGTGCAGCATTGCTACCTGCCCTATGACTTGCCTTGGGCGGCGGGGCGTTTTCTCGATCATGTGCAGCCTAAGCTGGGCATCATCATGGAAACCGAGCTTTGGCCCAACCACATTCACCAGTGTGCCAGGCGCGGCATTCCGGTGGCGCTGGCCAATGCGCGCTTGTCTGAGCGCTCGGCCCGTGGCTATGGGCGCTTTGCCAGGCTGACCCGGCCGATGCTGGCCGAGATGAGCCTGATCGCCGTGCAGACCGAAACCGAGGCCCAGCGCTTCCGTGACCTGGGTGCACGCCCTGAGCGCGTGCAAGTCACCGGCTCGATCAAGTTCGACCTGACCATCGACGAACAGCTGCTGCCACGCGCGAGGGCATTGCGTGAACAGTTGGGGGGCGGCCAGCGCCCTGTGTGGATTGCCGCCAGCACCCACGACGGTGAAGATGCCTTGATCCTGCAGGCGCATCGGCAGTTGTTGCAGGTGCATGGCGATGCCTTGCTGATCCTGGTGCCGCGCCATCCCGAGCGCTTCAATGCAGTGCATGCGCTGTGCAGCGAGCAGTTCACCACCGTGCGCCGCTCTGCCGGCACGCTGGTCGATGCGCAAACGCGGGTATTGCTGGGCGACACCATGGGCGAACTGCTGTTCCTGTATGCCCTGGCCGACATTGCCTTCGTCGGTGGCAGCCTGGTGCCGACCGGTGGGCACAATCCGTTGGAGCCTGCGGCGCTGGCCTTGCCGGTGCTCATGGGGCCGCATGTGTTCAACTTCCTCGAAATCAGCGCGATGCTGCGCGAGGCGGGGGCGTTGCAGCAGGTGGATGATGCTGACGGGCTGGCCGGCGCGGTGCGCCGCCTGGTGGAACTGCCGCAGGACGCCCAGCGCATGGGTGAGGCGGGCAGGGCGGTGATGCGGGCCAATCAGGGGGCTTTGCAGCGATTGCTCGAGGGTCTGGGGGCCTTGATCCGCTGATAACCGACATATCCACTCAAAGACCCGGTCTAGAGTGGATATGTCTGATTCTGGTTATTTATTCCTACGGCGTAAGTTGTAACTTCCTACACTGGATTTCTCGCCGTTAGGAAACTTCCTACGAATAGACTTTAAAAGTCAGAAGTGTCACACGCTTGCGTCGGAAGCTTGTGGGACGTTTGTCCTATTGCTTCGGGCTAGTATCGCCTCATGTCCGGTTTTCATAAGAGGTGGCGTGATGGCTGATTTATCTGATGGCAATGCCAACACTATTGAAAGTGGGCTGGTGTGTCTTATCACGCTGGCGCGTTACCATGGTGTTGCCGTCTCTGCCGAGCAGTTGCAGCACGATCATGCAGCAGCGGGTGAGCGTTTCTCCACCGGCCCACTACTTCGGGCATTTCAGCAACTTGGCCTCAAGGCCAAACACCGCAGCGTCGATCCGGCCCGGCTGCAGCAGACGCCCTTGCCCGCTATTGCAGTGGATACGCGTGGTGAGTACTTCATCATCGCGCGCGTGGAGGGCGAGCAGGTTCTGGTGCAGGACCCCCATTCCCGCGCGCCGCAAGCGCTGACCCTCGCGGAACTGTTGGTGCGCTGGTCGGGAGAACTCATTCTGGTTCGCTCCGATGCCCAGTTGCCCCTAGGGCTGTCGCGCTTCGACTTTACCTGGTTCATTCCTGCTCTGGTGAAGTACAGGCGGCTATTTGGCGAAGTGCTCGTGGTTTCCCTGGTCATTCAGATACTGGCTTTGCTGACGCCTTTGTTCTTTCAGGTGGTAATGGACAAAGTCCTGGTGCATCGCGGTTTGACCACGCTGGATGTTATCGCCTTGGGTTTATTGGTCGTCGTTCTGTTTGAAACATTGCTGAGTGGGTTGCGTACCTATGTGGCAGCTCATACAGCGTCAAGAATCGATGTCGAACTGGGTGCAAAACTGTTCAGGCATTTGATCGATCTTCCAACCGCCTATTTTCACGCCAGGCGAGTCGGTGACTCGGTTGCCCGAGTGCGAGAACTGGAGAACATCAGAAGTTTCCTGACCAACAACAGCATCACGCTAGTGCTGGATGTGCTGTTCTCGGTGGTCTTCATCGCTGTCATGTTCCTCTATAGCGGATGGTTGACGCTGGTCGTCGTTGGCTCGCTGCCTTTCTATTTTCTCGTATCCCTGGTCGTTACTCCGCTACTGCGGGCGTTGATTGATCAAAGCTTCCAACGCGGCGCCGAGAACCAGGCTTTCTTGGTCGAGGCGGTCAACGGCATCGACACACTGAAGTCGATGGCCGTGGAACCTCAGGTGACCCGGCGCTGGAATGATCAGTTGGCCGCTTATGTATCTGCCAGTTTCAAGACCCAGAACCTTTCCAGTCTCGCCAATGAAAGCGTCGGCCTGATCGGCAAGCTTGTCACGGTAGCCACCTTGTGGCTGGGGGCCCGGCTGGTCATCGAAGGCGCACTCACGGTGGGCGAGCTGATCGCCTTCAACATGCTCGCAGGGCGCGTGTCGCAGCCCATCATCCGCCTGGCCCAACTCTGGACCAGCTTCCAGCAGACAGGGGTATCGATTCAACGCCTGGGCGACATTCTCAACACCCGTACCGAGGTCAACCAAGGCAAGGGCACGGTGCTGCCCACACTTGTCGGGCAGATCGAGCTCGATCGTGTGTGTTTTCGCTATCGGCCGGACGGGGGCGAAGTGGTGCGCGATGTCAGCCTGAAGATCGCCGCCGGAGAAGTGATAGGCGTTGTAGGTCGCTCGGGGTCAGGCAAGAGCACGCTGACACGCTTGATTCAGCGGCTGTACTCACCTGAGCGGGGGCGGGTATTGCCCGACGGTGCTGACCTGGCGGTAGCCGATGTGGCGTCACTGCGTCGGCAGATCGGCGTGGTGTTGCAGGACAACGTGCTTTTTCGGCGCACCGTGCGCGAGAACATTGCCCTCGGCAACCCAGCAGCACCGCTTGAAGAAGTAATCGCCGCAGCGACGCTGGCGGGTGCGCACGAGTTCATCCTCGAATTACCGGATGGCTACGAAACCCTGATTGGTGAGCACGGCGCCAGCCTGTCGGGTGGGCAGCGACAGCGCATAGCCATCGCCCGAGCGCTGTTCGGCAACCCACGCATCCTCATTTTCGACGAAGCCACCAGTGCGCTGGACTATGAGTCCGAACGGATCATCCAGCAGAACATGGCGCGGATTTGCGCGCAGCGCACGGTCATCATCATTGCCCATCGGCTTTCGGCAGTACGCCATGCCGACCGCATCGTGGTCATGGAGCGTGGGCAGATCATCGAGCAAGGGACTCATGATGAGCTGCTGGGTTATCCACAGGGCACCTATGCCTACCTGCATCAACTGCAGCTCGGGGCCGCCGTATGAGTGTGGCGTTCAAGGACCTTGCCGAGCGCTACCGGGATGCGTGGAGGACGGCATGGCGAAAGCGCCGGAGCATGGACGGCCCCGTACGTGACCCCGACGAACTGGCCTTTTTACCTGCGGCACTGTCCTTGCAGGAAACGCCAGTGCATCCCTTGCCGCGCTACCTGCAGTGGAGCCTGCTGATGTTCATCGGGCTGGCGCTTGCCTGGGCTTGCATCGGTGAGATCGATGTCATCGCCAGTGCCGAAGGCAAGATCGTGCCCAGTGGCAGGAGCAAGTTGATACAGGCCAGCGAGGTCGCGGTGGTGCAGTCGATCCACGTCGTCGATGGCCAGCCGGTGCGCAAAGGTGATGTGCTGGTCGAGCTGGAAGGGCAGTTGACCGAGGCTGACATCAAGCGCCTGGGCAGCGAACTGCTGGCTGCACAGATCGACCAGGCCCGCGCCAGCACACTGCTGAGTGCGCTGGACGGCGATGTGGCACCTGCCTCCCTGGCACCATTGATACCGCAGGCCACGGCCGCGCAGCAGGCAGGCGCGCAGCGCTGGCTGGAGGGGCAATACCTGGAGTTGCAGGCCACGCTGGAACAGGCCGATGCCGAAATCGGTCAACGCGCTGCCGAAATCCGTTCCGCCCAGGGCCGGGCTGACGCGCTCCGGCAACTGTTGGTGATCACCCGCCAACTGACGGCGGATTACAAGCTGTTGTTCAGTGAATCGGCGGTGGCCAAGCACACCTACCTGGAAAAGGAGCAGGCCCGCCTGGAGCAGGAGCGTGAACTGGCACTTCAGCGCTCGCGCATCGACGAACTGAACGCTGCACGGCTTGCTGCTCAGCACCGCCGTAGCGGTGCCATTGCCCAACTGCGCAGAGCCATGCTCGACCTTCACGGTGAGGCGCAACGGCGCATTGCAACCCTTGAGCAGGAGTTGAACAAGGCCGAGCAGCGGCATCGCCTCAAGGTACTGACATCCCCCGTTGACGGCACCGTCCAGCAGTTGGCGATCCATACACAGGGCGGGGTGGTTACACCCGCGCAGACACTGATGGTCATTGTGCCGACGGGCGAGCCGGTGGAAGTGGAAGTGAAAGTCGAGAACAAAGATATCGGCTTTGTTTTTCCGGGGCAGCACGTGGAAGTGAAGATCGAGACATTCACCTTTACCAGGTATGGCGTTGTACCGGGGGTGGTGGAGAGTATTTCCGATGATGCCATTGAGGATGATAGGCACGGTCTTTTGTATAGCGCTCGAATCAAGTTGGCCAAGGAAGCTTTGCGCGTAGGGGATAACGACTTGCCGTTGACGGCGGGCATGGCTGTGCGTGCAGAAGTGATTGTGGATAGGCGCAGGGTTATCAGTTTCTTCTTGAGTCCCCTGCAGCGGCATGCAAAGGAAAGTCTGAAGGAGCGATAAATGAAATATAAAAATGCGTGCATTGTATATAGAGCGGCTTGGAGCTTACTGCGGATCTGTAGTGCAATAATATTGGCTGGTATGGCGAGTTGCTGTGCTGTCGGTCTCGGTGGTTCAGATGCGTTTGGGGCTGGGAGCAGCATTTCCGTGTTGTACGAAAGAAATTTTGGAAAAGTTCATGCATTGTCTGAAGCGAAGTTTGCTTAGTGGCTGATATGGGCAGGCTGGCTCTAGGGAGGGGTGATGATTAGTTATAGGTATATCTTTCTCTTTGGGAAGGTGCTGTTCGGAAAGCTAATTGCGCTGTGTAGAAGATTTGGTTTGGTGCTGTGGGGTTTTAGCAAGTTGTTGTTGTTGCTAAGTGTGGTGTGGTTATTGGTCGCCATTGTTATTACTCCGACTTGGGCGCCGAAGAAGCTGAAGACCCCTAATCCAATGGTGTGTGGAAAGATCTCGGGTGTTGTTTATGAGCTCCCTAGGAAGTATGTGATCTATTGGCCTGAGTATGAGGGTAAGAGTTCTTGGGAGCCGGGATTTACAAATAACAAAAAAGGCTGTGGTGCAAACTTGTTGTCACTCTATATGGCAATGAGTTGGCCGGAGATGCAGCCCGTCTCTTACGGTGAGGCGACGTCTTTTAGTTTTGATGGAATATCGGTCGCAATTGAGCCTTGGCCGCATGGGGAAGCGGGGTTGAGAAAACAGCTCCAGCATTACCTTCGTGAAACACCTGCGCCTCTAGTTCAGGCTAGCAAGCTGAACGAAGATCTCGGTCTAAATTTTCTCGAGGGAGTTGATAGTGCATTTCCTAATCAGCGCAAGGGCTTTTTCTGGCTGGAGGCCAAGGGGCGCATGCAATATATCGGTTATTGCAACTGGGTCGAGCATAAGGCCAATTACTCGCGTTGCTATTTGGAGTTTTTGATGCCCGGAGACAACGCAATTGTAAATGTGGAGTTTTTATGGGGGCGGCTAGGGGAGTGGCATAACATTGTTTTGACGGTGGGTGAGTTTTTCATGAATGCTGTAAAATATGGAGTCGATAAATGATTAGGATAGAGCTGTCCGATGTGGATGAGGCACGTCAGGCTTTGCGTGATAAGGGGCCGGATGCAATGTATGATGTCCTGGCAAAAAAAGGAGACAAATACGCTGTCCTTGCAAATGGCGTTGCGCGCGGGGACTCTTTGTCAGGTGTTGCGGCAATAAATTATATGAAGTCGGTAGCGGCAGGTGTCGGTCGTCCGATGCAAGAAATCGATGTGGATAAGGTGAGGGTTGAAATGGCAAATAAATATATGGAGGTGTTGCTAAAGAAGATTAGTAAAGGTCCTATTGTCGGTCAGGTAAGCCAAAAAGAGGTCGCGGCATTTCATAAGGAAACTTTCGAAAGCCTTGAATATCCTGAGAGGGCATGGACGTTGAGTCCGGTGTTTGATGTGATTGCTGTCGAAAATCGAGAGGACTACTGGCGGCATGTGCTTTCCTCAGCGGGGAATCTAACGGATGAATTTACACTTTCCTTTCACACTCACCGCATGATGGCAATGGCATCAGTAGTTTCTTCCGCCGAAAACCGTTTAATTGCTAAGGAGTGGATATCCAGGGTCGAGTCACCCACTGGTGTTCCTGACCTTATCAGTGCTGCCGCAGCTTCGCTTTTCAATTCCATCAATAATGCCTTTAAAGCCGCTAGTCACTTTGATAATGCAACTGATCAAACACTGCAGATCGAAATCTCCCCCACAACCGAATCCCGCCGCGACCTCCAAGGCCAGGACGATATCCGCAATGACGTCTCCAACGGCTACGTCGATCGTCGCCTGACCCACAGTATCGCATTCACCGACAGCACCCTCGACAACACCGACTTCACCTCCGCTCAGTTGGGCAGTTTGGCCACCGGTGGTGTTCGCCCTGGCGAGCTCCAGATCGACCCCAACGTGCGACCCAATCAGCATCTGGCTCAGTTCTATCGTGATGGCAATGAACAACCGGATTTCAGCCTGCGCAATGCCGTGGTACTCAACGGGTTGGCAGCAATGACCACGGTGAACACGTTTGTCGACCCGCTCTTGCTCGACCTCAGCGGCAAGGGCGTTGGTCTGACGGGTATCGAGGAAGGCGTACTGTTCGATATCGATAACAGTGGTTCACTGCGCCGCACCGGCTGGGCAGACCGGCTGACCGGCATGCTGGTGCATGACAACGGTACCGGCCAGGTGAGCAACGTCAGCCAGCTGTTCTCCGAATACTACGGCGGCAAGGCAGGCAGTGATGGCAGCTCTGGTGAAACGCCGTTCAAGGATGGCTTCGCCGCCCTGGCAAGTGTTGACGCCAACGCCGATGGCGTCATCAACGTTGAAGACGCCGTCTGGGCGCAATTGAAGGTGTGGGTCGATGGCAACCACGACGGGCGTGCCGATGCCGGTGAGCTAAGGGCATTGCAGGAGCATGGCATTAGCCAGATCAAGCTCGGCCAGGTCGAGCCGGTAGGAGAGGTGCGTCAGGGTAACGAGGTCATTTCCCGAGGCGCTTTCACTGTTAATGGTGAGGACCGGGAAGTACTGGCGGTGAGGTTTCTCGCCGATACCGTCGGTAATCGGATCGAGGCCCAGGAGGGTGGCACTCTACTGACTTCGTCAAGCGGGCCCACTTCCCGAAGGGCCTACATCAGCCAGAGTGCTCAAGGCAGCACGCTGGACGCCGCAGCGCTCGGCGTACAGACGCTTTACGGCAGCGCGGGCGATGATGTCTTGACCGCGGCCCCAGAGGGCAGTTGGCTGGTTGGTGGCGGTGGCAGCAACACCTATCACGGCGGGGCGGGCGACGATGTATTCGTGATCAGTGCCAGCGACGATTGGGCGAACATGCAGGGCAATGGTGGGCGCGACACGGCACTGATCGTGGGGGAGCATGGCGTTGGGCTGAACATGGCCAAGGCCGGGCTGACCATCGCGCAAGGCGGGCGGGGTAAGGACATCATCGCCAGCGGCGGTCAACGCGGAGTTTTCATCAAGGGCGGCTCGGGCGACAGCTTGCTGATTGGCGGTGGCGGCAACGATGTGCTTGTGGGGGGTACAGGCCGTAACGACATCATTGGCGGTACCGGCAAGTCGGTGATCTATGCGGGCCCCAAGGGGGATCGCATTCAGGCCTCGGCGGGCGGAAGTATCATTTACGCCGGTGGTGGCGCTGATCGGATTACGGGCGGTGCTGCCGATGACGTGATCGAGGCCGGACGCGGCGATGCCACGATCGACGGAGGCGCGGGCACCAACCTGGTCAGTTTGCATGGTGCTCACGACGAGTACCTGATCACACGTACCGAATCGGGCCACCTGATCACCGACACCGTGGCAGGACGAGATGGCCGTCTGAGCTTGAGCAACATCCAGAAACTCAGCTTCGCCGACATCGCTGCCATCGATCTTCTCGGCGGGGGCGCCATGCCAATCGGCGACAGGCTCTCGCCTGAGCAACTGGCTACATTCGCCACCACTGACACGGCGCTGATAGTCCCTGCAACGGCGCTGCTGGGCAATGACCAGCCACTTGGCAGCAGCGGGCCATTGCGCATCGCCTCAGTCAGCGCTGGCAAGGGTGCAACAGTGCGGCTGAATGAGCAGGGTGATGTGGAGGTCACGCCGTTGCCAGGCCATGACGGTGATGTCAGTTTCCGCTACGACTTGGTCGATGCTGCCGGCAACGCGTCCATGAGTGTGACCGAAGTGGGCAGTGCTGCATCAGCACCCTTGCGGGCAACGGTAACGTTGCGCCATGAACAATCCCCCGCTGACCCGCTGTCGGGGCGGCAGTGGTATCTGGACGAGATCAATGTCGCGCCGGTATGGCATGACTTCACGGGCAAGGGGGTGAGGATAGGGCAGTTCGAGCCGGGAGGGGAGTTTGCCGTGGCGCCGGAAATCTTCGACATTGGGCACCCCGATCTCAAGCCGAATATCGATCCCATCTGGCTGCAAACCCAACGCACCAATGGCACGCTGCCCGCTCTGGCGTCCAATCATGCCACTCAAGTGGCTGGGGTCATGGTTGGCGCGCGCAATGATCAAGGAGGGATCGGCATCGCATATGAGGCGAAGATCGGCGGGCACTACCTGGCCAACAAAGGCGATGACCTGACCAATCTGGGGCAAATGGTCAACTACGACATAGCCAACAACAGTTGGGGTTTCAAAACGGACTTCGGACTTACAAATGTTCCAGAAGGAAAAGTCGATACTGCTCTGGCGCTGGCATTCAGCACTACGCTTGCCGCCACCAACGGCCGTGGTGGGCTAGGCACCATCGTCGTCGCCTCTGGTGGCAACCAGCGCCATAAAGGCGGTAATGCACAGGGCTCGCTGACCAACAACAACCGCCACGCCATTGAAGTGGCGGCCATCAACGCAAAGGCAGACCTCTCGGTACTGCAAGCTGCCACGGCACCCTTTTCCAATCCAGGCTCCAGCTTGCTGGTCGCTGCACCGGGGAGCCATGTTTTATCCAGTGGCGTCAGCCTTGAAGCGGAGCGCGGTGCGTCGGTCGGCAGCGCCTACAGCACGACTCAGGGCACCAGCTTCGCCGCGCCGATCGTCTCAGGCGTGGTGGCGTTGATGTTGCAAGCCAACCCGGGGTTGGGTTACCGGGATGTTCAGCAGATCCTCGCACTGTCTGCGCGCAAAGTGGATGACGCATCAACCCAATGGGCTTACAACGCAGGGCGCAATTGGAATGGCGGTGGCATGCACGCCAGCCACGACTATGGCTTTGGCATGATCGACGCCCGTGCCGCAGTGCGCCTTGCCGAGTCCTGGGGGAGCCGGGCGACCAAGGCCAATGAACGGCTGCTGACAGCCAGCAGTGAACCAGTGGCTCAACAGGTTGCGGCGGGGCAGGTTGCGACTTTGTCTTTGACCCTGCCGGCTGATTTGCTGGTGGAGCATGTGGAGGTTGATGTCCACTCGATGGTCGGCCGCCTTGGCGACATGACGCTCACGCTGGTGTCGCCTGGCGGCACGCGCAGCGTACTGCTCGATCGCACAGGCAAGGCGCCGGGCTCTGGTGATGACGATCTGGGCGATTCGCGTTCAGGGGCGTTCAAATATGGGTTCATGTCGACCCATCATCGCGCAGAGCGCTCGGCTGGGGAGTGGAAGCTTGAGGTGCGTAATGCTGTTGCTGGCTTACCGCTAACGCTTGATCGCTGGACGCTGCGCCTCGTCGGCAGCCCCGGCACCACCGATGATGTCTATTACTTTACCGACGACTACGCGAACCTGGTGGCAGAAAACCCAGGGCGCGCGAAGCTTGACGATGCCATCAGCGGAACCGCTGGCGGGCGCAATACGTTGAATGCGGCTGCAGTAAGTCGCAGTATCTCGGTGGATCTGGCCAGCGGCAGCGCCAGTATTGCCGGTGCGGCGCTCACCATAGCCCCTGGTTCGGTGCAAAACCTTATCAGTGGTGATGGCGACGATACCTTGATCGCCGGGCCCGCCGGGGCATTACTGGATGGTGGCCGTGGGTACAATCTCCTCAAGGGGGGTGAGGGTACCGACCGCTTTGTCATCCACAGGCGTGCAGGCGGTAACGATGTACTCAAGCAGTTCGAGACTTCGCGTGAGGTGATCGACCTGGTCGGCTTTGGTGGTTCAGGGTTTGCTGACTTGCAGATGCAACAGGACGGCAATTCGACTGTGCTCGACCTTGGCAGTGGGCAGAAGCTGACGCTTGCGGACACTACGATTGCTGAACTGCGGTCAGCGAACTTCCGTTTCCTTGACGCTTTCACCGCTGCGCCAGGTTATTTCGAGGGCAGCCCTGAAGAGCAGACGACCCCGCCTGTCAGCGCGAATGTTCTGCTTACCGGTGGTGCAGGTGGCGTGTCGCTTGCCAGTGACGCATCCGGGCAGTTGGTGGCTTCTTTGGCAGGCACGATATATTCCCCGCCGACGGTTGCGCCCAGCGTGTTTCTGGTGACAAAACAAGAAGGTGTGAGCGATTACAAGAACACCCTTCGGGGGTTCCGACACGGTATCGACAAGATTGACCTGACCCAGGTAGGCATCAGTCGCTTCGAGGATCTGCACGTCAGCAAGGTCCAGCGCTTCAAACTCAATGACTTTGCGCAGATTCACGGTGTAGCCGTTGATACCCAGGCAGTGCCGGGGCAGGAAGGTATAGTGAAGATGCTGTACCTGGATGCGCTCGAAGTTGCGCAGGTGACAGCGGAGGACTTTATCTTTGCGCAGCCGGCAATGGTCACATCTGAAGCGGTTGCCGTGCCAGAAATTTCCGCCCTTTCAGCAGGGTCATCGCTGTTTGCTGTCGAGCACTCGCTACCGAGCCTGGGGAATCTTGTTGACGCAATGGCTGCGTTCGCCCCTGAACCTGCGGGGCCTGTGCTTATCGGTGATATGTCGGCTCAACGCATCGACTCGACGATTGCCGTAGCCGCCTAGGCGTTGTCGTTCAGGGCTGGAGTGATATTGAAGGCCTATCGCCAGCAAGCCAGCTCTCACAGGTGCATCATGCCTTCAGGCCTGGCACCGTGTGGGAGCGGGCAAGCCCGCGAAGAGTCCAGCCCCTATCTCAAGGCCTGCGCTCGAAGTTCTTGGCCGCTGCTGCCGCCAGGTCCGGCGGCAGGAAGTCCTTGTCCGGGTTGTAGTCAGGTTTCAGGTAGCGCTTCAGGTCCTGCAGGTCTTGCGGGCTCAGGGTGCCGGCTGCCTGCTTCAGGCTCAGGTTGTCGAGAATGTAGTCGTAACGGCTATTGTTGTAGTCGCGCACCGAGGTGTACAGCTGGCGCTGGGCATCAAGCACGTCGACGATGTTGCGGGTACCGACCTGGTAGCCGATTTCGGTGGCTTCCAGCGCGCTCTGGTTGGAAATGATCGACTGTTTGCGCGCCTGTACCTGTTCCACATCGGTGTTCACTGCGCGGTGCAGGTTGCGGGTGTTTTCCACGACCTGGCGGCGCAGGCTTTCACGCTGCTGCTCGCTCTGGCTCAGGCGCTGGTAAGCCTCGCGTACCTGCGAGCTGGTCAGGCCGCCGCTGTAGATCGGTATGTTCAGTTGCAGGCCAACGCTGGTCTGCTCGACGTCGCCGCTGTAGCGCACCCCCAGTTGCGATGGGTTGGTGAAGCCAAGGCTGTCGTTGTCACCCTTCTGGTACTTGGCCACGGCGTCCAGGGTCGGTGCATGCCCGGCCTTGCGCTGACGCAGGGTCTCTTCTGCGGCAGAAACCGCGTAGTTGGTGGCCAGCAGGTTGAGGTTCTGGCGCCCGGCGGTTTCGACCCAGGCTTTGGCATCGTTGGGCGTTGGCACTTGTACCGGCAGGCTATGTACCACGCCCTGGATAGAGGTGTACTCACGGTTGGTCAGGGTCACCAGGGCCTCGAAGGCATCCTGCACCTGGCGTTCGGCGATGATCCGGTTGGCCCGTGCAGTGTCATAACTGGCTTGGGATTGCAGCACGTCGGTCTTGTCCGAAAGGCCCACGTCGAAACGCTCGTTGGACTGATCCAGCTGGCGCTTGAAGGCGGCTTCTTCTGCCTTGGTGGCGGCCAGGTTGTCCTGGGCGCGGAGGACGGCGAAGTAGTTTTGCGCGGTTTGCAGGATCAGGTTTTGCTCGGTCGCCGACAGCTCCAGGGCTGCCTGTTCGTTGACTGCTTCGGCGGCTTGCAACTGGAACCAGCGATCAGCGCGGAAGATCGGCTGAGCCAGGGTCGCGCTCCAGGAGTTGCCGCTGCGATTGGACGTGATGGATGGCTCGTCCAGCTTGGTGCGGGTGTTCATCATCTCGGCACCGGCCGACAGGTTTGGCAGCAACCCGGCGCGGGCCTGCGGCACCACTTCGCGGCGCGCCCCGTAATCGGCGCGGGCTGCAGCCAGGTCGGCGTTGTTGTCCACTGCTTCCTGGTAGACGCTGACCAGATCGGTTTTGACTGTCGAGGGCACGTCCGCTGCCCAGACCACTCCGTTGGACGCACAAGACACGGCTATCGCCAGTGAGAGTTTGCGCAGCATAGAGGCAATCCTTGTACGAAATTTAATTACTGAACTGTTGAGTATCGAGCGATGGGCCAGTGTAGTGCCATGCGCACCCGGCAACAATCGCTCGGTGTGCCTTTCATCATCCGCGCATTTACCTGCTTGGCTTTGCTGACCACTCCAGTCTAGACTGCGCATGTTCTTGTCGGGGTGCCTTGAAGCAAAGGCTGAGATCGCAGAGGTGCGGATCCCGTTGAACCTGATCAGGTTAGCGCCTGCGTAGGGAACAAGATTGCTCGCCTTCCCGGGGAGCCTCTTGTGCCAGGTCCGGGATTGTCACAGCTGCATACAGCTTCAGGCACCCCCATGTCCGGCACTGCACCCAAAGAGGGTGCGTCCGCGCGTTTCAGGTTCACCCCGACATTCCACTGCTAGGAAGCCGTCAGGAGAGCCTGTGATGACCAAACAAGAAAAAGCGATCAACCTCAGCGAATCGGCACAAGTCGATCAGCAGTCCGTGCAACCGTTCCCGCGTTCGCGCAAGGTGTATGTCGAAGGCTCGCGCCCGGACATCCGTGTCCCCATGCGTGAAATCAGCCTGGATGACACCCCGACCGATTTCGGCGGCGAGTCCAACGCCCCGGTGCTGGTGTATGACACGTCTGGCCCGTACACCGACCCCGACGTGATCATCGACGTGCGCAAAGGCCTGCCCGATGTGCGTTCGGCGTGGATCGAAGCCCGCGGTGACACCGAGCGCCTGGAAGGCCTGAGCTCCGACTTCGGTCAGCAGCGCCTGAACGATGCAGAGCTGGCCAAGCTGCGTTTTGCCCATGTGCGCAACCCGCGCCGGGCCAAGGCCGGCGCCAACGTCTCGCAGATGCACTATGCCCGTCAGGGCATCATCACCGCCGAAATGGAATACGTGGCCATCCGCGAAAACATGAAGCTACAGGAGGCCCGCGCTGCCGGCCTGCTGAATGAGCAACATGCCGGCCACAGCTTCGGTGCCAACATCCCGAAAGAAATCACCCCTGAATTCGTCCGCCAGGAAATCGCCCGTGGCCGCGCGATCATTCCGGCCAACATCAACCACCCGGAAGTAGAGCCGATGATCATCGGCCGCAACTTCCTAGTGAAGATCAACGGCAACATCGGCAACAGCGCCCTGGGTTCCTCGATCGAGGAAGAGGTGGCCAAGCTGACCTGGGGCATCCGCTGGGGCTCGGACACGGTCATGGACCTGTCCACCGGCAAGCACATCCACGAAACCCGCGAGTGGATCATTCGCAACTCGCCGGTGCCGATCGGTACCGTGCCGATCTACCAGGCCCTGGAAAAGGTCAACGGCGTGGCAGAGGACCTGACCTGGGAACTGTTCCGCGACACCCTGATCGAGCAGGCCGAACAGGGCGTGGACTACTTCACCATTCACGCCGGTGTGTTGCTGCGCTATGTGCCCCTGACCGCCAAGCGGGTCACCGGCATCGTCAGCCGCGGTGGCTCGATCATGGCCAAGTGGTGCCTGGCGCACCACAAGGAAAACTTCCTGTACACCCACTTCGACGAAATCTGCGAAATCATGAAGGCCTACGACGTCAGCTTCTCGCTGGGCGACGGCCTGCGCCCTGGCTCGATTGCCGACGCCAACGACGCCGCGCAATTCGGTGAGCTGGAAACCCTCGGCGAGCTGACCAAGATTGCCTGGAAGCACGACGTGCAATGCATGATCGAAGGCCCCGGCCACGTGCCGATGCAATTGATCAAAGAGAACATGGACAAGCAGCTGGAGTGCTGCGACGAGGCGCCGTTCTACACCCTCGGCCCACTGACCACCGACATCGCGCCGGGTTACGACCACATCACCTCGGGCATTGGTGCGGCAATGATCGGCTGGTTCGGTTGCGCCATGCTCTGCTACGTCACGCCGAAGGAGCACCTGGGCCTGCCGAACAAGGACGACGTCAAGACCGGCATCATCACCTACAAGATCGCCGCGCATGCCGCCGACCTTGCCAAGGGCCACCCGGGTGCACAGATTCGCGACAATGCCCTGTCCAAGGCGCGTTTCGAGTTCCGTTGGGAAGACCAGTTCAACCTGGGCCTCGACCCGGACACCGCCCGTGCTTTCCACGACGAGACCCTGCCGAAGGAATCGGCCAAGGTCGCGCACTTCTGCTCAATGTGCGGGCCGAAGTTCTGCTCGATGAAGATCACCCAGGAAGTGCGTGAGTACGCTGCCAAGATCGAGGCCGTGGATGTGACGGTCGAGCAAGGCATGCGTGAGCAGGCCGAGCGGTTCCGCCAGGAAGGCAGCCAGCTGTACCACAAAGTCTAAACCGCAGCACCTTACCCTGTGGGAGCGGGCTTGCCCGCGAAGCAAGCACTGCGGTGCATGGCACCGGCTTTGCCGGTGTTCGCGGGCAAGCCCGCTCCCACAGGGTGGTGTATGCCACTTAACATCACTCCTGCGGACATGACCATGACATCACCCAGCCAGTTCTCTCCCGACCATCCAATCCCCATCCAGCAGCGCATTTTCGGTGCTCGCGACCTGTTTTCACTGTGGTTTTCCCTCGGCATCGGCCTGATGGTGCTGCAGGTCGGCGCCATGCTGGCGCCAGGCCTAGGCCTTGCTGGCGCCGTGCTGGCCATCGCCCTGGGCACCGGTGTCGGTGTGCTGTTGCTGGGTGCGGCGGGGGTTATCGGCAGCGACACCGGCCTGTCCGCCATGGGCACCCTGAAACTCAGCCTGGGCAGCCATGGCGCGCGCTTGCCGGCGCTGCTCAACTTGCTGCAACTGGTGGGTTGGGGCGCTTTCGAGATTATCGTCATGCGCGATGCTGCCAGCTTGCTGGGTGCGCGAGCGTTCGGTGAGGAAAGTGCCTGGAACAGCCCCATGCTCTGGACGCTGTGCTTCGGTGCCCTGGCCACCCTGCTGGCTGTCAGCGGGCCACTGGCCTTCGTGCGCAAGGTACTGCGCGCCTGGGGCATCTGGTTGTTGCTGGGCGCTTGCCTGTGGCTGACCTGGAACCTGTTCGCCAAGGCCGACCTGGCGGAGCTGTGGAACCGTGCCGGGGATGGTTCGATGTCGCTGGCGGTTGGCTTCGATATCGTCATCGCCATGCCGCTGTCCTGGCTGCCGCTGATCGCGGACTACTCGCGCTTTGCCCGCAATGGCAGGCATGTGTTCGGCGGTACGGTAGTGGGCTACTTCATCGGCAACACCTGGCTGATGAGCCTGGGCGTGGCGTACACGCTGGCGTTCGCCGCCAGTGGCGAAGTCAATGCCTTGCTGCTGGCCCTGGCGGGCGCCGGCATGGGGATTCCGCTGCTGCTTATTCTGCTGGACGAGTCGGAAAAGGCCTTCGCCGACATCCACTCGGCGGCGGTTTCCACCGGTGTGCTGCTACCGCTGAAGGTCGAGCACCTGGCGTTGGCCATCGGCGTGTTGTGCACCCTGATCGCCCTGTTGGCGCCACTGGCACAGTACGAAAACTTCCTGTTGCTGATCGGTTCGGTGTTCGCACCGCTGTTCGGCGTGGTGCTGATGGACCACTACGTGGTCCGTCGACGCCGTCTGCCAGCACAGGTCAATGGCTTGCACTGGCAGGCGTTGGTGGCCTGGTTTACCGGAGTGGTGGCCTATCACCTGATTGCCGCCAAGGCGCCCGAACTGGGCGCCACCCTGCCCGCATTGCTGCTGGCAGGCGTGCTGCATGGGCTGCTAAGCCTCAGCCGCGGCCGGGAAACAGTTCAGGCTTGAGTACGCCATTCAGGCGCGGGTAGGGGATCTTCAGTTCCACGTGGCCCATGGAATAGGGCGCGATGGCATAGACCTCATACTTGACCACTACCGCGCCGTACGTCAGGGCGACGTGCGGCGATTTCTTGAACGGCCAGGTCTTGACGAACTCGGCATCCTTGTCCATTCCCACGCTCATCAGCCAGGCACGGTGCGATTCTTCGACGGTTTTCCAGAAGGTGTCTTCCTGGCCGGGCACCAGCATGTCCTGCAGGGTCAGCACCTTGTCCAGTTTGCGTGAATAGTTGATGAAGCCGCGCCCGGGCATGCCGTGGGCGCCACCGCTGTCCAGGTAGCTGGACAACTCGATGATCACCAGTCCGTCATGCTGCTCGCGTACCTTGGCTTGCAAGTAGCTGCTGTTACGTTTGTCGGCACTGGCCAGATATTGCTGTTCGTAGGCCTGCAGGGTGGCTGGTGCGGTGCCATGCTGATTGTCTTCGGTCAGTTGCAGCAGGCGTTTTTCGACGATGCCGTCGAGCTTGGGCAGGGCCGGGAAGTGGATCATGTCGATGTTCACCAGCGGGCAGTCGCTCTCGCTGCAGCCGGGTTTGACATGCTCCCAGGCGTCGCGCTTGACCTCGAGCGGGGCCCGGTAGTTGGGCGTGAACAGGCTCTGGCAGGCGCCCAGAGCGAGTGCCAGCACGGCCACGGAAGTCAGTTTGACAAGTGTCATGATGATCCTTGCAGAACAGGGAAAAGTCGGCCTTTGACCGTCTGCGCGGCCTTCAGTTCGCCACTAAGCTAACAGAGTGAAGGTCTGCTGTCCCGAGTGCGCCAGCGGTTGCTGGAAAGGGGTGAAACCAACAGGCGTGCGGAGTAGGATGGCGCGAAGCAGTATTCGAGGTAATGAGGATTTCCATGTCAGACGCGTTGAACGCTGTGCCCAAGGGCTTCGAAATCATCGAGCGGGCCAATTGCTTCCAGGGCTTTTACAAGCTCGACAAGTTACGCCTGCGCCACGAGCTATTTGCCGGGGGCATGGGGCGCGAGATCAGTCGCGAACTGTTTGTGCGCCACGATGCGGTATGCGTGCTGCCGTACGACCCAGCGCGCGATGAAGTGGTGCTGATCGAACAGTTCCGCGTGGGCGCCCTGGACAAGGTCGCCAACCCCTGGCTGATCGAGATGGTTGCCGGGCTGATCGACAAAGACGAGCAGCCCGAGGAAGTCGCCCATCGCGAGGCTGAAGAAGAAGCCGGCCTGACCTTCAGCGCCCTGTGGCCGATGACCCGCTACTTCCCGTCGCCTGGCGGCAGTGACGAATACGTTCATCTGTTCCTCGGCCGTTGCAGCAGCGAGGGCGCGGGAGGGCTGCATGGCCTGGAGGAAGAGGGCGAAGACATTCGCGTACGCGTGTGGGCGTTCGAGGATGCCCTGCAGGCGGTGCGCGACGGGCGCATCTGCAATGCGGCCACCATCATTGGCCTGCAATGGCTGGCGCTGAACCGTGACGAAGTAAGAGGTATGTGGAAGTGAACCTGCTGCGCGAGCGCTATCGAGTTGACCTGGTCGGGCTGCAGGCAGCCTGCGAGGCCAACTATGCCCGGCTGATGCGCTTGTTGCCCGACATGCGCACCACCCAGAGCTCGCGCCGCATCGGCATGACCCAGGGTGACCAGATGCTTGGCGTGCTGGTGCTCGACGTGGTGCTGGCCTGCCCGTATACCACCACCCTGCATGTGCGCCAGGAACACAGCCTGCCGTGGTTGCCAGTGCCACACCTGGAAGTGCAGGTGTATCACGATGCGCGCATGGCCGAAGTGGTCAGCGCCGAACACACCCGGCGCCTGCGCAGCATCTACCCGTATCCGAACGATGCCATGCACCAGCCGGACGAAAAGGCCCAGCTCAACCTGTTCCTGGGTGAATGGCTCAGCCACTGCCTGGCCTGCGGCCACGAACTGGCAAGTGTTCGCTGAATTGTGACGTGAGTCGGTTGCGGGTGTTTGCTCGTCACCGTCGCACAGCCATAATTCCCGCTGAATCCATTCGAGGAGATGGCCGTTGTCGCCGCCAGACCAATCCCGCCCCGTGCATGTGGTGCAACTGACCGATGCCCACCTGTTCGCCGACCCGGCTGGCAGCATGCTGGGCCTCAAGACCCGAGACAGCCTGCGCCACGTGTTGGCCCAGGTGCGGCGCGAGCAGCCGCTTGTCGACTTGCTGCTGTGCACGGGCGACCTGTCCCAGGATGCCAGCGTGGCATCCTATGAAGCGTTTCGGGAGCTGACCGCACCGTTTGCCGTACCCACTCGCTGGCTGCCGGGCAACCATGACGAGGCTCAGGTGATGGCGCAGGTGGCGCCTGAACTGGTGCAGGCGGTGACTGATATCGGCGCGTGGCGGGTGGTCATGCTCAACACCGCCGTGCAGGGTGCTACCCACGGGTTTCTGCAAGATGACCAGCTGGCCGTACTGGAAGCCGCCTTGAAAGAGGCCGGCGAGCGGCATTGCCTGGTGTGCTTCCACCATCAGCCAGTGGACATCGGCTGCGCCTGGATCGCGCCGATCGGCTTGCGCAATGCCCAGGCGCTGTTCGATATCGTTGAAGGATATCCACAGGTACGGGCTTTGCTATGGGGGCATGTGCATCAGGAATGGGATGAGGTTCGAGAGGGGCGGCGCCTGTTGGCCACGCCGTCGACCTGCATTCAGTTCGCGGCGCGCAGCGAAGACTTCCAGGTGAGCGAAGAGCATCCGGGGTACCGCTGGTTGCGCCTGCATGCCGACGGGCGGCTGGAGACCGGGGTGGAGCGGGCGCTGGATTTCGAGGTGCAGCTCGACTTCGACAGCCCAGGGTATTGAGCAGGCCACGTCAGCCTGCCGGAAATGTATTGCGAAATCCGTGGCACTGCGTCAAAACCCGGCGAACGCGCTACACTGCGCGTCCCTGCGCCCGCATTACCAGGCGCGAAGCCACAGATTCCGGGGGCAGCATGTCGGGTTCCATCCTCTATATCCATGGCTTCAACAGCTCGCCGCTTTCGACCAAGGCGCGTCAGCTGGAGGCAGTCATGCAGCAGCTCGGCCTGGCCGACCAGTTGCGAGTGCCGGCCCTGCACCACCATCCACGGCAAGCCATGGTCCAGCTCGAAGCGGCCATCGCCGAACTGGGTGCGCCACTGCTGGTGGGCAGTTCGCTCGGCGGCTACTATGCCACCCATCTGGCCGAGCGCCATGGCCTCAAGGCCCTGCTGGTCAACCCGGCGGTAACCCCGCACAAGCATTTCGACGGTTACCTGGGCACCCAGCGCAATCATTACAGCGGTGAAACCTGGGAGCTGACCCACGATCACGTGCAGGCCCTGGCCGAGCTGGAAGTCGCGGCCCCGGCCGATGCCGACCGCTATCAAGTGTGGCTGCAGACCGCCGATGAAACCCTGGACTATCGACACGCCGAGCGCTATTACCGTGCTTGTGCCCTGCGTATCCAGGCCGGTGGCGACCACAGCTTCCAGGGCTTCGCCGAGCGCCTGCCGGCACTGCTGGCGTTCGCCGGCATTGCCCGTGGGCAGTATGCGGCGCTCGATTTTTCTGTATTTTGACTTTTTTGCATTCACCAGACTGACGACGAGACCCTATGGCCAATCCCAGCGCTAGCGCCTATAACGCAGACGCCATCGAAGTCCTCTCGGGCCTTGATCCGGTCCGCAAGCGGCCGGGCATGTACACCGATACCAGCCGCCCCAACCACCTGGCCCAGGAAGTCATCGACAACAGTGTCGACGAAGCACTGGCCGGCCACGCGCGTTCGGTGCAGGTCATCCTGCATGCCGACCATTCGCTGGAAGTCAGCGACGACGGCCGCGGCATGCCGGTGGACATCCATCCGGAAGAGGGCGTGTCCGGGGTCGAGCTGATCCTTACCAAGCTGCACGCCGGCGGTAAGTTCTCCAACAAGAACTATCAGTTTTCCGGCGGCTTGCACGGGGTGGGCATCTCGGTGGTCAATGCCTTGTCGACCCAGGTGCGCGTGCGCGTCAAACGTGACGGCAATGAATACCAGATGACCTTTGCCGATGGCTTCAAGGCCAGCGAGCTGGAAGTGGTCGGCTCGGTCGGCAAGCGCAACACCGGCACCAGCGTGTACTTCAGCCCTGACCCGAAGTACTTCGATTCGCCCAAGTTCTCCATCAGCCGCCTCAAGCACGTGCTCAAGGCCAAGGCGGTACTGTGCCCGGGGCTGCTGGTCAGTTTCGAGGACAAGGCCAGCGGCGAAAAGGTGGAATGGCACTATGAGGATGGTCTGCGCTCCTACCTGGTCGACTCGGTCAACGAATTCCAGCGCCTGCCCGACGAGCCGTTCTGTGGCAGCCTGGCGGGTAACAAGGAAGCGGTTGACTGGGCTTTGCTGTGGCTGCCCGAAGGCGGCGACAGCATTCAGGAAAGCTACGTCAACCTGATCCCCACCGCCCAGGGCGGCACCCACGTCAACGGCCTGCGCCAGGGCCTGCTGGATGCCATGCGTGAGTTTTGCGAGTTCCGCAACTTGCTGCCACGCGGGGTAAAGCTGGCGCCGGAAGACGTTTGGGAGCGCATCACCTTCGTACTGTCGATGAAGATGCAGGACCCGCAGTTCTCCGGGCAGACCAAAGAGCGCCTGTCATCACGCGAGGCGGCCGCGTTCGTCTCCGGTGTGGTCAAGGATGCTTTCAGCCTGTGGCTCAACGCCCACCCCGAGCTGGGCATGCAACTGGCAGAACTCGCCATCAGCAACGCCGGTCGCCGCCTCAAGGCCAGCAAGAAGGTCGAGCGCAAGCGCATCACCCAGGGCCCGGCATTGCCCGGCAAGCTGGCCGATTGTGCAGGCCAGGACCCGATGCGTGCCGAGTTGTTCCTCGTCGAGGGTGACTCGGCCGGTGGTTCGGCCAAGCAGGCGCGGGACAAGGAATTCCAGGCCATCCTGCCGCTGCGCGGCAAGATCCTCAACACCTGGGAAGTGGACGGGGGCGAAGTCCTGGCCAGCCAGGAAGTGCACAACATTGCCGTGGCCATTGGCGTCGATCCGGGTGCAACCGACCTTGCGCAGCTGCGCTATGGCAAGATCTGCATCCTCGCCGACGCTGACTCCGATGGTCTGCACATCGCCACATTGCTGTGTGCGCTGTTCGTTCAACACTTCCGGACACTGGTCGAGGCTGGGCATGTTTACGTGGCCATGCCGCCCCTGTACCGCATCGACCTGGGCAAGGAAATCTACTACGCCCTCGACGAAGCCGAGCGTGACGGCATCCTCGACCGCCTGGTGGCCGAGAAGAAGCGCGGCAAGCCGCAGGTAACACGCTTCAAGGGCCTGGGCGAGATGAACCCGCCGCAGTTGCGCGAAACCACCATGGACCCGAACACCCGGCGCCTGGTGCAGCTGACCCTGGACGACGTAGAGGCCACCTGCGAGCTGATGGACAAGCTGCTGGCCAAGAAGCGCGCCGGTGACCGCAAGAGTTGGCTGGAAACCAAAGGCAACCTGGCCGAGGTCATGGTTTGATTCGGCAAGTACTTGCCGTTTGCCTGGCGCTGGTTGCCCTGCCTTGCCTGGCGGGCAACTGGCCAGAGCTGAAGATGACAGCCGAGCACCCGATCGACGGTATGCGCGGTGGCAACCTGTCGGGGCTGGTGGAATGCCGGGGCGGGTTGTGGGGCGTGTCCGATCGTGACGACGACCGTATCTACCGCTTCGATCAGCAGAACCCCACCTGGCGCGCGCAGCCGCTTACCTTCACCCCGCCGGCTGTCCCGGAAAGCGGCCTGCCATGGGGGTTGAAGTCGCGCAACTGGGCGGCATCGTACATTCGCGGTGGCGAGCTGGATTTCGAAGGTATCACCTGTGATCAGGCGGGTAACCTCTATCTGGTCAGCGAGGCGCATGCCGCGGTGCTGCAATTGCCGCTGGAAGGCGAGCCGGACTGGTTGCGGATCGACTCGGCCATGGTGCGCCAGGCCCGGGCAAGCGGCATGCTGCTGAACTTCAATGCCCTGTTCGAAGGTTTGGCGATCAACCCGGCGGGTGACCGCCTGTGGCTGGCTGCCGAGCGTGAGCGCCGTGGCCTGGTGGCCATCGAGCGCCAGCAGTCGGTCTGGACCTGCGGGCGTGGTTGCGTGCTGCTGAGCGAGGCGGGGGTCGAAATGCAACCCGCGCAGATGCCCAATGCCAGGGCCCTGTCGCGCGACTTCGCTGACCTGGCCTGGTTCGAAGGCAAGCTGTTTACCCTCGAACGTAACGCCTACCGGGTGTGCCGACGTGATATCGACAGTGGCAAGGTCGAGCGTTGCTGGTCGTTCGCTGCTGATGCGCTGGTCGAGTCACGGCGCTACGCGCAGCCGTTTGGCCTGGCCGAAGCACTGGTGATCGATGCCAAGGGCGCCTGGATTGGCCTGGACAACAACAACGGCGCCCGTGCCGACGGTGAAACCCGGCCGGTCGTCTGGCGCTTCGACGCACCGGAAGGCGGCTGGAGCGCCAAACCATGAGCCAGGCGCCGGGCAAGCGCGCGGGCAAGTTACTGATGATCGTCGCCTGGGCGGCGGCGCTGTTTCTTGCCACGCGCTTTTTCGGCCAGTGGGAAGACAGCCAGCGTAACCCCAACCGCCAGGTGCAATCCGAGCATGGTCAAGGCTTTATCGAAGTGCGCCTGCTGAGTAATGGCCAGGGCCACTTCGTGGTGGATGGTGCCATCAACGGCCAGGTGGTGCACTTCATGCTCGACACCGGCGCCACCGACGTGGCGATCCCGGAGGCGTTGGCTCATGAACTGAGCCTGGAGCGCGGTAGCCCGGTGCTACTGAGCACCGCCAACGGCCGCACCGAAGGTTACCGCACGCGCCTGACCAGCCTGCAACTGGGCGATATCCGCCTGCAGAACGTACGCGCCATCGTGGTGCCGGGCCTGGATGGGTCCACCGTACTGCTGGGCATGAGTGCCCTGCAACAACTTGAATTTACCCAGCGCGGTGGCACCATGCTGCTGCGCCAGAACCTGAAATAATGACGAGGCCCGCATGAGCGACTCACTGGAACTCAGCCTGGACGGCGTCGAACGCCGCTCGCTGGCTGACTTCACCGAACAGGCCTACCTCAACTACTCCATGTACGTGATCATGGATCGTGCCTTGCCGCATATCGGCGACGGCCTGAAGCCGGTGCAGCGACGCATCGTCTACGCCATGAGCGAGTTGGGGCTCGATGCCGATGCCAAGCACAAGAAGTCGGCACGTACCGTCGGTGACGTGCTCGGCAAGTTCCATCCCCATGGCGATTTGGCCTGCTACGAGGCCATGGTGCTGATGGCGCAGCCGTTCAGCTACCGCTATACCCTGGTCGATGGCCAGGGCAACTGGGGTGCGCCGGATGATCCGAAGTCGTTCGCCGCCATGCGCTACACCGAGGCGCGGCTGTCGCGCTACGCTGAAGTGCTGCTCAGCGAAGTCGGCCAGGGCACCGTGGACTGGGTGCCGAACTTTGATGGCACGTTGCAGGAACCGGCCGTGCTGCCCGCGCGCCTGCCCAACATCCTGCTCAACGGTACCACCGGTATCGCCGTGGGCATGGCCACCGACGTACCGCCGCACAACCTGCGAGAGGTGGCCAGTGCCTGTGTGCGACTGCTCGATGAGCCCAAGGCAACCATCGAGCAGTTGTGCGAGCACATTCAGGGGCCGGATTACCCGACCGAGGCAGAGATCGTCACGCCGCGGGCTGAAATTCTCAAGATGTACGAAAGCGGCCGCGGCTCGATCCGCATGCGTGCCGTGTACCGCGTCGAGGATGGCGATATCGTCGTCACTGCGCTGCCGCACCAGGTCTCCGGGGCCAAAGTGCTGGAGCAGATTGCCGCACAGATGCAGGCCAAGAAGCTGCCGATGGTCGCCGACCTGCGCGACGAGTCGGACCACGAGAACCCGTGCCGTATTGTCATCATCCCGCGATCCAACCGCGTCGATGTCGACGAGCTGATGCAGCACCTGTTCGCTACCACCGACCTGGAAAGCACCTATCGGGTCAACGTGAATATCATCGGCCTGGACGGCCGGCCGCAGTTGAAAAACCTGCGAACCCTATTGGTGGAGTGGCTGGAGTTCCGCACCAATACCGTTCGTCGCCGCCTGCAGCATCGTCTGGATAAGGTCGAGAAGCGTCTGCACCTGTTGGACGGTTTGCTCACTGCATTCCTCAACCTGGATGAAGTGATCCACATCATCCGTACCGAGGAATATCCCAAGCAGGCCCTGATCGAACGTTTCGAGCTGACCGAGATACAGGCCGACTACATCCTCGAGACCCGCCTGCGGCAGTTGGCGCGCCTGGAAGAGATGAAGATCCGCGGTGAGCAGGATGAGTTGCTGAAGGAGCAAGCCAAGCTGCAGGCCTTGCTGGGGAGCGAGGCCAAACTGCGCAAGCTGGTGCGCAGCGAGCTGATCAAGGATGCCGAAACCTATGGCGATGATCGTCGCTCGCCGATCGTAGCGCGTGCCGAAGCCAAGGCGCTGTCGGAAAACGAGCTTATGCCGACCGAGCCCGTCACCGTGGTGCTGTCGGAGAAGGGCTGGGTGCGCTGCGCCAAGGGCCACGATATCGACGCCACTGGCCTTTCCTACAAGGCCGGCGACGGCTTCAAGGCTGCTGCGGCCGGGCGTTCAAACCAGTTTGCCGTGCTTATCGATTCCACCGGTCGCAGCTACTCGCTGGCCGCCCACAGCCTGCCATCGGCGCGTGGCCAGGGCGAGCCGCTGACTGGCCGTCTGACGCCGCCACCGGGGGCGACTTTCGAATGTGTGTTGTTGCCTGACGACGATGCGCTGTACGTGGTGGCTTCGGATGCCGGTTACGGCTTCGTGGTCAAGGGTGAAGACCTGCAGGCCAAGAACAAGGCCGGCAAAGGCCTGCTCAGCTTGCCCAACGGGGCCAAGGTCATGACCCCGCGCCCGGTGGCCGATCGCGAGCAGGACTGGTTGGCGGCGGTGACCACCGAAGGCCGCCTGCTGGTGTTCAAGGTCAGCGACTTGCCACAGCTGGGTAAAGGCAAGGGCAACAAGATCATTGGCGTGCCGGGTGACCGGGTGGCCAGCCGTGAAGAATTTGTTACCGATCTGGCCGTGATTCCCGAAGGCGCGACCCTTGTATTGCAGGCCGGCAAGCGTACCCTGTCTTTGAAGGCGGACGACCTGGAGCACTACAAGGGCGAGCGCGGTCGGCGCGGCAGCAAGCTGCCACGCGGGTTCCAGCGCGTCGATGGGTTGCAGGTGGAAGTGCCGACATAACCGGTTGTAATGTCTGGAACGGCAATTTCAACGCCGTTTCGGGCAGAAATGCTGGAGTCGGACGGTTATTTCGCGGATGATATGCCCCTTGCGGTGCCGGCGTGGCCGTGTGCCCGTTTGAATCTACATGTATCACTGCGGTGTGCCTTGTGGCAGCCGCCTGGATGGGATGATGAAATTTCTGCGCCTTCCATTTGCGCTGTTGATGACTGGCCTGCTGGGCCTTGGCGGGTGCACCATGCATCAGCCGGTTGCCCTGTATCAGCTCGACAGTGGTGATCCTGGCCAGCCGTCGCAGAGTGCGGGCATGGCCGTGGTACTCGGCCCTGTATCGGTGGCCGATTACCTTCAGCGTGAGACATTCCTGCAGCGTCAACCTGATGGCAGCCTGAGCGCGGCGACCGACGGTCGTTGGGCTGGCAGCCTTTCATCGGATATCGACCAGCTGCTGGTGCGTCAACTGGCCTGGCGTCTGGACAGCCAACGCGTAGTACTGGCCCCGGCGACCGCAGGCTTCAGCCCGGACGTGCAAGTGCTGTTGTCGATCACACGCCTGGATTCTGGCAAGAACCAGCCGGCCATCCTGGATGCCCAGTGGCGTCTGCTTGACCGCCGTGGCCATGTGCGTGACAACCGTATCATCCACCTCGAGCAGCAGCACGAGGGCAGTGAGTCGTCGCAGGTGCAGGCTCAGGGCCAACTGTTGCAGAAGCTGGCCGAACAGCTGAGCACGGCGGTGAAGCCGCTGGCCAACCAGCCGGCGATTGCCGAAGAGGCACCGAAAAAGCCCGCTGCACCGACTCAGGTGAAGAAGGGGCCGGAGAAACCCAAAATCCCGATGGCCTCGCCGATTCGCACCGATATGGAAGTTTATCGGTTCTGATCAAACGGCCAGATACGACAAAGCCCGCATTCGCTGCGGGCTTTTTTGTATCTGCCGGTCTTCGTAGGAGCGGGTTTGCGCTATTGGCTGGATCTTGCGCCAGGCAGGTGATCGCAAGGAAACCAGCCTGGCTCAAGACATGCGCTGTAGATGTCGCGTCTACCTGTCAGGCGCGGTGCTCATGCATGCGCGCCAGTTGCCGTTCCAGCATTGACGGGTAGGGCTCCATAAGTCGCTCCACACAGCAGGCGCCTTCGGGGCTGGCGATCGGGCGAATACGCGCACGCTGGCGAATGAGGGCGTCATCGTTGATCTGCCGCTCTACCAGCAACAGGTTACGGCTGTGCTGCGACAGTGCCAGGGCATCCTGGACCTTCTCGGCCATCAACAGGTCAACCAGTTCCAGCCCATGCAGGTCGTTGCCCAAGACCAGGCCTAGCTGCAGTTGCAGGGTAATGCCGCTGTCAGCTACCTCGATCTGCAGGGCGTGGCCCAGGGCGCGCAACAGTTCGCCACAGCAAATGGCGTTGGTCAGGTAGTCCTCGCCACACTCGCGGCTGTGGAACAGCACCAGGGTGCTGCCGTCGTTCAGCGTGTGCGTTTCGCCGTCGTAGAGCGAGGCCGCGTGCTCCAGGCAATCACGGTAGCGCTCGGTCAGCTCGGCCAGGCGTGTGCGTGGCAGGCGACGCAGTTGCTCCTGCGAGCCCAGCTGCACGGCAAGCACAGCGCTGTACTGCGGCTCGTCGGACTCGACCTCTGCGGCGGCTTTGGGGGCAGTGTCGTCGTCCAGCAGGCCGGCGAAGGCTTCGTCGTCATCCTCGTCTTCCAGGGCAACCTTGGCGCGCGGTGCGGCCTTGGGTGCCGGGGCCGCTGCGTGCAGGTCGTCGAACTGCTCGTCGTCGTCTTCCTCGGGCTCCGGCTCCGGGGGCGGAGGCGGGGCCAGGCGTGCATGCAGCTGGCGGGCGATGTCGCCAATCTCGTCCTGGCGGTCGGTGGCCGGGGTATAGGGCTGCGGGTCGCGCAGCCATACCCGCAGTTGCAGCAGTGGCAGGGTGATGAAGCGACCCTGACGCAAGCTGAGGGCCAAGGCCAGGGTAAGCAGGATGGCGGCCAGAATGCCCATGCTCTGCAGGCTGATCAGCATCGGCTGCTGGAACTGGCTCATGTCCAGGCTTATGCGCAGCTGCCCGGCCGTCACGTCCTGGAACGTGATTTTGGTCTGGTACAGGCCTTCGGCCTCGCCCAGCAGGCTATTGCGCGGGCGCTGGCCGGCTTCGGCGAGGATACGGTTATCCACGCTGTAGATTGCCGCATGGGCCACCAGCGGGTTTTTAACCAGGTTGCCCAGTAGCACGTTGAGACTGAGGATGTCGTTGGACACCAGCAGCTCGGTGGCCGATGTTGCAGTCTGGGTGGTCAGGCTCTGGCCCAAGGCATCGGCCTGCTCATGCATGGCCTGCTTGAACTGCAGGCCCATCACGCAGGCGTAGATCACCAGCGCCAGCGCCACCAGGAAAATGTTGGTGCAGGCGATGCGCAGTGCCAGCGGCACACGACGTTGACTCAGGGCGCGATAGATCATCAGGAAGAAATTGTCTGGTTTGACTGGCGTGGGCCGGTTCACAGAGCTCGGCTCTTAATGGCATGAAAGTGGGGGGAGTATAGCGAGCCGGGTTTTGTCGGCAAAGTATCGTTGGCGCCCGATGGTCATGGAAAATCGGTAGAATGCGCATTTTTCATCGAAGTCGGAGCCAGGTTGTGCGCGAAATCGTCCTGATCAACATCACCGGTGAGGACCGTCCCGGTCTCACTGCGGCTATCACCGGCGTCCTGCTGCAGGGCGGTGTGAGTATCCTCGACATCGGCCTGGCGGTCATGCACGGCACCTTGTCGTTTGGCATCCTGGTCGACATCCCGGACAACGAAGTGGCTACCGCGCTGTTGCAAAGCGTGCAGGCCAAAGCCCACGAACTGAACCTGCAGGCCCGTTACACGCCGATTTCCGAGGCGGACTACCAGCATTGGGCCGATGGGCATGGCGAAGCGCGACACATCGTTACCCTGCTCAGCCGCAAGATCACACCCGAGCAGCTGCAGCGGGTGAGTGCGGTGATCAGCCAGTACGGCCTGACCATCGAGCGTATCGAGCGCCTGTCGGCCCGGGTGGCACTGGATGCCGAAATCGACAAGGGCAAGGCAGCCGTCGAGATCTCCGTGCGTGGCGTGCCGAGCGATGCCCAGGCCCTGCGTGCCGACTTCTTTGCCCTGGCTGAAGAGCTGAGCGTCGACATCGCCTTCCAGAAGGACGATCTGTTCCGCCGCAACCGCCGCCTGGCGGTGTTCGACATGGACTCCACGCTGATCGAGGCCGAAGTCATCGACGAACTGGCCAAGGCGGCGGGTGTGGGGGAGCAGGTGGCGGCGATCACCGAGCGCGCCATGCGCGGTGAACTGGACTTCCGCGCCAGCTTCAAAGAGCGCATGGCACTGCTCAAGGGCCTGGATGTGGGGGTGCTGGACGAGATCGGGGCATCGCTGCGCCTGACCGAGGGTGCCGAGAACCTGTTTGCCGAGCTCAAGCGCCTGGGATACAAGACCGCGATTCTGTCCGGTGGCTTTACCTATTTCGCTCGTCAGGTGCAGGCGCGCCTGGGTATCGACTATGTGTTCGCCAACGAACTTGAAGTGGTCGATGGCAAGGTGACGGGCGTGGCTGTTGAGCCGATTGTCGATGCCCAGCGCAAGGCCGATTTGTTGAAGAAGCTGGCCAGCGACGAAGGCTTGCAACTGGAGCAGACCATCGCCGTGGGCGATGGCGCCAATGACCTGCCGATGCTGTCGCTGGCTGGGTTGGGCGTGGCGTTTCGTGCCAAGCCGCTGGTGCGCCAGTCGGCCAAGCAGGCGATTTCCACCTTGGGGCTGGACGGGGTGCTGTACCTGCTGGGCCTGCGTGATCGCGACGCCCGCGGCTGATCCGTGAATCCGGGGCCGCAAGGCGGCCCAACGAAAAAGGCCCTGCATATGCAGGGCCTTTTCATATGGCTCGAATCAAGCCTGCGCAGGCGCCGCCAGCTGCTGCCCCATGCGAACTGCAGAGCCTGCACCCAGGCTCTCAGCCCATTTCACCTGCTCTGGCCCGAACAGCACGATGGCGGTCGAACCCAGCTTGAAGCGGCCTAGTTCGGCACCTTTCTCCAGGTGGATCGGCGTGCGGCTGGCTTCGTCGTAACGGAAGGTCTTCAGCTCACGTTTGGGCGGCGTGACCAGCCCGGCCCATACCGTTTCGATCGAGGCGACGATCATCGCGCCGACCAGTACCACAGCCATTGGCCCACGCTCTGTATCGAACAGGCAGACCACGCGCTCGTTGCGAGCGAACAGCTCGGGAACATTCTCTGCGGTGGTCTGGTTGACCGAGAACAGGCGGCCCGGCACATAGACCATTTCGCGCAGGGTGCCGGCCAGCGGCATGTGCACGCGGTGGTAGTCCTTGGGCGACAGGTAGATGGTGGCAAACTCGCCGCCCATGAACGGCGCGGCCATGGCCGGATCACCGCCCAGCAGCTCTTGCGCGCTGAAACCGTGGCCTTTGGCCTGGAAGATACGGCCGTGCTCGATCGGACCGAGCTGGCTGACCGCACCGTCGGCCGGGCACAGGATGGCGCCCGGGGTTTCGTCCAGCGGACGGGCACCAGGTTTCAGGGCGCGGGTGAAGAACGCATTGAAGTGCTCGTAAGCACTCAGGTCTTCGACCAGAGCCTCGCTCATGTTGACCTGGTAGCGCTTGGCGAACCATGCGGTGAAGGCGTTCTTGAACCAGCGCACGCGGCACTCGGCGATGCAGCCGGCCAGCCGCGACAGCAGGTGGTGCGGCAGCAGGTACTGGCTGATGATGAACAGACGGGATTTCATGCAGGTTCCTTAGACTTCTACAGGCGTGTCCGGGTGGTTGCCCCATTCACTCCACGAGCCGGCGTAGGCCTTGACGCGTGGGTAGCCGAGGGCCTTGGCCACCAGGTAAGTGAAACCGGAGCGGCGGTGGGTCTGGCAGTGGGTGATCACCTCCTTGTCAGGGGTGATGCCCAGTTGCTCGAGGACTTGTTTGATGTCCTGGCGAATGCGCAGGTGGTCGTTGAGATCCATGCCGGCGGTCCACTCGAAGTTGATCGCGCCGGGGATGTGGCCGCCTTTGGCTGCCAGCACTTTTTCGCCGCTGAATTCCTGCGGGCCGCGTGCGTCCCAGATGACCAGGTCATCGGCGCCCAGGCGGCTTTGCAGGTACTCGCGGGTGGCAGTGGGTGCGCTGTCTATGTGCAGGTGCACCGGGGCGTTGCCAATGGCAGGCACTTCGGTGGACAGTTTGTCTGCCGGCCAGGCCTGGATACCGCCATTGAGGTAGTGGTAGTGCTTGTGGCCGATGACATCGAGCAGCCAGATGAAGCGCCCGGCCCAGCCGCCGCCTTCATCGTCGTACACCACATACACGGCATCGGCGCGGTGGCCGAGTTCGCTGAACAGTTTTTCGAGCTCGCCCAGGGCTGGCAGCAGGCCGGGCGCCGGGGGCTGGCCGAGCTGGGTGCGCTTGCCTTCGACAAAGCGCGCGCCGGGGATATGCCCGCTGACATAGCGGTTGGCGCTGCTCAGGTCGACCAGGATCAGTTGCGGCGAATCCAGGCGTGGCAGCAGGTCTGCAGCTTCGATCACCAGGGGCAGGCCGGAAAAGTCGGTCATCCACGGTCTCCAGTGTGGAAAGAGGGGCGATTGTAGCGCAAGGCTCAACCCTTGCGGTTGGTAAACACCGACAAGGCCCGCTCGATGCATTGCGCGGTCTTGCCGAAGGCTTGCACGCTGATATCGGCCAAAGGCCGGCAGCCCTGGTCGGCCACCAGCAGCATCAGCACCTGGTCGTTGGCTGCCAGCGAGCGAAGTAGTACATGTTCGCTGCGGAACAAGGTGCGCAGCGGGGCGGGCAACAGCGCCGAGAACTGGCTGTGGTTTTCCGGTGTGATGCGCAGCTGCCCGGCCTGACTCAGCAGCTTTTGCAGCAGCTTGTTCTGCGATACCTGCAGGGCCAGGGCACCGGCCTCTTTGGGCAGGCCGGCAATTTGCTGCACGCGCAGGTAGTCGCTGGCCTTGTCCAGGCTGAGCAGCATGATGCGTTGCATGCCGCAGGCCAGCAGGGCTTCTTGGGCCTGGGTGGCCAGGTGCACGGCGTTGGTGAACGGGCTGGGTTGGGCCAGCAGGTGCTGGCACAATGTGCGCCAGCGTGCCAGGTCGTCGCTGCTGGGCGGTGGCGGGGCCAGCATGTCCGGGTGAGGGCGGCGTTGGTGCCACGGCCAGATCAAGGCCTCGGCCGGGTGGAACAGGGCGTGCCGGGCGTGGCGGCGGGCGCTGGCGGCCGCCTGCTGGTGCACCTGCTGCTGCACGTCTTCCAGCGAGGTTTGCAGGTACAGCGCGGTCAGTAGTTGCCAGCGCAGCAGGTGCGGGTTGTCCCAGCCGACCTGTGCCGCCAGGGCCAGGTTGTTGGCCAGCAGTACGGTATTGGCCGGCTGGTTGAACCAGCGCCGCAGGCCGGGCTCGGCGTCCATGCGGTGTTGCTGGCTGAGCAGGTCTTCGTCGCGGGCGATATTCAGCACCTGGGCCAGTTGCTCGCGCTCTTCCAGCAGCAGGCGATAACCCTGGGTGACCCACTGGGGCAGGCGCCAATACTCGGCCATGGTCTGGCACAGCGCCATGATGCGCACGCCAAACAGTTCTTCCTCGACGTGGGCGGCGTCTTCACCTTTGTGGATAACCCGCAGCTCCCAGGTGTCGAGCAGCTTGGGGTAGGCCAGTGCCAGTGGCCAGAGTGGCGACAGGAACAGCAGGCTGCCCCAGTGAATCTCTTGCCACAGCCGTGCCAGGCGGCTGGCGAACAGTCCGCTGGCTTGCTGTGCCGCATGCTGGCTGATCATCTGGAACTGGCACAGTACCGGCGGAATTTCCTCCACGGGCAGCGCCGGCAGGCGTTTGAGAAGCTGCTCGCTGCGCTCCAGGCCCAGGCGGTTGAGAGCAACCTCCAGGCTTTCGGCGGGTTCGGCGAGGCTGGCATTGGTGGGGTGATTGGCTTCGCGCATCACTGACAGCACCAGTGCCGGGCTATCCTGCATCAGTTCGGCGATATCGCGCAGCGAGCGGCGGCTATCGTGGATGGCAGCCATGACCCGGTCGTAGCTGTGCTTCGGCACGGGGATGCGAACACTCTCGAGCAGCTTTACCCAGGCCTCTAGCGTACGCGGGGCCTGAGTGGGCACCTTGGTTTCAATTGGCATTTTGACATCAGTCCGAACTGGCTTTTCGCATTGAGTGGCTATAGTCTGGCGCAGTTCTGCCGATAAGTAGAAGAAGAGTTTTAAAGCTCCCGTCTCTTACCCTGACCACGACAGCAAGTGCTTTGAACCTATGGCTAAAATTATCGGCATCATCGTCGTATTCGCGAGCGTGCTCGGCGGCTACGTGCTCTCCCACGGCAAGATCGCAGCGCTGATCCAGCCGTTCGAAGTACTGATCATCGGCGGTGCGGCCTTTGGTGCATTCCTGCAGGCCAACCCTGGCCACATGACCATGCACGTCATCAAGAAGTCGATGAAGATGTTCGGCTCACGCTTCAGCCATGCCTTCTACCTGGAGGTGCTGGGCCTCGTTTACGAAATCCTCAACAAGAGCCGTCGCGAAGGCATGATGGCCATCGAGGCCGACATCGAGGACGCCGCTGCCAGCCCGATCTTCGCCAAGTACCCGACGGTACTGGCCGATGAGCGCATGACCGCGTTCGTCTGCGATTACCTGCGCATCATGTCCACCGGCAACATGGCCCCGCACGAGCTCGAGGGCCTGTTCGACATGGAACTGCTGAGCATGAAGGAAGAGCTGGAGCACCCGTCCCACGCGGTGACCGGCATCGCCGACGGTATGCCGGGGTTCGGTATCGTTGCGGCGGTACTGGGTATCGTGGTGACCATGGCCTCGCTGGGCGATGGCGATCAGGCGGCCATCGGCATGCACGTAGGTGCGGCGCTGGTGGGTACCTTCTTCGGTATTCTGGCGGCTTACGGGTTCTTCGGCCCTTTGGCCAAGTGCCTGGAGCACGATGCCAAGGAAGAACTGAACCTCTACGAATCGATCAAGGCTTCGCTGGTGGCCTCGGCGTCGGGCATGCCACCTTCGCTGGCGGTCGAGTTCGGGCGCAAGGTGCTGTACCCCAAGCACCGCCCAAGCTTCGCCGAACTGGAACAAGCGGTTCGCGGTCGCTGAGTCATGGAGAACAATCAGCCCATCATCGTCAAGCGCGTCAAGCGCTTTGGCGGCGGCCACCATGGTGGCGCCTGGAAAATCGCCTTTGCCGACTTCGCCACGGCGATGATGGCGTTCTTCCTGGTGCTGTGGCTGTTGTCCACGGCCACGCCTGAGCAGAAGATCGCCATTGCCGGCTACTTCCAGGACCCTATTGGTTTCTCCGAGAGTGGCACGCCTTATGTCATCGACCTGGGGGGTTCCCCGGAGATGGCGCCGGACAAAACCATCAATCCGGAAGTGAAGACCGAGCCGACGCAGCAGTCCCCCACTCAGCTGAGCAAGGACCAGGTCGAGACCATGGCCGAGCAGGTCGAGCGCGAGCGTCTGGAGCTGTTGCTGCAGGAACTGCAGAACAAGGTGGAAGAGAACCCGCAGCTGCAGAAGTTCAAGGACCAGATCCTGTTCGAGATCACTCAGGACGGCCTGCGTATCCAGATCATGGATGCCGAGAACCGACCGATGTTCGACATCGGTAGCGCGCGCCTGCAGCCCTACTTCGAAGATATCCTGCTGGCCATGGCTGACACCATCAAGGCGGTGCCGAACAAGGTCAGCATCAGCGGCCATACCGATGCCAAGCCGTATGCCGGCACTGGCGAATACGGTAACTGGGAGCTGTCGGCCAACCGCGCCAACGCCGCGCGGCGTGCCCTGGTGGCGGGGGGTTATCCGGACGGCCAGGTGGCACGGGTGGTGGGGTACGCCTCGTCGTCACTGTTCGACCGCAAGGACCCGTTCAACCCGGTCAACCGCCGTATCGACATCATCGTGCTGACCAAGAAAGCCCAGCGCAATATCGAAGGTGAGCAGGGTGCGCCGGAAACACCGCCAGCTGCGCCAACGGCACCTGCAGCGCCAGCCAGTGGTGCTGCGCCAGGGGCTTCGGCACCGGCTGACCCAGGGGCAACTGAACAGGCACCGATGCAACCGCGCGAGCTGCGCCAGAAGCTGAACATCTTTGAAGATGGCACGCTGAAGATGGATGAAGCCAAGGAACAGTAAGCGGCTTTTGGGGGTGGGCAACTGTGCCACCCACCACCTGAACGCTGGCGCGATCACTGTAGGAGCGGGTTTACCCGCGAAGCCTCCAGCGCGGTGAATGGCACCGGCGTTGCCGGTGTTCGCGGCTAAAGCCGCTACATACGCATCGGTGATTGGGCGCAGGCCGTCGTAGGAGCGGGTTCACCCGCGAAAGGGCCGGACCTGCTGGCCAATTTCCACCCGCCGTTCACCGTTGCAGTCGCCACCGTATTCGCGGGTAAACCCGCTCCTACAAGGGATCGCGGCAACTTTCATTTCGAGCGTTTCAGTAGCTGTCTTCTGCCAGGCTGGCGATGATCGAGCGGTAGCTGTTCATGCGCTGCGGCTTGATGCGCCCCTCTTCCAGTGCCTTGAGCAGCGCGCAGCCCGGTTCGCGGTCATGCTTGCAGTCGCGGAAGCGGCAGGTGCCGAACAGGTCGCGGAACTCGATGAAGCCATCCTCCACGTCGTCGCGGCTGACATGGCCAAGGCCGAACTCGCGAATACCCGGCGAGTCGATCAGGTCCCCGCCATTGGGGAAGTGGTAAAGCCGCGCCGTGGTGGTGGTGTGGGTACCCTGGCCTGACCATTCCGACAAGTCGCCGACGCGGGTGCCAGCGTCTGGCAGCAGGCTGTTGACCAGCGACGACTTGCCCACTCCCGACTGGCCGACGAACACGCTGATATGGCCGTCGAGTTGTTGCTGCAGGCGCTGCATGCCGTCGCCGTGGTGTGCCGAAACTTCCAGCAGCGGGTAGCCCAGTTCGCGGTAGACCTCCAGCAGCGCATGCAGGCCGGGGCCATTCTCGTCGTTGATCAGGTCGGCCTTGTTCAGCAGCAGCAGCGGGCGCAGGCCGGCGTGCTCGGCCGCTACCAGATAGCGGTCGATCAGGTTCGGGTGCGGCTCTGGCGCCGGGGCGAACACGATCACGATCAGGTCGACGTTGGCTGCCACCGGCTTGAGTTGACCATGGTTGTTCGGCCGGCACAGCTCGGTGCTGCGCGGCATCTGCGCCACGATTACGCCGATGCCCTGGTTACCCGCACGCCACACGACACGGTCGCCGGTGACCAGTGCTGGCAGGTTTGCGCGCAAATGGCAGCGGAACACCTGGCCTGCGGTTTCGCCATCCTGCGCTTCAACTTCTACCTGCACGCCGAAGTGCGCGATCACCAGGCCCAGTTGCTCCGGCCCCAGGTCGCCACCTTCCAGTTCCTGCAGTGCATGCTGCTCGCGTTTGGCCGCGCGAGCGGCGCGCTCGCCCTGGATTTTTTCGATCCGCCAGTTTTGGCGGCGATTGAGCTGGCGTTTGGCCATGAAGGTACCGTAAGAGAGGCCCGGCGTGGGGCATTGAAAACGGCAGGCAGTTTAGCACGCCAGCCGCTGGACTATTCTGCTCACCTTTGTGCCGTGAATGGGCGTGCCTTGGCCACTAGGCTAATATGACCGCCTATATGAGGAGCCCCTGCATGCAAAACCCACAGAACCTGATCTGGATCGACCTGGAAATGACCGGCCTGGATCCGGACAGCGACGTCATCATCGAAATGGCCACCATCGTCACCGACAGCGAGCTCAATACCTTGGCCGAAGGGCCGGTGATCGCCATCCACCACAGTGACGAAGTGCTGGCGCGCATGGACGAGTGGAACACCCGCACCCATGGTGCTTCGGGGCTGACCCAGCGCGTACGCGAGAGCAAGGTCAGCATGGCCGAAGCCGAGGCACAGACCATCGCCTTCCTCGAGCAGTGGGTGCCTAAAGGCAAGTCGCCGATCTGCGGCAACAGCATCTGCCAGGATCGTCGTTTCCTCTACCGCCACATGCGCAACCTGGAAAACTACTTCCACTACCGCAACCTGGATGTCTCCACCCTCAAGGAACTGGCCGCGCGCTGGGCGCCGGACGTGCGTGACAGCTTCAAGAAGGGCAATACCCACCTGGCGCTGGACGATATCCGCGAATCGATCGCCGAACTGCGTCACTATCGCGAGCACTTCATCAAGCTGTGAGTCGAAACGGCGCAGATATTGTATCTGCGCCCCCTTTTGGTGCCTTGGGCAACTGGTTAGACTGCGCGCCTTTCCTGCACGGACCCGCACCATGTTGTTGATGCTCTACCTTATCGCCATTACCGCCGAAGCCATGACTGGCGCGCTGTCTGCCGGGCGTCGCGGCATGGACTGGTTTGGCGTGGTGCTGATCGCCTGCGTCACTGCGCTTGGGGGTGGCTCGGTGCGTGATGTGCTGCTCGGGCACTACCCGCTGACCTGGGTGAAGCACCCTGAGTACCTGGTGCTGACCAGTTTTGCGGCGCTGCTGACCATTTTCATTGCGCCAATGATGCGCCGCCTTCGCTCGCTGTTCCTGGTGCTTGATGCCCTGGGGCTGGTGGCGTTTACCCTGATAGGTTGCATGACGGCGCTGGAGATGGGGCAGGGCATGCTGGTGGCGTCGATCAGCGGGGTGATCACTGGGGTGTTTGGCGGGATCCTGCGGGATATCTTCTGCAACGACATCCCGCTGGTGTTCCGCCGTGAGCTGTATGCCAGCGTGTCATTTGCGGCAGCCTGGTTTTATCTGGGTTGCGTGTATTTCAAGGTGCCGGCAGAACAGGCGATGTTGCTCACACTGTTTGGCGGCTTCCTGGTGCGCCTGTTGGCAATCCGCTTCCACTGGGAAATGCCCAAGTTCCACTACAACGACCAGCAGTGACGCAATTTACAAGCGCAACATGGCCCATGTGGGAGCGGGCGTGCCCGCGAACACCGGCGAAGCCGGTGCCATTCCCTGTGTTGCCTGCTTCGCGGGCGCGCCCGCTCCCACAAGGATGGCGCATGCTCTGAGGCTGGTCGCTATTGAGCTCCGTGACGGGCCAGCGCCCACTCCACATGCTCGCGCACCAATTCCGATTCATCGTCACGCCTGGCCTTCAGCGCCTCGATCACCGGAATCGTGGAGGGCGCATTGCCCAACCCCACCGCCAGGTTGCGCAAGAACCGCTCGTACCCCGCCCGCCGCAAAGGCCCGCCCTCGGTCTTGCGCAGGAAGGTGCGTTCATCCCACAGGAACATCGCCGCCAGGTCGGTATTTTCCAGCCCATGCCGTGGCTGGAAATCCTGCTCCTGACTGTGCCTGGCAAAGCGGTTCCAGGGGCAGACGATCTGGCAGTCGTCGCAACCGAACACGCGGTTGCCCATCTTTGCGCGTAACTCGACAGGGATCGCGCCCCTCAGCTCGATGGTCAGGTACGAGATGCAGCGTCGCGCATCCAGCACATAGGGCCCGACAAACGCTTGTGTCGGGCAGATGTCCAGGCAGGCCTGGCAACGCCCGCAGTGCTCGCTGGTGGTGGCTTCGTCCACCGGCAACGGCAGGTCGACGAACAGTTCGGCAAGGAAGAAGTAGCTGCCCGCTTTGCGGTTGAGCAGCAGCGTGTTCTTGCCGATCCAACCCAGCCCGGCCTGTTCGGCCAGGGCTTTTTCCAGTACCGGGGCGCTGTCCACGAAGGCGCGGTAGCCGAACGGGCCGATGGCTTCCTGGATGCGGTCGGCGAGGAACTGCACGCGCTTGCGCACCAGCTTGTGGTAATCCCGGCCAAGCGCGTAGCGTGACACGTAGGCCTTCTCGGGCTGGGCAAGGCGCTGCGCCATCTGCGTGTCGCCGGGCAGGTAGTCCATACGTAGCGAGACCACGCGTACCGTGCCGGGGATCAGTTGGTCGGGATGTGACCTTTTGCTGCCGTGGGCGCCCAGGTATTCCATTTCACCCTGATAACCGGCGTCGAGCCAACGCTGCAGGTGGCGTTCGTGTTCGCCAAGGTCGACCCCGGCGATGCCAACATGGGCAAAACCGAGTTCCTGGCCCCAAATCTTGATCGATTGGGCCAGTTGGGCGAGGTCAGGTGTAGAGGCGGACATGGATGGGCAAGGCAATACGGGCTCAGGTGCGTATAATTCTGCCAGACATTGGAGCCTTTGACCCCATGCCGCAGACCAAACACCCCAGTAATGCCCCACAATTGCTCAGCAGCGTGACGGTTGCCCGCCTGCCGGCACGGCAGGCGCATGCCCACAAAGGCGACTTTGGCCATGTACTGGTGGTCGGGGGCGACCTGGGTACCGGAGGCGCTGTGTTGCTCAGTGCCGAAGCCGCCCTGCGTTGCGGCGCCGGGCTGGTCAGCGTGGCAACCCGGCCCGAGCACGTGTCGGCCAGCCTGGCGCGCCTGCCCGAGGTCATGTGCCTGGGTGTCCGTTCGGCCAACCAACTGATGGGTGTGCTGGAGCGCGCCTCGGTCCTGGTGGTCGGGCCCGGCCTGGGGCAGGCGGCGTGGGGCTGTAGCCTGTTGTCGGCGGTGGCCAACGCCGAGCGGCCGCAAGTGTGGGATGCCGATGCCTTGAATTTGCTGGCGCGAACCCCGCTGGCCCTGCCCAGTGGCAGCATCCTTACTCCGCACCCGGGGGAGGCGGCGCGGCTGCTGGGCATTGCCACTGAGGCCGTACAGGCTGACCGCCCTGGTGCTGCGCGCAAGCTGGCGCGCCGTTATAACAGCGTCTGTGTACTCAAAGGTGCCGGCACCCTGGTGGCAGCCCCGAGCGGGCAGCTGGCGTTGTGCGAGCGCGGGCACCCAGCGATGGCCGGCGCCGGCCTGGGCGATGTGCTGACTGGCGTGCTGGCAGCCCTGTTGGCCCAAGGCCTGGATGCCTGGGGCGCAGCCTGTCTGGGGGTGTGGCTGCACGCCTGTGCCGGCGAGCGCCTTGGGAAAAAAGGTAGAGGCCTGGCGGCCAGTGATCTGGCGCCGGTCATTCGTGAGTTGTTGGAGGAGCATTCTGCGTGTCTGGCTTAAATCTGTTTCTGGCCGATGAAGAGGCCACGGTCAAATTCGGTGCAGCACTGGCTGAGGTGACCGGCGGTCGCGGCGTGATTTTCCTCGAGGGCGACCTGGGCGCGGGTAAAACGACCCTGTCGCGTGGCCTGATCCGCGGTCTGGGCCATACTGGTGCTGTGAAAAGCCCGACGTTCACCGTGGTCGAACCCTATGAAATCGGCGAGGTCCGAGCCTTTCACTTCGACCTGTATCGCCTGGTCGACCCGGAGGAGCTTGAGTTCATGGGCATTCGTGACTATTTCGAGGGCGACCCGCTGTGCCTGTTCGAATGGCCACAAAAGGGTGCGGGCGTTTTGCCAAAGCCTGACCTGACCATTACCATAAGCCCCCAAGCGAGTGGACGCTCGCTGAACCTTTCGCCGCAGGGGGCTCGCGGCGAGGCCTGGTGCGTGGCACTGGCCGAACACTATAAACAGTAAGTGGGGTAGGTATGCGCATACGCGCACTGGTCGCCATCGTTGGGCTGCTGCTGACAACGGTGACCGTTGAGGCTCTGGCCGTCACTCAAGTCAAGAGCATGCGCCTGTGGCGCGCACCGGACAACACGCGGCTGGTCTTCGACCTGTCTGGCCCCGTGCAGCATAGTGTCTTCACCCTGAGCGCACCCGATCGCCTGGTCATCGACATCAATGGCGCAACACTGGCCGCGCCACTGAATGTGGCCACCTCCAACACGCCGATAAGCAGTGTACGTTCGGCTCAGCGTACGCCAACCGACCTTCGGGTTGTGGTCGACCTGAAAAAGTCGGTTACCCCGAAAAGCTTCACCCTGGCGCCCAACGCACAATACGGCAACCGCTTGGTGGTCGACCTGTATGACCAGGAAGCTGACGCTATCGCGGCCAGCGCGCCGCCACCTGCACCGGCCCCGGTACAAACGCCTGCGACCACGCCTGCGGTGCCAGTGACGCCGGCCCAGCCGGCGATCAAGCTACCACCGGTACCCAGTGGCAAGCGTGACATCGTGGTTGCCATCGATGCCGGGCACGGCGGCGAAGACCCTGGCGCTTCCGGCTCGCGTGGCCAGCACGAAAAAGACATCGTGTTGCAGATCGCCAAGGAACTGCAGCGTCAGATCAACAGCGAAAAAGGTTTCCGTGCAGAGCTGACCCGCACCGGCGATTACTTCATCCCGCTGCGCAAGCGTACGGAAATCGCCCGCAAGAAAGGCGCCGACCTGTTCATTTCGATTCACGCCGACGCGGCCCCGTCGCGCGCAGCCTTTGGCGCCTCGGTGTTCGCCCTGTCCGATCGTGGCGCCACCTCCGAGACGGCGCGCTGGCTGGCCGACACGGAAAACCGTTCTGACCTGATCGGTGGTGCGGGTAATGTCAGCCTCGACGACAAGGACCGCATGCTCGCTGGCGTGCTGCTTGATCTGTCGATGACCGCTACGCTCAGCTCCAGCCTCAACGTGGGGCAAAAGGTATTGGGCAACATGGGGCGGGTCACTTCGTTGCACAAGCAGCGCGTGGAACAGGCCGGGTTCATGGTGCTGAAGTCGCCGGATATTCCGTCGATCCTCGTTGAAACCGGGTTCATCTCGAACAACAACGAAGCAGCCAAGCTGGCCTCGTCGAGCCACCAGCAAGCGTTGGCCCGTTCGATCCGCACTGGGGTGCACCAGTACTTCCAGCAGAACCCACCACCTGGCACCTATATCGCCTGGCTGCGTGACACCGGCAAGATCGCCGCCGGCCCGCGTGAACACACCGTACGCCCTGGCGAAACCCTGGCGATGCTCGCCGTGCGTTACCAGGTCAGTGTGGCCAGTCTGCGCAGCATCAACAGCCTGAAGACCGATGAGCTGAAGGTTGGCCAGCGCCTCGATGTACCCGCCACAACCTTGGCCGCGCAATGATGAGTGGCGGTTCGCGAATTCAGCTGCTCAGCCCGCGGCTGGCCAACCAGATTGCCGCCGGCGAGGTTGTCGAGCGGCCGGCGTCTGTGGCCAAGGAACTGCTGGAAAACAGCCTGGACTCCGGTGCCCGGCGCATCGATATCGAAGTCGAGCAGGGCGGCGTCAAACTGCTGAAGGTGCGGGATGATGGCAGCGGCATTTCTGCCGACGACCTGCCGCTGGCCCTGGCTCGACACGCCACCAGCAAGATCCGCGAGCTGGAAGACCTAGAAGGGGTATTGAGCCTGGGCTTCCGTGGCGAGGCCTTGGCCTCGATCAGTTCGGTGGCGCGCCTGACCCTGACCTCGCGTACCGCCAGTGCCAGTGAGGCCTGGCAAGTAGAAACCGAAGGCCGCGACATGACGCCGCGGGTGCAGCCGGCGGCGCACCCGGTCGGTACCTCGGTGGAAGTGCGCGATTTGTTCTTCAATACCCCGGCCAGGCGCAAGTTCCTCAAAGCCGAGAAAACCGAATTCGATCACTTGCAGGAAGTGATCCGGCGGCTGGCGCTGGCCCGTTTCGATGTCGGCTTCCACCTGCGCCACAATGGCAAGAGCATCCTCAGCCTGCACGAGGCCCACGACGAAATCGCCCGTGCACGGCGGGTGGGTGCCATCTGCGGCCCGGGCTTCATGGAGCAGGCACTGCCGATCGACGTCGAGCGCAACGGTCTGCGCCTTTGGGGCTGGGTCGGCCTGCCGACGTTCTCGCGCAGCCAGGCAGACCTGCAGTACTTCTTCGTCAATGGTCGGGCAGTGCGCGACAAACTGGTCGCCCATGCCGTGCGTCAGGCCTACCGGGACGTGCTGTTCAACGGCCGCCACCCCACGTTCGTGCTGTTCCTGGAACTGGAGCCCAACGGCGTCGATGTGAACGTGCACCCAACCAAGCATGAAGTACGGTTCCGCGAAGGGCGCTCGGTGCATGACTTCCTGTATGGCACCTTGCACCGTGCCTTGGCCGATGTACGTCCGGAAGACCAGCTGGCCGCACCTGCTGCCGTACCTGAGCTGGTTCGCCCCACCGGCCAGCAGGCCGGTGAGTTCGGGCCCCAGGGTGAAATGCGCCTGGCCTCGCCGGTGCTTGAACAGCCTCGAGCCCCGCAACAGTCGTTTTCCAATGGTGGCAGCGGCGCCGGTTACCAGTATCAATACACCCCACGTCCCTCGCAGCCGCTGCCGGCCGCAGAGGCACAGGCGGTGTATCGCGAGTTCTATAAGCCGCTGGAAACAGGTGCTGCGCCTGCGACGGCACTGCCCGAAAGCCAGGGCGACATTCCCCCGCTAGGCTATGCCCTGGCGCAGCTCAAGGGTATCTACATCCTGGCCGAGAATGCTGTTGGCCTGGTGCTGGTGGACATGCACGCCGCCCACGAGCGGATAATGTACGAGCGCCTCAAGGTGGCCATGGCCAGCGAGGGCCTGAGCGGCCAGCCGCTGCTGGTGCCGGAGACCCTGGCCCTCAGCCAGCGTGAAGCCGACTGTGCCGAAGAGCATGCACAGTGGTTTCAGCGCCTGGGCTTCGAATTGCAGCGCCTGGGCCCCGAGACCCTGGCGATTCGCCAGATCCCGGCCTTGCTCAAGCAGGCTGAAGCCAACCGCCTGGTGCAGGACGTGCTTGCCGACCTTATGGAGTACGGCACCAGTGATCGCATTCAGGCGCACCTCAATGAGCTGCTCGGCACCATGGCTTGCCACGGTGCCGTGCGCGCCAACCGGCGTCTGGCAATTCCCGAGATGAACGCCCTGCTGCGCGACATGGAAAACACCGAGCGCAGCGGCCAGTGCAACCATGGTCGTCCTACCTGGACCCAGATGGGGCTGGACGATCTGGACAAACTTTTCCTGCGCGGTCGATGAAATGAGCGGCAAGCCCCCTGCAATATTCCTGATGGGTCCGACGGCGGCCGGCAAGACCGACCTTGCCATCGAACTGACCACAGTGCTGCCGTGTGAACTGATCAGCGTCGATTCGGCACTTGTCTACCGTGGCATGGATATCGGTTCGGCCAAGCCGTCGAAAGAAGTCCTCGCTGCCCACCCGCACCGGCTGATCGACATTCTCGACCCGGCCCAGAGCTATTCCGCCGCGCAGTTCCGTGCCGACGCGCTGGAGGCCATGGCCGAGATCACCGCGCGCGGCAAGATCCCGCTGTTGGTCGGCGGCACCATGCTCTATTACAAGGCGTTGATCGATGGCCTGGCCGACATGCCGGCCGCCGATGCGACGGTGCGCGCCGAGCTGGAAGCGCAGGCTGAAGCCCTGGGCCTGGCCGAGCTGCACCGCCAGTTGGCCGAAGTCGACCCGGAGTCCGCGGCACGTATCCACCCCAATGACCCGCAGCGGCTGATCCGGGCATTGGAGGTATACCGGGTGAGCGGCGAGAGCATGACAGCTCATCGTCGGCGTCAATTCGCGGAAAGTCGCGGCGCAGACGCAGGCGCCGGCGGACATTTGCCCTATACTGTCGCCAGTTTGGCGATTGCTCCTACAGATCGTCACATTTTGCATCAGCGAATTGCGTTACGATTTTCGCAGATGCTGGAACAGGGCTTCGTTGACGAGGTCCGATCGCTGCGAGCCAGAAGTGACTTGCACGCCGGGCTGCCGTCTATACGGGCAGTGGGGTATCGGCAAGTCTGGGATTACCTGGATGGCAAGCTGACTGAGAATGAGATGCGTGAACGCGGTATCATCGCTACCCGGCAGCTGGCCAAACGGCAGTTCACCTGGTTGCGTGGCTGGCCTGAAGTGCACTGGCTTGACAGCCTGGCCTGCGACAATCTGTCCCGCACCTTGAAATACCTTGGGGCCATCTCCATATTGAGCTGAGTCCCTGCTGATTGCCGTCTATTCTTGCGAAGGGGCGGCCTAATTTATCGATTTTATTGATTTTCTATTATTTATCCTTACAGGAGTGCGGCATATGTCAAAAGGGCATTCGCTACAAGACCCTTACTTGAACACCTTGAGAAAAGAAAAGGTCCCGGTATCCATTTACCTGGTCAACGGTATCAAACTGCAGGGCTCGATCGAATCGTTCGACCAGTTCGTGGTATTGCTGAAGAACACCGTCAGCCAGATGGTCTACAAGCACGCCATCTCGACCGTAGTTCCGGCCCGTCCGGTCCGCCTGCCAAGCCCGACCGACAGCGAGCACGGCGACAGCGAGCCAGGCAACGCCTGATAGGAGCCTGCATTGTTCTTTGAGCGCCACGGTGGTGGTGAGCGGGCGTTGCTCGTTCACTTGGAAGGTCAGAACCCTGAGGCGCGCGAAGACCCGCAGGAGTTTCAGGAGTTGGCATTGTCGGCCGGTGCCGACATCGTCTCGCTGGTCACGGTGACAAGGCATCAGCCTTCCGCCAAATACCTGATTGGCAGTGGCAAGGTCGAAGAGCTGCACGACCTGGTCCATGCCGAACAGGTAGACCTGGTGATTTTCAATCACACCCTCACGCCCAGTCAGGAGCGCAACCTTGAACGTGTGTTCGAGTGTCGTGTGCTCGACCGTACCGGGCTGATCCTCGATATCTTCGCCCAACGGGCGCGTACCCATGAAGGCAAGCTGCAGGTCGAACTGGCCCAGCTGGAGCACATGAGCACGCGGCTGGTGCGCGGCTGGACTCACCTTGAGCGACAAAAAGGTGGTATCGGCCTGCGCGGCCCGGGTGAAACCCAGCTGGAAACCGACCGCCGCCTGTTGCGGGTGCGTATACGCCAGATCAAGTCGCGCCTGGAGAAAGTGCGCAGCCAGCGTGAGCAGGCGCGTCGCGGGCGCAAGCGCGCGGATATCCCCTCGGTGTCGCTGGTGGGTTATACCAACGCCGGCAAGTCCACGCTGTTCAACGCCCTGACCGAATCCGAGGTGTATGCCGCGGACCAGTTGTTCGCCACCCTCGACCCGACCCTGCGCCGGCTCGAGCTCAACGACCTGGGGCCGATCGTGCTGGCCGACACCGTAGGCTTCATTCGCCACCTGCCGCACAAGCTGGTCGAGGCATTTCGGGCTACGCTCGAAGAGTCGAGCAACTCCGACCTGCTGCTGCATGTGATCGACGCCCATGAGCCAGAGCGCATGGAGCAGATCGAGCAGGTGCTGGCGGTGTTGGGCGAGATTGGTGCCGAGGGGTTGCCGATCCTGGAGGTGTACAACAAACTCGACTTGCTCGAAGATGTCGAGCCACAGATCCAGCGCAATGCCGATGGCAAGCCGGAACGGGTCTGGGTATCGGCACGCGATGGGCGTGGCCTGGAGCTGGTTGGCCAGGCGGTTGCCGAGTTGCTGGGGGATGATCTGTTTGTCGGTACCCTGTGCCTGGAGCAGCGTTTTGCCCGCTTGCGCGCGCAATTCTTTGCCTTGGGTGCCGTGCAGAGTGAAGAGCATGATGAAGAAGGGCGCAGCCTGCTGAGCGTGCGACTGCCCATGGTCGAACTGAATCGCCTGGTCAGCCGCGAAGGCATGGAGCCGCAAGTGTTTGTCCAGCAACACACTTTGCAATAAATGCTCGTCGAGGTCGCCGGGCAGCAGTGACAGGCATTCTGTAGCATTGGACGGCGCGCCGTGGGCGCGTCTTTGCTTTATCAGATGGAGAGCGCTATGGCTTGGAACGAGCCGGGTGGCAACTCGAACAATCAGGATCCCTGGGGCGGCCGCCGCGGTGGCGGTGGCGGCGGTGGTGACAAGAAAGGTCCACCGGATCTGGACGAGGCCTTCCGCAAACTGCAGGACAGCCTGAATGGCATGTTCGGCGGCAGCAAGAAACGTGGCGGCGGTGATCGCAATGTCGGCAAGGGCGGTGGCCTGGGCCTGCTGGGCATCGGCCTGGCGGTGCTGGCTGCAATCTGGCTGTACAGCGCCGTGTATGTGGTCGACGAGCAGGAGCAGGCGGTTGTGCTGCGCTTCGGCAAGTACTATGAGACGGTCGGTCCCGGCCTGAACATCTACTTCCCGCCGATTGATCGCAAGTACATGGAAAACGTCACGCGTGAGCGTGCCTACACCAAGCAGGGCCAGATGCTGACCGAAGACGAGAACATCGTCGAGGTGCCGCTGACCGTCCAGTACAAGATCAGCAACCTGCAGGACTTCGTGCTCAACGTCGACCAGCCTGAGGTGAGCTTGCAGCACGCGACCGACAGCGCCCTGCGCCACGTGGTGGGTTCCACTTCGATGGACCAGGTGTTGACCGAGGGTCGTGAGCAGATGGCCGTGGATATCCGCGAACGCCTGCAGCGCTTCCTCGACAACTACCGCACCGGTATCACCGTTACCCAGGTCAACGTACAGAGCGCGGCGGCCCCGCGTGAAGTGCAGGAAGCCTTCGACGACGTGATCCGCGCCCGCGAAGACGAGCAGCGTGCCCGCAACCAGGCCGAGTCCTATGCCAATGGCGTGGTGCCGGAAGCCCGTGGTCAGGCCCAGCGCATCATCGAGGATGCCAATGGTTACCGCGACGAAGTCATTGCCCGCGCCAAGGGTGAGGCAGACCGCTTCACCAAGCTGCTTGCCGAGTACCGCAAGGCACCTGACGTAACCCGTGAGCGTCTGTATCTGGAGACCATGCAAGAGGTCTACAGCAACTCGAGCAAGGTCATGGTGGCAACCAGGGACGGGCAGAGCAACCTGCTCTACCTGCCGCTGGACAAGATGGTCGAGGGCAGCCGCAAGCCGTCCGTGCCAACCACCAGCGCGTCGCCATCGGCTAACGATGCGGCCGCTCGTGCCGCGCAGGACATGCAACAGCAACAGCAGCCGCTGCGTACTAGGGAGAGCCGCTGATGAGCAATAGATCGCTGATCGCCCTGATCGCCGCCGTGGTCCTGGCCATTGTGGCCTGGAACAGCTTCTACATCGTGTCCCAGACCGAGCGGGCGGTACTGCTGCGTTTCGGTAAAGTGGTCCAGGCGGATGTTCAGCCAGGCCTGCACGTGAAGATTCCGTACGTGAACCAGGTGCGCAGGTTCGACGCCCGGCTGATGACACTCGACGCGCCTACCCAGCGGTTCCTGACCCTGGAAAAGAAAGCGGTGATGGTCGACGCCTACGCCAAGTGGCGCGTCAAGGACGCTGAACGCTTCTACACCGCCACGTCCGGCATGAAGCAGATCGCCGACGAGCGTCTGTCGCGTCGTCTGGAAAGTGGCCTGCGCGACCAGTTCGGTAAACGTACCCTGCACGAAGTGGTTTCCGGTGAACGTGATGCACTGATGGCTGACATCACTGCATCGCTGAATCGCATGGCGAGCAAGGAACTGGGCATCGAGGTGGTCGACGTGCGCGTCAAGGCCATCGACCTGCCGAAGGAAGTCAACCGCAGCGTGTTCGACCGCATGAGCACCGAGCGTGAGCGTGAAGCCCGCGAGCACCGTGCCAAGGGTAACGAGCTGGCTGAGGGTATCCGTGCCGATGCCGACCGTCAGCGCCGTGTGCTGCTGGCCGAGGCTTATCGCGAAGCAGAAGAAACCCGTGGTGATGGCGATGCCCAAGCGGCCGCTATCTATGCCAAGGCTTACAGCCAGGACGCTGATTTCTATGCGTTCCACCGTAGCCTGCAGGCATACCGCGAGAGCTTCTCGAGCAAGAGCGACGTGATGGTCCTGGACCCGAAGAACGAATTCTTCCGTTACCTGGACAAGAGCAGACCGTGATGCTCAGGCCCTGATTTTCATGCAGCGGCACCCCGCCTGGCAGCTAATGCACCAGGCGGGGTGCATCCTGAATGAAAAGGGGTGTATGATGAGGCAGCCGGGAAATTTCCCGGCTTTTTTGCGTCTGCAAGGTTGATTGGCTCAGCGCCGGTTGACGGTTTGGTCAGCTCGCAAGGCAATTTGAGGGTGTCGGGTACGGTGGCTGCGCTGGGATCAGTGCTGCCCGCTGCTGTGCGCGATACCGGCTTTTCTGACGGTTTGCCTGCTGGCAAGCCGCCCGGACCAGAGGGGAAATGGCGTAATGGCAACGGTAGACCGCTGGCTGCTGCCAGATGGCATCGAGGAAGTACTGCCACCTGAGGCTGCGCGCATCGAGATCGCGCGCCGCCAGGTGTTGGACCTGTTCCAGAGTTGGGGCTACGAACTGGTCGTCACCCCGCATATCGAGTACCTGGAGTCGCTGCTTACCGGCGCCGGCCAGGACCTGGATCAGCGCACCTTCAAGGTAGTGGACCCGCAGTCCGGCCGCCTGATGGGCTTCCGCGCCGACTTCACCCCGCAGGTAGCGCGTATCGATGCGCACACACTGCGCCGTGAAGGCCCGAGCCGGCTGTGCTATGCCGGCAGCGTGCTGCACGCTCAGCCACGTGCCTTGTCCACCTCGCGCAGCCCGATCCAGCTGGGTGCCGAACTGTACGGCGATGCCAGCCCTACCAGCGATGTCGAAGTCATCAGCCTGATGCTCGCCACGCTGCAACTGGCCGATGTGCCGGATGTTCACATGGACCTGGGCCATGTCGGCATCTACCGCGGCCTGGCCCGTGCCGCCGGTCTGTCCGGCGCGGTCGAACAGCAGCTGTTCGACGCCATGCAACGCAAGGCTGTCGATGAAGTGCAGGCGCTGACGGCCGACCTGCCGAAAGACCTGGGCAGCATGCTGCGCGCCCTGGTCGAGCTGTGTGGTGGTCGGGAAGTACTGGCTGAAGCCCGCGTGCGCCTCGGTCGCGCCCCGGCCAGCGTGCTGGCGGCGCTGGATGACCTGCTGGCGATCGCTGATCGCCTGGCGTCGCGCTACCCGGACCTGCCGCTGTACTTCGACCTCGGCGAGCTGCGTGGTTACCACTACCACACGGGCGTGGTGTTCGCCGTGTTCGTGCCAGGCGAAGGCCAATCGATCGCCCAGGGCGGTCGCTACGACGATATCGGCGCCGACTTTGGCCGGGCGCGCCCGGCCACTGGTTTCTCCACGGATTTGAAGACCCTGGTCACACTGGGGCGAGCGGAGGTCGTATTGCCAACTGGCGGCATCTGGATGCCGGACAGTGGCGATGCGGCCCTCTGGCAGCAAGTCTGCCAGTTGCGCAACGAGGGCCAGCGTGTGGTTCAGGCTCTGCCTGGCCAGCCGTTGAGTGCTGCTCTCGAGGCGGATTGTGATCGGCAATTGATTCAGCAAGACGGGCGCTGGCAGGTTCTGCCGCTGGCCCAGTGAGTTTCTGCGTCGGCAACAGGCCGGCAACCAAGTTTGCGTGAATGAGGACCAATGTAATGGGTAAGAATGTCGTCGTCCTGGGCACCCAGTGGGGTGATGAGGGCAAAGGCAAGATCGTCGATCTGCTGACCGAACATGCTGCCGCCGTAGTGCGCTACCAGGGTGGCCACAATGCGGGTCACACCCTGGTGATCAACGGTGAAAAGACCGTTCTGCACCTGATTCCGTCCGGCATCCTGCGTGAAGGCGTGCAGTGCCTGATCGGTAACGGCGTGGTCGTTGCCCCGGATGCACTGATGCGTGAAATCACCAAGCTGGAAGAGAAAGGCGTACCGGTGCGCGAGCGCCTGCGCATTTCCCCGGCTGCGCCGCTGATCCTGTCGTACCATGTGGCCCTGGATCAGGCCCGCGAAAAAGCCCGTGGCGAAGCCAAGATCGGCACCACCGGCCGTGGTATCGGCCCAGCTTACGAAGACAAGGTGGCACGTCGCGGCCTGCGCGTGGGTGATCTGTTCCACCGCGAGCGTTTCGCTGCCAAGCTGGGTGAGCTGCTGGATTACCACAACTTCCAGCTGGTGAACTACTACAAAGAGCCAGCCATCGACTTCCAGCAGACGCTGGACGAGTGCATGGCTTACGCCGAACAGCTCAAGCCGATGATGCTCGACGTCACCGCCGAGCTGCACAACCTGCGTCGCGCCGGCAAGGACATCATGTTCGAAGGCGCCCAGGGCTCGCTGCTGGACATCGACCACGGCACCTACCCGTACGTCACCAGCTCCAACACCACTGCCGGTGGTATTTCCACCGGTTCCGGCGTCGGCCCGATGTACCTCGACTACATCCTCGGTATCACCAAGGCCTACACCACTCGCGTGGGTTCCGGTCCGTTCCCGACCGAACTGTTCGACGAGACCGGTGCTACCTTGGCCAAGCGTGGCCACGAGTTCGGTTCCACCACCGGCCGTGCCCGTCGTTGCGGCTGGTTCGATGCCGTGATCCTGCGTCGCGCCATCGACGTCAACAGCATCTCGGGCATCTGCCTGACCAAGCTGGACGTACTGGACGGCCTGGAAACCATCAACATCTGCGTTGGCTACAAGAACGAGAACGGTGCCGTCATCGACGCGCCTTCCGATGCCGACAGCTACATTGGCCTTGAGCCGGTGTACGAAGAGATGCCAGGCTGGAGCGAGTCGACTCTGGGTGTGAAAACCCTGGAAGAGCTGCCGCAAGCTGCGCGTGACTACATCAAGCGCATCGAAGAGCTGGTTGGCGCGCCGATCGACATCATTTCGACCGGCCCGGACCGCAACGAGACCATCGTGCTGCGTCACCCGTTCGCCTGATCTGCCTTCCAGGCTGATCTGACGCCGCGGCCCTGAGAAGGGCCGCGGCGTTTTCATTTGTGGGCATGTCTGTGCTGGCCAATATCCACCGGTAATCCACCGTTGCCGCCGCTACCGTATTCGCGGGTAAACCCGCTCCTATGTGGGCACACAACGATGGTTGGGCGCAGGCCGTTGTAGGAGCGGGTTTACCCGCGAATGGGCCTGCACACGAAACCCCATTGCTAGACCTTGGCGCATTTCCCCGCTGCCTGCGGCACAACCCTTGCTGTAAGAAGTTTCTGTAGATGCCATCAAAATAGTGGCGCCAGAAAACACGAGGGTTACACCGTGTCTGCCATCCTCTCACTGTTACGAAGCCGCCTCTTGCGGCCTGTGTTTGTTGCCCTTGGTATCGCTCTTTTGGTGCAGGTGCTGGTTGCCGTTGCGCTCACCCGAAGCACGGTCACCGCCCTGGAGGCCGACCTTGGCGAACGGCTGGGTAATGACAGCCGCCAACTCGCAAGCGATCTGGAGCAAGCCGGGCAAGATGTGCGCTCTGGGCTCGACGGCCTGTCCAGCAGTACCCGCCAGCGCCTGAGCGCAGGGTTGTCGGAGCGCCTGCAAAGCGAGCAGCAGCAACTACGCAGCACCCTGGAAAAGAACCTCAAGGATTCCGCCAACGACATGGCCGAGCTGCTGGCTTCGGTTGCGCCGCGGGCGATCTGGGACAACGACGTGCCGGTGCTCTCGGATTTCGCACGACGCGCTCAGCGCAACCCGAACGTGCTGTTCGTGATCTATGACGATGCCCAGGGCCAGCACCTGACTCGCTACCTGAACCGGCAGAACCCGATCAACCAGACGCTCATCGAGAAGGGCCAGGGCGAACGAGCGCTGGACAAGGTGCTCGATGCCGCGCGTCGTGATCCGTTGGTGTACTTCGTCGAAGCCTCTATCAACCCCAATGGCGCCGAGATCGGCAAAGTCCTGATGGGGGTTTCTACAGCCGGCATTGACCAGGAGCTCAAGGCGCTCGACCAGCGCTTCAGTGCCCTGATCGCCAGTGGCGAGCAACTGGTTGGCGATAGCCTGGGCGCGGCGGCTGCCGACAGTGGCAAGGCCCTGCGCGAGCGCCTGGAAGTTGCGCAGGCCAGCGCCACCGCGATGCAGGCCAACACTGCACAGACCGTGCGCGATGCGGCTGCCGAGCTGCGCTGGCGGATTGGCCTGGGCCTGGTGGTGGTGGGCCTGGGTGTGCTGCTGGTGGTCGCTTTGGTGTTAGGCCGCCGGGTGCTCAGCAAACTGCGCCTGCTGATCGCAGCGCTCAACGACCTTGCCGCTGGCGAAGGCGACCTGACCAAGCGCGTGACCCTCGACAGCCGCGACGAGATCGGCGACATGGCGTCGGCGGTCAATCGCTTTGTCGACAAGCTGCAGCCCATCGTCCGCGAGGCCGGCGAGGTGGCCCAGCGTACCGGCGTCGAGATCGGCGCCATGGCCCAGCGCAATGCCGGTGCCGATGCCGCGGCGGCGTTGCAGCGTGACGAAGTGGCCGCCAGCCTGCGCGACCTGTCGAGCATGGCTGACGAGGCTCAGGCTGAAAGCCATGCCATGCAGGCGGCGTTGCAGCAGGTGGTGGACATTCGCCAGGCGACGGATGAGAACAGCCGTTCCTCGACGCAACTGGCGAGCCTGATTGAGAACCTTGCCGGGCAGGTTGAAACGGGCTCTCAGGTGATCGAGCGCCTGGCCAAGCAGAGCGAACAGATTGAAGTGGTGCTGACTGTCATCCATGGCATTGCCGAGCAGACCAATCTGCTGGCCCTCAACGCTGCAATCGAAGCCGCGCGCGCTGGTGAAACTGGCCGCGGATTCGCTGTAGTGGCCGATGAGGTGCGGGCGCTGGCGAGCAAGACGCAAAGCTCTACCGGCGACATTCAGGCGCACATTACCGCGCTGCAAAAAGGTGCCAAGGAAGCAGTGGCCACCATCAGTCAGGCTGGACTCAAGGCGAGTGAAGGGTTGTTGGTGCTGCGTGACAACGAGCGTCGCCAGCAGTCGGTGCAGGCTGCGGTGGAGCAGGTGCACGCGGCCATTGGTTTGGCGACTCGCGCTGCCGAACAGCAGGCCCATGGCGCTCAGGCGGTGCGGGGGCGGGTGGAGAACATCCATGCCCAGGCCGAACGCTCGGCTGAGGTGGTGATGCAGACCACGGCCAGTAGCAAGGTGCTGGATGATCTGGCGGCTCAGCTGCGCGCCAGCCTGGGCCAGTTCCGGGCCTGAAGCCTGCGCGGTCCTTTGTGGGCCTTGTGTCGCGAAAGGGCTGCATAGCAGCCCCAGGTTTGTTGCATACACGCGGAAATTGCCGGGGCCGCTATGCGGCCCTTTCGCGACACAAGGCCGCTCCCACACCTGAGCGGTGTTGCTATGCTGTCGGCGACACATGACAAAAGGAGTTGCTCATGTCCGCCCGACTAATCGCTGCCCAGGCCGACCTGAATTTCCTGCACAGTGACAGCGTACGGCTCACTGACCCGATGACCGCCCTGCAAGCCTACTGCGCCATGACCTCGGACGTCCCCGGCTGGCTGGCCCGGGCCTTCCGCATTCGCGACTTTATCTCACGCCGTTTCAATGTCGCCGATATCCACGGCTTCACTCGCGGCGATCCAATGCATGTGCCAGCCGTCGGTGAGCGCCTGGACTTCTTCACTGTCGAGACCATCAGCGACCAGCAGCTGGTGCTGACTTCGCGCGACACGCACTTGGCGGTGATGGTCTGCATGGATGTGTACGGGCAAAGCTTAAGCGTGACCACATCGGTGCTGTGCCTCAATACTTTTGGCCGGTTGTACATGCTGCCGGTCGGCATGGTGCATGGCCTGATCGTAAGGAAAATGCTGGAGAAGCTTTAAGCAGCATCGAAACTGACCAAATCGTCATCATCGTCGAATCTGTAGGAGATTTCCCAAATATTCCTTGATAGGGCGTTTGCTGTTGCAAGGGCTGACATAGGGGTTAGTGTTGTATTGAGCCTGAAGGCGGTCGGTACCGGCCGCCGTTTTACTTCGGGAGCAACCTCAGGATGACGATGTCTGAACATCGTCGTTATCAGCCGAACCTTTACCAGGGAGAGGTAAGCATGGCTTTCGATGCTTATGTTCATATCGCGGAAATCACTGGCGAAGCACTGGATAAGCAGTACGCCAACTGGATCGAAATCATCGGCTACAAGTTCGGTGCCAACCAGAGCACCTCTGCCACCGCAAGCTCCGCGGGCGGCGCATCATCAGGCCGCACCACACTCACCAACTTCACCTTCACTAAGTACCTGGACAGTGCCAGCTGCAAGCTGCTGGAGGCGAGCTGTGCCGGGCAGCACCTGAAGGAAGTGAAGCTCGTGCTGTGTCGTGCGGGTGGCGACAAGCTCAAGTACTACGAAGTCGTCCTGGAAGAAGTGATCATTGCCGATTACGCCCAAAGCGCCAGCGCTGGGGTGCCAGTGGAAGTCGTGCAGCTGAACTACGGGCGCATCAAGACAATCTACACGCGGCAGAAACGCCTCGACGGCAGCGCTGGCGGCAACGTCACGGGCGGATGGGACCGCATCAACAACAAGAAGTATGCGTGAGGTACTACCATGTCCGAGGCGCGCAGCTTCATTAATCCGCATGCGCAGTCGTATGAGTCGCTGAAGGCCGATACGCCCATGAACGCGAATCAGCGGGCCAAGTTTGATGTGCTGAATGCGCATGTCGTCAACACTGTTGTATTCCCTGGCGAGCTGATAATTGTGGGTGACCCAAGCACGCCGTCCTGTACTGCTCATGAGGCATTTCTCATGGGTAAGGCGTTAGGTATACACCTTGACATCGAATTGAACGGCGGTGGGTTTGACGGTTTCCTTCTGGAGAATTTTGAGCTGCTGCAGAGCTTACTGGCCCGTGCTTCCATCGGGGCTGGTACTGCTAGTGACGCTTGGAGTAAGCATCTTGAAGCTATCAAGAAAACGTTAGAGGAGATAGAGCAGCTACATCGAGATTATTTGCTTAAAGGTACGTTGAAAGCTCGTGATGAATTCTACTCGAAGCGCACAGCGCTGTTTTTAAAGTTGGAGGCGCAGCTTGATAGTATGGCTACGTATGGGGTGGGGCTGCGCAATGGGGGTAAAATCAAGCATGCGCTGGATATATCCACCAAAAGATTTCTTCACGGTGGTGAGATTAAAGGGTATGCAGAAAAAATATCTGGCGTAGCGAAGGCGGCTAATTGGATAAAAAAAGGGACGTATTTAGGGATGGCGCTTGATGTGGCGTCAACCGAACTGTCAATTCGTAACGCTTGCGTGCTTGGGCGGGAGGAGGAGTGCAGAAAGGCTGAGTATGTCGAGAGGACTTCGCTAGTTGCGAGCTTGGGGCTAGGAGGAATGGGTGGACATGTCGGGGGCCTATTGGGGCCAATAGCATGTGTTGCTGTAGGTATTCCCACCGGTGGAACGGCAACTTTCGCATGTGCGGTATTGGGGGGAGCGGCTGGAGGTATTGCTGGCGGTGAGTTTGGTGAGGTATTGGGAGAAAGCGTGGGGGAGATTTTGTATGAGGCAGTGCGATGAGTAACTTGCACCTGGCAGTGCTTGGTGTGTTTGTAATTATCTCGCCGTTTTTGATGTTTGGTGTGTGGGTATTCGTTGCGTATCGATATCTGGATCGTATCGAATCAATCTTGTCAAATAGCCGAATGGTGGCTGTGAACAGAGAAATATATTCTCATGCTGGGCTGCTTGGGAAAGTCATGCGGCTAGGATCAATTTCTGCAATGCTGTCTATGAAATATTTTAGCGTTCGAAAGGGCCTATTAGATCGCAATGATGTTGCTAAGGCTCCCGCCGACCTGCAAAGGCTGTTAGTGCGCTTGTGGACTGTACAAATTTTGCTGATTGCACTGATTGTTCTTTTTTTTCTTTGGATAGAGTACTTGAGGTAAGCCCTGGTCAAACAGAATGCAACCCATTGTTTTCTAAACACTCAAGCAGCCACCAGCTGAAACCCCAGTTTCCGGGCTTTGCGAAGCAAAGCCCGGACCTGCCGGTCTTGGCTTCTGGTTCGGAATTCCTCAAGACCTTGTTCAGCATAAGCCTGCTTCTTGGTGAACCGGCTGTACACCAGACGTACCAACTGATGCGCAGTGACTTATGAGAGCGCGAAAATGAGTACCGAAGCATTGACGATAATCGGATCTATCCTGCTCGCTTGTATGGCAATCAGCGTGTGTGTGATGATTTACTTAGCTTGTCGATCTATAGAAGCTATCGAAAAAGCTTTAGCGAAATGCAAGTATATTCAGAATAATAGGGAAAACTTTTCAGCGGCTGGCCTTGCTGGAAAACTAATGCGTACTTGCCTGGCAGCAAATATGCTCATGATTCCAGGGTTGTTTATTCGAAAAGGTGTGGCAGATATTTCAGATCTCGAGGGTTTCCCAAGGTCTATGAAAAGAGTTTTGTTACCCTCTTGGGTGGGGCTTGTAGTATCTACGACCTTGTTCTTTGCTTTCAACTGGCTAGTGAGAGTTTTAAAGTGAACTTGTGATGAAGTCTAGGCACTCAGGCTTGTGCCCAGGCCACATGGCGGCCTGGGCAAGCTTTCAAGCCTTGTTCAAATACATCCGCGTAGTCAGCAAATACACCGGCAACCCCGACACCACAATCAACAACGCCGCATACGGCGCCGCCGCCGCGAACTCGACGTTGGCTGTGTGTGCCCACACCTCGGTGGCCAGGGTGGTCATGCCGGTCGGGCTGAGCAGCAGGGTAGCCGTCAGCTCTTTCATGGCATCCAGGAACACCAGCGCAAAGGCTGCCGCCATGGCCGGGAAGATGATCGGCAAGGTCACCCGGCAGAACGCGGCAAAGCTGCTCGCGCCAAGGGTGCGCGCGGCTTCTTCCAGCGTCGGCGAAGCCTTGTTCAGCGCGGTGCGCACCGGTGATTGCGCCAACGGCAGGAACAGCAGCGCATAGGCCAACAGCAGCAAGGCCGTGGTCTGGTACAGCGCCGGCACGTAGTGCAGGGCGAAGAACACCAACGTCAGGGCAATCACCAGGCCGGGCAGGGCGTGCAGCAGATAGGGCAGACGCTCGGCCCAAATCGCCAGGCGGCCTTTGTAGCGCACCACCAGGAAGCTGATAGGCAGAGCCAGCAGCACACAGAAGCCGGCACCGCCCAGCGACACCGACAGCGAGGTGAACAACGCCTTCGAGATGGCCGCCACCGGGAATGCCGCCGACGAACCCACGCTCAGCCAGTAACCGAGCATCGCCAGCGGAATGCCGCTGCCCAGCACCGCCAGGCCCACGCAGAACAGTTGCGCCAGCACCGCCCAGCCGCGCAGCCGCACCGGTTGCGCACGCCGCGCTACGCCCTGGCCGATGCGTACATGGCGGGCTTTGCCGCGCACCCGCAGTTCCAGCCACAGCATTGCCAGGCACATCGCCAGCAGCACGGCAGACAGCATGGCCGCGTTGGCGTTGCTGAACTCCAGTTCGAACTGCTGGTAGATCGCCGTGGTAAAGGTTTGCAGGCCGAGGATCGACAATGCGCCAAACTCCACCAGCATATGCAGGGCAATCAGTAGCGCACCGCCGAGCATCGACGGCCACAGCAGCGGCAGGGTGACTTTGCTGAACACGCCCCAGCGGCTGCAACCCAGGGTGCGTGCTGACTCCTCCAGCGAGGTGTCGAGGTTGCGCAGGGTCGCGGCAACGGGCAGGAACACCAGCGGGTATTTGGACAGGGCCATGACCATGATCGCGCCGCCCAGGCCTTCAAAGTCCGAACTTAGCGACACCCAGGTGAAGCTGCTGACGAACGACGGCACGGCGAATGGCAGGCACAGCACCACGCCCCACAACCGGCGGCCGGCCAGGTTGCTGCGCTCCAGCAGCCAGGCCAGTGCCAGGCCGACCACCATGCAGGTCAGCGTCACCCCGACCATCAGCAGCAGGGTATTGCGCATCAGCCCCCAGACAAAGGGCCGCCACAGCAGGTGCAAGGCTTCGCGCCAGCCGGCTTCCCAGGCTTTGATGGCGACATAAGCCAGTGGCAGCAAGCTCATTGCCACTAGGAACAGCACAGGCAGCACTACCCAGATGGAAGGGCGCTTGCGGCTCGGTACGAAGCGTACCGGCACCGGTTCGGACAGGGCGGCAGTCATCAGAGCAGGCCGACCTCACGCTCAAGTTCGATGGCTTCCTCGGCATTGCCCAGGTCAGCTGGCGAGATCTTCGGCGGGCGCAGCTCGTCGAACGGTTTCAGGCCGCGGTCAGAAACCATGCCCTTGTGCAGTGGGTACTCGGCGGTGGTCTGGGTGATCACGCGCTGGCCTTCTTCGCTGGCCATCCAGTTGAGCAGGGCCTGGGCTTCTTTCGGGTGTTTGCTGGCCTTGACCACGCCTGCGCCGGAGATAGTGACCAGGTTGCCAGCATCGCCGTCGGCCAGGTAGTAGAGCTTGGTGTCCAGCTTGCCGCGTTCGCGTTCAAGTGCGTACCAGTAGTAGTTGTTAACCAGTACTGCAGCCACTTCACCTTTTTCCACAGCTTTGAGGGCGACCATGTTGTTGGTGTAGGTCTTGCCGAAGGCTTTCAGGCCGGTCAACCATTCTTCAGTGGCTTCGCGCCCGTGCATCTTCAGAATGGCCACGGCCTGCTCCTGGAACGCACCGCTGGTAGGGACGTAGCCGACGCGCCCTTCCCACTCAGGGTTGGCGAAGTCCATCACCGTGGTCGGCAGGTCTTTCTCGTCGACTTTCTTCGGGTTGTACACCACGATGCGCGTACGGGCGGTGATACCCATCCAGGTGCCGTTGGCGCCAACGTACTCCTTGGGCATCATGTTCAGCGTGGCGTCGTCAATATTGGCCAGCAGGCCCAGCTCGCCCAGGTTGTTCAGGGGCGGGGACTCTTCGGTGTAGATGATGTCGGCCGGCGAACGATCACCTTCCTCGATGATCTGGCTGGCCAGCTGGTTGCTGCTGCCTTTGCGGATGTCGATGTGAATGCCGGTCTTGGCCTCATAGGCCTTGGCAATGGCTTCGCCAATTTCCTTGTGCTGACCGTTGTACATGGTCAGCGTGACCGGTGCGTCTGCCATGGCGGCCGGAGCGCCGATGACCAGGCTCAGCACTGCGGCGGCCAGGGTACGCATCAGCGGTTGCGGGCGGATCGTCATGCGGGTACTTCCTCGCTTACGGCTACATATTTGGAAACAATGGTAAACGAAATTGTTTCTCAAGTGGCCGTGTGACGAGAAATTCATGGTCAGACCATGGTGCAAGGGGGGGAGGGGGCACATAAATCGCAGGCAAGAAAAAACCCACTAGCAAGCTAGTGGGTTTTTGTATGGTGCCCAGGAGAAGACTCGAACTTCCACGACCTTGCGGTCACTGATACCTGAAACCAGCGCGTCTACCAATTCCGCCACCTGGGCAAAGCTTTACATCATCTGCAGAAGGCGACTATCGTTCGCTTTCACACAGTAGTAACAGATCCTTGGTCATCTGTTACTTGAAAATATTTGGTGCCCAGGAGAAGACTCGAACTTCCACGACCTTGCGGTCACTGATACCTGAAACCAGCGCGTCTACCAATTCCGCCACCTGGGCACACATTCGAGGTTACTTGATGCTTTACAGCGTCGTTCATCTCTACTACAACTTCGGGGTTGTCCGTCGTTGTGGTGCGCACTATACGGACGCTCCCCAAGGCTGTAAAGCCCCCAATCGAAAAAAAATTCAAAAAATTCAACTTGTTGATTCCACAAGCCTATTTCTGCTGTTTATGCACTGCAGCGGGGGCTGTCCAAGGCAGACATTTCCGGTTTCAATACGCCTATGCCAGAATTCCTATCTATATACCCCAAGGTGAACCCCTTCTGATGGCCGATTGGCAATCCCTCGATCCCGAGGCCGCTCGCGAAGCGGAAAAATACGACAACCCCATTCCCAGCCGTGAGCTGATCCTGCAGCGTCTCGCCGACCGAGGCGAACCTGCTGCCCGCGAGGAGCTGGCAAAAGAGTTCGGTCTGTATGAAGAAGACCAGATCGAAGCCCTGCGCCGCCGCCTGCGTGCCATGGAGCGCGATGGCCAGCTTATCTATACCCGGCGCGGCACTTATGCCCCGGTAGACAAGCTGGACCTGATCTGTGGTCGCGTCTCCGGCCACCGCGACGGCTTCGGCTTCCTTATTCCCGATGACGGCAGCGAAGACCTGTTCCTCAGCCCGTCGCAGATGCGACTGGTGTTCGACGGCGACCGCGGCTTGGCCCGCGTCTCCGGTGTCGACCGCCGTGGCCGCCGTGAAGGCGTGCTGGTCGAAGTCATCTCCCGTGCCCACGAAAGCGTGGTCGGCCGCTATTTCGAAGAAGGCGGCATCGGCTACGTGACCCCGGACAACCCGAAGATCCAGCAGGAAGTGCTGGTGACCGCCGGGCGCAACGGCGGTGCCAAGATCGGCCAGTTCGTCGAGATCAAGATCACCCACTGGCCGACTCCGCGCTTCCAGCCGCAAGGCGATGTGGTCGAAGTCATCGGCAACTACATGGCGCCGGGCATGGAAATCGACGTTGCCCTGCGCAGCTACGACATTCCGCACGTCTGGCCCAATGATGTGGTCAAGGAAGCACGCAAGTTCCGCTCCGAAGTCGAGGAGAAGGACAAAGAGAAGCGTGTCGACCTGCGTCATCTGCCGTTCGTCACCATCGACGGTGAAGACGCCCGCGACTTCGACGATGCCGTTTATTGCGAACCGCTGGGCAAGCTGCGTCTGTTCTCCGGTGGCTGGCGCCTGTACGTGGCCATCGCTGACGTCTCCAGCTATGTGCGTCTGGGCTCTGCCCTGGATGTCGAAGCCCAGCAGCGCGGTAACTCGGTGTACTTCCCCGAGCGCGTGGTGCCGATGCTCCCCGAAGAGCTGTCCAACGGCCTGTGCTCGCTGAACCCGCATGTCGACCGGTTGGCCATGGTCTGTGAAATGACCATGAACAAAGCCGGCCAGATGGTCGACTATCAGTTCTACGAAGGCGTGATCCACTCCCATGCCCGTCTGACCTACAACAAGGTCAGCAGCATGCTCGAGCACTCGCGTACCCGTGAGGGCAAGGCGCTGCGCGAAGAGTACAAGGAGGTCGTGCCGGACCTGAAGAACCTGTACAACCTGTACAAGGTGCTGGTGGAGGCGCGCCACACCCGGGGTGCCATCGACTTCGAGACCCAGGAAACCCGCATCATCTTCGGCGAGGAGCGCAAGATCGCCGAAATCCGCCCGACCGTGCGCAACGACGCCCACAAGCTGATCGAGGAATGCATGCTGGCGGCCAACGTGGCCACCGCCGAGTTCCTGCAGAAGCACGGCGTACCGGCCCTGTACCGCGTGCACGACGGCCCGCCGCCGGAGCGCCTGGAAAAACTGCGCGCCTTCCTCGGCGAGTTGGGCCTTAGCCTGCACAAGGGCAAGGACCCGTCGCCGAAGGACTACCAGGCCCTGCTGGCGAGCATCGCCGGTCGCCCGGACTTCCACCTGATCCAGACGGTGATGCTGCGCTCGCTGAGCCAGGCCGTGTACAGCACCGAGAACAACGGCCACTTCGGCCTGAACTACGAGGCGTACACCCACTTCACCTCGCCGATCCGTCGTTACCCGGACCTGCTGGTGCATCGCGCCATCCGCAGCATCATCCGCTCCAAGGTCGATACCCCGCACGTCAAGCGTGCCGGCGCCATGAGCATTCCCAAGGCGCGTATCTACCCGTACGACGAGAACACCCTGGAGCAACTCGGCGAGCAGTGCTCGATGACCGAGCGCCGGGCCGACGAAGCCACCCGTGACGTGGTCAACTGGCTCAAGTGCGAGTTCATGAAAGACCGCGTGGGCGAGACCTTCCCGGGTGTGATCACTGCGGTGACCGGTTTCGGCCTGTTCGTCGAACTGACCGATATCTATGTAGAGGGCTTGGTGCACGTCAGTGCGTTGCCGGGTGACTACTACCACTTCGACCCGGTACACCATCGCCTGGCCGGCGAGCGCACCGGTCGCAGCTTCCGCTTGGGCGACACCATCGAAGTCAAGGTCATGCGTGTTGATCTGGATGAGCGCAAGATCGACTTCGAAGTGTCGGAAAAGACCCTCGCCGCACCGATCGGCCGCAAGCAGCGTGGCGCCGCACCGGTTGCTGAAAAAGCCGAGCAGCAGCCGGCAACCGAAGCGAAAGCCACGCCCAAGCCGCGCAGCCGCAAAAGCGAAGCGTCCGAAGCGTACTTCCCCAAGGATGCTGTGCAGCGTAACGCAGAAGTGCGTAAAAGCCGCGAGATGAAAAAAGCGCTGATGACCGACGCGCGCAGCAGTGCTGGCAGCAAATCGGAGAAAGGTGGCAAGCCGTCCGGCAAACCGACCAAGCACCGTAAAGGCCCGCCGAAGTCCGGCGCTCCACGCAAAAACAAGAGCAATTCATGAGTCAGCTGGAAAAAATCTACGGCGTACACGCCGTGCAGGCATTGCTGCAGCACCATCCAAAGCGGGTCAAGCAGATCTGGCTGTCGGAAGGGCGCAGCGAGCCACGCCTCGAAACCTTGCTGGCGCTGGCCGCGGAAAACCGCGTGCCGGTCGGCCAGGCCGAGCGCCGTGAGATGGATGCCTGGGTCGAAGGCGTGCACCAAGGCGTTGTAGCCGAGGTCAGTCCGAGCCAGGTGTGGGGCGAGCTGATGCTCGAAGAGCTGCTTGAGCGCACAGAAACGCCGCCGCTGATCCTGGTGCTGGACGGCGTGACCGACCCGCACAACCTCGGCGCTTGTCTGCGTACCGCGGATGCGGCCGGTGCCACGGCAGTGATCGTGCCCAAGGACAAATCCGCAACGTTGACGCCGGTTGTGCGAAAGGTGGCTTGTGGGGCGGCCGAAGTCATTCCGCTGGTGGCTGTGACCAACCTGGCGCGTACGCTTGAGAAGTTGCAGCAGCGTGGCCTGTGGGTAGTGGGTACCGCTGGCGAGGCCGAGCAGGAGATCTACCAGCAAGACCTGACCGGGCCACTGGTGATGATCATGGGGGCGGAAGGCAAGGGCATGCGCCGGCTCACCCGTGAGCATTGCGACTTCCTGGTCAAGTTGCCGATGGCGGGTAGCGTCAGCAGCCTTAACGTGTCGGTGGCGACCGGGGTTTGTCTGTTCGAAGCCGTGCGTCAGCGGCAGGTCAAGCGCTGACTCTCAGCCTGTTCCGGCCTCTTCGCGGGTGAACCCGCTCCTACAGGGTGATTGCGTTCCCCTGTAGGAGCGGGTTCACCCGCGAAAGGGCCCGCAGCCTGTAAATATGTTTCAGGCTGTTCAAATATTCACCAATCACCTTGCTTGTGCGCCCCGGCTTCTCTACAATTGCGCCCCTTGCCGAGCTGGCAGGCGCTCATGTGCCTCCCCTCCGTGCAAGACATACAGTGTCATTCACTCCTTGTCTGACCAGATTCACTGGCAGACTACTAACCCGTAAGGAGCATTCATGCGTCATTACGAAATCATCTTCCTGGTTCACCCGGACCAGAGCGAACAAGTCGGCGGCATGGTTGAGCGTTACACCAAGCTGATCGAAGAAGATGGTGGCAAGATCCACCGCCTGGAAGACTGGGGCCGTCGTCAACTGGCCTACGCAATCAACAATGTTCACAAGGCTCACTACGTGATGCTGAACGTTGAGTGCACCGGCAAGGCCCTGGCCGAGCTGGAAGACAACTTCCGCTACAACGATGCCGTTATCCGTAACCTGGTCATCCGTCGCGACGAAGCCGTTACCGGCCAGTCCGAGATGCTGAAGGCTGAAGAGAACCGCAGCGAGCGCCGTGAGCGTCGCGAGCGTCCTGAGCATGCTGACTCCGCCGAAGGCGACGACAGCAATGACAGCGACTCCAGCGATAACGCTGACGAGTAATCCACGGACCTTTAGAGGAGCCTATTAAATGGCACGTTTCTTCCGTCGTCGTAAATTCTGCCGCTTCACTGCTGAAGACGTGAAAGAGATCGACTTCAAAGATCTCAACACCCTGAAAGCTTACGTATCCGAAACCGGCAAGATCGTTCCAAGCCGTATCACCGGTACCAAAGCTCGTTATCAGCGTCAGCTGGCTACCGCTATCAAGCGCGCCCGCTTCCTGGCCCTGCTGCCCTACACCGACAGCCACGGCCGCTGAGACCGGGTCGTCGACAAGCAGTAAGGGATTAGCATGCGAGCGTTAGCAAGTTTCATCATGCGCGGTCGTGTGCAGGCCACCCTCGTGGTGGTCATCAGCGCGGTACTGCCGCTGCTGTTCTGGTTGAGTGCCGCTGCCGGCAGCCTCGTGCTGCTGCGGCGTGGGTTCAAGGATGCTACATCGGTCATCGCCGGCGGCTTGCTGGCCGGGCTGGCCGTGTGGGTCATGGGTGATCCCATCACCTTTCTGGTGATTGCGGGTGCCTTGGCCCTGGCCGCCATGTTGCGTGCCGAGCACCCCTGGAGCCGGGTGTTGCTCGCCAGTGCCGTGTTCGCCGTGGCTTTCAGCCTCGTGCTTGATCTGGCGCTGGCGCAAACCTTCGATGTGCTGGCCAAGGCGTTTGCCGAAGCCATGCCGAAAATCGAAGGGCAACCGGTGCTCTCCGGTGAGCTGATCCGCCCTGTGCTGGTCGCTTCCACAGCAGTGACGGTGCAATTGTTCAGTGTGCTGGCGTTGATGCTGGCGCGCTATTGGCAGGCAGCGTTGTACAACCCTGGAGGCTTCGGTCGCGAGTTTCGCGAACTGAAGTTGCCGAAACAGACCATGGCGGTCTTGGTGGCAGTGATGGTGGTGGCGCCGTTTATCGGCCCGCAGTTCATCATCCTGGCATCGGCTTCCAGCCTGGTACTGGTGCTGGCCGGCATCGCCTTGATGCACGGGCTGGTGGCACAGGGCCGACTGGCCGGTTTCTGGCTGGTGGGGATGTACGTGACGCTACCGCTGATCATGCAGCTGATTTATCCGTTGCTGATGGTTTTGGCCATTGTCGACAGCCTGATTGATTTTCGCGGTCGCAAGTCCCCTCCGGGGAAAGACTCCGCGAACGGTGAAGGTTAAAAGTTAAGAGGTTTTACCAAATGGAACTGATCCTGCTGGAAAAAGTCGCTAACCTGGGCAACCTGGGCGACAAAGTAAAAGTTAAGGCTGGTTACGGCCGTAACTTCCTGCTGCCATTCGGCAAGGCCACCGTTGCCAACGCCGCCAACCTGGCTGCGTTCGAAGAGCGTCGTGCCGAGCTGGAAAAAGCAGCCGCTGACAAGAAAGCTTCGGCTGAAAGCCGCGCTGCCCAACTGGCCGAGCTGGAAGTGACCATCACTGCCACCGCTGGCGACGAAGGCAAGCTGTTCGGTTCGATCGGCACCCACGACATCGCTGACGCCCTGACCGCCTCCGGCGTTGAAGTGGCCAAGGCTGAAGTTCGTCTGCCGAACGGCACCATCCGTCAGGTTGGCGAATACGACGTAGCCGTGCACCTGCACAGCGACGTTGAAGCCACCGTACGCGTGGTCGTCGTAGCTGCCTAAGCTGCGCTAACTGGCTGGCTCCTTGCGAGTCAGGCGGTTAACATCGGGCACGGTCCTGTTTTCGACAGGCCGTGCCCTTTGTCTTTTTCATCCTCCAGAATTCTTTCGTGGCCATGAACGAGATCACCACCTCCGAACAGCTTGACCTGCAAACCGCAGCCCTGAAGGTACCGCCGCATTCCATCGAGGCCGAACAGGCCGTGCTCGGTGGCCTGATGCTGGACAACAATGCCTGGGAGCGGGTGCTGGACCAGGTGTCGGACGGCGACTTCTACCGGCATGACCACCGGCTGATCTTCCGCGCTGTGCACAAGTTGGCCGACGCCAACCAGCCATTCGACGTGGTGACCCTGCACGAGCAGTTGGACAAGGAAGGCCTGTCCTCGCAAGTCGGCGGCTTGGCTTACCTGGCCGAGCTGGCCAAGAACACCCCTTCGGTGGCCAACATCAAGGCCTACGCCGCGATCATTCGTGAGCGGGCCACGTTGCGCCAGCTGATCAGCATCAGTACCGACATCGCCGACAACGCGTTCAACCCGCAGGGGCGCAACGCTGCCGAGATTCTCGACGATGCCGAACGGCAGATCTTCCAGATCGCCGAGGCGCGGCCTAAAACCGGCGGCCCGGTGGGCGTCAACGAGCTGTTGACCATGGCCATCGACCGCATCGATACGCTGTTCAACTCCGACAGTGACATCACCGGTATCTCCACCGGTTACACCGACCTGGACGAGAAGACCAGCGGGCTGCAGGCAGCCGACCTGATCATCGTCGCGGGTCGTCCGTCGATGGGTAAGACCACCTTCGCCATGAACCTGGTGGAAAACGCCGTTCTGCGTACCGACAAGGCGGTGCTGGTGTTCTCCCTCGAGATGCCAGGTGAGTCGCTGATCATGCGTATGCTTTCGTCCCTGGGGCGTATCGACCAGACCAAGGTCCGTTCCGGCCAGCTGGACGACGACGACTGGCCGCGCCTGACCTCGGCAGTGAACCTGCTCAACGACCGAAAATTGTTCATCGACGATACGGCGGGTATCAGCCCCTCGGAAATGCGCGCGCGTACCCGCCGCCTGGCCCGTGAGCATGGCGAAATCGCCATGATCATGGTCGACTACCTGCAGCTGATGCAGATTCCGGGGTCGGCCGGTGACAACCGTACCAACGAAATTTCCGAGATTTCCCGCTCGCTCAAGGCCCTGGCCAAAGAATTCAACTGCCCGGTCATTGCCCTTTCGCAGCTGAACCGCTCGCTGGAACAGCGCCCGAACAAACGCCCGGTGAACTCCGACTTGCGTGAATCCGGTGCAATCGAGCAGGACGCCGACGTGATCATGTTCGTGTACCGCGACGAGGTGTACCACCCCGAGACCGAGCACAAGGGCGTGGCGGAAATCATCATCGGCAAACAGCGTAACGGCCCCATCGGCTTCGTGCGTTTGGCGTTTATCGGCAAGTACACCCGGTTCGAGAACTTGGCGCCGGGGATGTACAACTTTGATGATGATGAATAACTAATTGCGTTAGCAGGGGCCCTTGTAGGGGCTGCTTTGCAGCCCATCGCGACGCAAGGCCCACATTCGTTTCAACTCGGCCAAGGCGGGCAACGGGCAACCATGGCCTTGCAGTTTTGGCACGTTGCAACAAATGTGGGAGCGGCCTTGCGTCGCGATGCGCCGCGCGGGCGGCGCTCGATTTCACAGGCGCTGAAACTGCTGTGTCGTACACCTGGCGCCCTCACCAAGCCCACCAAACCAACCACCTGACGCCCCCCCCAACTGTCGCTCTCCTCACCAATCCCCACGAATCCAGTCGGATTTGGTCAAAATTTGTGCTATATTCCGCGCCCGCGATTTCCCTGCACACCAGAACCGGTCACTGACATGCAAGCAGCCAAACCACTCTACGACTATCCCAAGTACTGGGCCGAATGCTTCGGACCAGCACCTTTCCTGCCAATGAGCAGGGAGGAGATGGATCTGCTCGGCTGGGATTCCTGCGACATCATCATCGTGACCGGTGATGCCTACGTCGACCATCCGTCGTTCGGCATGGCCATCATTGGCCGTCTGCTGGAAGCCCAAGGCTTCCGCGTGGGCATCATCGCCCAGCCGAACTGGCAGTCGAAAGACGACTTCATGAAGCTCGGCGAACCGAACCTGTTCTTCGGTGTGGCCGCCGGCAACATGGACTCGATGATCAACCGCTACACCGCGGACAAGAAGATCCGTTCCGACGATGCCTACACCCCTGGTGGCCTGGCCGGCAGCCGTCCGGACCGTGCCAGCCTGGTGTATAGCCAGCGCTGCAAGGAGGCCTACAAGCATGTGCCGATCGTGCTCGGCGGCATCGAGGCTTCGCTGCGCCGCATCGCCCACTACGACTACTGGCAGGACAAGGTTCGTCACTCGATCCTGATCGATGCCAGCGCCGACATCCTGCTGTTCGGCAACGCCGAGCGTGCGGTGGTCGAGGTGGCCCAGCGCCTGTCCAACGGGGAGAAGATCGAGACCATCACCGACGTGCGCGGCACCGCCTTCGTGCGCCGCGATACCCCGCAGGGCTGGTACGAGATCGACTCCACCCGTATCGACCGCCCGGGGCGCGTTGACAAGATCATCAACCCGTACGTGAACACCCAGGACACCCAGGCCTGCGCCATCGAGCAGGCCAAGGGCGACCAGGAAGACCCGAACGAAGCCAAGGTGGTGCAGATTCTCGACAGCCCGGCCGTGACCCGGGAAAAGTCGGTGATCCGCCTGCCATCGTTCGAAAAGGTGCGTAACGACCCGGTGCTCTATGCCCATGCCAACCGCGTGCTGCACCTGGAGACCAACCCGGGCAATGCTCGCGCGCTGGTGCAGAAGCACGGTGAAGTGGATGTGTGGTTCAACCCGCCACCCATCCCCATGAGCACCGAGGAAATGGACTACGTGTTCGGCATGCCATACGCCCGTGTGCCGCACCCGGCCTATGGCAAGGAGCGCATCCCGGCCTACGAGATGATCCGTTTCTCGGTGAACATCATGCGTGGCTGCTTCGGTGGCTGTACCTTCTGCTCGATCACCGAGCACGAAGGCCGCATCATCCAGAACCGCTCGCACGAGTCGATCCTGCACGAAATCGAAGAGATGCGTGACAAGGTGCCGGGCTTCACCGGCGTGGTCTCGGACCTTGGCGGGCCGACTGCCAACATGTACCGCATCGCCTGCAAAAGCCCCGAAATCGAGAAGTACTGCCGCAAGCCGTCGTGCGTATTCCCGGGTATCTGCGAAAACCTCAATACCGACCACAGCTCGTTGATCGAGCTTTACCGCAAGGCCCGTGCCTTGCCGGGTGTGAAAAAGATCCTGATTGCTTCCGGCCTGCGCTACGACCTGGCGGTGGAATCGCCGGAGTACGTCAAGGAACTGGTCACCCACCACGTTGGCGGCTACCTGAAGATTGCCCCGGAGCACACCGAGCGTGGCCCCCTGGACAAGATGATGAAGCCGGGTATCGGCACCTACGACCGCTTCAAGCGCATGTTCGAGAAGTTCTCGAAAGAAGCGGGCAAGGAGCAGTACCTGATCCCGTACTTCATTGCCGCGCACCCCGGTACCACCGACGAAGACATGATGAACCTGGCCCTGTGGCTGAAGGGCAACGGCTTCCGCGCCGACCAGGTACAGGCGTTCTACCCGTCGCCAATGGCCTCGGCCACGGCCATGTACCACTCAGGCAAGAACCCGCTGCGCAAGGTGACCTACAAGAGCGAAGGGGTGGAGATCGTCAAGAGCGACGAGCAACGCCGTCTGCACAAGGCGTTCTTGCGCTACCACGACCCGAAGGGCTGGCCGATGCTGCGTGAAGCGCTGCAGCGTATGGGCCGAGCCGACCTGATCGGGCCGGGCAAGCACCAACTGATCCCGCTGCACCAGCCGCAGACCGATACTTATCAGAGCGCGCGCCGGAAGAACTCGACCCCGGCGGGGAGCCACAAGGTGGGCAAGGACCAGAAGATCCTGACCCAGCACACCGGCCTGCCGCCGCGTGGCAGCGATGGCAGCAAGCCGTGGGACAAGCGCGAAAAGGCCAAGGCCGAGGCGTTTGCGCGTAACCAGCAGGCTGCCAAGGAGCGCAAAGAGGCGAGCAAGGGTGGCAAGGGCAACAAGAAGCCGCGTCAGCCTGTCATTCCGCGTTAACTGATCGACTATTGGGGCTGCTTTGCAGCCCATCGCGACACAAGGCCGCTCCCCCATTGCCTTTGTGGGAGCGGCCTTGTGTCGCGAAAGGACCGCGAAGCGGTCCCAAAAGTCTCAGCTTCAGTCAGGCTGCTTGTCGACCCACTTAGGCGCGACCGGCGCCACAAAGCTGTCCATCCCTTCCAGCAGCTCGTCCGGCTGCTGCCCCAGCAGCAACATCGCCCGGTGTTGCGGGCGCACGAAACCTTCTTCGACGATATGGTCGAGGAACCCGCCCAGCTTGTCGTAGAAACCGTTCACATCCAGTAGCCCGAGCGGCTTGGCGTGATAGCCCAGCTGCCCCCAGGTCCACACTTCGAACAGTTCCTCCAGCGTACCCAGCCCACCCGGCAAGGCAATGAATGCATCGCTCAGCTCGGCCATGCGGGCCTTGCGCGCATGCATGCCATCCACCACTTCCAGGCGGGTCAGGCCCTTGTGGCCGACTTCAGCGTCCAGCAGGCTCTGCGGGATGATCCCGACCACTTCGCCACCGGCCGCCATGGCCGCGTCGGCCACCACACCCATCAAGCCGACCGCGCCACCGCCATACACCAGGGTCAAGCCGCGGCGGGCAATGGCCTGGCCCAGCGCGACGGCTGCTTCACGGTAGGCAGGGTTGGCGCCCATGCTGGCGCCGCAGAACACACAAACGGAACGTACGGGCATTGCTCATCTCCTGTCACTGAGGCGCACAGGTTACGGCGCATGCCGGTCACTTCCAAGGCCGGTTCATTCTGGCCGGGAGAATTCGCAGATGGCTCCTGTGGCCCCGTGGGCGTAGGCGGCGAGCAGGCTATTGAGGAAGTTGGAGATGGGCATTTGGTATTGCTCCTAAATGAGAGGTTGTCTCATCGTCCAATAAAAGGGCATGATGTGCCCTTAGATTTGTTGTATACAATCCATTGAACAATTCTACTGGCTGGCCTCTTGACGCCCCCTTGACCCATATCAGCAAGGGGCTGAACGGTTTCAGGCAGTCTCGCAATTGATAAAACCCTGCCAAGGAGATTCATGATGTTTGCGAAAGCTGTAGCGGTATCCCTGCTGACCCTCGCCAGCGCTTCTGTCTTCGCCGCCGAGTGCTCGGTCACTGTCGACTCGACTGACCAGATGTCCTACACCAGCAAGGAATTCACTGTCGACAAGAGCTGCAAGGAATTCACCGTCAAACTGACCCACTCTGGCAACCTGCCGAAGAACGTCATGGGCCACAACCTGGTGATCAGCAAGACTGCCGACATGCAGGCCATTGCCACCGAAGGCATGAGTCAGGGTCTGGATAAGGACTATCTGAAGGCTGACAACGCCGCGATCATCGCCCACACCAAGATGATCGGCGCGCCTGAGAAAGAAACCGAAGTGAAGTTCGACACTTCCAAGCTGGAAGCCGGTGGTGACTACAGCTTCTTCTGCACCTTCCCGGGCCACATCTCGATGATGAAAGGCAAGGTCATCGTCAAGTAATCAAAGGCTGACGGCGAACCCTGCAGGAGCGGGTTCACCCGCGAATGCGTCGGTGGGTTCACCCTCGTATTCGCGGGTGAACCCGCTCCTGCAGGCCACTTATCAAGGAGCGAACGGCAGTTCGCGCTTGTGCTGGGTCTTGCGGTAGGTGGCGACGATGATGTCGAACGCTGCCTGGTCAACCGGCTGCCCATGCAGGAAGGCATCGATCTGCGCGTAGGTCACGCCATGTGACGCCTCGTCCGGCTTGCCCGGCTCCAGGTCTTCCAGGTCGGCCGTTGGCACCTTTTCCACCAGTGACTCCGGCGCACCGAAGCTGCGCGCAATCGCCCGCACCTGATTCTTCACCAGCCCACTCAACGGCGCGAGGTCGCAGGCACCATCACCAAACTTGGTAAAGAAGCCCATTACTGCCTCGGCCGCGTGGTCGGTACCGATCACCAGACCTGCGCGGGCGCCAGCGATGGTGTACTGGGCGACCATCCGGGTGCGTGCCTTGACGTTGCCCACCACGAAGTCCACCAACGTCGGCGAGCCGTTCTTCAACGCCGCCACTTCAGCTGCCAATGCACGCACTGCCGGGGCGATATCCACCGTGTGAACTTCATCTGCCTTGATAACTTCCAGGCATGCCTGGGCGTCATGCTCGTCATGCTGTACCTGGTACGGCAGGCGCACGGCAATGAAGGTGTAGGCCTTGTCGCCGGTCTCGGCGCGCAGCTCGTTGATGGCGCGCTGGGCGAGCAGGGCGGCAGTCAGTGAGTCGACGCCACCGCTGATGCCCAGCACCAAGGTCTTGAGTCGAGCATTGGCCAGACAGTCCTTGATGAACGCCACCCGTCGGGCGACTTCGGCCTCGAGCGCTGCCGCGTCGGCGAACGGCGGCTGTACCTTCAGCGCCTGGGCAATCTCTTGCTGAACCGCTTGCATGGGTTACTCCTTGCTGGGGACTTTGAATACGTGACGCATGTAGGCGACGAAGTTCTCGTCGCGGCACTGGGTCTTGGCGGCTTCGTCAGAGATCTTGGCCACCGGCGCGCCGTTGCAGTCGGTCATTTTAAGCACGATGTTCATGGGGGCCACACCTGGGATGTCGCAGGTCAGGTTGGTGCCGATGCCAAAGCTGACGTTGATGCGTCCGCGCAGGGCGCGGAAAATTTCCAGCGAGCGGGTCAGGTTGAGGCCGTCGGAAAACACCAGCGTCTTGGTCATCGGGTCGATACCCAGTTTCTGGTAATGGGCAATGGCCTTCTCCGCCCAGGCTACCGGCTCGCCCGAATCATGGCGCAGGCCGTCGAACAGCTTGGCGAAGTACAGGTCGAAATCGCCGAGGAAGGCATCCATGGTGATGCAGTCGGTCAGGGCGATGCCGAGCAGGCCGCGGTACTCGCGTACCCAGCAGTCCAGCGCAGCGATCTGGCTGTCGATCAGCCGTGGGCCGAGCTGCTGGTGGGCCATGATCCACTCGTGGGCCATGGTGCCCAGCGGCTTGATATCCAGTTTCCATGCCAGGTCGACGTTGCTGGTGCCGACAAAACGGCCGGGGAAGTCGTCGCGCAGCACCCTTGCCACTTCCTCCTGCACGCGGCTGGAAAAGCGCCGGCGGGTGCCGAAGTCGGCCACCTGCAGTTCGGCCAGCTCGTCGTCGCTGGCATGCGCACGCAGCCAGTCGAACTTGCGGTACAACTGGTCCCGCGCCTCGGCCAGGCGCATGTGCGGGTGCAGATTGCGGTTGCGTACTTCGCTGATGATGGCCAGCAGCGGCACTTCGAACAGGATCACATGCAGCCACGGACCTTTCAGGCGCAGGAACAGCTGATCATTTTCGATGCCGACGTGCACGTAACGCAGATTGAAGCGGAACAGGCGCAGAAAGCGTAAAAAGTCGGGCTTGAGGAAGCTGATGCGTTCGAGGAAGGCCAGCTGGCCATCGTCCAGGGTGAGGTCGGCAAGCCGTTCGAGCTGATTGCGAATTTCGCCGAGGTAGGGGCGCAGGTCCTCACCGTTGCGGCAGCGGAATTCCCATTCGACGTCGGCGTCCGGGTAGTTGTGCAGCACACCCTGCATCATGGTGAGTTTGTAGAAGTCGGTGTCGAGCAGGTTGTGCACGATGCGCTCGGCGAATGCGCTTTCGCTCATCAAGGGGGCTCCGGAAGCGGCGATTGGCGGACATTGTGCCAGCCTTTTCCACCTTGTGTGGCTGTTCCGGCCTCTTCGCGGGCAAGCCCGCTCCTACACGGTGCGGGGACTTGCTCCTATTGTGGGAGCTGGCGTACCCGTGAAGAGGCCGAAACAGCCAAAACAGAGGTGTTTTTCCGTGCACCAGCTAGCCTTGAAACGGTGCCGCCTGTAGCAGTCGCGCACCAGCGGTGTGCAGTTCGGTGACGTCTGCTGTTACAGGGCGGTTGCACGTAAACACTTGCCAGGGTTGCAATGATGGCACTCGACGGTTGCTCCTTGTCTGTACGTGTGGTGGCGCCTGCCGCGTGGCAGACGGTTGCACGCTCAATAAAGAAAAGGCCGCCCGTCGCCTACCGGCACCCTTCACAGTGTGTTTTCCCGGAAGACAAAACCGATGGCACGGCCCTTGCTCTGAGTACCGGGCTGAGAAGTTGTAGTGCCAACCAAAAAAACTCTAGGAGCACCACCTCATGTCGCAGACGTTTTACAAGAAAGGTTTCCTGGCTCTGGCCGTAGCTACGGCACTGGGTGTTTCTTCGTATGTTCAGGCCGACGTCAAGATCGGTGTAGCGGGCCCCATGACTGGGGCAAACGCAGCGTTTGGCGAGCAGTACATGAAAGGTGCGCAGGCAGCGGCTGACAAGATCAACGCCGCTGGTGGCGTGAATGGCGAGAAAATCGTCCTGGTCAAAGGCGATGACGCCTGTGAACCGAAGCAAGCCGTGGCCGTGGCCAACCGCCTGGTCGATCAGGACAAGGTGATTGGCGTGGTGGGCCACTTCTGTTCCTCCAACACGATCCCGGCGTCCGAGGTATATGACGAGGCGGGCGTGATCGCCATCACCCCAGGCTCCACCAACCCACAGGTCACTGAGCGCGGCCTGAGTGCCATGTTCCGCATGTGCGGCCGTGACGACCAGCAGGGTATCGTCGCTGGCGACTACATCGTCGACGTGCTCAAGGGCAAGAAGGTTGCGGTGTTGCACGACAAGGACACCTACGGCCAGGGCCTGGCTGACGCGACCAAGGCGCAGCTGGAAAAACGCGGCGTGAAGCCTGTGCTGTACGAAGGCCTGACCCGTGGCGAGAAAGACTTCAGCGCGGTGGTCACCAAGATCCGCTCTACCGGTGCCGACGTGGTCTACTTCGGCGGCCTGCACCCGGAAGCCGGCCCGCTGGTACGCCAGCTGCGCGAGCAAGGCCTGAAGGACGTCAAGTTCATGTCCGATGATGGCATCGTCACCGACGAACTGGTGTCTACCGCCGGCGGCGCGCAATACGTTGACGGCGTGTACATGACCTTCGGTGCCGACCCGCGCCTGCTGCCAGACAGCAAGGCGGTGGTGGAGGAGTTCCGCAAGGCCGGCACCGAACCTGAGGGCTACACCCTGTACGCCTACGCTTCGCTGCAGGCTCTGGCTGCCGCTTTCAATGGCGCGAAGTCGAACAAGGGCGAGGACGCTGCCAAGTGGCTCAAGGCCAACCCGGTGCAGACCGTCATGGGTGAGAAGAAGTGGGACAGCAAGGGCGACCTGACCGTCTCCGACTACGTGGTCTACCAGTGGGACAAGACCGGTAAATACCACCAGCTGGAAAAACAAAAATAACAACGGCCCGCGGCCCGGGCGGTTGCTCGGGCCCAAGCCCCGCGGTACCTGTCTTTATTCGTAGATCTGCACAGTTCTGCGCTGCGAGGGCCCCGCACAGGTGGCCCGCGCCGTGGTCGGCGCTCGTGCAATCTCAATCAGGTGAGATTGCGTTATGGATGGTATTTTCCTGCAGCAACTGGTCAACGGCCTGACCCTCGGGTCGGTCTATGGCCTGATCGCCATCGGCTACACAATGGTCTATGGCATTATCGGCATGATCAACTTCGCGCACGGCGAGGTGTACATGATCTCCGCTTACCTCGCGGCGATCAGCCTGGCATTGCTGGCTTACTTCGGTGTCGAATCGTTCCCCCTGCTGATGCTGGGCACCTTGTTGTTCACCATCGTCGTCACCGGCGTTTATGGTTTCACCATCGAGCGCATCGCCTACAAACCGCTGCGTAACTCCACCCGCCTGGCACCGCTGATCAGTGCCATCGGCATTTCGCTGATCCTGCAGAACTACGCACAGATCAGCCAGGGCGCCCGCCAGCAAGGCGTGCCAACCCTGCTGGAAGGCGCCATGCGTGTCGAAGTCGGGTCCGGCTTCGTGCAACTGACTTATACCAAGATCTTCATCCTGGTGGCGGCCTTTGTCGGCATGGGCCTGCTGACCTACGTGATCAAGTACACCAAGCTCGGCCGCATGTGCCGTGCTACCCAGCAAGACCGCAAGATGGCCTCGATCCTGGGTATCAACACCGACCGGGTAATCTCCTACGTGTTCGTCATCGGTGCAGTGATGGCCGCCCTGGCCGGCGTGCTCATCACCATGAACTACGGCACCTTCGACTTCTACGCCGGCTTCATCATCGGTATCAAGGCGTTCACTGCCGCAGTGCTCGGGGGTATCGGCTCGCTGCCGGGTGCCATGCTCGGCGGGATCATCCTGGGAATTTCCGAGTCGCTGTTCTCAGGCCTGATCAACTCCGACTACAAGGATGTGTTCAGCTTCTCGCTGCTGGTGATGATCCTTATCTTCCGCCCACAAGGCCTGCTGGGTCGCCCGCTCGTGGCTAAGGTGTGAACATGTCCGTTGCCAAAACTGCCTCTATTAGCGAAACCAAGGGTTTCGACCTTAAACGCAGCCTGCTGGAGACCATTGTCGCTGGCCTGCTGGCACTTATCGTGTTTGGTCCGGTCGTTGGTGTGGTGCTCGACGGCTACACCTTCAATGCCGAGCCGCGCCGCGTGGCCTGGCTGGTCGGCGGTGTGATGGTGGGGCGCTTCCTGCTCAGCCTGTTCCTGCAGACTGCCCCCGGGCAGCGCATGCTCCTGGGCTTCGACAGCGGTGGCTCGGGCGTGCATGTGACCGCACCGGACTACAAGTCGCGCCTGCGTTACATCATCCCCGCGCTGATCGTGATTGCCATCGTTTTCCCGATCTTCGCCAACAAGTACCTGCTGACCGTGGTCATCCTCGGCCTGATCTACGTATTGCTGGGCCTTGGCCTGAACATCGTGGTCGGCCTGGCCGGCCTGCTCGACCTGGGTTACGTGGCGTTCTATGCCATCGGTGCCTACGGCCTGGCGCTGGGTTACCAGTACCTGGGGCTGGGCTTCTGGAGCGTGCTGCCGCTGGCGGCCATCGCTGCGGCGCTGGCGGGGTGCATCCTCGGCTTCCCGGTGTTGCGCATGCACGGTGACTACCTGGCGATCGTGACGCTGGGCTTTGGCGAGATCATTCGCCTGGTGCTGAACAACTGGCTATCGTTCACCGGTGGCCCCAACGGCATGCCGGCACCTTCACCCACCTTCTTCGGCCTTGAGTTCGGCCGCCGGGCCAAGGATGGCGGGGTGCCGATCCACGAGTTCTTCGGCTTCGAGTACAACGCCAGCCTCAAGTTCGTGTTCATCTACGCGGTGCTGTTCATGGTCGTGCTGGCAGTGCTGTACATCAAGCATCGCCTGACTCGCATGCCGGTCGGCCGGGCCTGGGAAGCGCTGCGCGAAGACGAGATTGCCTGCCGTTCGATGGGCCTGAACCACGTGCTGGTCAAGCTGTCGGCCTTTACCCTGGGCGCCTCGACTGCCGGTCTGGCCGGGGTGTTCTTCGCCACCTACCAGGGCTTCGTCAACCCGTCGTCGTTCACATTTTTCGAGTCGGCGCTGATCCTCGCCATCGTCGTGCTGGGTGGCATGGGCTCGACCGTGGGTGTGGTCATCGCGGCGTTCGTGCTGACCGTGGCGCCGGAACTGCTGCGCAGCTTCTCCGAGTACCGGGTGCTGCTGTTCGGCGTGCTGATGGTGCTGATGATGATCTGGCGACCGCGTGGGCTGATCCGTATCAGCCGTACCGGTGTGACCCCACGTAAAGGAGTGGCGCCATGAGCGACGATATCATTCTCTCGGTCGACAACCTGATGATGCAGTTCGGTGGCATCAAGGCGCTCAGCGACGTCAGCCTGAAGGTCCGGCGCAACCAGATATTTGCCCTGATCGGCCCCAACGGCGCCGGCAAGACCACGGTATTCAACTGCCTGACCGGCTTTTACAAGGCCAGTGGCGGACGTATCGAACTGAACGTGCGCGGCAGCCACACCAACGTCATCCAGCTGCTCGGCGAGCGCTTCCAGGCGGCCGACTTCGTGTCGCCTGCGCGCTTTGCCAACCGTATGTACTACAAGATGTTCGGTGGTACCCACCTGGTCAACCGCGCCGGCCTGGCGCGCACCTTCCAGAACATTCGCCTGTTCAAGGAAATGTCGGTGGTGGAGAACCTGCTGGTGGCCCAGCACATGTGGGTCAACCGCAACTTGCTGGCCGGGGTGCTCAACACCAAGGCCTACCGCAAGGCCGAAAGCGATGCGCTGGACCACGCCTTCTACTGGCTGGAAGTAGTGGACCTGGTCGATTGCGCCAACCGCCTGGCCGGCGAGCTGTCGTACGGCCAGCAGCGGCGTCTGGAAATCGCCCGGGCCATGTGCACGCGGCCGAAGATCATCTGCCTGGACGAACCGGCGGCAGGCCTTAACCCGCAGGAAACCGAGGCACTCAGCCGCATGATCCGTGTGCTGCGTGACGAGCACGACATCACTGTGGTGTTGATCGAGCACGACATGGGCATGGTCATGAGCATCTCCGACCATATCGTGGTGCTGGACCACGGCAACGTGATTGCCGAAGGTGCGCCGCAGGACATCCGCCACAACCCGACGGTTATTGCCGCCTACCTGGGTGCAGACGAAGAGGAACTGGTATGAGTGCACCCATTCTCGAGCTGAAAGACTTGGACGTGTTCTATGGGCCGATCCAGGCACTGAAGAAAGTCTCGATGCACATTAACGAGGGCGAGACGGTAAGCCTGATCGGCGCCAACGGTGCCGGCAAGTCGACCCTGCTGATGTCGATTTTCGGCCAGCCGCGGGCGGCATCCGGGCATATCGTGTACCGCGGCACCGACATCACCCGCAAATCCTCGCACTACATCGCCTCCAACGGCATTGCCCAGTCGCCGGAGGGGCGCCGGGTGTTTCCCGACATGACCGTCGAGGAAAACCTGATGATGGGTACCATCCCCATCGGCGACAAGCATGCCGACGAAGACATGCAGCGTATGTACGAGCTGTTCCCGCGGTTGAAGGAGCGGCGTAACCAGCGGGCCATGACCATGTCGGGTGGCGAGCAGCAAATGCTGGCGATTGCCCGGGCGCTGATGAGCCGGCCGAAATTGCTGTTGCTGGACGAGCCCTCGCTGGGTCTGGCACCGATCGTGGTCAAGCAGATTTTCTCGACCCTGCGAGAACTGGCCAAGACCGGGATGACTATCTTCCTGGTGGAGCAGAACGCCAACCATGCGCTGAAACTGTCGGACCGGGCCTATGTGATGGTCAACGGGCAGATTCGCATGACCGGGACCGGGCAGGAACTGTTGGTCAATGAGGAAGTGCGTAACGCTTATCTGGGCGGGCACTGAGTTGTGTTAAGGGGCTGCAGTGCAGCCCCCTTCTCAATGTGGAAAACTTGTCGTTCCCTTCTCCCGAAACACACCCATATTCCTTCGCAAGCCATTGTTTCCACAGGCCAACTCTTTTCCACGGATAGTGTGGAGCCGCCTGTGGAAAACATGGTGGCATATCGCTCAAGGCCTTGAGTATCAAGCCCTGTAGCGATTTGATCATTTTTTGTTCATATCCCCGTTGTGGATGATTTTCCCAAGCTTTCAACATCTCTGCGTGTGCTTCAAGTGCAGTGCCAATCCTGTGGATAACTCTGTGTAAAAACCTTGGACAGACCGCTGCAGGCGGCATGTTTGAAAGCCTTGCGCCATCACCGACAAGATATCCACAGACCACAATCCGCTGAAAGGGTTCCGTACAGTGGACAAGTTGCCCCCAATCCGTGGGGAAAGCCTTGTGGATAACATGCGCATACCTGGCGGCGAGCCCTCTGCTGCAAGGGTTTCGCGAGTATGAACAAAAAATGAACAGCCCCTGAGCGGCTTGCTGCCTGCGCCGTGCGCGGGCATGCTGCAAAGCTGCCATGACAACCTACCGTGAGGAACACAGCATGACGTCCACCGTATTCATCACTGGCGCGACTTCCGGTTTCGGCGAGGCCACCGCCCGCCGCTTCGCAGAAGCCGGCTGGAAGCTGGTACTCACTGGGCGCCGCAAAGAGCGCCTGGATGCCCTGTGCGCTGAACTGTCGGCCAAGACCGAAGTGCATGGCCTGGTGCTGGACGTGCGTGACCGCAAGGCCATGGAGCAGGCTATTGCCAATCTGCCGGCCGGCTTTGAAAAGATTCGCGGTCTGGTCAACAACGCCGGCTTGGCGCTGGGTGTGGATGCTGCGCAGAACTGCAGCCTGGATGACTGGGAAACCATGGTCGACACCAACATCAAGGGCCTGATGTACACCACTCGCCTGCTGCTGCCACGGCTCATCGCCCATGGCCGCGGCGCGTCGATCCTGAACGTCGGGTCGGTGGCGGGCAACTATCCGTACCCGGGCAGCAACGTGTATGGCGGCACCAAGGCCTTCGTCGGCCAGTTCTCGCTGAGCCTGCGTTGCGACCTGCGCGGTACCGGCGTGCGTGTGAGCAACATCGAGCCGGGCCTGTGCGAGAGCGAGTTCTCGCTGGTGCGCTTCGGGGGTGACCAGGCCAAGTACGATGCTACCTACGCGGGTGCGGAGCCGATCCAGCCACAGGATATTGCCGAGACCATCTTCTGGATCCTCAACCAGCCGGCGCACATCAACATCAACAGCCTGGAACTGATGCCGGTGAGCCAGGACTGGGCAGGGTTCTCGATCGACCGATCAAAAGGCTAAGCATACGCCGCGAACCGGAAAGACCCGGTTCGCGAAACAACCGCATCGCTCAGTTGATATAGCTAAAGCCGGTTCTGCCTTCAGGGATGATGCCTAACGCTTGAAGGACATCGTTGATGGCGTCATGCCGGCCCATGTCCTCGGCCGTTGCCTCGCAATTGATGACACGGCGCAGGCTTAGCAGGTAGCTGAGTTTGCCATGGGAGTGCTCGTCATAGCGGTGGCCGTGATCGATTATCTTCTGTGCCGCTCGGTTGATCTGCTCTTCGACAAATGCCTTGAAGGCTTCTGCTTCCATGTTGGTTACTCCTGAACGTTCGAGAAAGGGGCACCAACATAGGGGTGGGGAGATGCTTCCGGCAGAGGGAAACGCTCACCCCTGACAGATTCCTTGTATGGATTAGATGTTCGCCTGATTCAGCCCTTCCAGGCAGGTAGCCAAGTGATAAGGCGTGGTCGATGGCATGTCATCCCTGCTCACCGCGCCGTCACCCCCTCGGCACTCATACCAGCCGGCGTCACGCAGGAACCGCGCTGAAAGGGCGCCCAACTGCCCCGCGAGCTTTGCTTCACTGCCTTCACGCAATGTAAGCGCCCGCAGGTACTCGGCCTGCGCCCAGATACGCTGGGAGGCATCAAGCACCCGGCCATCCACATTCAGCAAGGCCAGTACGGCCGCATCCTTCACCCCGAATTGCTCGGCAAAGGCGAAAGCCCGGTCTATTGACGCATGCAGCGGGGTGTCACGCAGCAGCGGGGAGGTATGCAGCAGATAGAACCACTCGAACTGGTGCCCAGGCTCGAACCAGTTATCCACAGCCCCGCGTGGCTTTTCCAGCATCAGGCCATGGGCCGGTTCAATGAAATGCGCCTCGAGTGCCTGACACAATTGCAGCAGCGACTGGCGGACATGTTCGTCGTCACGCACAGCCAGTACCTGCAGGAACGCTTCGGCCAGGTGCATCTGCGGATTCTGCAGCGGGCCACTGCCGAGGTCGGCCCAGTCTTCGCCCAGGCAGGCTTCGTACAGGCCATCGTCACGGGCGAACTGCTGGTCGATGATGTCCAGCGCGGCATTCAACGTGGACTCCACCAGGTTTTCGCGCACTTTGCCCCAGTAGTGCGCGCAGGCGAACACGATGAAGGCGTGGGTATACAGGTCCTTGCGCCGGTCCAGCGGCTTGCCTTGGGCGTCGATGCTGTAGAACCAGCCCCCGTGCTCGGCATCGTGGAAGTGCTTTTGCAGCGAGCGAAACAGGGCTGCGGCGCGTTCGGCGGCGCCCGGCTGGCCGATACGGCTGCTGAACACGTACAGCTGGCGTGCACAGGCCATGGCCCGGTAGCGCTGCACCGGCAACGGTTGGTGCTGGGCGTCCAGCGCTTCGTAGGGCAGGGCCATGTCGGCGTTCCAGCCCGGGCCTTGCCACAGCGGCACGATGCGTTCGGCGAAGTGCTGGTTGAAGCGGGCCAGTTCGGGCAGGGTGGGGCGGGGGTCGGACATTTGGGCGCTCGTCGCTGTCGGGCAGGGCGCCATGGTAGCAGAAGTGGGGTTTTCAGTAGCCTGGGTTGCCGAGCCCCTGCCAATGCCGCGCCCCGACAAAGATGAAGCGCAATTGCTGGGTGATCTTTTCCTGCGGCGTCAGGGCCTGTGGATAACCCGCTTCCGGGTTGTCGATAAGCTCGGGCAGGGTGGCGAACACGGTCTTCACCACCAGGTCGGCCATCACCGCAAGCGCGGCGCTGTCCAGGTGTTGCCAGCGCTTCATCCGTGCAAGGTCGGTGGCAAGGTCGTCGCTGATATCCTGGCGCAGGCGGGCAATGGCCTGGCGCACGGCCTGTGCACCGCCGTACTGCTCGCGGGCCAGGAACAGGAACTGCGCGCGGTGGGCGGCTACCACGTCGAGGAAGATGCGCACCGAGGCGTCGGTGATGCCGCCCAGTTCGAATTCGTTCTGGCGCACCAGGCGGATGGTCTGGCGGAAGGTGGTGTCGATTTCGGCGACAAGGGCCAGGCCCAGAGCGTCCATGTCGGAGAAATGCCGATAGAAGCCGGTCGGCACGATGCCAGCTGTCTTCGCCACTTCGCGCAGGCTGATACTGCCGAAACCACGGCCACTCTCCATGAGCAGGCAGGCGGCATCGAGCAGGGCCTGGCGGGTCTGTAGCTTCTGTTCGGCGCGCGGCAGCATGATGCGGGCTTCTGTAACGGTCAGGCTGGGCACTCTAGATAAAAAAACAAAGCCCGGTCAATGGACCGGGCCTGGAGGGGAGCAAGCGTTGTGACAGAAGTTGTTCTTTTCGGCCATGGCGATCAGCTCACACGGCTGAGTTCAACCAGGCGATCCGAGCCACCTTCAGCGACACGGCCAGCTTGTTCGATCAGACGATCGGAGCCGCCTTCGGCAACACGGCCAGCTTGTTCGATCAGACGATCCGAGCCACCTTCGGCAACACGGCCAGAACGTTCGATCAGACGATCGGAGCCACCTTCAGCAACGCGGCCAGAACGTTCGATCAGACGATCGGAGCCACCTTCAGCAACACGGCCAGAACGTTCGATCAGGCGATCGGAGCCACCTTCAGCAACGCGGCCAGAACGTTCGATCAGGCGATCGGAGCCACCTTCAGCAACGCGGCCAGAACGTTCGATCAGGCGATCGGAGCCACCTTCGGCAACACGGCCAGAACGTTCGATCAGGCGATCGGAGCCGCCTTCAGCTACGGTGTTCAGCGGCTGGGCGATTTCGGCAGCGCTGGAGCGCGCTTCTGACGTCAGGTGTTGCTCGGACGCCGGCAGGGCGAAAGCGTTGGCGGCCAGAAGGGACAGGGTCAGGGTCAGCAGATGGAGTTTCATGATTTCGGTGCTCCTCTCGGGGGCTGGAAAGTGGGTACGAAGCCAATGCTACGCCGCGTAACGCCAGAGAGAAGTTCATACGGGTAATGGTAACAATCGACCATATTGATAGAGGATTGCAGTGCCTCTATTCCGGACCTTGCAGCCATGCAGGCAACCACCGGCCCCTGTTGGCGGTGGGTAACATGTGCAGTCTGGCGCGACACATTCCTGAGCAAAGGGCCAGGAAAAACTTCGCTATCATGGCGCCATTGATAAAACCTCACGGGTTTTCATCAGTCGGAGTTATTGAGGCCATCGCAGCGCCTGTTTTCTGTCATGCCGCAAGGAGAATTACGCAATGACGCGTCCCGCCAGAATCCTCGTCTGGACCCTCGCCAGCCTGCTTACCGTGCTGGCGATCCTGGTGGTAGTGATTGCCACCTTCGACTGGAACCGCGTCAAGCCACTGCTCAACGAGAAGGTCTCTGAAGCCTTGCATCGGCCCTTCGCGATCAACGGCAACCTCGCCGTGCACTGGCGTACCGAGCCCGAAGAGGGCGGGTGGCGTGCCTGGGTGCCTTGGCCGCACTTCATTGCCGAAGACCTGACGCTGGGCAACCCCGAGTGGCTCAAGGAGCCGAAGATGGTCGGCCTTGAGCGTGTGGAGTTTCGCCTGGCGCCGCTGCCGCTGATGTTCCAGCAGATCAGCATACCCCGCATCAACCTCACCAAGCCCACTGCCAGCCTCACTCGCCTGGCCGATGGCCGCGCCAACTGGGTCTTCGACTTCGGCCCCAAGGATGAAAACGCCGAACCTTCCAAATGGCAGCTGGACATCGGCGCCATCGGCTTTGACCAGGGCAACGTCAGCTTCGACGACCAGACCCTGAAAACCAGCATGAAGGTGCAGATCGACCCGCTTGGCAAGCCAATCCCGTTCAGTGAGATTGTCGGCAAGGCCAGCGCCGAGAAGGCCGGCGGTGCTCAGGACTATGCCTTCGGCCTCAAGGCCCAGGGCCGCTACAAAGGCCAGCCAGTGTCCGGCACCGGCAAGATCGGTGGCCTGCTGGCCCTGCAGGACGCCAGCCAGCCGTTCCCGCTGCAGGCCGACGTGCGCATCGCCGACACCCATGTGGTGCTCGCCGGCACCCTCACCGACCCGCGCAACCTTGGTGCCCTCGACCTGCGCCTGCGTTTGTCGGGTGCCAGCCTGGGCAACCTCTACCCATTGACCGGCGTCACCTTGCCTGACACCCCGGCCTATTCCACCGACGGCCACCTACGCGCCAACCTGCAGGCGGCGCAAGGGGCGTCGTTCAATTACCAGGGCTTCAACGGCAAGATCGGCGACAGCGATATACATGGGGACCTGGCCTTCGTTGCCAGCCAGCCACGGCCTAAACTGTCCGGCAACCTGGTATCGAACCAGTTGCTGTTCAAGGACCTGGCGCCGCTGATCGGTGCCGACTCCAATGCCGAACAGAAGGCCCGTGGCGGTGCCAGCAAGCAGCCGGCAGGCAAGGTGCTGCCAGTGGAGGCGTTTCGCACCGAGCGTTGGCGGGCAATGGACGCTGATGTCACCTTTGCTGGCAAGCGCATCGTGCACAGCGCGCAACTGCCGTTCACTGACCTGTCGGCCCATGTGGTGCTCGAAGACGGCCTGTTACGCCTGGAGCCCCTGCGCTTTGGCGTGGCCGGCGGCAGCCTGGCCTCCAACATCCGCCTGGACGGGCGCAGCGTGCCCTTGCAGGGGCGCGCGAAGTTGACTGCGCGTGGCTTCAAGCTCAAGCAACTGTTCCCTACCTTCGCGCCAATGCAGACCAGCTTTGGTGAGCTCAATGGCGACGCCGACATCAGCGGCCGTGGCAACTCGGTAGCCGCCTTGCTGGGTACAGCCAATGGCGACTTGCGCATGCTGATCAACGATGGCGCCATCAGCCGCAGCCTGATGGAAATTGCAGGCTTGAACGTGGGCAACTATGTGGTCGGCAAGCTGTTTGGTGATGAGGACGTGAAAATCAACTGTGCGGCGGCCGATGTGGGCATCAAGGATGGCCTGGCGACTACGCGGCTGTTCATCTTCGATACCGAGAACGCGATCATCTACATCGACGGCACGGCGAACTTCGCTTCCGAGCAACTGGATTTGAACATCACCCCTGAATCGAAAGGGCTGCGGTTGTTCTCGCTGCGTTCCCCCCTGTATGTGCGCGGACCGTTCGCCAAGCCGAACGCCGGTGTGCAGGCATTGCCGCTGGCGTTGCGTGGCGCAGGGATGGTTGCGCTGGGGGTGGTGGCAGGGCCGGCGGCGGGGTTGCTGGCGCTGATTGCGCCCAGCAGCGGGGATGACCCGAACCAGTGCACACCGTTGTTGCAGCAGATGAAGGCAGGCAAGGCGCCGACGGCGGTGAAAGCACGGAAATAGCAAGGGGCCGCAAAAGCGGCCCCTTGAGGGTGTCAGAAATCAAAGGCCTTGCAACAGGTCGGACATATCGTCCGCGTGCTCCTCTTCCTGCGCCAGGATGTCTTCGAAGATACGACGGGTAGTCGGGTCTTTATCCCCGATGTATTGAATGATCTCGCGGTAGCTGTCGATGGCAATGCGCTCTGCCACCAGGTCTTCCAGCACCATCTCTTTGAGCGAATTGCCGGCCACGTACTGGGCATGCGAGTGCTTGGTCAGGTTGTCGGGGTTGAAGTCCGGCTCCCCGCCCAGTTGCACGATGCGTTCGGCCAATTTGTCGGCATGTTCGGCTTCCTGGTTGGCATGTTCCAGAAACTCCTCGGCAGCCACACTGGCTTTGATGCCGCTGGCCATGAAGTAGTGGCGCTTGTAGCGCAGCACACAGACCAGCTCGGTGGCCAGCGATTCATTAAGCAGGCGCAGGATCTGTTCACGGTCGGCGTGGTAACCCTCGGTCACTGCGCCTTGCTCCACATGCTGGCGTGCACGCTCGCGCAGGGTTTTCACATCGGTCAGTTCAACATTGCTCATGGTTATCTCCAGCAGGGGTCAGGGTCGGGTCGGAACACAGGCTTACGCGCCATGCAGGGCGTCGCTGTCCTCCTGGCGTTGCTTGCAGGTCTTGAAGCCTTTGGCATCCACATGGCCGGTGGCATCGAAGCGCACGTAATAGGGCTGCTGCTTGCCATCGTGGTTGAGGATGTAGTCGTTGCAGGTGCCCCCGTGTGGCAGGTCGATCACGCTCGACGGGCTGCCGCCAATGGCGATGACCTTCTGCATGGTCATACCGTTCTCCACCTGCTTGACCAGCGGCTCATCGCGGTAGGTGACGTAATCCACCGGGTTTTCCGGGCGGCTGCCGCAGGCGGCCAGGGTGGCGCTTGCCAGAAGGATTGCCAGGGTCTGCTTGTACATGGTCCCGCTCCTTGCAAAGGGTCTGTGTGGTTTTGAACCACAGCGCGCGCCAGGAGTTCGATTGCGATGGTCATGATGGCCGCTGTAGTGTTGGCCCGTCGTACACGCAAAGGAGCTGCGGCAATGCAGCAGGATTTGGCAACGCGATACCCGCTGGTGCTGGTGCCAGGCATGCTCGGGTTTGTCCGGATGGTGCTCTACCCCTACTGGTTCGGCATTGTGCCGGCCTTGCGCAAGGGCGGGGCGCAGGTGTTTCCGGTGCAGGTTTCGCCGCTGCATTCCAGCGAGGTACGTGGCGAGCAGTTGCTGGCGATCATTGACGACATCTGCCAACGTACTGGCGTCGACAAGGTCAACCTCATCGGCCACAGCCAGGGCGCCCTGAGCGCGCGTTACGCAGCGGCCAAACGGCCGGGGCGGGTGGCATCGGTCACGTCGGTGGCGGGGCCCAACCATGGTTCTGAGCTGGCCGACCACCTGGAACGCACGGCACCGGGCAATTCACCCCAGGGGCGCATCCTCAAGGCTGTGCTGCATGGGTTTGCCGTGCTGCTGGTGTGGCTGGAAACCGGCTGGCGTCGTGACCCGCTGCCGGTAGATGTGCACGCCTCGCACCAGTCGCTGACCAGCGCCGGGGTGGCGCTGTTCAACCAGGCTTATCCACAGGGCCTGCCGCAAACCTGGGGTGGGGAAGGGGCCTATGAGGTCAATGGCGTACGCTATTACTCCTGGTCCGGCACCTTGCAGCCCGGCCTGACAGACCAGGGGCGCAACCGCTTCGACGGCAGCAGCCGCTTCTGCCGCCTGTTCGCACGCAGTTTCATCAAGGAAAAGGGCCATTGCGACGGCATGGTCGGGCGTTTCAGTTCGCACCTGGGGCAGGTGATCGGCGACGATTACCCGCTCGATCACCTGGACATCGTCAACCAGTCGCTCGGTGCCGTGGGCGAAGGCGCGGAGCCTGTGCGGCTGTTCACCGAACATGCAGCCCGGCTCAAGGCGGCGGGGCTTTAGCTCAAGTGCCTTGGCGGCGGATCGGCGTGGTCCAGCGTTCGGCCAGCACTACGCCGGCCAAGGTCAGCAAGCCGCCGACCAGGTGGTAACTGGCCAGTTGTTCGTCGAGCACCACGGCGGCGATCAGCGCGGTGACCAGCGGCAGCAAGTTGAAGAACAGTGTGGTGCGGCTGGGCCCCAGGCGGTGCACGGCCTGCATCCACACCAGCGGCGCGATCATCGAAGCCAGTACGCAGGCATACAGGACCAGGCCGATGTTGTGGCTGTTCAGGCCGGTCTTGTCTGACAGCAGGAACAGCGGCAGCAACACGACGATGGCCACCAGCACCTGCAGGTACAGCAGCTGCATTGGCGGCAGGCGCAGCTGCCATTTCTTCAGCAGGAAGCTGTACAGCGCATAGGCCAAGGTTGCCACCAGCATCAACAGGTCGCCGCTGTTCAGCCCTTGCTGCAGCAGGCTGGCGGGGTGGCCGGCACTGACCACTTCAAGCACGCCGAAGAATGACACCACCGCGCCCAGCAGGGCACCGTAGCTCAGGCGCTGGCCAAGCCAGGCGATGGACAGCGCCAGTGACATCAGCGGCATCAGCGAGAGGATGATGCCCATGTTGGTGGCACTGGTGATGCCGGCGGCGAAGTAGGCCAGGCTCTGGTACATCGCCATGCCCAGCACGCCGAGCACGAACACCTTGGCCAGGTGCGGGCGGATGGCTGCACGGTTGCGCCACACGGCGGGCAGCAGGAACGGCGTGAACAGCAAGGCGGCCAGCAACCAGCGGTAGAAGCCGATCTCCGCAGGGTGGATGGCACCGGCGGACATCTTGGTGACCACGGTGTTGCCGGCCCAGATGAGGATGGCGGTGAGGGGGAACAGGTAGTTCATGCAGCAGGGTACTCGCTGGGGGCTGGAATGGGGCTGCTTTGCAGCCCTTCGCGGGTGAACCCGCTCCTACGGGGGATACACAGGCCTGGAGGCTGGCGCAGATCCTGTGGGAGCGGGGAGCCCGCGAAGGCCTGCAAGGCAGGTCCTCGATAGGCCTGTATTATCGAGTGTCTGTCTACAAGCCTATACTTCTATCCAGACAACCGACCCTGCAAAGCAGACAGCATGCCGCGTAAATACCTCGATATCCCCCAGTTCACCCAACTGCCGGCCCCGGTGTACTTCCGCCACGACGAGTTCGTTGCCGACACCCACAGCGCCGTGCATCAACACGCCTGGGGCCAGCTGAACTACACCGCCCACGGTGTGATGCAACTGGATGTGGCCGGCCAGCGCTTCCTGTCGCCGCCGCACTACGCCGTCTGGGTGCCGCCCGACACCGAGCACGGCTGCTACAACCCCCAGGCCATCGTCTACCGTTCTATCTATCTCGACCGCAGCCTGTGCGCAGCGCTGCCACCGCACCCGTGCAGCCTGATGATCAGTGACATCCTCAAGGCCATCCTCGGTGACTTCGCCCGGCGCAATCTCAAGGTGGCCGAGGACGAGCGTGACCAGCGCCTGGTACAGGTACTGCTTGACCAGTTGCTGCTGGCGCCCACCCTGGCCTGCTACCTGCCGTTTGCCCACAGCGATGGCTTGCGCCAGGTGCTCGACGCGCTCAGCGCCGAGCCGGGGGACAACCGCCCGCTGGCCGACTGGGCCGCACGCGTACACGTCAGCGAACGCACCCTGGCCCGCCAGTTTCTGCGCGAACTGGGCATCAGCTTTGGCGAATGGCGCCTGCGCCTGCGTTTTCTGCGTGCCATCGAAGCGCTGGAAGCCGGCCTGCCGATTCAGGCCATTGCCTTCGACCTTGGCTACAGCAGCGCTTCGGCGTTCATCGCCATGTTCCAGCGCCAGGCCCGGTGTACGCCCGAGCAGTACCGCCGGCAGGCGCGGACGGGGCGCTGAACATTCTTGGCTACACTCAGCTCGATCACCGTGCATCGGGCGCGGAGCCAAGGAGACCACTCCATGAAAGTGCTGCAAATCCCGTTACTGGCGCTGGCGGTGTTGTTCAGTGCCCAAGGTTTCGCTGCCAATACCGCGCAGCAGGAAAAGATGAAAACCTGCAACGCCGACGCCACCGCCAAGGCCCTCAAGGGCGATGAACGCAAAGCGTTCATGAGCACCTGCCTGAAAAAGGATGTGCCCCAAACCCAGCAAGAAAAAATGAAGACCTGCAATGCTGACGCCACCACCAAAGCCCTGAAGGGGGATGAGCGCAAGGCCTTCATGAGCGATTGCCTGAAGAAGAAATGACCTGCGCCTATGCCTGCGCCGCCAAGGCTGGCAGACTGCGGCATTCCCGCTGTCTGCCGTCGAGGCTGTATGACCTTTACCCCCCGTCAGATCACCCTGGCCAGCCTGATCATCGTCATGGCCGGGCTGCTGCTGGCTTTGCCCCTGAAGTTGCTGCCCAGCCTGCTGGCCGGTCTGCTGGTGTTCGAACTGGTCAACATGCTGACCCCGCGCCTGCAACCGCTGCTTGCTGGCCAACGCGCGCGCTGGCTGGCCGTGGCGTTGCTCGGCACGCTGGTGGTCAGCACCCTGACACTGCTGATTGCCGGTGCCTTCAGCTTCCTGCTGCACGAGGCGGAAAACCCCGGCGCCTCGCTGGACAAGTTCATGGCCTTGGTCGAGCGAGCCCGCAGCCAGTTGCCCCCTTTCATCGAGGGCTACCTGCCTGCCAGTGCCGCAGAGTTCAAGGTGGCCATCGGCGACTGGATCAAGAGCCACCTGAGCGATTTGCAGCTGGTGGGCAAGGGTATGGCGCACATGTTCGTGACGATGCTCATCGGCATGATCCTCGGTGCCATCATCGCTTTGCAGCGCATTCCCGATATTTCCCGGCGCAAGCCCCTGGCGGCGGCGCTGTTCGAACGTCTTAGCCTGCTGGTGAAAGCGTTTCGCAACATCGTGTTCGCGCAAATCAAGATCTCGCTGCTCAACACGATCTTCACCGGCATTTTCCTGGCCGTGGTGATGCCACTGTTCGACGTACACCTGCCGCTGACCAAGACGCTGATCGTGCTGACCTTCCTGCTGGGTTTGCTGCCGGTGATCGGCAACCTGATGTCCAACACCTTGATCACCATCGTCGGCCTGTCGCTGTCGATCTGGGTGGCGGCAGCGGCGCTGGGTTACCTGGTCGTCATCCACAAGATCGAGTACTTCCTCAACGCGCGGATCGTGGGTGGGCAGATCAGTGCCAAGGCGTGGGAATTGCTGCTGGCGATGCTGGTATTCGAGGCGGCGTTCGGGCTGCCTGGTGTCGTGGCGGGGCCCATCTACTATGCCTATCTGAAGAGTGAGCTGAAGCGGGCGGAGCTGGTCTGATCATGTAGTGGCCTGTACCGGCCCTTTCGCGGGTACAGGCTAAACGACAAATCAGGCCGCGCCGTAACGCTTGCGCGCCTCGATGGCCAGCCCGCTACCAATGCTGCCAAAGATATTGCCTTCCACATGCCGTGCATTCGGCAGCATCGCCGAAACACTGTTGCGCAGCGCCGGAATGCCGCTGGAGCCACCGGTGAAGAACACCGTATCGACCTGGCCTTCGCTTACCCCAGCTTTGGCCAGCAGTTCGGTCACGCTACCGCGCACGCGCTCCAGCAGGCCTTCGATCGCCTCTTCGAACAGCGTGCGGGTCAGTTCCGCAGTCAGCTCGGGCTCGACGCGGCGCAGGTCGATGTGGCGGCTGTCATGCTCGGTCAGCTCGATCTTGCTGGCTTCCACTTCCATCGCCAGCCAGTGCCCGGCGCGCTGTTCGATCAATTTGAACAGGCGATCGATGCCGAAGCTGTCCTCGATGTCATAGCGCATGCTGCCCAGCGCCAACTGTGACTTCTGCGAATACAAGGCGTTGATGGTGTGCCAGGTGGCCAGGTTGAGGTGGTAGCTGGTCGGCATCAGCGCACCGCTCTTCATGCGGCTGCCATAGCCAAACAACGGCATCACGCCCTGAAGGCTCAGTTGCTTGTCGAAGTCGGTACCGCCAATGTGCACACCGCCGGTGGCGAGGATGTCGCTTTGGCGCTCGGCGACCAGATGGCGCTCGGGCGACAGGCGGATCAGGGTGAAGTCCGAGGTACCACCGCCGATGTCGACGATCAGTACCAGCTCTTCGCGGCTGATGCTCGACTCATAGTCGAAGGCCGCGGCAATCGGCTCGTACTGGAACGACACGTCCTTGAAGCCGATTTTGCGCGCCACTTCGGCCAAGGTGTCCTCGGCCTCCTGGTCGGCAGCCGGGTCTTCGTCGACGAAGAACACCGGGCGGCCCAGCACCACCTGGTCGAATTCACGGCCAGCGGCCGCCTCAGCGCGCTTCTTGAGCTCGCCGATGAACATGCCCAGCAGGTCCTTGAACGGCAAGGCGCTGCCCAGCACGCTGGTGTCGTGCTTGATCAGCTTCGAGCCCAGCAGGCTTTTCAGCGAGCGCATCAGGCGGCCTTCGTAGCCTTCCAGGTACTCGTGCAGCGCCAGGCGGCCATACACCGGGCGCCGCTCTTCGATATTGAAGAACACCACCGAGGGCAAGGTGATCTTGCCGTCTTCCAGGGCAATCAGCGACTCGACGCCAGGCCGATGCCAACCGACTGTGGAGTTGGAGGTGCCAAAGTCGATGCCCAGGGCGCGGGCCGGGGATACGTCAGACATGGGAAATGGGCTTCCGGAGGCAAAACGGCCGCGCAGTGTATGCCAGTTGGCTACAGAATCAAGACCAGTCGTCTGCCTTGAGGCAAACCCAAGTCGGTCTTGAAAGGCTATGCTTGACCCCTATCTTCAGTTGCAACATGCACATTCACATTGGTGATCCATAAATGGACTTCAAAGACTATTACAAGATACTCGGCGTAGAGCCCACTGCGGACGAAAAGGCGATCAAGGCCGCGTACCGCAAACTGGCGCGCAAGTATCACCCCGATGTCAGTAAGGAGCGCGACGCCGAGGAGAAATTCAAGGAGGCCAACGAGGCCTATGAGGTGCTGGGCGACGCGCAGAAACGTGCCGAGTTCGATGAAATCCGCAAGTACGGCGGCCAGCATGGCCGGCCGTTCCAGGCACCACCGGGTTGGGAAAGCCGCGGTGGCGGCGGCGGCTTCGAAGGCGGCGACTTCTCCGACTTCTTCAGCTCGATCTTCGGTGGGCGCAGTGCGGGTGGCAACCCCTTCGGTGGCGCCCGGCAGCAGCAACGCAGTGCTGGCAGGCGGGGGCAGGACGTGGAGCTTGAACTGGCAGTGTTCCTTGAAGAGACCCTGAGCAAGGAGTCCAAGCAGATCAGCTTCCAGGTGCCGCAAACCAATGCCATGGGCCAGCGCACCGGCTTCACCACCAAAACCTTGAACGTGAGGATTCCGGCTGGGGTGACCGACGGCGAGCGCATCCGCCTCAAGGGCCAGGGCGCGCCCGGCAGCGGTGGCGGGGCCAACGGTGACCTGTTCCTGACCATCCGCATGGCACCGCACCCGCTGTTCGATGTCGAAGGTCATGACCTGATCATCACTGTGCCGTTGGCACCGTGGGAGGCGGCCCTGGGCGCCAAGGTGGCGGTTCCGACCCTGGATGGCAAGATCAACCTGACCATCCGTCCTGACAGCCAGAGCGGCCAGCGCCTGCGTGTACCGGGCAAGGGCCTGGCGAACAAACAGGGAGAGCGCGGCAACCTTTATGCGCAGCTCAAGGTGGTCATGCCGCCCGCGTCGGACGAATCTGCCCGCGAACTCTGGACCAAGCTTTCCGAGAAAGCTGCGTTCAACCCGAGGACACAATGGAGTAAGTGATCATGAGCAGCACCCTGATCGTTCAACTGGACATGCGTACCCTGTGTCAGGAAGCCGATGTCACGGCTGAATGCGTGATCGAAATCGTCGAGCACGGCATTGTCGAACCTTCCGGGCGAACGCCGGAGGACTGGCTGTTTGACGATCAGGCGCCGTTGGTGACCAAACGAGCGGTGAAGCTGCACCAGGAGCTGGAACTGGAGTGGGAAGGGGTGGCGCTGGCGCTGGAGCTGTTGCAGGAAGTGCAGCAGTTGCGCAGTGAGAACAGCATGCTGAAGCAGCGGCTGGGCCGGTTTATCCAGTTGTAGGCCGGCCGTGCCGGCATCTGTGGGAGCGGCCTTGTGTCGCGATGGGCTGCTTTGCAGCCCCAGATCTTTGCTCCACCGCAAAATTGCCGGGGCTGCTTTGCAGCCCTTTCGCGATGCTCACACGATGGACCGCATTTCAGGTCGGTTCGGCGCCCGGGTTCAGCACCAGTTGCATGAAGGTCAGATCAAGCCAGCGGCCAAACTTAACCCCCACCTGCGGCATCTGGCCGGTCACCACGAAGCCCAGCCGCTCATGCAGGCGCACCGAAGCTGCATTGCCACGCTCGATCGCTGCCACCATCACATGCTTGCCACATCCGCGCGCGCGTTCGACCAGCGCCGCCATCAACACCGGCCCGAGCCCTTTGCCACGCTGGTCGCTGCGCACGTACACCGAGTGCTCAACGGTCAGGCGAAAGCCCTCGAAAGGTCGCCAGTCGCCAAACGAGGCATACCCCAGCACGCCGGTTTCATCGACCGCCACCAGAATCGGGTAGCCCTGCTGCGCACGCGCTTCAAACCAGGCCTGGCGGTTGTCGAGGTCCACCGGGGTTTCGTTCCAGATCGCCGTGGTGTTGAGCACCGCGTCGTTGTAGATGTCGAGTATGCCTGGCACGTCGGTGTGCAGGGCATCGCGAATTTCGTAGCTCATGACAGCGTCTCGCAAGGTCGTTGCTCGCAGATTAAATGGTTACCAGCCCGCGTACACCTTCGGCTTGCATGTTTTCGCCGCGACCGCGCTGGATGATTTCGCCACGGGCCATGACCAGGTACTGGTCAGCCAGCGCCTCGGCAAAGTCGTAGAACTGCTCCACCAGCAAAATCGCCATGTCGCCACGCTCGGCCAGGCGGCGGATGACCGCGCCGATTTCCTTGATCACCGAGGGCTGGATGCCTTCGGTCGGCTCGTCGAGAATCAGCAGGCGCGGGCGGCTGGCGAGGGCGCGGCCGATGGCCAGCTGTTGCTGCTGGCCGCCAGACAGGTCGCCACCGCGGCGCTGTTTCATCTGCTCCAGCACAGGGAACAGTTCGTAGATGAAGGCCGGGACCTCGCGGGCTTCACGGGCGGGGAAGCGCGACAGGCCCATCAGCAGATTTTCCTCGACGGTCAGGCGCGGGAAGATCTCGCGGCCCTGGGGCACGTAGGCGATGCCGGCCTGCACCCGTTGCTGCGGTTTGAGCGCGGTGATCGGCTTGCCTTCCCATTCGATGCTGCCGTCGCGGGCGGGCACCAGGCCCATCAGGCAGCGCAGCAAGGTGGTCTTGCCCACGCCGTTGCGGCCCAGCAGGCAGGTCACTTCGCCGATCTTGGCTTCGAAGGACAGGCCGCGCAGGATGTGGCTGCCGCCGTAGTACTGGTGCAGGGTGTCGATCTTGAGCATGTGAGAGTTCCTGAAAGGGATGCTGTGCCTGTGCCGGCCTCTTCGCGGGTAAACCCGCTCCTACGACGGGAACCGCCCCATGGCATTACGCCCACTGTAGGAACGGGGTTACCCGCGAAGAGGCCGGCACAGGCGCCAAAAATTCAAATCCGGTCAGCGGCCCAGATACACCTCGACCACCCGCTCATCTGCCTGCACCTGCTCCAGCGAGCCTTCCGCCAGCACACTCCCCTGGTGCAGCACGGTCACATGGTCGGCAATGCTGCCGACGAAGCCCATGTCATGCTCCACCACCATCAGCGAATGCTTGCCAGCCAGGCCCTTGAACAGCTCGGCGGTAAATTCGGTCTCGGCATCGGTCATGCCGGCCACCGGTTCATCGAGCAGCAGCAGTTGCGGCTCCTGCACCAGCAGCATGCCGATCTCCAGAAACTGCTTCTGCCCATGCGACAGCAAGCCGGCCTGGCGCTGGGCCAGCGGCAGCAGGCGCAAGGTGGTCAGCACGTCCTCGATGCGCTGGCGCTGGTCACCGCTCAGGCGCGCGGCCAGGCTGGCCCACACCGACTTGTCGGTCTTCAGCGCCAGCTCCAGGTTCTCGAACACGGTCAGCGCTTCGAACACTGTGGGCTTCTGGAACTTGCGGCCAATGCCGGCCTGGGCGATCTGGTATTCGCTCATGCGGGTCAGGTCGAGGGTGTCGCCGAAGTAAGCCGTGCCGCTGTCGGGGCGGGTCTTGCCGGTGATTACGTCCATCATCGTGGTCTTGCCGGCGCCGTTGGGGCCGATGATGCAGCGCAGCTCGCCCACCCCGATGTACAGGTTCAGCGTGTTGAGCGCCTTGAAACCATCGAAGCTGACGCTGATGTCTTCCAGGCTCAGCACCGTACCGTGGCGGGTATCCAGGCCGGCCTTGCGGCTTTGGCCCAGGCCGATGGCATCGCGCCCGGCGCCGAGGTTGTCGAATACCGGTTCCAGCATGAACTCCGGGTGGACTGGGGGCACGCCTCTCATGGCTGGCTCCTTTTCTTCAACAGGCCGACCACGCCCTTGGGCAGGTACAGGGTAACGAGGATGAACAACGCGCCGAGGAAGAACAGCCAGAACTCGGGGAAGGCCACGGTGAACCAGCTTTTCATGCCGTTGACCAGGCCGGCACCGAGCAGCGGACCGATCAGCGTGCCGCGCCCGCCCAAGGCTACCCAGACGGCGGCTTCGATCGAGTTGGTCGGCGACATCTCGCTGGGGTTGATGATGCCCACCTGCGGCACGTACAGGGCACCGGCCAGGCCGCACAGCACGGCGCTCAGTACCCACACCAGCAGCTTGAAGCCGCGCGGGTCGTAGCCACAGAACATCATGCGGTTTTCAGCGTCACGCACGGCGGTGAGCAGGCGGCCGAACTTGCTGCGGGTCAGGCGCCAGCACAGGTACAGGCTGGCCAGCAGCAGGGCCACGGTCAGCAGGAACAACACCGCGCGGGTGCCCTGGGCTGCAATGTCGAAGCCGAGGATGGTGCGGAAGCTGGTGAAGCCGTTGTTGCCGCCGAAGCCGGTTTCGTTGCGGAAGAACAGCAGCATGCCGGCAAAGGTCAGGGCCTGGGTCATGATCGAGAAGTACACGCCCTTGATCCGCGAGCGGAAGGCGAACCAGCCGAACACCAGCGCCAGCAGCCCGGGTGCCAGCACCACCAGGCACAGGGCCCAGGCGAAATGCTGGGTACCGGCCCAGTACCAGGGCAGCTCGGTCCACGACAGGAAGGTCATGAACCCAGGCAAGCCGTCGCCGGCGGCCTGTCGCATCAGGTACATGCCCATGGCATAGCCGCCCAGGGCGAAGAACAGGCCATGGCCCAGTGACAGCAGCCCGGCATAGCCCCAGACCAGGTCCAGGGCCAGGGCGACGATGGCGTAACAGAGAATCTTGCCGACCAGGGTCAGGGTGTAGGCCGACACGTGCAGGGCATGATCTGCCGGCAGCAGTGAGCACAGTGGCAAAGCCACCAGCAGCAGGACGACGACGGCACCGATGGCAAGGGTCAGGCGTGGGCCGGCCTTTTGCGTAGCAGTGACAAGCAGTGGCTGGTTCATCAGTCGATTACCCGTCCCTTGAGGGCGAACAGGCCTTGCGGGCGTTTCTGGATGAACAGAATGATCAACGCAAGGATGAGGATCTTGCCGAGTACGGCACCGATCTGCGGCTCCAGCAGCTTGTTGGCGATGCCCAGGCCGAACGCGGCCCAGAGGCTACCGGCCAGCTGCCCGACGCCGCCGAGCACCACCACCAGGAACGAATCGATGATGTAGCTCTGGCCCAGGTCCGGGCCGACGTTGCCCACCTGGCTTAAAGCCACGCCACCGAGCCCTGCGATGCCCGAGCCAAGGCCAAAGGCGAGCATGTCGACGCGCCCGGTGGACACGCCGCAGCAGGCGGCCATGTTGCGGTTCTGGGTGACTGCGCGCACGTTCAGACCCAACCGGGTACGGTTGAGCAGCAGCCAGGTAAGCAGCACCACGGCCAGGGCGAAGCCGATGATGACCAGGCGGTTGTACGGCAGCACCAGGTTGGGTAGCAGCTGGATGCCGCCAGACAGCCAGGCCGGGTTGCTCACCTCGACGTTCTGCGCGCCGAACAGCAGGCGGATGGCCTGGATCAGGATCAGGCTGATGCCCCAGGTGGCCAGCAGGGTTTCCAGTGGGCGGCCGTACAGGTGGCGGATCACCGTGCGCTCCAGCGCCATGCCTACCCCGGCACTGACGGCGAAGGCCACCGGCAGGGCAATCAGCGGGTAGAACTCGATGGCGCCTGGGGCGAAGCGCTGCAGCAGTACCTGGACCATGTAGGTGCTGTAGGCGCCGAGCATCAACATCTCGCCATGGGCCATGTTGATCACCCCGAGCAGGCCGAAGGTGATCGCAAGGCCCAGCGCTGCCAGCAGCAGGACCGAACCCAGCGACAGGCCGCTGAAGGCCTGGCCGAGCAGTTCGCCTAGCAGCAGTTTGCGCTTGACCTGGGCCAGGCTCGTTTCGGCGGCTGTGCGCACGCCCGGGTCTAGTTCTGCATCGGGCTGCAGCAGGGCTTCGAGGCGGGTGCGGGCCAGCGGGTCGCCGGTTTCACCCAGCAGGCGCACGGCGGCCAGGCGTACCGCAGGCTCGCTGGCGCCCAGCTGCAGGTTGGCCAGGGCCAGACCGAGGGCGGCCTGTACGGCGGCGTCCGGCTCGGCGGCGAAGCGCCGGTCGAGGAAGGCCATTTGCGCGGGTTGTGCGCTTTTCTGTAGTTGCTGGGCTGCGGCCAGGCGGGTTTCGCTGTTGTCGCTGAGCAACTGGTGGCTGGCCAGGGCGTTGTCGATCAGGCCGCGCAGGCGGTTGTTCAGGCGCACCTTGCGCTTGTCATTGGTGGCGATGCGGCCTTGGCGCAGGTTTTCCAGCAGCGGCAGGCGCGCGGCATCGGGTTGTGCTGCCCAGCCTTCGAGCAGGCCGGCCTGCTCGGCGGGCTTGGCGGTGAGAAAGAATTCGCCCTCGCTGGCGTGGGTTGCCAGGGGGATTAGCAGCAGGAGGGTGAGCAGGAGTCTGAGCATGCGGGCAATCCTGGAAATCGGTGTTGGATTCTTCGCGGGTGAGCCCGCTCCTACACAGAGACGGTGCAAGGTTTGAAACCTGCGCGGTCCTTGTAGGAGCGGGTTCACCCGCGAATGGGCTGCAAAGCAGCCCCATGCACTCAGTTACCTTTCACGGCGTAATCTGGCCGCTTGTCATTGCCCGGAATGAACGGGCTCCATGGCTGCGCCCGCAGCGGCTGCTCGGTTTCCCACACCACGCTGAACTGGCCGTCATCCTGAATCTCGCCGATCATCACCGGCTTGTGCAGGTGGTGGTTGGTCTTGTCCATGGTCAGGGTGAAGCCCGACGGCGCCTCGAAGCTCTGCCCGGCCAGTGCTTCGCGGACCTTGTCAACGTCAGTGGACTTGGCTTTCTCGACAGCCTGGGCCCACATGTGGATGCCCACGTAGGTGGCTTCCATGGGGTCGTTGGTCACGGCCTTGTCGGCACCTGGCAGGCCCTTGGCCTTGGCGTAGGCCTTCCAGTCGGCGACAAACTTCTGGTTGACCGGGTTATCCACCGATTCGAAGTAGTTCCACGCCGCCAGGTGGCCCACCAGCGGTTTGGTGTCGATGCCGCGCAGTTCCTCCTCGCCCACCGAGAAGGCCACCACCGGCACGTCGGTGGCCTTCAGGCCCTGGTTGGCCAGTTCCTTGTAGAACGGCACGTTGGAGTCACCATTGACTGTGGAAATGACCGCGGTCTTGCCGCCGGCGGAGAACTTTTTGATGCTGGCGACAATGGTCTGGTAATCAGCGTGGCCAAACGGCGTGTACACCTCTTCGATGTCCTTGTCGGCCACGCCTTTGCTGTGCAGGAATGCGCGCAGGATCTTGTTGGTGGTGCGTGGGTAGACGTAGTCGGTGCCCAGCAGGAAGAAGCGCTTGGCGCTGCCGCCGTCCTCGCTCATCAGGTATTCCACGGCCGGGATGGCTTGCTGGTTCGGGGCGGCGCCTGTGTAGAACACGTTCGGCGACATCTCTTCGCCCTCATACTGCACCGGGTAGAACAGCAGGCCGTTGAGTTCTTCGAACACCGGCAGAACAGACTTGCGCGACACGGATGTCCAGCAGCCGAACACCACGGCCACTTTGTCCTGGGTCAGCAGTTGACGGCTCTTTTCAGCGAACAGCGGCCAGTTGGACGCCGGGTCGACCACCACCGGTTCCAGCATCTTGCCGTTCACGCCACCCTTGGCGTTGATCTGCTCGATGGTCATCAGCGCCATGTCCTTGAGCGATGTCTCGGAAATGGCCATGGTCCCGGAAAGCGAATGCAGGATACCGACCTTGATGGTCTCGGCGGCCTGGATACTCCAGCTCAGGCCCATCGCCGCGATCGATGCGCTGAGGGTAAGGGCCTTGATCAGACTGCGACGCTTCATGTGCTCTCTCCGCTGAGTTTTTTATGGTGTTGGGCAAGCGGGGAGGGCGTTGCAAGGGCTGTGCCTAGTGGCGAAAGGTACGGTTTAGAGGGGCTGTGCGAGGTCTTGGGGCGTTGGTTGGATCCAGGTTGGTGCCTGATGGATTTGTGTGCACAGGATTGGGGCCGCGGTGCGGCCCATCGCGACACAAGGGCGCTCCCACATCGGACGGCGTACACCGTGCCTTCGTGGGAACAGCCCCCGAGGCCATCAGCCGTTACGCACGGCCGTGCGGGGATGGCGCCTGCTGCGTACGAGCTGGTAGGTCACCGCCAGCACGACAAACCAGATCGGTGTCACCACCAGTGCTGAACGGGTATCCGCCTCCAGGCTCAGCAACACCAGGATGAACGCAAAGAACGACAGGCACACGTAGCACATGAAGCGCCCGCCCGGCATCTTGTAGTTCGATGCCTGGTGCAGCGCCGCGCGGTCTTTGCGGTACTTCAGGTATGACAGCAGGATCAGCGTCCACACGAACATGAACAGTACCGCCGACACGGTGGTGACCAGGGTGAATGCCTCGACCACGTTCGGCACCAGGTAGATCAGCACCGCACCGAGCAACAGGCAGGTGCACGAGAAATACAGGCCGTTGGCCGGCACCGAACGGCTCGACAGCTTCTCGAAAGCCTTGGGCGCGTCACCTTCCTGCGACAGGCCGTAGAGCATGCGGCTGGTGGAGAACACGCCGCTGTTGGCCGACGAAGCCGCCGAGGTCAGCACCACGAAGTTGATGATGCTTGCCGCCGCCGGCAAGCCTGCCAGCACGAACAACTCAACGAACGGGCTTTTTCCGGGCACCACATCGCGCCACGGGGTCACGGCCATGATCGCGATCAGCGCCAGCACATAGAACACGATGATACGGATCGGGATCGAGTTGATCGCCCGCGGCAGGGTGCGTTCCGGGTTCTTCGCTTCGGCGGCGGTGGTACCCACCAGCTCGATGCCGACGAAGGCGAACACGGCGATCTGGAAACCGGCGAAGAAGCCCATCAGGCCATGGGGGAACATGCCGCCGTCATTCCACAGGTTGGCCAGCTGGGCGGTGCGCCCGCTGGGCGAGGTGAAGCCGGTGATGACCATGTACAGGCCGGTAGCGACCAGGCCGAGGATGGCAACGATCTTGACCAGGGCGAACCAGAACTCCAGTTCGCCGAACATTTTCACGGTGACCAGGTTCAGCGACAGCAGCAGCCCTACGCAGGTCAGCGCCGGTATCCACTGCGGCAGGTCGGGGAACCAGAACTGGGTGTAGGCGGCGATCGCGACCACGTCGGCAATGCCGGTGACCACCCAGCAGAACCAGTAGGTCCAGCCAGTAAAGTAGCCGGCCCAGGGGCCGAGCAGGTCGGCGGAAAAGTCGATGAACGACTTGTAGTTCAGGTTCGACAGCAGCAGTTCGCCCATGGCGCGCATGACGAAGAACAGCATGAAGCCGATAATCATGTAGACGAAGATGATCGATGGCCCGGCCAGGCTGATGGTCTTGCCTGAGCCCATGAACAGACCGGTACCGATCGCGCCGCCGATGGCGATCAGCTGGATGTGGCGGTTGGTCAGGTTGCGTTGCAGGTGCGGTTCATCTGTCGCTATGGGTGAGGTTTGCGTCATAGGCTGCAGTCTTCTTGTCAGAGGTAGCCGGCTAGGCTAACACGCGCGTTCCAGATCGGGGCGCGACAGATCGACTCTGCATTTTCGGCTCAGCATTTCGCCTGTACCGGCCTCTTCGCGGGTAAACCCGCTCCTACAACGCGGTCCCTCGTAGGAGATTCTATGGCCGGAGGCAAATTTTCAGTAAAAACGCCATCGGCCTCTCTCAGCAACCTCGAGGTACGAGTCAGCGTGCCAGAGAATTTCTCCCCAGCATTGGATACTGCCCGTCAGTTTGGGCGGGCTGCGTTGCAGCCCCAGCCTCAGCTGGCCGGCTTGGCACCTCCGGTATATATCTCGGGCTTCCAGTCGGCCTGATGCCTCATCAGGCCGAAGGCCAGCCGAGCCAAGCGACGTGCAAGGATCACCAAGGCTTGAGTGGTTTTCTTCCCCCGGGCTTGGTGATGGGCGTAATACTGCTTCCAGGTCGCGGTTCGACTGCCGCTCATCGAGGCGTTGTACAGGAGTCTACGGACCTCCGAGTCTCCGCGCTTGCTCAACTTCCCTCTGCCTGCCCATTTACCGGATTGGGAAACCGTTACATCCATGCCTAGATAAGCGACAAAGGCGTCGCTGTTCTTGAACTCGCCGCGCATGAAGGACATCACCAGGCCGGCAGCCGTTAAGAAACCAACACCCGGAAGCCTCTGAACACGGCGCATCTGATCGGAAAGCCCCGCCTTCTTGATCACCGCACGCAGCTGTTTTTCCAGCGAAAGCTCTATGCGTTCGAGCACTTCCTCAACACGTTTGAGTTCTGAGGCAAACAATTTGTCGCCCGACAAGCTCATCCGCAGCATGCCGCGCACTGCTACAAGTTTGGCGCGGCGGCGCAGCAGCACCTGGATCTCACGATGCCCGGCTGGTGGCGGAGTCCAAGCCTTCAAAGAGCCCCGCTCGTTGCTCAGGAAGCGGGCGAGCAAAGCGGCATCATGGGCATCTGTTTTTGCCCGTATAGCAACACTTTCCCGGTACTTACTCAGCCTCAGCCCATCGATAACGTATACCGCGAAGCCCGCAGCATGGGCTTGCTCCGCCATTTCCATGTGATAGGTACTGGTCGCTTCGATGGCCAGCGCTGAGCCTTTGGGCAGCGTCTTGAGCCAGGCTTTGATTGCTTTCGGAGTGTTAGGGATGGCGAAGGATTTGGTATTCGGAGCGGCTTGAATCACCAGTTCATCTTTGGAGGTGTCCACGCCAGCTTCGATTGGGATTGCGGACATTGCCATGAATAGCTGCTCCTTGTAGCGTAGTGTGACTTGAAGGGCACACCCTGGCGCAGGCTTGCTTCTATTGTCGCTTGCTCGCGAGGCATTCCTTATCGGCGCTTGGGTGTTGAAAGGAGGAGGGGTGATTTCTCCTACGGTCTGTACTGCGCGAACAGTCAGAAGCGAGTTATGGCCCTCCTCCTCCCTTCAAGTCCTACCATACAAGCGGGTTTACCCGCGAAGAGGCCAGCACAGGCAACACAAGGCTCAAGCGCTGGCCAAGACCCGGCGGCGCCTCACCACCAAACTATCCACCCCCCACATCACCACCATCGACACCCCCACCAGCGGGAACATCACCCCCAGCACCAGCATCACGGCCACTGCCGCCTTCCAGCGTGGCAGGTCATGACGCAAAGGCGGTACGCCCAGGCCGCCTTCAGGACGGCGCTTCCACCACATCACCAGCCCGCTCACCGAACCCAGCAGAATCATCAGGCACACCAGCAGGATGATGATCTGGTTCAGCGCCCCGAACATCTTGCCCTCATGCAGCATCACCCCCAGCTCGGTGGCGCGGGCAACCGGGCTGTAGTCGTGCCAGCGCACATCGGCCAGAACCTTGCCGGTGTATTGGTCGACATGCAGGGTGGCGTCGTTGCGCGGGTCGTCGGCGAACACGGCAATGGTGAACACGCCGTCTGCCGTGGTGGGCAGGGTAATGCTGTAGCCCAGCTCGACCTGACGCGAAGTGGCAATGTCTTCGACTTGCTGCACGCTCACCTGGGGCGCTGCGGGCATGTCCGACATCATGTGGTGCCCGGCGTGCTCGGCGTGTGCACCGGACTGTGGCATCGGCGTGTTTTCCATGGCCCAGGGCACGGTCTGGCGGTGTGCGCTGTTCAGCTCACGCGCCTGCTGGTCCGACTTGGGCACGTCGTTCCACATGGCTGCCGGGAAGCGGTTCCACAAATCAGCGTACTGCTTGCCCCACAAGCCGGTCCAGGTCATGCCGCTGACCAGCATCAACAACAGCAAGGCCGAACCCCAGAAACCGGTTACCGCGTGCAGGTCTCGCCAGAACAGCCGGCCGCGCGCCGACAGCCGCGGCCAAAGCACGCCAGCGCCACTGCGCCCGCGCGGCCACCACAGGTACAGGCCCGATACCACCAGCACGATGCCCCAGCCCGCAGCCAGTTCCACCAGCCGGTCACCGACCGTGCCGACCATCAGCTCGCCATGCAGGGCGCGGGCGATGGCCTGCAGGTTCTGCTTGCCGTCCTGTTCGCCGAGGACCTTGCCGCTGTATGGGTCGACGAACACGTTCAGTTCGCGCCCGCCGTCATGCACCACGAACTGCGCACTGCGCGCGGCGTTCAGTGGCGGCAAGTACTGGGCGATGTGGCCCTTTGGGTAGGCTTGGCGCACTTCAGCCAGCATCGTGTCTGCGCCCTGCCGGTGCTGGCCGGCCTCGACCACCATCAGGTCGCGGTACAGCAGCGGGTCGAGCTGGGGCTTGAACAAGTAGATGATCCCGGTGATTGCCAACAGGATCATGAACGGGGCCACGAACAGCCCCGCATAAAAATGCCAACGCCAGGCCAGGTTATAGAAAGAGACGCGTGTTCCTCTCATGGGAACCTCCTTTTTTGACCAGCTGAAAGGCGCAACCGAAGCTGCGCCCGTTGTTGTCAGAAGCTGAAGTCGACCTTGGTCCAGAAGGTCCTGCCTGGCTCATTGACCGGCTGTGGATCTGTAGCCGGGTAGCCGAACCCGGCGTTCCCGGCCAGGTTCAAGTGCTCGGCGTAGGTTTTGTCGAACAGGTTGTCGACCCCTGCGCTGAGCTTGAGGTTGTTGTTCACCTTGTAGGCGCCGTTCAGGGAGAACACGCCGAAGCCGGCGCTCTTGTCGTAGTCCTTGCCGACGACGTTCCCTTGGTTTTCGGCAATGCGGTTTTGCGCCGCCACCAGCCGCCACAGTGCGCCGACGCTCCACACGTCGCGGCTGTAGGTCAGGCCCAGGCGGCTTTCCAGGGGAGGCATTTGAGGTAGCGCCTTGCCGTCACTGCTGTTCTTGCCCCAAGCGTAGGCAAGCGTGGCGTCGGCCTTCCAGTTGTCAGTCAGCTGGTAGGCGGCGCCCAGTTCGCCACCCATGATGCGGGCGTCGATGTTTTGCGCCTGGGAGGTGCTCATGCCCATCATGCCGGTGCGGTAGTCGAACAGGATGTAGTCGCGAATCTGCCCGACATAGCCCGAAGCCCAGGCCTCCAGGCGCTCGGTGCGGTACTGGATGCCGAAGTCGAGCTGGGTGGTTTTCTCTGGCTTGATGCCGTCGAAGGCATTGGCTGCCCCGGGTGGTGCCAGCTTGGGTGAAAACAGCTCCCAGTAGTCGGGGAAGCGCTGGGCATGGCCGAGACCGATGTAGGTGGTGGCCGGAATGGCTGCCAGGTCGTGCTCGTAGCGGATGAAACCGCTCGGCAAGGTGTCGGCACGGGTGTCGCCTTCGGTGGCGCTGGTTGTGCGGAAGTCACGCGCCGAGGCGCGGTCCAGGCGGGCGCCGGTAATCAAGCGGTCCTCACCGCTGACGTACCAGGTCAGTTCGCTGAAGGCGCCGTAGTTGTGGAAGTCGGCGTCCTTGGTCCAGGCCTTGCCCTTGTGTGCGTCCACACCCATACCGCCACGCTGGCGATGTTCGTTGGTTTGCGCGTCGATGCCGCTGATCAGTTGCACGTCGGCCCAGCGCCAGGTGGCTTTGATGCGTGCGCCCATGGTGCGGCGGTCGACGTTGCTGACCATCGGCATGCCCATCATGCCGCTACCCGACGGCGTGCGCAGGCTGTAGTTGTCCATCACATGGTCGGCGTAGTTGTAGTAGACCTGCGCCTCGACCTTGTCGAGCACCTCGCCGAGGTTGGACTTTTCAAAGCGCAGGCCCAGGCTTTCGCGCTTGAACTGCGAGCCGTCCATGCCGCGCCCGGCGTAGCGGGCTTCGCCGTCACCCTTGCCGGCAGTCAGTTCCAGCAAGGTGTCCTGGTCGGGTGTCCAGCCGAGGGCGACATCGCCGTTCCACTTTTCCCAGCGCGACGGCACGGTGTCTTTGTTGCCGTCGTGGTAGTCGTCCGAGCGTGACTGGTTGCCGACGAAGCGGGCATAGCCCTGACTGTTGCCGGCCGCGGCATCCAGCACCTTGTCGAAGCGGCCGTTGGAGCCGGCCAGCAGGCTTGCGTTGACGCGGCTGCCGAGGGTGCCGAATTTCTCAGGTTCGCGCTCGAAGAGGATGGTGCCGGCCGAGCCGCCGGGCCCCCAGATGACGCTCTGCGGGCCTTTGATCACGGTCAGGCGGTCGTAGGTTTCTGGCGAGATATAGGACGTGGGTGCGTCCATGCGATTGGGGCAGGCTCCAAGCATCAAGCCGCCGTTGGTGAGGATGTTCAGGCGCGAGCCGAACATGCCGCGCAATACCGGGTCGCCGTTGGTACCGCCAGCACGGATTGCCGAGAAGCCGGGGATGGTCTTCAGGTAGTCGGCGCCGTCGCTGGCCGGCACTGGCTGGCGCGGGTCTTTCGGGTTGGTGACCACAGTCAGCGGCGAACTCGGGGCCACGGCGGTGATCACCGTCGGGCTCAACTCGGGTGCGTCGTGCACATGGTCTTCATGGCCAGGGCCGGCGGCCAGGGCCATGGGCGCGAGCAGCGAGCCGCACAGGGCGGCGATGGTCCCACGCAGGGACAAGGCAAAAACAGGGGTGCAGCCGGACATAATGATTCCAGTCGATCAGTCATGAGTTAGCGCGAAGCCTCCTGGCTTCGTGCGCAAAATGTTGTTTCAGACGTTGATCGAAGAAGGCGGGGCGCGGCTGCGCGCACCAGGGAATACAGCCTGCCGGGCATGGCCCTGGTGCGTTGGCGCAAGCAGGTGGGTGGTGGGGGCGATGCTGCCGGCGCTGAGCGGGCTGAGGGCCTGGGGCAGGGCCGGGCAGTTGAACAACAGGCTGCAGTAACCGCACTTTTCCCACATCACATGCAACTGGCCATCGCCGCCGTGGCCGTGATGGGCGTCGCCGCCATGCTGATGGGCAGCCGCCATCGGCATGTCCATCGGCATGTTCATGCCCGCGTGGTGGTCCATCGGCATCGACTGGGATATCAGCGGGCCGATGAAGATCATCCACATGGCGAACAGGCTCAGCCATCCGCCACCGGCGCGCCTGAGGTCAGGGCGGGTGGTACGGCCGATGCTGTGGCGCGGCAGGCTCATGGCGCGTGCCTGTCAGCAGGTATCAGTGCGCGTGTTCGTGGGCTTGCGGTTGGTCCGCAGGCGCCTGCTTCTGTACGGCCACTTCGACGGTGATGTCGCCGGCCTTTTCGAAGTGCAGGGTCAACGGGAAGCGTTTGCCGTCGCTGAGCAGGCTGCGGTCCTTGGGCTGCATCAGCATCACATGGTAGGCACCGGGGGCAAAGGTCAGGTCCTTGCCGGCAGGCACTACCACGCTGGGCACCTGTTGCATCTTCATGGCGCCAGTGGCGCTCATGGCATGCTCGTGAAGTTGCGCGTCATCGCTGATGGGGCTGTCGACGCTGAGCAGGCGGTCATCAGCCTGGCCATTGTTGTGCACCACGAAATACGCGGCGACGTTAGGCGCGTTGGGTGGCAACTGCAGCGACCACGGGTGGGCAATGTGCAGGTCACCCACGCTGTATTCGTGGGCATTGGCAAAGGCGCCAGGCAGCAGCAGGGCGGCCATGACGAGGGCGTGCTTGAGCATGGTGAATCTCCGTTTCCGTTCTGGTTCAGGCAGACAGCATGATGAACTCAGGCTAGTGGAGAGGCACGAGGGTTTAGCCCAGGCCAGAGCTGGCGGGGCGTGGGTGTGTACTTGGCAGGTGGCGGCAGCAGCCCGCTGAGCAGTGTCGGCGGGTTGTGCAACTGTGGCGGGTAGCCGGGCAGGGCCAGCAGCGGCACGGCACCGGAGCAGCACCAGCAGTTCATCATGCCGACGCTGTCGTCACTTTGCGGGCCGAGGTCGATCTTGGCCAGGGCCTGAACGTCGACGTTGGCCTTGTTGGCCATGCTGGAACAGAAAGCCCCCCACAGCAGCTGCTCGGCCGTGCCCTTGGGCGCAGCAGAAGACAGCGGCATGGCCAGCAGGTTGAACAGCACTGCAAGGCAGGCTATCCAGGCAATGTGCCGACGTGGGGGCATGGAGAGATCCGGTCAGGAATCGTGGTGGCTATTGTACGGCGGAGTATAGGTAAAAATGCCGGGGTGCGGTGAAGTGACGCAGGTGGTCTGGTAATGGGGGCTGCTGTGCAGCCCATCGCGACACAAGGCCGCTCCCACAGAATTGCGGCAGCCTCGAATACTGCGCTGTCCTGTGGGGCCTTGTGTCGCGATAGGGGCGCAAAGCGCCCCCGACACTCTCAAATCTTGTTGCGGCCCATCAACCCGCGCACGGTCTCTTGCAGGTCAGCCGGCAACACCACCACCTTGGCATTGCTGCTCCCCGCGAGGTTCTCCATCGCGCCCACATAGCGTTCGCCCAATAGGTACATGGCCGGTACGGTCTCGTTGCCCACCGCTTCCTTCACCAGCGAAATCGAGCGCGCCGAGGCCTCGGCCAGGCTGATCTGTGCCTCGGCATCCAGCCTGGCCGCCTGCAGGCGCGCCTCTGCTTCGAGGATCGCCGCCTGCTTGGCCCCTTCGGCGCGGGTAACGTCGGCCTTGCGCTCACGTTCGGCCGCGGCCTGGCGTTCCATGGCCAGTTGCATGTTTTCCGAGGGTTTGATGTCTTGAATCTCCACCGAGCGCACGGTCACGCCCCAGTCTTCGGTCTGCTCGGACATTGCATCGCGCAGGCGGGCCTTGATCTGCTCGCGGCTGGACAGCGCCTCGTCGAGGTCCATTGCACCGACGATGGCGCGCAGCGAGGTCATGGTCAGGCTGGTGACGGCGAACGAGAAGTCCTGCACACCATACGAGGCTTTCTGCGGGTCGACTACCTTGGCGAAACACAGGGCGTTGGCGACGATTACCGCGTTGTCCTTGGTGATGATTTCCTGCTGCTGCACATCGAGGATGATGTCCTTGGTCGGCAGGCGGTAGGCGACCACGTCCATGTAGGGGATGACAATGTTCAGGCCCGGCTTGAGGGTGCTGTGGTAGCGACCCAGGCGTTCGACGATCCACTCCTCGCCCTGGGGCACGATGCGCACCCCCTTGAACACGGTGATCAGGACGAACAGGGCGATGGCGCCGACGACGATGAGGCTGGTCATGCTGCAAAATTCCTTTTAATGCGGATTCAGGCCCGGATAACGCGGGCGGTGTTCCCCTCGATGGCGGTCAGGCGTACCCGCTCGCCGGCGGCGATCTGGCTATCGGCGACGCAGGTCCACTCTTCGTTGCCGAGGATCGGCTTCTGGAAGCGTACGCGGCCTTTCTGGAACTCCGACACGGGAGCGGTCAGCAGGCCCACTTCGCCGATCACGCTGTCGGCGGTCCAGCGCACATCCGGCTGCTTGCGCCGGAACACTTTGAACCACAGCACGGTGGTGGCCGACGACAGCAGTACCCACAGCAGGACCTGCATGTCCAGTTGCAGGCTGGGTGCGGCGAGCGAGATAAGCGAGACCAGCACGGCGCCGATGCCGAACCAGAGTATGAAGAACGTCGGGAGGACCAGTTCAAGCAGGATCAGCGCAATGCCGAAGACCAGCCAGATCCACCATTGCATTTCCATATGGGTGAAACCTTCCGGGGGAGGGGCGTCGAGTTTAAGGCAGCAGATCGGCAACGGGCCACTGGGTTGGTTGGAAGAAAAGTCTGAAATCCTTGTAGGAGTGCCTTTGTGTTGTGAAAGGGCAGCGCCTAAAGGGCGAGCGCTGTGGCCAGATCCGTCAGTGAGTCGAATGCCCTGTCCACCTCCGGCAGCGTCGGACGTTTCAGGACAAGCACCGGCACGCCAAGCTCCCGCGCCACTTCCAGCTTCGGCTCGGTCGCCACACTGCCGCTGTTCTTGCTGATCAGCACATCGATGTGGCGGCGCTGGAACAACGCCCGTTCATCCTCGATATGGAACGGCCCACGTGCGCCAATCACTTCACAGCGCTCGTTGCCAGGGCACGCCTCCAGCGCACGCAAGGTCCAGAACTGCTCCGGCGGAATCTCGTCCAGGTGCTGCAGCGGCTCGCGTCCTAGCGTGAACAGTGGCCTGCGGAACGGCTTCAGTGCTTCGATCAACCCTGCCCAATCCTCGACTTCTCGCCAGTCGTCCCCTGCTTGCGCCTGCCAGGCGGGACGACGCAAGGCCCAGCACGGGATGCCGGCGTTGCGTGCGGCGCTGGCGGCATTGCGGCTGATTTGCGCGGCATAGGGGTGGGTGGCGTCGATCAGCAGGGTGATGCCCGCTTCGCGCAGGTAACGGGTCAGGCCCTCGACACCGCCATAGCCCCCGACCCGCACCTGGCATTGCAAGCCCTGGGGCACGCGGCCGATACCGGCCAGGCTGTAGACATGTCGAGGCCCGAGTTGGCGGGCCATCGCCAGGGCTTCAGTGACCCCTCCCAGCAACAGGATGCGCGCAGTCATTGCACACCCGCCTGGCCGACGATGCCGCCTTGGCGGTCGATGGCGAACACTTCCACGTGCACCTGCGCCGGCACGACGCTACGGGCGAAGGCCAGGGCGTGGGCACACACCGCGTCACCCAGGGCAATGCCGGCCGCATGAGCCAGGGCGAGCGCTTGCTGGCTGGTGTTGGCGCCGCTGATGGCAGCCTGCAACGCCTCGTCAGCGCCAATGTCTGCGGCCCAACCTGCCAGTTGCGGCAAGTCGATGCTGGAGTGACGGCTGTGCAGGTCCATGTGCCCGGCGGCCAGTTTGCTGATCTTGCCGAAGCCGCCGCACAGGGTCAGGCGCGGCACCGGTACCTTGCGCAGGTGCTTGAGCACCGCGCCGACGAAATCGCCCATTTCGATCAGGGCGATTTCCGGCAGACCGTAGACGCGGCGCATGGTGTCTTCGCTGGCATTGCCGGTGCACGCGGCTATGTGCGTGTAGCCATTGGTGTGGGCCACGTCGATGCCTTGGTGGATCGAGGCAATGTAGGCCGCGCAGGAGAACGGCCGCACGATGCCGCTGGTGCCGAGGATCGACAGCCCACCGAGAATGCCCAGACGCGGGTTCATGGTTTTCAGGGCCAGCTGCTCGCCACCTTGCACATTGACCGTGACCTCGAAGCCGCCAAGGTAGCCACACGCGTCGGCCAGGTGTTGCAGGTGTTCACTGATCATGCGCCGAGGCACCGGGTTGATGGCCGGTTCACCCACAGCCAGCACCAGCCCCGGCCGGGTCACCGTGCCCACGCCGCTGCCGGCGACAAAACCAATGCCAGGTTCCACCAGCAGGCGCACCTGGCTATAGACCAGGGCACCGTGGGTCACGTCCGGGTCGTCACCTGCATCCTTGAGGGTGCCGGCTTCGGCGCACTCGCCGATCAGGCGGCAGAATTCCAGGCGCATCTGCACGACCTTGCCTTTGGGCAGGGTGATGTCCACCGCATCGTTACGCTGCCCGGTGAGCAGCAGCTTGGCCGCTGCCAGGCTGGTGGCGGTGGCGCAGCTGCCGGTGGTAAGGCCGCTGCGCAGAGGCGCGGGCTGTTCGCGGGTTTCTTCACGCATCGGCGGGTTTCAGTACTTCGAGAAGGGTGATCGGCAGCGCCTGGCGCCAAGTGTCGAATGCACCCAAGGGCTGGGCATGCGCGACATGGATGCGGGTCAGCTCACCACCGTGCTGTTCGCGAAAATGTGCCAGGGCCAGTTCGCTTTGCAGGGTGACGGCGTTGGCCACCAGGCGGCCGCCGGGGCGCAGGCTTGCCCAGCACAGGTCCAGTACACCTGTGCGGGTAACGCCGCCTCCGATGAAGATCGCATCCGGTTGTTCCAGGCCTTGCAGCGCCGCTGGCGCCTTGCCGCGAACCAGTTGCAGGCCGGGTACACCCAGTGCATCGCGATTGTGCTCGATCAAACCCTGGCGGCCTTCGTCGGCCTCGATGGCCAGGGCGCGGCATGCCGGGTGGGCGCGCATCCATTCGATGCCGATCGAGCCGCAGCCCGCGCCCACATCCCACAACAGTTCGCCAGGCTGCGGTGCCAGGCGCGCCAGGGTGATGGCGCGGACATCACGCTTGGTCAACTGGCCATCGTGCCGGTATGCGGCGTCTGGCAGCCCGGCCAGCCGGTGCAGGCGGGGGGCATCCGGTGTAGCCAGGCATTCGATGGCGACCAGGTTGAGCGCCGCGATACCGGTGTGCGGCCAGTCCTGGGCGGTGCCGGCCAGTGCACGTTCGTCCACGCCCCCCAAGTGCTCGAACACCTGCAGGCGGCTTGGGCCGAAGCCTTGCCCGCGCAGCTGCGCGGCAATTGCCGCCGGGCTGTCGCCATCGTTGCTCAGCACCAGCAGGCGCATGCCGCTGTGCAAGTGGGCATTGAGCGCTGCCAGGGGGCGGGCCACCAGCGACACCACCTGCAGGTCCTGCAGCGGCCAGCCCAGGCGGGCAGCGGCCAGGGCGCAGGAAGAGGGCAGCGACAACACGCGCATTTCTGCAGCAGGCACCTGGCGTGCCAGGCTGGCGCCGACGCCGTAGAACATAGGGTCACCGCTGGCCAGCACGCACACCGGCTCGCCGCGAAGGGCCAGCACTGGGGCCAGCGAGAACGGGCTGGGCCAGGCCAACTGTTCAGCGGTCACGCAACGTGGCAGCAAGGCCAGCTGGCGCGGGCTGCCGAAGACCCGGCCAGCGCCCAGCAGGGCGCGCCGGGCCTGTTTGCCCAGGCCGCTGAAGCCGTCTTCGCCGATGCCTACTACTGTCAGCCAGGGTGTCATGTATTTCAATCCGCCATTTTTGGGGCCGCTTCGCGCCCCTTCGCGGGCAAGCCCGCTCCTACAGGTACAGTGCAGCATGTGCAGCCTGCAGTGATCCTGTGGGAGCGGGCGAGCCCGTGAAGAAGGCGACGCGGTCCTGAATTTCTACTTGATCGCCGAGGATGCTCGACCACCGGCTTTTCATGCCGCCGGACAAAGCAGGCATAATACCGCGCCTTCTACACTCAAGCGCACTTTCACAGATTGCCGGACACCCCATTGACCCAGGCCGAAGCCCCCACTGTCATCCCTCGTCCCTCGGCCTGCCCGGGGTTGTGGCGCATCGTCAGTGCCCGTGATGGCGGTATCTGCCGCATCAAGCTGCCGGGTGGCCTGCTGCTGGCCGAGCAGGCTGAAGCCGTGGCGGCGGCGGCGGAGCGTTTTGCTGGCGGCGTGATCGAGGCCACCAACCGTGGCAACCTGCAGATTCGTGGCATTGGCAGCGAGCATCGCGCTTTGGTCGAGGCACTGCTCGCAGCCGGCCTGGGACCACGCGATGCCGCGGGTGACGATGTGCGCAACGTGATGCTCAGCCCACTGGCCGGGCATGACCCGCTCATGCTGCTGGACGCCAGGCCGCTGGCCGGGCAGATCCTCGACCTGTTGGAAGGCACCCCGCGCTTTCACCAGCTGTCGGCCAAGTTCGCTGTGCAGCTGGATGCAGGCGAGCGCCTGGCGATGCTCGAACACCCCCATGACCTGTGGCTGTCGTCCCTGCACCTGGACCAGCAGACCTGGCTGGCGTTTGGCCTGGCAGGGTGCCCGGCAGAGGGCCAGGCGCTCGGTGCGGTGCCGCTGACGCAGGGCCTGATGCTGGTGCGCGCCGTGCTGGAGCGCTTCCTCGATCTGGCATCCCCGACGCAGACGCGCATGCGCCAGCTGCTTGATGTGTACCCGACAGCCGATTTTGTCGCTGGGCTCGGCCTGGATATCCGCCGCGATGCTGCCGTGCTCACCTGGCGGCGTGAACAGCACCGCGCCTCGTGGTTGGGCAGGTTGCCCCAGGCGCAGGGTGTTGCCCTTGGCGTTGCCCCGCCCCAAGGCCGCCTGACCCCCGCGATGCTGCGTGGCGCCGCACGTATTGCCCGTGAACTGGGCGATGCCAGCATGCGCCTTAGTCCCTGGCAAAGCCTGGTGCTGAGCAACCTGCAAGCGCAGCACATCGATCAGGCCCTGGCCGAGCTGTCTGCGCTGGGGTTGTTGTGCCACGACCGTGAACCCCTGGCGCGTATCAGCGCCTGCACCGGTGCCAGCGGCTGCGCCAAGGCCCTTGCCGAGACCAAGGCTGACGCCGTTGTCCTGGCCGCGCTGCTGGGCCCTGGCGTGCCGGCCAGCGTGCACCTGTCCGGCTGCCCCCGTTCCTGCGCCGTGGCCCATGTTGCCCCGGCCACTTTGCTGGCCCGTTCGCCGGGCCGTTACGACCTGTACCTGCGTGATGCGCGCCAGCCGGGTTTCGGTGCCCTGCGCGCCACCGACCTTACCTTGAATGAAGCAGGCGCCATGCTCGACCTGCCGACGGAGCACCTTGATGATTGACTACATCCGCGATGGTCAGGAGATCTATCGCAACTCCTTCCGGATCATCCGTGAGGAAGCCCGACTCGAGCGGATCCCCGCAGACCTTGAAAAGCTCGCCGTGCGCGTGATCCACGCCTGTGGCATGGTCGACGCCATCGATGGCCTGCAGTTCTCAGACGGTGCCGGCCGGGCCGGGCGTGAGGCGCTGCTCAACGGCGCGCCGATCCTTTGCGATGCGCACATGGTGGCCGAAGGGATCACCCGGGCCCGCTTGCCAGCTGACAACAAAGTCATCTGCACCCTGCGTGACCCCAGCGTGCCGGGCCTGGCCAAAGACGCCGGCAACACACGCTCCGCCGTAGCCCTGGAACTGTGGCGCCCTTACCTGGAGGGCAGCGTGGTGGTCATCGGCAATGCCCCTACTGCGCTGTTCTACCTGTTGGAAATGCTCGACGCCGGTGCGCCCAAGCCGGCGCTGATCCTCGGTTTCCCGGTCGGTTTCGTCGGCGCTGCCGAGTCCAAGGCCATGCTCGCCGCCGACAGCCGTGGCGTGCCGTTCGTGATCATGCAAGGCCGCCTGGGCGGCAGCGCGATGGCCGCCGCGGCGGTCAACGCCCTGGCCACGGAGGTGGAATGATGGCCCCGCGCGGACGACTGCTTGGCCTGGGCGTGGGCCCTGGCGATCCTGAACTGATTACCCTCAAGGCCCTGCGCCTGTTGCGTGAGGCACCGGTGGTCGGCTACTTCGTGGCCAAGGGCAAGCGTGGCAATGCCTTCGGCATTATCGAGGCGCACCTGCAGCCCGAGCAGACCTTGCTGCCGCTGGTCTACCCGGTCACCACCGAAGTGCTGCCGGCGCCGCTCTCCTATGAGCAAGTGATCAGCGACTTCTACGACGAAGCTAGCGTACAGGTGGCCGAGCACCTGGATGCCGGCCGCGACGTGGCGGTGATTTGCGAAGGCGACCCGTTCTTCTATGGCTCCTACATGTACTTGCATGACCGCCTGGCGCAGCGCTATGACGCCGAAGTGATTCCGGGTGTCTGCTCCATGCTCGGTGGCGCTTCGGTGCTGGGGGCACCGCTGGTGTACCGTAACCAGAGCCTGTCGGTGTTGTCCGGCGTGTTGCCCGCTCAAGAGCTCAAGCGCCGTCTGGCCGACGCCGATGCAGCGGTGATCATGAAACTTGGGCGCAACTTCCCCAAGGTGCGCGAAGTGCTGGCCGAACTGGGCCTGGACAGGCGTGCACTGTATGTGGAACGGGCGACCATGGCCAACCAGAAGATCGTGCCGCTGGACCAGGTCGACCCGCAGTCGTCGCCCTACTTCTCGTTGATCATCGTGCCGGGGGAAAAATGGCAGGGCTGAACATGCACAAGGCACCAGCCATCGTCATTCTCGGCCCGGGCAGCCTGGCGACGGCGCAGCGTATCCAGGCCTGTTATCCACAGGCCACGATCCATGGCCTCGAGGGGCGTGTCGAGGGTGCGGACCAGTCGTACGCGTCGTTTGGCGATACCCTTCGCGGGTTGTACCAGCAAGACACGCCGATCATCGCGTTGTGCGCCGCGGGTATCGTCATCCGCAGCCTGGCCAGCCTGCTCAGCGAGAAGGGCAGCGAGCCGCCGGTACTGGCCGTGGCCGAGGATGGTAGCGCGGTAGTGCCGTTGCTCGGCGGCCTCGGCGGGGTGAACGTGATGGCGCGCGAAATCGCTGACGCGCTGGGCGTTTCCGCCGCCATCACCACCAGTGGCGAGCTGCGCTTCGGTACTTGCCTGCTGAACCCGCCGCAGGGCTATGCATTGGCCGACATCGAGCAAGGCAAGCGCTTTGTATCCGACTTGCTGGCGGGTGAGTCTGTGCGCATCGAAGGTAACGCCCCGTGGCTGCAGCTGGCGCAGTTGCCCGCCAGCGAAGCGGCGCAGCGCACCATCCATGTGGGGCATCAGGCGCGCCCGGCCAACCGCGACGAGCTGCTGATCTACCCGCGCCTGGTGGTGGTGGGCGTTGCAGGTGGCAATCTGCACAGTATTCGCGCAGCACTGCAGCAGGCCGGCATCGCCGAGCCCTCGGTAGCCTGCGTGCTGGCAGACGAGCGAACCATGGCCGACAGCGCGTTGCACGAAGCTGCGCAGGCCCTGGGTGTCCCTTTGCGCTTCGCCACCTGCCCAGGCGATGTGGCCAGCATGGTCGCTGCGGCGGTGCCCGATAGCGAGTTGATAGCGCTTGGAGAAGTCGTGGTCGCGGTGGCGTCTGCCCCGGTCGACGTAGCGCAGGTCGGCCGCCGTCGCGGTCGCCTGGCGGTCATCGGCCTTGGCCCTGGTGCGGCGGAACTGATGGTGCCGGCGGTCAAGGCCGAACTTGCGCAGGCCGAAGATGTGCTCGGTTACGAAACTTACGTGCGCATGGCTGGCCCGTTCCGCGGCGACCAGGTGCTGCACTGCACCGACAACCGCGAAGAGATGCAGCGCGCCCGACATGCCTTCGAACTGGCGGCCCAAGGCCGTTCGGTGGCGGTGGTGTCGTCAGGCGACCCGGGCGTTTTCGCCATGGCCGCTGCGGTGCTCGAAGCATTGCACGAATCCAGCGACCCCACCTGGCATCGCGTTGACCTGCAGATCTTGCCGGGGGTATCCGCCTCGCTGGCAACCGCCGCCCAGGCAGGTGCACCGCTGGGGCATGACTTCTGCGTGATGTCGCTGTCGGACAACCTCAAGCCCTGGTCGATCATTGAAAAGCGCCTGGACCTGGCTGCCCAGGCCGACCTGGTGCTGGCCTTCTACAACCCGATCTCCAAGGCCAGGCCGCACCAGCTCGGTGTGGCCCTGGAGGTTGTGCGCCGACATCGTGACGGGAACACGCCTGTAGTCCTTGGCCGTGACATCGGTAGGCCGGGGCAGACGCTGAAGGTAGTCACCTTGGCCGAACTGCTGCCAGAAATGGTCGACATGCGCACCATGGTGCTGGTTGGATCGTCCACTACCTGCACTTTCGACCGCGCAGCTGGCGGGGTTTGGGTCTATACCCCGCGCTGGTATGGCGCAAAGCCGTAAGCGGCGGCAGCGCGGGCAGATGAGGAACTGCTTCGTGGCAGATTGAGGTAAAGGTCACAGGTAGGTTTTCGGCTGGAGCTATTTGGCTCCAACCGTACCCTTCCTGGAGACCTTTCCCATGACGACCGATAAAGAGAAGCTGCAGCTTCAGGTTCTGCCGGACAAGAATCTGTTCGTGTTCCCCGACCAAATGAGTGAGCTAAACCGCGATGCTGCAAAGGCTTGTCATGCCTTGGCTACGCAAGGTGCCAACAGGCAGCATGACCCTATGCGTGAAACGCAGCTTTGGTTCAAGCACTACATCTACCTGATGTCCAAATTGGGCTGGGCGTCAACCAATGTCGACGTACAGCAGCTCACTGAACGCAATATGCACCTTGAGATCAGCAACCTGCTGGGCAAGGGCCTGCAGGCAGCATATGGCGCTTTCACTGGCGATGTAGCAATGGCCCTGGACAATCTCGGCAAAACGGTTGTTTCAGCCTTGGCCGCCAGTACCAAAAACGTCGAGTTGCTCAATCGCAAGTCGGTGGAAGATGACCGAACCGAGCTGAGCCTGGTCAAGTGCGAGCAAACCGGCGAAGGGCAGGTGGCGATGCTGGTCAGTGCGATCCAGACCGACGCCAAGCCTGACAAGTCTGCCAACTATCTTCTGGCCAAATGGGAAAGCAGTGGCACCTCCAATTTTGCCTGTGGTGCGGTGTTGAATTTCGATAGCCGCCGATACGACAAAGTTCGCGCCATTGTAGAAACCAAACTTGACGACAATGCCCTGCAGGTCCTGCTGGCACTGGAACTCTGACCATGAAGTTGGCCTGTCGACACGGCGTCGACGGGCCTGGAGGGCATACTGATGCAAGCCAATTACACTTTGTGGTTGAACGGCAATAGCCTGGTATTGATCGACAACAATGTCAGTGCTTCACGAGCAGAAGCACTGTTGGATGTTCAGCTGGCAGCCTACCTGACCGCTAACAAGGGGCACGCCATTCAGGAAGCTGATTGGCACAAGGACTATCTGCGAATTCAGGGTAACTTCGGCTGCACTGTCGCGACCTTGCATTCCGGCGCCGTGCCTGCCGCAACCGCAGTGGCCTGTGAACCGTGGAACATGCTGCGGGCCAAGCTCTTGGCAGGTGTGCCCAGCGCCCTGCAGGGGGCGGTAGCCACATGCCTCGACGCCTACTCCGCCCAACCAGACGATGCCATGGAACAGTTGTTATGGGCGGAATGTGTTCGGCCCCCGGACGATAAAGGCGTGAGCCATGTTCGTATGGAGTTGCGCCTGATACTGGCCGATTCAGGCGTCATCAGTACCGAGTTGGGCTTTAGCACAGCAGAGCATCTGGCGATGGATTGGCTGTGGCAGCCGCTGAATCTTTCAAGTGCCCAGGCCACTCAGCAGTTCGATGCCAATTATTTCACCCATGAAAAAGTGATCAGTTCGATAAGTCCGGGCTTGCATGACGCTATCAAGGTCAAGCAATTGCAGTACCGCAGCCAGGTCAAACTTGCCACTACCTCAGGAGTCGAAAATGAGTGAGTTCAATCAAGGTGCCGCCAGTGGCAAACTCGTCCACAGCAGCCTGCTGTCATTCTTGCCAGGTGTTAGTCGCGAAGCCCGTGACGACATCCTGTTGGCCAATGCGTTTGCCCAGCAAGTTGCCTGGGGGGACTTCAACGAAGGCCTGGAGCCGGACTGGTTCAGGAACTACTGGCGTAACCTTGCGTTTCTGGGCTTTGATGGCAAGCTCGCGCCCACGGCGACTCGACCGGGGCCGGACAGGGCCAGCCTTGCCGATCAGGCGCTTGCCCAGATTCGCCAGAAAGGCTCCGCCGGCCATTATCAATCTGCCCAGTCGTCGCTTCAGGCGCTGCGCAATGACAGCCAGGCACTGACCGCGTTTGAATCCAGGGCAGTCTCCAAAGCGGTCGGGCGCTTTCAGTTGCTGCCTTGCTCACAACAGTCGAGCGGCTTCATCGACATGGTGTTGGTGCACATGGAAATGTCGATGAAAAAGACCTCCAAGGGCTTCTTGTTCATGCAGTTGAACAGTGAAGTAAAACTCCTGGACATGCGTGTCGAAGTGATCCACTTCAACTTGCAGGGGTTCCGCGAAGACTACCGCAAGCGGGCCCAGGCCAGTGTCGACAAGCAAAATGGCAAGGCTATCCTTGAGCTGCAGTTGTAGGCTCTGCACCCTAGGGCAGCAGGTAACCGCGAATCCCGGTAAAGATGATCTGTGCTGCCAGGGCGCAGACGAATAGGCCCATCAGGCGGCTGACGATTTGCAAACCCTGGTCGCCGAGCAGGCGCTCGATACCGTGCGATAGATACAGCACCAGGCCTACGGTAAAGCTGGCCAGGGCAATGCTGACGATGGCCAGCAGTTTTTCATCCCAGTGCGGCTGGCTCACCCCCATCACCAGCAGGGCACCGATGGTGCCGGGGCCAACGGTCAGCGGAATGGTCAGCGGTACGATGGTCACATCCTGCTGAACGTTGTCTGCCTGTACCGCCGGCTTGCCCTGGGCCATGCCCAGGGCCGAAATGAACAGCACGCTGCCAGCACCGATGCGGAAGGCATCGGCGGTGATGCCGAAAATTCCGAAGATCGCCCGCCCGAACAGGTACAGCAACACGCTGGCGACCAAGGCTGCGAACGCGACCTTCCAGGCCAGTTGCTTGCGCTCCTTGCTGGAGTGGCCACGGGTCAGGCTGATGAAACACGACAGCACGAAGAACGGGCTGTAGAGCACGAGCATTTTCAGGTAGACGCTGAACAACTCATGGAGCATGAGCAGTGTTCCTTGGGTTTATGCCGGCGCGGCCTTGTGTCGCGAGGCCGCTCCTGCAAGAGCATTGGATATCGGTCAGGACGTATGTGCCGGGTCCACCTTGGCTTCCCGGTGATTGGCCCAGTATTGAATCAGCTCACGCAACTGCGACAACTCCACCGGTTTGGCCATGTGTCCGTCCATGCCTGCCAGCCGCGCGCGCTCCTTGTGTTCGGCCAGTATGTGCGCTGTCAGTGCCACCACCGGCGTGCGCTGGCGCTGGTTTTCAGCTTCCCAGGCCCGCAACTGCTGGGTGGCCGAGAAACCGTCCAGTATCGGCATCTCGCAGTCCATCAACACCAGGTCATAATGCTGCGCTTTCATCGCCTGCAAGGCCTCTTCGCCATTGCAGGCGGTATCGGGCTTGAGGTTGAGCTTGCCGAGCATGCTGCGGATCACCTTGGTCGAGATGCTGTTGTCTTCGGCGACCAGCACGCGGAAGTCGCCTGGCAGGTCCAGCGCCTGCGGGATGCCAGGCAGGCTGGCAGGCATCGCCTGTTCGCGGCCGCGCTGGGCCAGCTCCTCGGCCAGGGTGGTCTTCAACGTATAACCGGCCACCGGCTTGGCCAGTATTCGCTTGACCCCGGCGTTGCGCGCGATGACTTTGCTCGGCGCATTGCTGATGCCGGTGAGCATCACCACCAAAATGTCGTGGTTCAGGCTCGGGTCTTCCTTGATCTTGGCGGCCAGCTGCATGCCGGTCATGCCGGGCATGTTCTGGTCCAGCAGCACCGCGTCGAAGTAGTCGCGCAGGTGCGCCTTGGTGCGCAAAAGGGCCAGAGCCTCCTTGCCTGACGGCACCGCGCTGACGTTCATGCCCCAGGCACTGCACTGCTGTACAAGCACCTTGCGGCACGTGTCGTTGTCGTCGACCACCAGCACGCGGGCATCGCGCAGCGGGCTGTCGAGGTCCGCTGGTGGCTGTTCCAGGCGCGAAGGGTCCAGCGGCAAGGTCAGCCACAAGGTGTTGCCCATGCCGGTGCTGCTCTTGATGCCGAACTCGCCCTGCATCAGACCGATCAGCTGTTTGGCAATGACCAGCCCCAGATGGCCGCCCAGCTTGTTGCTGGAAAGGAAATGGTGGCTGTGCAACTCGGCCTGCAGCAAGGCTTCACGGTCGGCGGCGGGCAACGGCTCGCCGCTGTCCTGCACGGCGATACGCAGGCGTGGCACCTCGCCGCGTTGATCCAGCGCCACCACCAGCAGGATCTCGCCCTGGTCGGTGTTTTTCAGGGCGTTTTCCAGCAGGCTCGACAAGGCCTGGCGCAGACGCGTCGGGTCTCCGCTGATGACCCGCGGTACTTGTGGCTGGGTGAAGCTGATCAGCTCGATGTTCTGTTGCTCGGCCTTGGCGCGGAAGATGTTCAGGCAATCCTCGATCAGCGCGTTAAGGTCGAACTGCACGTCATCCAGCTCGATCTGCCGGGATTCCAGCTTGGAAATGTCCAGAATTTCGTTGATCAGCGTCAGCAGCTCGTTGCCCGCGCTGTGGATGGTCTGCACATAATCACGTTGCTTCACCGACAGCGGTGTGCCCAGCAGCAGTTCAGTCATGCCGAGCACGCCGTTCATCGGGGTGCGGATTTCGTGGCTGATCTTGGCCAGAAACTCGGCTTTGGCGTTGATTTCCGCATCGCTGGCGGCCAGTGCACGGCTGGCGCTGAAACGCTTCTCGCTTATGCGCCGCAGCCGTTCACTGACCGCCAGGTTGAGGAGCAGGCCACTGACCACGGTCAGGCCCAGCAGGATACACAGCAGCCAGGGTGTCGAGGTGCGTGTCAGGCCCAGCAGGGCTGGCAGCAGTACCAGGCCTCCGAGGTTGAACACCACCATGGCCAGGCTGAACAGGCGTCCGGGCGCATAACCCTTGTACCAGTGGTAGCTGCTGACCAGCAGCATGCTCACGCTGCCCAGCGCCATCAGGGCGTAGGTCATCAGGTTCAGTGGCAGGGTATCGACGAACAGCAGCACCAGGCCACTGAGCCCGACAATCAGCATCTCACCCTGCAGCAGGCGGTTAAGCCGGGGCGAATTGCACGGCGAAAAGAAATGTTGAGTGAAATACAACCCGGACAGGCCGGCCAGGACCAGCGTCAGATAGGCGGCAGGCGTTTGCGCACTGTGCCACACATGCCACCAAGGGCCGCTGAGGTTCAGCAGGATCAGGCCGCTGAGCAGCATCAGGCCGTGGTACAGCGCCAGGATCAGGGTGGTGCTGGAGCGGGTGTAGAGGAAGCGGATCAGGTTGTGCATGATCAGCATGATCAGGCCGCCGAACAGCATGCCGAACAGCAGCGGCTGGCGTTGATCCGAGGCTGCCTCGGCCGCAGGCTCAAGGCTGATGGCCGGACGCAGCTGGTGCTCTGAGACCAGGCGCAGGTAGATGTCCAGCGGTTGCCTGCTGTTGGGCAGGGGCAATACATGGTCGCTGCCACGCAGGGTCGGGCTGGCATTGCCGGCCTGGCGCCCGTGGTGCAGCTGACGCAGAAGTTGTTCGCCTTCGAGGGCGTAGAGGTCCAGGCCAGAAAGGTCCGGGGCAAATACCCGCAGCAGCTGCTCCTGGTCACCTGGTGCCAGACGATAGTGCAGCCACAAGGCCTGTCCAGCCGGGGCAGCATCAAGGTCGGCGAGAGGCAGTGGGCTGAACTGGTTGCGATAGCGCTCGGAGCGCACATCGCTCAGTTGCAGGTTGGCCTGTTCGTCGAGCAGAACGGTCCAGCCACCGTCATGTTCGGCCGCAGCCGGAAACATGCAGAGCAGGGTCAGCAAGCTGACGATCAGAGCTGAGGCAATCCGAAGCCGACGCACTACGAAATCCCTTCTTGGCCGATGTGCCGGGTACTCACTATGCGCGGCGCGCCAAGTCGAAGGCAAGGCCCATTCCGGGCCCTGTCGACGAGCCGGATGCCGCAGGCTGAAACCGCTACGGCATACCGGTAGTACTTACTGCTGGTGCTCACCGCGCTCGCGGGCGATGGCCCGATAGCCGATGTCGGAACGGTAGAAGCTGCCGTTCCAGCTGACTTCCTTGGCCAGGCGATAAGCCTGCTGCTGCGCGTCGGCAACGGTGCTGCCCATGGCGGTGGCACACAGCACGCGCCCGCCGTTGGTGGTTACCTTGCCATCCTTGAGCGCAGTACCGGCATGGAATACCTTGCCTTCGATCTTGGCGGCAGCGTCCAGGCCGTTGATCACGTCGCCCTTGGCGTAGTCGCCCGGGTAACCGCCCGCTGCCAGGACCACGCCCAGGCTCGGGCGCGGGTCCCACTGTGCTTCGACCTTGTCCAGTGCCTTGGCGAATGCGGCTTCCACCAGCAGGACCAGGCTCGACTCCAGGCGCAGCATGACCGGCTGGGTTTCCGGGTCGCCGAAGCGGCAGTTGAACTCGATGACCTTGGGGTTGCCCGCCTTGTCGATCATCAGGCCGGCGTAGAGGAAGCCGGTGTAGACGTTGCCTTCCTCGGCCATGCCGCGCACGGTTGGCCAGATCACCTGGTCCATCACGCGCTGGTGCACGTCGGCGGTAACGACCGGGGCAGGGGAGTAGGCGCCCATGCCGCCCGTGTTCGGGCCGGTATCCTGGTCGCCGACGCGCTTGTGGTCCTGGCTGGTGGCCATGGGCAGCACATTGTGGCCGTCGACCATGACGATGAAGCTGGCTTCCTCGCCGTCGAGAAACTCTTCGATCACGACACGCGAACCTGCTTCACCGAAGGCGTTGCCAGCCAGCATGTCACGCACGGCGGCTTCGGCTTCTTCCAGCGTCATGGCGACGATTACGCCCTTGCCCGCAGCCAGGCCGTCGGCCTTGATCACAATCGGCGCGCCCTTTTCCTGCAGGTAGGCCAGCGCTGGCTCGATCTCGGTGAAATTCTGGTAGTCGGCGGTCGGGATCTTGTGACGCGCCAGGAAATCCTTGGTGAAGGCCTTGGAGCCTTCCAGCTGGGCCGCGCCCTTGGTTGGGCCGAAGCAGTCCAGGCCGCGGCTGCGGAACAGGTCGACCACACCGATAACCAGCGGTGCTTCCGGGCCGACGATGGTCAGGTCGACGTTTTTCTCGGCGAAGTCGGCCAATTGCTCCAGGGCGCACACGTCGATGGCGACGTTCTCGCACTTGGCTTCAATGGCGGTACCGGCGTTGCCCGGGGCAACGAAGACTTTCTCGACGCGTGGGTCCTGGGCGACTTTCCAGGCCAGGGCGTGCTCACGGCCACCGCTGCCGATGATCAAAACTTTCATGTCAAAACCTCGATTCAAGTGATCCCGTGGCTTGCGCCGAACACTGTGGGAGCGGGCTTGCCCGCGAATGCGGCGGTGAATCCACCATCGTATTCGCGGGCAAGCCCGCTCCCACAGGATCTCGACTTGCCTCGGGATCCGCGTAATTAGTGGCGGAAGTGGCGCATGCCAGTGAAGACCATCGCGATGCCGGCCTCGTCGGCAGCAGCGATGACTTCAGCATCACGCATCGAACCACCCGGCTGGATCACGGCGCTGATACCCACTTTAGCTGCATTGTCGATGCCGTCACGGAACGGGAAGAATGCATCCGACGCCATGACCGCGCCCTGCACCTGCAGGCCAGCGTGCTCAGCCTTGATTGCAGCGATGCGGGCGGAGTTGACGCGGCTCATCTGGCCGGCGCCGACGCCGATGGTCTGGCGCTGCTTGGCGTAGACAATGGCGTTGGACTTGACGAACTTGGCCACTTTCCAGGCGAATACCAGGTCGTGGATCTCTTGCTCGGTCGGGGCACGCTTGGTGACGATCTTCAGGTCATCGGCGGTGATCATGCCGATATCGCGGCTTTGCACCAGCAGGCCGCCATTGACGCGCTTGAAGTCCCAACCGGCAGCGCGCTCGGCTGGCCACTCGCCGCACTCCAGCAGGCGTACGTTCTGTTTGGCAGCCACCACGTCGCGGGCGGCCTGGGAGATTTTCGGGGCGATGATCACTTCGACGAACTGGCGGTCGACAATGGCCTTGGCGGTTTCGCCATCCAGTTCACGGTTGAATGCGATGATGCCGCCGAACGCCGATTCGGTGTCGGTCGCGTAGGCCAGGTCGTAGGCTTTGCGGATGCCGCCTTCGTCTTCCGGTACTACTGCCACGCCGCACGGGTTGGCGTGCTTGACGATGACGCAGGCCGGCTTGACGAAGCTCTTTACGCATTCCAGCGCGGCGTCAGTATCGGCCACGTTGTTGAATGACAGTTCCTTGCCTTGCAGCTGGACAGCGGTGGAAATGCTGGCTTCGCCTTTCTTGGCTTCTACATAGAACGCCGCGCTCTGGTGCGGGTTCTCGCCATAACGCATTTCCTGTGCCTTGACGAACTGGCTGTTGAAGGTGCGCGGGAATTCGCTGCGCGCCTCGGTGCTCAGGGTGTCCTTGGCCTGGTCGATGGTGCCCATGTAGTTGGCGATCATGCCGTCGTAGGCGGCAGTGTGCTCGAACGCCTTGAGCATCAGGTCGAAGCGCTGGGCATAGGTCAGGCCACCGGCCTTGAGGCCTTCGACGATGCCGGCGTAGTCGCTGGCGTTGACCACGATGGCCACGTCCTTGTGGTTCTTGGCTGCCGAACGGACCATGGTCGGGCCGCCGATGTCGATGTTCTCGATGGCGGTCGGCAGGTCACAGCCAGGCTTGGAAATGGTGGCTTCGAACGGGTACAGGTTGACCGCAACCAGGTCGATCGGCTTGATGCCGTGCTCGTTCATGATGGCGTCGTCGGTGCCACGACGGCCGAGGATACCGCCGTGGATCTTCGGGTGCAGGGTTTTGACCCGGCCATCCATCATTTCGGCGAAGCCGGTGTAGTCGGCCACTTCCACCGCGTTTACGCCGTTGTCCTTGAGCAGCTTGTAGGTGCCGCCGGTGGACAGGATCTCGACACCGAGCTGCTGCAGCTCACGGGCGAATTCGAGGATACCGGTCTTGTCGGAGACGCTGATCAGGGCGCGGCGGACTGGCAGGCGGGTAGTCTGGTCGGTCATTTCGGGTTCCAATAACGCGGTGGAGTCAGCAAAAAAGGCGCCTCTGTTCAGGGAGTCGCCTTTTCTGGATGGGATTCTGGCTTACAACAAGTCGTACTGCTTGAGCTTCTTGCGCAGGGTGCCTCGGTTCAGCCCGAGCATCTCGCTGGCCTTGGTCTGGTTGCCCTTCACGTAGTTCATCACGCTTTCGAGCAGGGGCGCCTCGACTTCGGAGAGCACCAGGTTGTACACGTCCGTCACGGTCGCGCCTTCCAGGTGGGCGAAGTAGTTGTGCAGCGCCTTCTCGACGCTGTCGCGAAGGGTCTGGCCCTCTTCGCTCGGCGTGTTGAGGTGCTGTTTCAGGTTGGCGTTGTCGCTCACGGGCGTTGTTCCACTCACAAAATTCTCGGTCATCATCGTCATGCGGCCACCCCTTGTCCGTCCTCTGTCTCAAGGCTCTGTCGACGTTCGCTGAAAAACGCGCGAACGTTGGCGCACTGCGCTTGTGTGTCTTCCAAAGCGTTGAACCGGGCGCGAAACTCCTTGCCGCCGGGTCGTGTTGCCAGGTACCAGCCAACGTGCTTGCGGGCGATACGTACGCCCATCACATCGCCATAGAAGGCATGCAGCGCGGCCAGATGCTCCAGCAGGATGCGTTCCACTTCGTCCAGTTGCGGCGCTGGCAGATGTTCGCCAGTGCGCAGGTAATGCTCGATCTCGCGAAAGATCCATGGCCGCCCCTGGGCAGCCCGGCCAATCAACAGGCCATCGACCCCGGTGGTTTCCAGCACCGCCCGGGCCTTTTCTGGCGAGGTGATATCGCCGTTGGCAAAAACCGGGATTGACACCGCCTGCTTGATGGCACCGATGGTGTCGTACTCGGCTTCGCCGGTGTACAGGTCGGCACGTGTGCGGCCATGCACCGCCAGCGCCTGGATGCCAGCCTGTTCGGCGATCTTCGCCACGTTCAGGCCGTTCTTGTTCGCCCGGTCCCAGCCGGTGCGGATTTTCAGGGTCACCGGTACGTCCACGGCGCTGACCACGGCGTGGAGGATCTCGCTGACCAAGGCTTCATCTCTCAATAAAGCAGAGCCTGCGGCTTTGTTGCAGACTTTTTTTGCCGGACAGCCCATGTTGATATCGATGATCTGGGCACCCGCCTCGACATTGGCCTTTGCCGCCGCAGCCATCATCTGCGCATCGCCGCCGGCGATCTGCACCGAGCGTGGCTCGGGATCACCTTCATGGATGCGGCGCAGGCTCGACTTGCGGCTGTTCCACAGGCTCATGTCGCTGCTAACCATTTCCGACACCACCATACCGGCGCCCAGGCGCTGGCAAAGTGTACGGAAAGGCTGGTCCGTGACCCCGGCCATGGGCGCGAGGATCAGGTTGTTACGTAGTGTGTATTGGCCGATGCGTACCGCCGACATAGGTGATCCCTGTTGTGGGGCCGAATCTTGGAGTTCGAAAAAGGGTTGGCATGATACCCGCTCTCGATGACTGGATAAAGATGGATTTGGATAAAATCTGAACAGTTGTCGGCTTATGCCTTTGCGCTTCAAGCAGCAGGCGACAGGACGAAAAGCGGTCGCGGTTGGGGCTTCTTGTCTTGTCGCTCGCTGCTGGCCGCTTGTCGCCTACTCTGGCGAACGGAAGCTCAGGCTGTAATTCACGGCCTTCGGGCCAGGGTCGAGGATGTCCAGGGCAATGTGGATTGGCGTCTGGCTGGGCATTTCACCGCGCCCTGCCAGTTCGCCCGACAGGTACTCGCTGGGCTTGAAGCGACGGCTGGCGATCAGTTGGCCATTGAGGTCGGCGAAGCGCAGCTCCAGCAACGGGAATGGCTGGGCGAACGGCGCGCGGTTGTAGATGATCGCGTCGACAATCAGCGCGCCCTTGAAGTCCGGGTGGCTGCGTACCACCAGATTGCTGCTCTTGATGCGTGCAATATCGACGCGGGTAGGCACCTGGCAACCGACCATCGGGCAGATCTGCTGGAAAATCGGCCGATACTGGTCCTGCCGGGCCATTTCGTCGAAGTGGAACCACACGTACTGGAACGCGAGCAGGCCGGCAGCCAGCAGGGTCAGAAAGCCCCACAGCAGGCGCTTGCCCCAGTTGGGTGCGGGTTTTTCCCAGCCTAGCTGCAATGGGTCGTCGACCACATCGACCAGCGGCTCCTTGCGCGAGGGGCGCTCGGATTTGCCGGCAAGGCCTGGTTCCAGGCGCTCTCCGGGCAGCGGCTCTACGGGCTCGTCGTCATGCGCCGACAGGCGCAGCGCCAGTGGCTCGTCGTCGCGGGCGCTCAGGCCCGTTTCCGGGGTTTCGTCATCGCTGATGCGCAGCGGTTCGCTGAATGCGGGCTGGTCATCGCGTTCGGCCGCACCGTGCACGGGGGGCTCGCCATCGATGTCCAGGTCAAGGTTGCTGCCCAGGGTAGGCTCGGTGCGTTCGCCGGGTGCAGGCTCCAGGTCGAGCTCCAAAGGTTCCGGTTCCAGCAGCACCGGGGTAGGCTCTGCCGGTTCCTGCGGCACGTAGGGCTCATCGGTAGCCGTGCCGAAAAGGTCTTCTGCGTGCTCGTGCGGGTGAAGTTCATCGCGCCGTGCCTGCAGCTTGTCATCCTGGCTGGCCGGGTGGGTCGGGGCCGGTTGGCCGCGACGCTCCAGGCGCTCCAGTTCCTTGTCGAGGTCGAGCTCGTCCAGCGCCTGGGCAGTCAGCGCCCAGTCCTGGTCAGGTGGGGTGCCGCGTACGCTGGTGGCAGGCTCTTGCGCCGGCTCGGCCAGCGGCTCGGCAGGCACTGCAGGTACCGGTGCCGGCACCACGGGGGCGCTGGTGGTGGCGGCGCGGTTTTGCTCCAGCAGCTGCTTGGCGGCATTGAATACCTGCAGGCAGTGACCGCAGCGCACCACGCCACGGGCCACGCCCAACTGGTGGTGGGTGACGCGAAAGCTGGTCTGGCAATGCGGGCACTGGGTGACGAAACTGTCGGTCATGCGGCGATCCGGGAGCTGTGCAGAAAAGTATTCTAGGCCCGCTTAGCGACGCCGACCACTGATGCGCACCCAGCCGTCGCGCACGACGATCGGGTCCAGTTCAAAGTCGGCGGCATAAGCGGCGGCCACGTCTTCACCTTGCTCGGCGAGGATGCCCGAAAGCGCCAGCAGGCCACCTGGGCGAACCAGGCCGGACAACTGTGGCGCCAGCGACACCAGCGGGCCGGCGAGGATGTTGGCAACCAGCACGTCGGCCTGCATCGCCGGCATGTGCTCGGGCAGGTACAGCGCCAGTTTCTCGTCGGCAATGCCGTTGCGTTGGGCGTTGTCGCGCGAAGCCTCGATGGCTTGCACGTCGATGTCGGTGCCTACCGCTTCGCGGGCGCCCAGCAGCAGCGCAGCGATGGCCAGGATGCCCGAACCGCAGCCAAAGTCCAGCACCTGGGTGCCTTCAAGCTGCTGGCCGTCGAGCCATTCCAGGCACAGGGCCGTGGTGGGGTGAGTGCCGGTGCCAAAGGCCAGGCCCGGGTCGAGCAGCAGGTTCACGGCGTCCTTTTCCGGGGCATCGTGCCAGCTGGGCACGATCCACAGGCGGCGGCCGAAGCGCATCGGCTGGAAGTTGTCCATCCAGCTGCGTTCCCAGTCCTGGTCCTCGATCACCTCGGCCTGGTGCTCGGGCAGCTCGGCGCCGGTCAGCAGGCGCAGGTGGGCGAACACCTGTTCAGGGTCGGCATTGGCCTCGAACAGCGCCAGCAGGTGAGTGTGCGACCACAGCGGGGTGGTGTTGAGGTCGGGTTCGAAGATCGGTTGATCTTCGGCATCCATGAATGTGACCGAGACGGCGCCTACTTCAAGCAGCGCATCTTCATAGGTTTCGGCTTGTTCCGGGCTGATGGCCAGGCGTACTTGCAGCCAGGGCATGGCGGGCACCTTTGATAAATCGACAGGGGCAGCCCTAGGCTGCGCGAAGGCTGGCAGTTTACGCGAGTGCGGGGGATTTGTGGATCGGGGGCTGCACAGCAGCTCCCCGGGCATGTATCAGACAAAACAGAGCGACAGCGACTCGGCTATATAAGCAGGCTTCTCTTCACCCTCAATCTCCAGCGTGGCAATCGCCTTGAGTAGCCACTGCCCCGGCTTTTTCTCCACCACCTCGCCCAGCTTTACCTTCAGCCGAACCCGGCTGTCGACCTTGACCGGCTGAATGAAGCGCACGCTGTCCAGCCCGTAGTTCACCACCATCTTCAGTCCTTGCGGCAGGACGAGGATGTCCTCGATCAGCTTGGGGATCAGCGACAAGGTCAGGAAACCATGGGCGATCGTGCCGCCAAACGGGGTTTTTGCCGCCTTCTCAGGGTCGACATGGATGAACTGGAAATCGCCGGTCGCCTCGGCGAACAGGTTGATGCGCTGCTGGTCGATCTTCAACCACTCCGAGTGGCCCAGCTCCTTGCCAACGTACTGCGAAAGCTCTGTAACCGGTACATGGGGCATCGCGGACTCTCCGGGTTGTCAGTTGGTACGAAAGTACAAGATCAGCACGGCGAACCGTTTCAGTCAAGTTGCCCGCTTTTCGGCGAATATCGGTCTACAGCCGAGCGTGCTTATAATGGCGGCCATGCCCGAGGGAGATGCTTATGCTGTTGCGTGGTTTGACCTGGCTGGTACTGTTCCAGCTGCTGGGGACGGCGATCAATCACCTGTTCGTGCCGTTTTTACCCGGGCCGATCATCGGCCTGTTGTTGCTGCTGCTCTTCCTCATGGCCCGCGGTGAGGTCGGCAAGCCGCTGAACGAGGCCGCAAGCAGCTTGCTGCGCTATCTCCCGCTGCTGCTGGTGCCGCCGGCAGTCGGGGTGATGGTATATGCCAAGGACATTGCCGCCGACTTCTGGGCGATTGCCGGGGCCTTGCTGATCTCCTGTCTGGTGACCCTGGTGTTCGTCGGTGTGCTGATGCAAAAGCTCATCCAGCGCCAGGGCAAGCGTGAGGAGCAGCCATGATGCTCGATTGGCAGGGCGCGCTCGATGCGGTCATTCATCACCCATTGTTCGGTATCGGCATCACGCTGGGGGCCTATCAGGTAGTGCTGGCAGCCTACGAGAAAACCCGCTGGATCTTCCTGCAACCTGTATTGGTATCGATGCTGCTGGTGATCGGTGTGTTGCTGCTGTGCGGCATCGATTACAGCGAGTACCGCAAAAGCACCGAAATCATGAACATCCTGCTGGGGCCCGCTACGGTGGCCCTGGCTGTGCCGCTCTATCTTAACCTGCGGCGGATCCGCCAGCTGTTCTGGCCTACATTTACTACGCTGGTAGTCGGAGGCCTGTTCGCCACGCTCTGCTGCCTGGTGCTGGGTTGGTGGTTCGGTGCCGAGCACATGATCCTGATGACCATGGCGCCGAAGTCCGTCACCTCGCCGATCGCCATGCTGGTGGCTGAGCAGATTGGTGGCGTGGCGGCCCTGGCAGCGGTGTTCGTGTTGATTACCGGGGTGATCGGGGCGATCTTCGGCCCGGCGTTGCTGAGCCGCTTCGGCGTGCACAGCCCTGAGGCGCGCGGCATGTCGCTGGGCGTGACCGCACACGCAGTGGGCACTTCGGTGGCCCTGCAGGAAAGTGACGAATGCGGCGCCTTTGCCGCGCTGGCGATGAGCCTGATGGGAGTGGCTACAGCGGTGTTCCTGCCGCTGGCGGTCAGCCTGGTGGCTTGAGGAATTGTGATGACGCTACCGCTGTTTCCGCTCAATACCGTGCTGTTTCCTGGCTGCTTTCTCGATTTGCAGATTTTCGAGGCGCGCTACCTGGACATGATCGGGCGCTGCATGAAGCAGGGCGAAGGGTTTGGTGTGGTGTGCATCCTTGAGGGCGATCAAGTCGGCAAGGCGCCGCCGGTGGTCGCCTCGATCGGCTGTGAAGCGGTGATCCGCGACTTCGTGCAGCAGGATAACGGCTTGCTGGGTATCCGCGTCGAGGGCGTGCGGCGCTTCAATCTGGAAAGCTCCGAGGTGCAGAAGGACCAGTTGCTGGTGGGCCAGGTGCAATGGCTGCCGGAGCAGGCCGACAGCCCGTTGCTGGAGGCCGATGACGACCTATTGGCGCTGCTGGTGGCCCTGGGTGAGCACCCCATGGTCGAAGCGCTGGGCATGCCGCGGCCGGTGGACGGGCGTCAGGCGCTGGCCAATCAGCTGGCGTACCTGTTGCCGTTCATGGAAGAGGACAAGCTGGACCTGCTGACCCTCGATTCGCCACAGCAGCGGCTGGGCGAGATCCAGAAGCTGCTGGAGCGGATTCAGGGGGAGTTGTTCGCCTGATGGTTCTGTATTGCCTGTGCCGGCCTATTCGCGGGTAAACCCGCTCCTACGATAAGCGCGATCCCGTGCGTAGGAGCGGGTTTACCCGCGAATAGGCCGGCACAGGCAACATCAATATTGATACCTGACCAACGCCTGCGGCAACGCATGCATGGCGAAGAACGCCAGCAGCGCCACGCATGCCGGCAACACCAGCCACCACACCCGCAGCGGCAGGGCTGGCAGGGTCTGCTGGCGTTGCACCAATGTCAGGCTGAGTGCGCACACGCAACAGGCCAGCAGGGCCCCGGCCAGGATATCGGTTGGCCAGTGCGCCCCCAGGTACACCCGCGACAGGGCAATCGCCAGCGCCGGAATGCACCCCAGCATCACCCAGGTCAGGCGCATGCGTGGTGGCTGCCCACGCCCCGCCAGTACGGCCATGACCAGGAAGAACGCGAACGATGCCGAGCTGTGCCCGCTGGGCATGCTGTAGCTGGTCAGTGGGTCGGTCAGTACTTCCGGCCTGGCCCGGGCAAATAGCCATTTCAGTGTGCCGTTGGCGATCGCCGTGCCCATCAACGCGCCCGCCGCGAAAAATGCGTGTCGCCACTGACGGGCAAGCAGCAGCAGGCCGGTCAGCAGGGCGCCGAGGAACAACTGGGTGCGGAAATCGCCTAGCCGTGTCACCAGCACCACGGTGCCGTCGATGGCCTGGCTGCGATGCTCCTGGACCAGTGTCATCACGCCTTGGTCGAACTCATGGAAGTAGGGCCAGCCGAGGAATACACCGGCCAGGGCGATGAAGCTGAGCGCGGCAACCAGCCGGGTGCCGTGGCGCTGGTCACGCAGGCTGGTATTGAGGCTCAGGCCGATCAGCACCGCGAGGGCGCCGGCTATGATCCCGGCGTCCAGCCAGAAGCCTTCCGGCAGGGGCAGGCGCATGGCGGCGCCGGTGGCCCAGCCGGGCAGCAGGTAGGCGACCGACCAGCCGGCGCCCGCCAGCAGGCTGACGGCGATGAAGCGCGGCAGGGGCATGTCGAACATGCCGGCGACCATTGGCAGCATCGGCCGCAGCGGGCCGATGAAGCGGCCTACCAGCAGGCTGGCGATGCCATAACGCTGGAAGTAGCTTTCGGCGCTGCCGATCCATTCCGGATGGTGGCGTAGCAGCGGCAGCCGGCGAATGTTCTGGTGGAAGTACTTGCCCACTGCGTAAGACATGGCGTCGCCCAGCAGGCCGCCGAGAAAGCCGAGGAGCAGCGTTTCGCCCAGGCTGAACGTGCCGTTACCGGCCAGTACCGCAACGGCGAACAGCAGTACGGTGCCCGGCACGATAATGCCGGCGATGGCCAGGCATTCGATGCAGGCCACCAGGAAAATCGCCAGGCCAAGCCACTGCGGGTTGGCGCTGAGCCAGCCGGTCAGGCTGTCGAGCCATTGGCCCATGTTCAGCTTCCTTGTTCGAGAATGAAGAAATCACGGCCTTCGACTTGGCCGCGACGTAACGGGTTCCGTGTGCAGAAACGGGCGTATTCGGCATCGACGAAGCGGTACGGCAGGTGCTCGTCGCGCCCGTGCGGGATGCCCAGGCGAGCGGCCTGGATCACCCGGGGCACGGCGTTGCCGCAGTCCTCGACGTACAGGCGTTCGGCGTCGAAACGCTGGGCGTCCCAATGCGGCACTTTCAGGCCCAGGGCCCGGCATAGCAGGGTCTGGCCGGCGCACAGGCGCTCTTGCGGGCGGATATTGCCGCTTGCATCGGGGTTGTTCAATTGCATCTGCGCCAGGCTGTCGGGCCCCGAGAGGGTGTCCTGCCAAGGATAGGCAGACTTGATCAGCACCGCGTTGCCCGGCCCGTGGGCGCTGAAGTTCAGCGAATCGCCGCCGCGGGCGTAGTACATGTAGATGTGCCCCCCATCCAGGAATAGCGCCTTGCGTTTTTCGGTGTAGCCGAGCGAAGCGTGGCTACCTTTGTCGGAAAGGTAGTAGGCCTCGGTCTCGATGATCCGCGCGGCCAGCCACAGGTCGCCGTGGCGGTGACGGATGACCTTGCCCAGCAGGGCCTTGGCCAGGGTCTGGGCGTCGCGGTCGAAAAAGCTGTCGGGCAGGGCTGGCATGCGGGGCAGTTCGTGGCTGGAGAGGCGGGGATGATAGCAATGAATGGCTTAATCGAGGCTGAATTGGACGGTGATGTTGGCAGTGCCGGCCCTTTCGCGGGTAAACCCGCTCCTACACAAATCCCAGTGGGAGCGGGCGCGCCCGCTAAAGGGCCGCGACAGGAGATGGAAATCTCGATAACCCCGGTTACATCTTTCCTACACATTGCCCCATCCATTTTCTACCATCCGCCACCCGCCGCTGGGCGTACACCTGCGCGGCAGTTATAATCAGCCGATTTCCCCTTCGCCAAGACACCGAACCCATGACTGAGTCCGTTCTTGACTATATGACCCGTTTGGGTCGCGCTGCCCGTGAGGCTTCCCGGGTGATTGGCCGTGCCAGCACCGCGCAGAAGAACCGCGCCCTGCAAGCCGCCGCCGACGCGCTGGATGCTGCCCGTGCCGAGCTCACCGCTGCCAACGAGCTGGACCTGGCCGCCGGCCGCGCCAGTGGCCTGGAGCCCGCACTGCTCGATCGTCTGGCGCTGACCCCGGCGCGTATCGACGGCATGATCACCGGCTTGCGCCAGGTGGCCAGCCTGCCGGACCCAGTCGGTGCCATCCGCGACATGAGCTACCGTCCATCGGGCATTCAGGTAGGCAAGATGCGTACCCCGCTGGGGGTGATCGGGATCATCTATGAATCGCGTCCGAACGTGACCATTGATGCCGCCAGCCTGTGCCTCAAGTCGGGCAATGCAACCATCCTGCGTGGCGGTTCCGAAGCCATCCACTCCAACCGCGCCATTGCCACCTGCATTCAGCGTGGCCTGGCCGAAGCCGGCCTGCCGGCGGCGGTGGTGCAGGTGGTCGAAACCACCGACCGCGAAGCCGTGGGCGCGCTGATCAGCATGCCGGAATTCGTCGATGTCATCGTGCCGCGCGGAGGCCGTGGCCTGATCGAGCGCATCAGCCGCGATGCCCGCGTGCCGGTGATCAAGCACCTGGACGGCATCTGCCACATCTATGTCAGCCAGCATGCCGACCTGGACAAGGCCTGGAATGTGGCTTTCAACGCCAAGACCTACCGCTACGGCATCTGCGGTGCCATGGAAACGCTGCTGGTCGACCAACAAGTGGCTGAGCGCTTCCTGCCAGAAATGGCCCGCCGCTTCGTGGAGAAGGGCGTGGAGCTGCGCGGTTGCGAGCGTACCCAGGCTATCATCAGCGCCAAACCGGCCACCGAAGCCGACTGGCACACGGAATACCTCGATGCGATCCTGTCGATTCGCGTGGTCGACGGCCTGAACCAGGCCATCGAGCACATCAACCACTATGGCTCGCACCACACCGACTCGATCATCAGCGAACACCAGGGTGAAGCCCGTCAGTTCATGGCTGAGGTCGATTCGGCGTCGGTCATGCTCAACACCCCGACCTGCTTTGCCGATGGCTTCGAGTACGGCCTGGGTGCGGAAATCGGTATTTCCACCGACAAGCTGCATGCCCGCGGCCCTGTCGGCCTGGAAGGCCTGACCTGCGAGAAGTATGTGGTGATCGGCGATGGCCAGTTGCGCGGCCAGGGGTCCTGCTGAGTTGAGCAAGGCCCAGGCAGTCCGGCGTATCGGCATTCTAGGTGGTACCTTCGACCCCGTGCATATCGGCCACTTGCGCAGCGCGCTGGAAGTGGCCGAGTTCATGGGGCTGGATGAGCTACGCCTGTTGCCCAATGCCCGGCCGCCGCACCGCGACACGCCACAGGTGGCCGCGCAGGATCGCCTGGCGATGGTCCGTGAAGCGGTGCAGGGCGTCGCTTGCCTGAGCGTCGATGCCCGCGAGCTGGAACGTGACAAGCCGTCGTACACCATCGATACGCTGGAATCGATCCGCGCCGAACTGTCCGGCCACGACCAGCTGTTCCTGGTGCTGGGTTGGGATGCCTTCTGTGGCCTGCCCGCCTGGCATCGCTGGGAAGAATTGCTGCAACACTGTCACATCCTGGTACTGCAACGTCCGGATGCCGACGTAGAACCCCCTGACGAGTTGCGCAACCTGTTGGCTGCGCGCTCGGAGAGCGATCCCACCGCCATGTCCGGCCCGGCGGGAAATATTTCGTTCGTCTGGCAGACGCCGCTTGCGGTGTCGGCTACACAGATCCGACAGCTGCTGGCCAGCGGCAAATCGGTGAGGTTCCTGGTGCCGGACGCCGTACTGGCCTATATCGAGGCGCACGAACTATATCGTGCGCCCAACTGACGGTGCCTCTGGCGCCTCATCCAACGAGTTGAACGAGTTTTATATGACCAAGCAGAAAATTTACGGCGAAGAACTGGTCGCAGTGACCAAGGCAGCGCTGGAAGACGTCAAGGCCCAGGACATCCAGGTCATCGACGTGCGCGAGAAGCACAGCCTGACCGACTACATGATCATTGCCACCGGTACCTCCAACCGCCAGATCAACGCGATGGCCGAAAAGGTCCGTGAAGCAGTCAAGGCCAAGGGCGCCCAGCCACTGGGTGAAGAAGGCAAGGGCGACAGCGACTGGGTGCTGCTGGACCTGAACGACGTCATCGTGCACATGATGACCGCCGCTGCCCGCCAGTTCTACGACCTTGAGCGTCTGTGGCAGGGTGCCGAGCAAAGCCGTGCCGCCGATGGCAAGCACCACAGCCCGGACCATGCCCACGAGTACTCCGACAAGCTCAAAGACCGCGAATAAGGAAAGCGCTGTGCGTCTGCGCCTGATTGCGGTCGGCTCGCGCATGCCGAAGTGGGTCGAGGAAGGCTGGCATGAATATGCCAAGCGCCTGCCCGCCGAGCTGTCGCTGGAGCTGGTGGAAATCCCGCTGAATACCCGTGGCAAGAATGCCGACGTCGCCCGCCTGATCCGTCAGGAGGGCGAAGCCATGCTGAGCAAAGTGCAGCCTGGGGAACGCATTGTCACCCTCGAGGTCCATGGCAAGCCATGGAGTACCGAGCAGCTGGCGACCGAGCTGGACCGCTGGCGCCTGGATGCGCGCACGGTGAATTTGATGGTGGGCGGCCCGGAGGGCCTGGCGCCTGAGGTTTGCGCGCGCGCCGAGCAACGTTGGTCGCTGTCGCCGCTGACTTTGCCGCACCCGTTGGTAAGGATACTCATCGGCGAGCAGATCTACCGCGCCTGGACCGTGTTGTCCGGGCACCCTTACCACAAATGAGCCTGTAAGCAGTCCGATGTCGCAGCCGATCCGTCTCAAGGACCACGAGAAAGACGCCCGCCTGGTGCGCAAACGCGTCGTGGTCGGCGCAGTCGCGATCATGCTGCTTGTGTGCGTGTTGATCGCACGGCTGTACTACCTGCAGATCATCCAGTACGACTACCACTCCACGCTGTCGGAGAACAACCGGGTGCATGTGCAGCCGATCCCGCCGACCCGCGGGCTGATCTTCGACCGCAACGGGGTGATCGTTGCCGACAACCGCCCCAGCTTCAGCCTGTCGATGACCCGCGAACGTGCGGGTAACTGGCAGGAAGTGCTGGATACCATCGTCGAAGTGCTGGACCTCACCGCTGACGACCGTGCCCTGTTCGAGAAGCGCATGCGCCAGGGCCGCCGGCCATTCGAGCCGGTGCCGATCCTGTTCGAGCTCAACGAAGAGCAGATCGCCCGCGTGGCGGTAAACCAGTTCCGCCTGCCGGGTGTCGAGGTGGTGGCACAGCTGGTGCGGCATTACCCGCAGGGTGCGCATTTCGCCCATTCGGTGGGTTATGTCGGGCGGATCAACGAGAAAGAGCTGAAAACGCTCGACCCGGTGAACTACAGCGGTACCCACCATATCGGCAAGACCGGCATCGAGCGCTTCTACGAGGCCGCCCTGCACGGTCAGGTGGGTTACGAGGAAGTCGAGACCAACGCCCGTGGCCGGGTGTTGCGGGTGCTCAAGCGCACCGATCCGAAGCCGGGCAAGGACATTGTGCTGAGCCTGGACATCAAGCTGCAGGAGGCCGCTGAAGCCGCCCTGGGAGGCCGGCGTGGTGCAGTGGTTGCGCTCGACCCGCGAACCGGCGAGGTGCTGGCGATGGTGAGTCAGCCTAGCTTCGACCCCAACCTGTTCGTCACCGGCATCAGCTTCAAGGCCTATGCCGAGTTGCGCGATTCGATCGATCGGCCGCTGTTCAACCGCGTGCTGCGTGGCTTGTACCCGCCGGGGTCGACCATCAAGCCGGCGGTGGCTATTGCCGGTCTGGACAGTGGCGTCGTGAATGCCAGCAGCAGGGTGTTCGACCCTGGCTACTACCAGCTGCCCAACTACGACCATAAATACCGTAACTGGAACCGCTCCGGGGATGGCTGGGTCGACCTGGACACCGCCATCATGCGCTCGAACGACACCTACTTCTATGACCTTGCGCACAAGATGGGCATCGATCGCTTGTCCAGCTACATGAACAAGTTCGGTATCGGCCAGCGGGTTTCCCTCGACATGTTCGAGGAGTCTGCCGGGTTGATGCCGTCGCGCGAATGGAAGCGTGCCACCCGTCGCCAGGCCTGGTTCCCTGGCGAAACCCTGATTCTCGGCATCGGCCAGGGCTATATGCAGGCCACGCCGCTGCAACTGGCCCAGGCCACTGCACTGATCGCCAACAAAGGTGTGTGGAACCGCCCGCACCTGGCCAAGACCATCGAAGGCTTGCCGCCGGTAGACGACAACCCCATGGAAGACATCGTACTGCGTGACAAGTCCGACTGGGCCAAGGTCACCCATGGCATGGAACAGGTGATGCACAACGCCCGCGGTACCGCGCGCAAGGCAGCTGCCGGAGCCCAGTACCGCATTGCCGGCAAGAGCGGTACCGCCCAGGTGGTGGCGATCAAGCAGGGCGAGAAGTACGATCGCAACAAACTCCAGGAGCGCCACCGCGACCATGCCCTGTTCGTCGCGTTTGCCCCAGCCGAAGCCCCGAAAATCGTGGTTTCGGTGATGGTCGAGAACGGTGAGTCCGGCTCGGGTGTCGCCGCTCCGGTGGTACGCCAGATCATGGACGCCTGGCTGCTCGACGAAAATGGCCGGCTCAAACCCGAGTTCGCGCCCGCCACCGTTACCCAGGAATCGGCCCTGTGATGAACAATTTCGATCGCATGCTCTCCAGCGAGGATGTGATGCGTCGGCGTGCGAGCTTTCTGCAACGCATCCATATCGACGGCCCCTTGCTGATCATTCTGCTGACCCTTGCAGCCGGCAGCCTGTTCGTACTGTATTCGGCCAGTGGCAAGAACTGGGACCTGCTGCTCAAGCAAGCCACCTCGTTTGGCATCGGTCTGGTGTCGATGTTCGTCATCGCCCAGCTGGAGCCGCGCTTCATGGCGCGTTGGGTGCCATTGGCCTACCTGGCCGGGGTGCTGTTGCTGGTAGTAGTGGACGTGATGGGCCACAACGCCATGGGGGCCACACGCTGGATCAACATTCCTGGGGTGATCCGCTTCCAGCCCTCGGAATTCATGAAGATCATCATGCCGGCGACCATCGCCTGGTACCTGTCAAAGCGCACCTTGCCGCCCCATTTGAAGCACGTGGCGATCAGCCTGGTGCTGATCGGCGTGCCGTTCATGCTGATCGTACGTCAGCCCGACCTGGGGACCGCGCTGCTGATCCTGGCCTCTGGTGCCTTCGTGCTGTTCATGGGCGGCTTGCGCTGGCGCTGGATCCTCAGCGTGCTGGCGGCAGCCGTGCCAGTCGCGGTGGCAATGTGGTTCTTCGTCATGCACGACTACCAGAAGCAGCGGGTATTGACCTTCCTCGACCCTGAAAGCGACCCGTTGGGCACCGGTTGGAACATCATCCAGTCCAAGGCGGCGATCGGCTCGGGCGGGGTGTTTGGCAAAGGCTGGCTGCTTGGCACGCAGTCGCACCTGGACTTTTTGCCGGAAAGCCACACCGACTTCATCATCGCCGTGCTCGGCGAGGAATTCGGCCTGGTAGGCATCTGCCTGCTGCTGATTGTCTACCTGCTGCTGATCGGCCGTGGCCTGGTGATCACCGCCCAGGCGCAGACCCTGTTCGGCAAGCTGCTTGCGGGCAGCCTGACCATGACTTTTTTTGTATACGTGTTCGTCAATATCGGAATGGTAAGCGGCCTTCTGCCCGTGGTGGGCGTGCCGTTACCTTTCATCAGCTATGGCGGAACATCGTTGGTGACGCTGCTGTCAGCGTTTGGCGTTTTGATGTCGATCCATACGCACCGCAAATGGATCGCGCAGGTTTGAATAAGGTGAACAATTTCATGCAAGCAGTGCGTAACTGGGCTGCCCGTTGTGCGCCTTGGATCGGTGCGGTGGGCCTGTTCGGCGCTGTACAGCTGGCCCATGCCGGCGAATACGACGGCTCGCCCGAGGTAGCCGCGTTTGTTGGCGAAATGAGCCGCGACTATGGTTTTGCGCCTGAGCAACTGATGGGTGTGTTTCGTGAGGTGCAGCGCAAGCAGTCGATTCTCGACGCCATCTCGCGCCCGGCCGAGCGGGTCAAACCGTGGAAGGACTACCGGCCGATGTTCATCACCGATGCGCGTATCGCTCGCGGTGTGGATTTCTGGCGTCAGCACGAGGCTGTATTGGCACGTGCCGAGCAGGAGTACGGCGTACCTGCGCAGTACATTGTCGCGATCATCGGCGTGGAAACCTTCTTTGGCCGCAATACCGGCAACTACCGGGTGATCGACGCCCTGTCGACGCTGGGCTTCGACTACCCGCCACGGGCCGAGTTCTTCCGCAAGGAGCTGCGAGAGTTCCTGCTGCTGGCCCGTGAGGAGCAGCTTGATCCCTTGACGCTCAAGGGCTCGTACGCCGGCGCCATGGGGCTGCCGCAGTTCATGCCAAGCAGCTTCCGCAACTACGCGGTGGACTTCGACGGGGACGGCCATATCAATATCTGGAACAACCCTGACGATGCCATCGGCAGCGTGGCCAGCTACTTCAAGCGCCACGGCTGGGTGGCCGGCGAGGGTGTGGTCAGTCGCGCCTGGGTGGAAGGTGAGCGCGCCGACGAAGGCCTGACCACCGGCATCGAGCCGGTGAAAACGGTAGGGGAGTTGCGTACGCTTGGCTGGTCGGTTCATGATTCGCTGCGCGATGATCTGCCGGTTACCGCCTTCCGTCTCGAGGGCGAGAGCGGCCCCGAGTACTGGATGGGCCTGAAGAACTTCTACGCGATCACTCGCTACAACCGCAGCGTGATGTATGCCATGGCGGTACATCAGCTTGCGGAACAGCTGGTTCAAGTACGGGGCGTCAAGTAATGCGCGCAATCATCTCTGGCAACGCTTTCAAGCTGCTCACCTGCCTCGCCGTCGGTGTGGCGCTGGCCAGCTGCTCTTCCAACCGGCCGGCCCCGAAAAGCAGTGGTAATGTCGTGCGCAGCCAGCCGGGCCTGGACATCAACCGGGCGCACAAGGACGGCGCACCGTGGTGGGACGTGGATGTCAACAAGATCCCCGATGCCACCCCGACCGTGCACACCGGTAACTACAAGGCCAACCCGTACACCGTGCTGGGCAAGACCTACTACCCGATGCAGGACTCGCGCAACTACCGCGCCGAGGGTACGGCATCGTGGTACGGCACCAAGTTCCACGGGCAGAACACTGCCAACGGCGAGCTGTACGACCTGTATGGCATGAGCGCAGCGCACAAGACCCTGCCGCTGCCAGCCTATGTGCGGGTGACCAACCTGGCGAACGGCCGCAGCGTGATCCTTCGGGTGAACGACCGTGGCCCGTTCTATTCCGACCGAATCATCGACTTGTCCTATGCTGCCGCGAAAAAGCTCGGCTATGCCGAGATCGGCACCGCGCATGTGCGCGTCGAGGGTATCGATCCGCAGCAGTGGTGGGCTCAGCGCGGCCAAACGCCGCCGATGGTGCTGAAGGAGCCGCAAGTGGCGCAGACCCAGGCAATACCGGCCAGTACCGGGCGGGTCGAGCAGTGGACCCCGCCACCACAGCAGCACGCAGCGCCCGTGGTACCCGTGCAGGTAGGTGGCAACAACGTGCCCGGCGGTAACGGTGGCAGTTTCTTGCAGGTAGGCGCGTTCGCCAACCCGGACGCTGCCGAGTTGCTGCGCGCCAAGCTCAGCACCATGGTCAATGCACCCGTGTTCATCAGCTCGATCGTGCGTAACCAGCAGACCCTGCACCGCGTGCGCCTGGGGCCGATCGGCAGCCAGGGCGAGATCCAGCAAGCACAAGACAGCATTCGCCTGGCGAACTTGGGGCAGGCAAAGCTGGTCACAGCAGACTGACTGTGGGAGCGGGCGCGCCTGCGAAGACGGCAACACCAAACTATCGGTTTTGTCATGAATTGCCGGTCGCGGCCATGTACAATGACCGCTTTTGCCCGCAGCGACATAAAGCCGCACGTTCGCGGGCCAGGCCATTGGCCATAAAACTAGACTGACTGGCGCTGGGCACATGATCTTGCCCAGGGAACATCTCAGACCATTAGCGATTTTCGAGAGACGGATGAACATCACCAACCTTGCCAAACGACTTTGCCTGCCTGTACTGCTGCTGATCACGCCTGCCGCCTTCGCGGCGGAGCAGATGACGCCGGCGCCACCGCAACTGGCAGCCAAGTCCTACGTACTCATGGACGCGTCCAGCGGCAACGTGCTGGTCGAGAACAACGGTGACGAGCGCCTGCCGCCAGCCAGCCTGACCAAGCTGATGACCGCCTATATCGCCACCCTGGACATCCGCCGCGGCCAGATCGGTGAAAGCGACCCGGTTACCGTCAGCGAAAACGCCTGGCGTACCGGCGGTTCGCGCATGTTCATCAAGGTTGGTAGCCAGGTAACGGTCAGCGACCTGCTGCACGGCATCATCATCCAGTCCGGTAACGACGCCTCGGTCGCCCTGGCCGAGCACATCGCCGGCAGCGAAGACGCCTTTGCCGACATGATGAACAAGACGGCTGCCGACCTGGGCATGACCAACAGCCACTTCATGAACCCTACCGGTCTGCCGCACCCCGAGCATTACTCGTCGGCGCACGACATGGCGACCCTGGCCCGTGCGATCATCAACGTCGACCCGGCCCACTACGCCATCTACTCGCAGAAAGAGTTCTTCTGGAACAACATCAAGCAGCCTAACCGCAACCTGCTGCTGTGGCGTGACAAGACCGTCGATGGCCTGAAAACCGGTCACACCGACGAAGCCGGCTACTGCATGGTGGCTTCGGCCGTTCGTGACGGCCAGCGCCTGATCGCCGTGGTGTTCGGTACCAACAGCGAGCAATCGCGTGCTGCCGAAACCCAGAAGCTGCTGACCTACGGTTTCCGCTTCTTCGAAACCCAGACCTTCTACCAGAAAGGCACCGAGCTGACCCAGGCGCCGGTCTGGAAGGGCGCTACCAGCCAAGTCAAGGCTGGCCTGGCTGACGACCTGACCATGACTATGCCTAAAGGCCAATTGAAGCGCCTGCAGGCTTCGATGACCATGAACCCGCAGCTCACCGCACCGATCGCCAAAGGTGACGTGATCGGCAAAGTGGAAGTCAAACTGGACGAAAAAGTGATTCACAGTGCCGACCTGATCGCCCTTGATGGCGTCGAGGAAGGTGGTTTCTTCCGCCGTATGTGGGATAGCATCCGTCTATTCTTCTACGGGTTGTTCAACTGATACGTGACCTGCATGCCCCCGCGCCTACCGCGGGGGTGTTGTTGTTGCCACGGCTTACGAGGCCGTTTCCGCCATGAGCGAACCAGACGTCAAGTCGCACAAGATCGAATTCCCTTGCGACGATTACCCGATCAAGGTCATTGGTGACACCGTTGTCGGTTTCAAGGACATGGTCATCGAGGTGCTCAGCAAGCACGCCAAAGTCGACCTTTCCACCCTGGCCGAACGCCAGAGCAAGGAAGGCAAGTACACCACCGTGCAATTGCACATCGTTGCCGAAAGCGAGAACCAGCTGCACGATATCAACAGCGCCCTGCGCGCTACCGGCATCGTGAAAATGGTGCTTTGATGTCCGCCTGCCTCGGTTTTCGCGAGCTTGGCCTGCAGCCCTATGAACCGGTGCTGGAGGCCATGCGTCGTTTTACCGAGCAGCGCAGCCCGGACAGCCAGGATGAAATCTGGCTGGTCGAGCACCCTGCGGTCTTCACCCAGGGGCAGGCCGGCAAGGCCGAGCACCTGCTGGTGCCGGGCGACATTCCGGTGGTGCAGACCGACCGCGGCGGCCAGGTCACCTACCATGGCCCCGGGCAGCTGGTGGCCTACCTGCTGCTGGATGTGCGCCGGCTGGGCTTTGGCGTGCGTGAGCTGGTCAGCCGTATCGAGCTGGCCCTCATCGACCTGCTCGCCAGCTATGCTGTTCAGGCGTCTGCCAAGCCCGATGCCCCGGGTGTCTATGTCGACGGAGCGAAAATCGCCTCCCTCGGCCTGCGAATTCGCAACGGCCGTTCGTTTCACGGCCTTGCCCTGAACGTGGACATGGACCTTGCGCCATTCCGCCGAATCAACCCCTGCGGCTATGCGGGGCTGGCGATGACCCAGCTGCGCGACCTGGCAGGTCCGATCGAACTCGACGAGGTCAGGACAAGGCTGCGCGGACAGCTGGTCAAGCACCTCGACTACGCTGAGCAGACGACCCTCACGGGCGGAATCGACTGAATATGACAACTGTGCAAGAAGCCGTGCCGAACCTGATACCTACCCAGGATGCCACCCCGCGCCCAGCGCCGAAGAAGGTGGAAGCTGGGGTCAAGCTGCGTGGTGCCGACAAAGTCGCGCGCATCCCGGTGAAGATCATCCCTACCGATGAGCTACCCAAGAAGCCCGACTGGATTCGCGTGCGTATCCCGGTGTCGCCCGAGGTAGACCGCATCAAACAACTGCTGCGCAAGCACAAACTGCACAGCGTGTGCGAAGAGGCCTCCTGCCCGAACCTGGGCGAGTGCTTCTCGGGTGGTACCGCCACCTTCATGATCATGGGTGACATCTGCACCCGTCGTTGCCCGTTCTGCGACGTTGGTCACGGCCGACCGAAGCCGCTGGATCTGGACGAGCCGAAAAACCTGGCTGTCGCCATTGCCGACCTGCGCCTGAAGTATGTGGTGATCACCTCGGTGGACCGCGACGACCTGCGTGACGGTGGTGCCCAGCACTTTGCTGACTGCATCCGGGAAATCCGCGCGCTGTCGCCGGGCGTGCAGTTGGAGACCTTGGTGCCTGACTACCGTGGCCGTATGGACGTTGCCCTGGAGATCACCGCGCAAGAGCCGCCGGATGTGTTCAACCACAACCTCGAGACCGTACCGCGCCTGTACAAGGCCGCGCGCCCGGGTTCGGACTATGACTGGTCGCTGGACTTGCTGCAGAAGTTCAAGCAGTTGGTGCCGCACGTACCGACCAAGTCGGGCCTGATGCTCGGCCTGGGCGAAACCGACGAGGAAGTGATCGAAGTGATGCACCGCATGCGCGAGCATGACATCGACATGCTCACCCTCGGCCAGTACCTGCAGCCGTCGCGCAGCCACTTGCCGGTGCAGCGTTTCGTTCACCCGGACACCTTTGCCTGGTTCGCCGAGGAAGGTTACAAGATGGGCTTCAAGAACGTTGCTTCTGGCCCGCTGGTGCGTTCTTCGTACCACGCCGACCAGCAGGCCCACGAAGCCAAGATCAAGCTCTGAGCTATGCTCTAGCCTAGAGCGGAGCCACAGATGCCGATGCGCGCCCAAGGGCGGCATCGGCATTTTTGTTTGTGTCCAATGCGCTGCAAGGAGCCGCGATGTACTGCGCCAAAACCTTCCAACCCACCCTGCCAGCCGCGCTGCCGGCCAACGCATGTTTTGCCATTGTCGCCCCGGCGGGCGCGGCGCGGCTTGATGCGCACAAGGTTAGCCAGTGGTTCGTTGACCGCGGCTACCGTTGCCGTATCTACCCGGGTGCCCTGCAGGCGCAGGGCTACCTGGCGGGGCCGGACCAGCAGCGCCTGCAGGACTTGCATGCAGCGTTTGCCGATCCGGCCATGGACGCCATCCTGTGCATGCGTGGGGGCTACGGCAGCATGCGCCTGCTTGACCAGCTCGACTTTGAACTGATCCGGCGCAACCCCAAGCCGCTGATCGGCTACAGCGACATCACCGCGTTGCATACGGCGATCTACCGGCATGCCGGGCTGGTGACCTTCCATGGGGGGATGCTCAATGCCGACCTGTTGGGGGCCAAGTTGCCACCGACCGAGTCGTCGTTGCTGGCGCAACTGGGTGGGCATGTGAGGGCAGGCGAGCAGGTCGCGCACCCGGCGGGCTTCGCATTGGACTGCGTGCTGCCGGGGGTGGCCAGCGGACCGTTGCTGGGGGGCAACCTGTCGATGCTGGGGGCGACCATGGGGACCCTTGCCGAGCTGGATACCCAGGGCTGCATCCTGTTCATCGAGGACGTCAATGAGCCGTTGTACCGGGTGGATCGGCTGCTGACCCAGTTACGCCTGGCAGGCAAGCTGGAGGGGGTCAAGGGCGTGCTGGTGGGCGACTTTGCCGGGATTACCACAGCGGCGCTGACGCCGTTGCTGGAGGATACGTTTGCACCGCTGGGTGTGCCGGTGCTGGCGGGTTGGCGCAGCGGGCACTGTGACCCGAATGTATGCTTGCCCCTGGGGGCTCGGGTGAGGCTGGACAGTGTTCAGCAAACACTGGTGCTGGAGCAGGATCTGTTCAGGGCGTGAGATTACCGGGGCCGCGCAGCGGCCCCGGAATGCTTACTGCTGGCGCAGGCTCTCAAGCAGCTTGTGGGTCGGGTAGCCATCCGCCGGCCATCCCAGCCCTTGCTGGGCATTGCGGATTGCCTTGCGGGTATTGGCCCCGATAATGCCATCGGCATTACCCGCATCATGCCCGCGGCTGTTCAGCAAGTTCTGCAACTCCATGCGCTCGGTGCGGCTGAGCGGCAGGTCCTCTTTCGGCCAGCTGCCGGCAATGAAGCCCCAGCCGCTGAAGCGATCCCCGAGCAGGCTCACCGCCAGGGCATAGGACGACGAGTTGTTGTATTTGAGGATGGCGCGGAAGTTGTCCAGCACCAGGAACGCCGGGCCGCGTGCACCGGCCGGCAGCAGCAGGGCGGCAGACAGCTGGTTGCTACCTGCCGGCAGCTGGGTACCCGCTGGCAGTTTCACGCCCATCGCCAGCCATTCACTCACCGGTTTGCGCAGTGCACCATCGGCCTGCCAGAAGTCGAAGCCGGCCGGCACCTGTACCTCGAAGCCCCACGGTTGGCCGCGTTTCCAGCCCGAACTCTGCAGGTAGTGCGCTGTTGAGGCCAGGGCGTCTGGTGTGCTGTTCCAGATGTCGCGGCGGCCATCGCCGTCGAAGTCCACGGCATGGGTGTTGTAGGTGGTCGGGATGAACTGGGTCTGGCCCATGGCGCCGGCCCACGAGCCACGCATGGCTTCAGGCTGGATGTCACCATGCTGGATGATCTGCAGCGCGGCAATCAGCTGATCCTGGGCGAACTGTGGGCGGCGGCCCTCATAGGCCAAAGTGGCCAGCGAGCGGATCACCGACTTGCTGCCCTGGAACTGGCCGAAGTTGCTTTCCATGCCCCACACCGCGACCAGCACCTGGCGGTCCACGCCATAGCGTTGCTCAAGGCGAGTCAGCAGCTCGGCGTTCTGCTCCAGCAGCTTCTTGCCGTTGCGCACACGCAGGGGCGACAGGGCGCCTTCGAGGTATTCCCACACCGGGCGGGTGAACTCCGGCTGGCTGCGGTCTGCCTTGATCACGTCCAGGTCGGGGGTGACACCGAGGAAGGCGCGGTCGAAGGTGCTCGGCGAAATGCCGGCTTGCAGGGCCTGCTCGCGGAAGCCCGCTTGCCATTGGGCGAAGGTTTGCAGGGGCTGGATGTCAGTGCTGACGTCGGGCGTTGCGCCGGGCACGGTCACCACGGGATTGGGTTGGGCAGGGGCCAGCGGCAGCGCGTCGGCGGCGGTGGGCTTTTCCGCACAGGCCACGAGCAGGATGAAGCTGGAGGCCGCGATCAGCTGGCGGGTTTCCCAGCGGGGGATAAGACGGAAGAGCATGCACAGATCCAGAGTTGCAGGTCAGGTGACGACCATACCATGCCTGCGCTTGCGATGCTTTCATGCAGCCAAAAAGTAGGAAGCCTCCCAATCTCTCGATTGGAAGGCTTCGCGGCGGTAGCTGCCTTTGCCCTTGTTCGGTTGTTCCTGGCGGCAGCGGAACAGTGGCTGGGCAACGATGGACTTGGCCTTGTTGGGGCCGTGCTTTTTCGGCTTTTTGCTCATGGTGGGCTTCCCGGGTTGGGTGAGTTTCGGGCGCACTGTAGGCCCCCCGAAGGGTGGGGGCCAATTGATTGTGTATATGGTCGAGGCGCTGGTGCCTATGTGTAGGAGCGGGTTTACCCGCGAATACGGTGGCGGCGGCAACGGTGAACGGTGGGTGGAGATTGATTAGCAGGTCCGGCCTCTTCGCGGGTAAACCCGCTCCTACGACGGCCGCAGTTACTCGGGAGGGAGGGCCAGGCGCTGGCCAGCCATCAACAGCGACAGCCGCGCCAGGCCAATCCACGGCGAACCTTCAGCCTGCCCTTTGATCTGCGCATCGATTCGCTGGGCATCCTGCAGCAGTTGCGCCCAACGCTGCGCCGAGAGGCGCTGCAGGGCCTTGCTGACCAGCGGTCGGCGTTTGTCCCAGATGGGCGGGCGGGCCTGGCTGAACGCTTTGTCCAATGGCACGCCTTGGCTGAACTGCTGGGCTAGCCCCGCCAGTTGGCGCAGCTCACGGGCCAAGGCCCAGAGGATGACTGGCGGCTCCACACCTTCACCGCGCAAGCCTTCGAGCATACGCAGGGCATGCGCAGCCTCGCCGTTGAGAATGGCATCGACCAGGCCGAAGACATCGAAGCGGGCACTGTCGGCGACGGCAGCCTGCACGGTTTCCACGGTGATCTGGCTGCCTTCGGCCAGCAGCTTGAGTTTTTCGATTTCCTGCGCGGCTGCCAGCAGGTTGCCTTCCACGCGCGCGGCAATCAGGTCGACGGCATCACGCTGGGCTGACAGGCCGGCCTGTTGCAGGCGCTGGTTGATCCACTGCGGGAGCTGGTGCACATCCACCGGCCAGATCTGGATGAACTGGCAATGGGCGCCTTCGATCAATGCCTTGCCCCACTTGGTCTTCTGCGCACTGCTGTCGAGCTTGGGCAGGCTGATCAGCAGCAGCGTGTCTTCGGCGGGGTTGGCGCAGTATTCCATCAGCGCAGCGGCACCCTTGTCACCGGGCTTGCCCGAGGGCAGGCGCAGTTCCAGCAGGCGGCGCTGGGCGAACAGCGACAGGCTTGCACCGGCCTGGAGCAGGGTGCCCCAGTCGAAGTTGGCGTCGGCACTGAATACCTGGCGTTCATCGAAACCTTGCTGACGCGCGGCATTGCGGATGGCGTCGGCGGCTTCCTGGCACAGCAGCGGGTCGTCGCCACTGACCACGTAGACCGGTGCCAGGGCGCCTTGCAGGTGCTTGTTGAGTTGGGCGGGGGCGAGTTTCATGGGGAACAGGCGGGGCGCCCGAGGGCGCCCCTCGCGGGCTTAGTTGCCCGGTACTTCCAGTGGCGATTGCTGAGGCGTCTCGGCTTGCTGGCGGCGGGCAGCCTCCAGCGCGGCAGCTTCGGCTTGGGCGCGCTCGTCTGCTTTACGCTGCAGCTCATCCAGTTGGGGCGGGGACAGCATCTGCAAACGTACGACCATGGCGTTGACCAGGTCGCGGCGCATTTCTTCGCGGGCGCGTTTGGCTTCCTGCTCGGAGCCGGTGATGTTCGAGCCGTCACGCACGTAGACCTTGCGTACCTCCAGCTTGTCGCTCATCAGCTCCAGGTTGTTCAGGCCCAGGATGCTGTAGTCCAGCTTGGTGGTCAGCTCGTACTCGGCGGTACGGTTGCCGCTGTTGTAGGTCGCCGAGCGCTCGCGCTCCTGTTCGTTGGTCAGCACCAGGCGATACGGTGCGCCGGCGTGCACGTTGACGCCGCTACGTTCCAGCACTTCACGCAGCTGGAGCACGGTCGGGCCGTAGGCATTGCGCGCGCTGACGTCCATTTCCTTCACGCTCAGCTCGGTGGCGCCGGTGCCGCGCAGCTGGAAACCGCAGGCGCTGAGCATGACCGCCAGGCCGATTACCAGCAAATTGCGTTTGATCATGTTGTTGCTCCCTTTTGGGCCTGTTCCGCCCACCCGCAATCGATGCGGGTGGGCGTTTTCATCAGTTGGCGACGATGTTGACCAGCTTGCCCGGTACCACGATGACCTTGCGGATGGTCAGGCCATCGATGAAGCGCAGGACATTCTCGTTGCTGCGGGCAGCGGCTTCGACTTCTTCGCGGCTGGCAGCGGCAGGCATCTCGACCTGGCCGCGCAGTTTACCGTTGACCTGAACCACCAAGGTAATGGAGTCCTGCACCAGCGCCTGTTCGTCGACGCTTGGCCAGGCGGCATCGATCACCGAGCCTGCGTGGCCCAGGTGCTGCCACAGCGCGTGAGAGATGTGCGGAGTGATCGGCGCCAGCAGCAGGGTGACGGCTTCCAGGCCTTCCTGCAGCAGGGCGCGGTCCTGTTCGGTGGCTTGCGGGGCCTTTTCCAGCACGTTCATCACGGTCATCACCTGGGCGATGGCGGTATTGAACTTGTGGAACTGGCCCACGTCGGTGCTGGCCTGCTTGATGGCAGCGTGAATGGCGCGGCGGATGACCTTTTGCGCGTCGTCCAGGGCGGCAACATCCAGCTTGCCTGGCAGGCCCTGGCTGACGTGAGCCTGAGCCAGACGCCAGACACGGCGCAGGAAGCGGCTGGCACCTTCGACGCCGGAGTCGGACCATTCCAGGCTCATGTCGGGCGGCGAGGCGAACATCATGAACAGGCGGCAGGTGTCGGCGCCGTAGGCTTCGATCATGGACTGCGGGTCGACGCCGTTGTTTTTCGACTTCGACATTTTCTCGGTGCCACCGATTTCCACCGGCAAGCCGTCGGTCTTCAGGCGGGCGCCAATGATCTTGGCTTTGGCATCACGCTCGATTTCGACATCGGCCGGGTTGAACCAGTCCTTGCCGCCGTTGCTGGCAACGCGGTAGTAGGTTTCGGCGACCACCATGCCCTGGGTCAGCAGGTTCTTGAACGGCTCGTTCGAGGTGACCAGGCCTTCGTCACGCATCAGCTTGTGGAAGAAGCGCGCGTACAGCAGGTGCAGGATCGCGTGTTCGATACCGCCGATGTACTGATCTACCGGCAGCCAGTGGTTGGCGGCTTTGGGGTCGACCAGGCCTTTGTCGTAGTTTGGCGAGGCGTAGCGGGCGAAGTACCAGGACGACTCGACGAAGGTGTCCATGGTGTCGGTTTCGCGCTTGGCCGCAGCACCGCATTTCGGGCAGCTGCATTCGTAGAATTCAGGCATGCGTGCCAGTGGCGAACCGGCGCCGTCCGGCACCACGTTCTCCGGCAGGGTGACCGGCAGCTGGTCTTCCGGCACCGGGACGTCGCCGCAGGACGGGCAGTGGATGATCGGGATCGGGCAGCCCCAGTAGCGCTGGCGGCTGATACCCCAGTCGCGCAGGCGGAACTGTGTACGCGATTTGCCCAGTTCCTTGCGGATCAGGGCCGCTTCGATGGCGTCGAAGGCGCCAGCAAAGTCCAGGCCGTCGAATTCTGCGGAGTTGATCAGCTGGCCGTGCTCACCATAGGCGGCCTGCCACTCGCTGCCGACTTCATCGCCAGCGCTGGTGCGCACCACGGCCTTGACCGGCAAGTTGTACTTGTGGGCGAACTCGAAGTCGCGCTCGTCGTGGGCCGGCACGGCCATTACCGCGCCATCGCCGTAGTGCATCAGCACGTAGTTGGCGACCCATACTGGCAGCTTCTCGCCGGTGAGCGGGTGCTCGACCAGCAGGGAAGTGGCCATGCCTTTCTTCTCCTGGGTGGCCATGTCGGCTTCGGCAACGCTGCCGCTCTTGCACTCATCGATGAACGCCTGCAGCGCCGGGTTGCCCTGCGCAGCCTGGGTGGCCAGCGGGTGCTCGGCGGCGACGGCGACATAGGTGGCGCCCATCAGCGTGTCCGGACGGGTGGTGAAGACCTTGAGGGTGCCTTCGTGGCCGATGCTGGCCTTGTCGTACGGGAACTGGACTTCCATGCCGCGCGATTTGCCGATCCAGTTGCGCTGCATGGTCTTGACCTGCTCAGGCCAGCCCGGCAGCTCGTCAAGGCTCTCCAGCAGCTCGTCGGCGTAATCGGTGATGCGGAAGTAGTACATCGGGATTTCGCGCTTCTCGATCAGCGCGCCCGAACGCCAGCCACGGCCGTCGATGACTTGTTCGTTGGCCAGTACGGTCTGGTCCGCCGGGTCCCAGTTCACGGTACCGTTCTTGCGGTAGATGATGCCTTTTTCGAACAGGCGGGTGAACAGCCACTGCTCCCAACGGTAATAGTCGGGTTTGCAGGTGGTGACTTCACGTGCCCAGTCGATGGCCAGGCCCAGGCTCTTGAGCTGGGTCTTCATGTAGTCGATGTTTTCGTACGTCCACTTGGCCGGGGCGACGTTGTTTTTCATCGCCGCGTTTTCCGCGGGCATGCCGAAAGCGTCCCAGCCCATCGGCTGCAGGACGTTCTTGCCCAGCATGCGCTGGTAGCGGGCAATCACGTCACCGATGGTGTAGTTGCGCACGTGGCCCATGTGTAGCTTGCCGCTCGGGTACGGGAACATCGATAGGCAATAGTAGGTGTCTTTGCCTGGCTGTTCGGTAACAGCGAACGATTGTTGCTCGTCCCAGAACTTCTGGGCGGCGGCTTCGATATCACGGGGCGTGTATTGTTCGTGCATGGCTACTTTTGGCTGAGAGAGAAGAGACCTTGTTCCAGGCAGCGGAACCTCGCTGCGTCCGGCACTCCGGTGTCGTTTAGAGTGAACGCCGTAGCATACAGCAGCGCCGCGCATCGTGGGAAACCTTCGTTGCGAATGGCCGCTGGTCGCGGCGCACGGCTGCTTTTTGCAGCGACGCTAAGCTCAGGTGTGGGGGGAGATATTCTTACCTTCAATGAGGTGAACGGATGGGAGAGACGCAGCTACCCGCAATCAGACCGGAGCTTTACGAGCGCCTGATCGACCGGCTTGGCCTGGCACTGGAAACGGCCAGGACCTCGGTGCGATTGCGCGACGAGATGCCAGCTGAGCTTGAGTTGCGTGGCCTGAGCCACGCAGAGTTCGAAGTGATCAAGGCCTACCTGGAATCCCTTCCGGAGCGCCACAATGCCCCTGTCGGCAGTTACCCACAAGCGGAGCCGACATCGGCCAAGATCATCTGGCTCAAGGACAAGAAACGCCCCGCCAGTACGGCGAGATCCAGGACGCTGCCACATCGCTAGCCGTTCAGGACGCCAGGCGCAGGCTATCGCGCGCCGGTTCTTCACTATCACACAACTCAAGATCGACGCCGGTACGCACTTGTTGACCGGCGTCGATCCTTCTAGGCTGCACGCCTGCCAAGGAGGTGTGGCCGATGCCGATCCGATTCTTCATCAAACAATGGCTGATGCCGCCGGGCGTGCTGTTCTTGCTGCTGCTTGCGGCATGGTGGCTGCGTACGCGGCGGCCCCGGTTGGCGGCGCTTTGCTTTAGCGTAGGGCTGGGTGGCCTGTGGTTGATGAGCCTGCCGCTGGTGGTGCAGGAAACCGCCCGTGTGCTGGAAAGTGAGCCGCCGCTGGCCGTGAGCGACTGGGCCGGCCTGGCGAGCCGGGCGGATGCCATTGTGGTGCTGGGCGCCGGGCGCGAGCGCGGGGACCCGGCCTGGGGTGGCGGTGACCAGCCCACGGCCACGGCACTGGAACGGATGCGCTTTGCCGCGCGGCTGGCCAAGGCTTCGGGCCTGCCAGTGTTGACCAGTGGTGGGTTGCATTACGGCACGCCGCCCAGCGAGGCGAGGCTGATGGCGGAACGCTTGCATGAAGATTTCGCTGTCGAGGTGAAATGGCGCGAAGAGGCCAGCCGCACGACCTGGGAAAATGCTCAGCTGACGGCCAAGGTGCTGCAGCCTTTGGGATTTCGCCGGGTGGTGCTGGTGACCCAGGCCTGGCACATGCAGCGCTCACGCTGGAGTTTTGAACAGGCGGGGTTCGAGGTGGTGCCGGCGCCGGTGGGGTTCCTTGGGCGCGATCATGCGCGGCCGTTTGGCGGGCTGCTGCCAGAGAGCCGGGCGATGTGGCAGAGCGGGCAGTTGTTCAATGAAGTGGTGGGGTTGGTGGGGTATCGGGTGTTCTACTGATTCACCGGCTTACATAATCCCCTGTAGGACCGGGCTTGCCCGCGAAAGGGCCTGCCCTGCTGGCCAATCTCCACCCGCCGTTCACCGTTGCCGCGACTACCGTATTCGCGGGTAAACCCGCTCCTACAGTGGTCGCGTATCGTCAATCAGACGGTTTTTGCAATACGCCCTGCCAGCAACGCCCAGCCCAGCAGCAATGCACAGACAATCGCCAGCGGCCATGAGCGCCATTGCAGGTAAGGCGTCAGCTGCTGCATCGGCACCACCTCGCCATACAGCACGGCCTGCTGGAACTGCGGAATCTGCGTGGTAATGCGGCCAAACGGGTCGATCAGCGCGGTCACGCCGTTGTTGGTGGCGCGGATCATCCAGCGGCCGGCTTCCAGCGCGCGCATCTGCGCCATCTGCAGGTGCTGCAAGGGGCCGATCGATTTGCCGAACCAGGTGTCGTTGCTGATGGTCAGCAGCAGGTCGCTACGCGCAGCCAGGCCGGCGGCGAACTCGGGGTAGACCACCTCGTAGCAGATGTAAGGGGCAATCTGGTAGCCCTTGGCCTGCAGCAGCGGCTGGTCTTCCGGACCGCGGGCGAAGTCGGACATGGGCAGGTTGAAGAACTCGATGGCCCCACGCAGCACGTCTTGCAGCGGCACATACTCGCCAAATGGCACCAGCTTCTGCTTGAGGTAGGTGCCGTCGCCTTCGCCAGTGACGGTGATGCCGTTGTAGTAGCGGCGCTGGTGGTGCACTTCTTCACGCACCGGCACGCCCGTGATCAGCGCCGAGTGGCGCTCGGCGGCGAAGCGGCCCATCACGTCGATGTAGCCCTGGGCCTGGTCCTTGAGCACCGGAACGGCGGTTTCCGGCCACACCAGCAGGTCCACCGGCCTGGAGCTGAAGCTCAGGTCGCGGTATAGCGCCAGTTGCGCGTCGATGTGCGCGGGGTCCCATTTCAGGTCCTGCTCGACGTTGCCCTGGATCGCTGCCACTTTCAGCGGATCGCCTGCCGGAATGGTCCAGGCATGGCCCTTGAGCGCCAGGCCCAGCCCCCAGGGGGCCAGCAACAGCACGCTGGCCACGGCCAGGAACGAGGGGCGGGGGCGCAGGCGGTGCAGGTTGCACAGCAGGGCGGCGGTAAGGGCGAGGGTGAAGGAAATCAGCCATACCCCGCCCAGTGGCGCAAGGCCGGCCAACGGGCCGTCCAGTTGGCTATAGCCGGCGTAGAGCCAGGGGAAACCGGTCAGGAACCAGCCGCGGAAGGCCTCTTGCAGTAGCCAGAGGGCGGCGAAGCACAGGGCGTCGGCCAGTGGTGCTTCGTTGCGCCGTAGCCAGCGCGCCCATAGCCAGGTGGGCAGGGCGAAGAACCAGGCCAGTGCGGCGAAGAACGCCAGCAGCAACACGATTGCCAGCAGCGGCGAGGCGCCGCCGTAGGTGTTCATGCTGACGTAGATCCACCAGGTGCCGGCGCCATACAGGCCAAACCCAAACCACCAGCCACGCCACATGGCCTGGCGCGGGCTGAGCTCGCGCAGGCCAAGGTAGAGCACCGCGATGGACAACACCGCCAACGGCCAGATGTCGAACGGCGCCAGGGCCAGGAGGGTGGAAGCACCGGCCGCCAGGGCCAGCAGGTTACCGGGCCAGCCGGGGCGGGTGATCCAACGCATGTTTGTCCTTAACGGGTGATCGGGGTCAGGCGCAGCAAGTGTATCCGCCGGCTGTCGGCGTTGAGAATACGGAACTTGTAAGACCCGATCTCAGTGGTTTCGTTGCGCTTGGGCAGGTGGCCAAAGGCGCTCATCACCAGGCCGCCGACCGTGTCGAACTCGTCATCGGAGAACTCGCTGTCGAAGAACTCGTTGAAGTTCTCGATCGGGGTAAGCGCTTTGACCAGGAAATCACCGCTGGGCAGTGGTTTGATGTAGCTGTCTTCCTCGACGTCGTGCTCGTCTTCGATATCGCCGACGATCTGCTCCAGCACGTCCTCAATGGTGACCAGGCCCGCCACGCCGCCATATTCGTCGATGACGATGGCCATGTGGTTGTGGTTGGCGCGGAATTCACGCAGCAACACGTTCAGGCGCTTGGACTCGGGCACGAAGGTGGCCGGGCGCAGCAGGTCCTTGATGTTGAAGCTGTCGCCGTTCTCCTTGAGGATCAACGGCAGCAAGTCTTTGGCGAGCAGGATCCCGAGCACATCGTCATGGCTTTCGCCGATTACCGGGTAGCGCGAGTGCGCGGCGTCGATCACCGCCGGCAGGAACTCGCGAGGCGACTGGCCGGCCTTGATGCTGTTCATCTGCGAACGCGGCACCATGATGTCGCGAACTTGCAGGTCGGCGACCTGAATGGCGCCTTCGACGATGGTCAGCGCTTCGCTGTCCAGCAATTTGTTCTGATGGGCTTCGCGCAGCAGCTCAAGCAGCTCCTGGCGGTTTTTCGGCTCATGGGCAAAAGCCTGGGTCAGTTTACCCAGCCAGGACTTCTGCCCGTTGCTCGATCGATCTTCGCTCATGGCGGTTCTCGTGATCCTTCGTGTATCAGTGTGTGATTGTGTCGGTTTCATCATCGGCATACGGGTCGGGGTGACCCAGTTCTGCCAGCAATTCCCGTTCCAGGCTTTCCATTTCCTCGGCTTCCTCATCCTCGATGTGGTCGTAGCCGAGCAAGTGCAGGCAACCGTGGATGACCAGGTGCGCCCAGTGCGCTTCCAGCGATTTGCCTTGTTCGGCCGCTTCGCGCTCGACCACCGCTACACAGATGACCAGGTCGCCCAGCAGCGGGATATCGAGCAGGTCATCGGGCACATCGGCCGGGAACGACAACACATTGGTCGCGTAGTCCTTGTGCCGGTAGGTGTGGTTCAGCTCGCGGCCTTCGGCTTCGTCGACCAGGCGAATGGTCATTTCCGAGTCGGCGCTGCGCTGGCGCAACGCCAATTCGCACCAGCGGCGCAAGGCGGCGTCTTCTGGAGTGGCAGCATCCGTGGCCCGTTGGATATCAAGTTCAAGCATCTTTGCCGGACGCCTCGGGCTTGGGCTGGCGGGCTTCGAAGCGGTCGTAGGCTTCGACGATACGCTGAACCAGTGGGTGACGAACCACATCCTTGGGTTGGAAATGGGTAAAGCTGATCCCCGGAACGTCCTTCAGCACCTCGATGACGTGCGCCAGGCCCGACTTGGTGCCACGGGGCAGGTCGACCTGGGTGATGTCACCGGTGATCACCGCGGTAGAGCCGAAACCGATGCGGGTCAGGAACATCTTCATCTGCTCGAGCGTGGTGTTCTGGCTTTCGTCGAGGATGATGAAGCTGTTGTTCAGGGTGCGGCCACGCATGTAGGCCAGAGGGGCGATTTCGATCACCTGGCGTTCGATCAGCTTGGCCACGTGTTCGAAGCCAAGCATTTCGTACAGGGCGTCGTACAGCGGGCGCAGGTACGGGTCGATTTTCTGTGCCAGGTCGCCGGGCAGGAAACCGAGCTTCTCACCCGCCTCGACCGCCGGGCGCACCAGCAGGATGCGGCGCACCTGTTCGCGTTCCAGCGCGTCCACGGCGCAGGCTACGGCCAGGTAGGTCTTGCCGGTACCGGCCGGGCCGATGCCGAAATTGATGTCGTTGGCCAGGATTTCCTTGACGTAGCGCTGCTGGTTGAGCCCGCGCGGGCGGATATTGCCCTTGCGCGTGCGCAGCGACACGCTGACCTCGTTGACGGCCGGGTTGTCGATGTTCTCGACAGCCGACTCCTGCAGGTACAGGTGCACGGTTTCCGGTGACAGGTCGGTGGCCTTGGTCTCGCGATAGAGACGGCGCAGCAGCTGTTCTGCAGCGGAGGTGGTCCTGGGTTCGCCGATCAGTTCGAACTGATTGCCGCGGTTGCGGATCTCGATGGCCAGGCGCTGTTCGATCAGGCGCAGGTGCTCGTCGAACTGGCCGCACAAGTTGGCGAAACGGTGGGCCTCGAAGGGTTCGAGGATGAAACGATGGGGTTCTATGGGTGCGTTCAAGGTCGTTTTTAGCCGCTCGACGGCGATGGAGTTGAACTCAAGAATAACCCTTGAATGGCAGTGGCGAAAGCACTGAAACGTTCAACGGTATGTACAGGCTGTTCTGGCCTCCCCGCGGGTCAACCCGCTCCGGCAAGGGCGGTGGGGATCCTGTGGGCGTGGGTCCACCCGTGAACAGGCCAGAACAGGTATCATGCCCACCTTTTCTTACGCATGTGTTATCTGGCCGAACATGAGCAAACGCGAACCCGCCATCTATAAAGTGATCTTCCTGAACCAGGGTCAGGTCTTCGAGATGTACGCCAAGCAGATCTACCAGAGTGACCTGTGGGGCTTTCTGGAAATCGAGGAGTTCGTGTTCGGCGAGCGCTCGCAACTGGTAGTGGACCCGAGTGAGGAGAAGCTCAAGAGCCAGTTCGACGGAGTGGTCCGCAGTTTCGTGCCGATGCACTCGATTGTGCGCATCGATGAGGTGGAGCGCCTGGGCACGGCGAAGATCAGCGAGGCCAAGGGCGGCGGCAATGTGATGCCGTTCCCGATGCCAATGCCGGAAAAGTGACCTTCAGGGAAGCGGCGAGAACGGCGTGCGCCCTTCGGCGTTCTGCAGTTCGAGCAGGTACTTGCGGAAAATCTGGCCGAGCACCTGGGTGGCATGCTCCAGTTCGTCGCGGGGCATTTGCTCGGTCACTTCGTCGGCCATGTCCAGCGCATCTTCGGCGCCATTGACCGCAGCCATTTTCAGCAGGATGTAGGCCTGCACGTTGTTGGCCTTGACCCCTTCGCCATGGAAGAACATGGCACCCAGACGGTATTGGGCGTCGGCTTGGCCTTGCAGCGATGCCTTCTGGAACCAGTCCAGGGCTTTGCCCAGGTTTTTTGGCGTTTGCGTGTAGTAATACTCGCCCAGTTCGAATTGCGCCTGGGCATCCCCCGCAGTCGCCGTCTGCTCGCAGGCCTTGAGGGCGTTTGCCAGGTCTTCAGGCTGAACGTTCAAGGTGCAGTGGCCCGTCGCCGGAATCAGCAACGAGTTACCGCCCTCCGCCAGGGCCAGCAGGGGCTGAAGAAGCAACAGGCAGCCCAGGGTCAGGGCGCGGCCGGTGCGGTTCATGGGGATCGACTTACCTCTGCAAAGCTGCGGCCAATGTCTCTGGTGGCACATTATGGGATAAGCAGCGCCAACCTTACAAAGTTTTACTCGAATTTCTGCTTGGTTGGGGAAGTCAGCTGATTGTGTGTGCGTATTTATTGCCTGTGCCGGCCTCTTCGCGGGTGAACCCGCTCCTACAAGGGGGTGTCGCTTTCTTGAGTGTAGGAGTGGGTTGGCTCACGAAGAGGCCGGTACAGGCTGGCCATCACTTCAGGGCAGCAAAGGCTTTCTCAGCCGCATCCAGGGTGATCTGCAGCTCCTTGTCGCCATGGGCGATGGAGGTGAAGCCCGCTTCGAATGCGCTCGGTGCCAGGTACACGCCACCGTCGAGCATCAGGTGGAAGAAGCGCTTGAAGCGCTCGGCATCGCTGGCCATCACGTCTTCGAAGGTGACGATATCGTCGGCGCCGCTGAAGTACAGGCCGAACATGGCACCGGCCTGGGTGGTGACGAATGGCACGCCAGCGGCATCGGCGCGTTGCTGCAGGCCGTCAAGCATGCGGCTGGTGTAGTCGGTCAGCTCGGCGTGGAAGCCTGGGCGGCTGATCAGCTTGAGGGTGGTCAGGCCGGCGGCCATGGCCAGCGGGTTGCCCGACAGGGTGCCGGCCTGGTAGACCGGGCCGAGCGGGGCGATGCAGCCCATGATTTCACGCTTGCCGCCGAAACAGCCGACCGGCATGCCGCCACCGACGATCTTGCCGAAGGTCGACAGGTCCGGCTTGATGCCGTAATGGCCCTGGGCGCCGCCGAGCGAGACGCGGAAACCGGTCATCACTTCGTCGAAGATCAGCACCACGCCATGCTTGTCGCATTGCTCGCGCAGGCCCTCGAGGAAGCCCGGTGCTGGTGGTACGCAGTTCATGTTGCCGGCCACTGGCTCCACGATGATGCAGGCCACGGTCTGGCCAACTTCGGCCAGGGTCTTCTCGACGGCGGCGATGTCGTTGAACGGCAGGGTCAGGGTGTGCTTGGCGAAGTCCGCTGGCACGCCTGCCGAGCTTGGCACGCCTTGGGTCAGCAAGCCCGAGCCGGCTTTTACCAGCAGGCTGTCGGAGTGGCCGTGGTAGCAGCCTTCGAACTTGATGATGGCGTCACGGCCAGTGTAGCCACGGGCCAGACGGATGGCGCTCATGGTGGCTTCAGTGCCCGAGCTGACCATGCGCACCATTTCCATCGACGGTACGATCGAGCAGACCAGGTCGGCCATCTCGGTTTCCATGGCGGTCGGCGCGCCGTAGGACAGGCCGTGCTCCAGCTGCCTGCGTACCGAGTCCAGCACGTCCGGGTGGCCGTGGCCGAGGATCATCGGGCCCCACGAGCCGACGTAGTCGACGTAGCGTTTGTCGTCCTCGTCAACGACATAGGCGCCTTCGGCATGCTTGAAGAACAGCGGCGTGCCGCCAACGCTCTTGAAAGCGCGGACCGGCGAGTTGACACCGCCAGGGATGTGCTTCTGGGCTTGGGCGAACAGGGCTTCGGAACGGGACATGGAAGTATCTCTCGAATCAGGATGCGAACAAGGCGTTGAAGGCGCGGGCGCGGCGGGTGACTTCCTGCGCGCTGTCGGCACCGAACAAGCCGTGGATCACCGCCAGCAGGTCGGCGCCGTGGGCGACCAGTGGGGCGGCGTTGTCGAGGGTGATGCCACCGATCACGGCGATCGGCAGTTTCACCTGGGCGCGGGCCTGCTCGAGCAGGCCGACGTTGGCAGCGGGCGCGCCCGGCTTGGTGACAGAATTGAAGAAGCGGCCAAAGGCCACGTAGCTGGCGCCTTCGCTGGCAGCCTGGGCGGCCAGTTCGAGGCTGGCGTGGCAGGTGGAGCCGATGATTGCCTGACGGCCGAGCAGTGCGCGGGCCGGGGTCAGCGGGCCGTCGGTCTGGCCCAGGTGCACGCCGACACCCAGGCGGGCGGCCAGTTCGGCGTCATCGTTGATCAGCAACTGGGTGCCGTAACGCTCGCAGAGCTTCATCAGCCCTTCGGCTTCACGCAGGCGGCGCGCAGCATCGTCGGTCTTGTCGCGGTACTGCAGCAGACACACGCCGCCTTCCAGGGCCGCCTCGACATGGGACAGGAAACGGCCGGCGAGCAGCTGGCTGTCGGTGATGGCGTACAGACCGCGTAGCTTCATTGAAGGCCTCGTATCAGGAGCAGAAGTCCAGGGGCAGGCGGCGCGGCACGTATTGGCCCTTGCCCAGTTGCTCGGCGTCACGCAGGGTGCGCCAGGTGTAGTCCAGGGCGGTGCGCACGGCGCTTTCCAACTGCTCGCCGAGCGCCAGGCGGCCGGCCAGGGCGCTGGCCAGGGTGCAGCCCGAGCCATGGTAGCTGCCCGGCAGGCGCTGGCAAGTCCAAGTGAAGTGCTGGCCGTCCTGGGTGTACAGGCGGTTGTGGATTTCGTCTTCGTCGCCGTGACCGCCGGTAATCAGCAGGTGTCTACAGAACGGCAACAGTTTCTCGGCACATTCGTCAGCGGTGCCCTCGGGCAGTTCTGCGAGGATGCGTGCTTCGGGCAGGTTCGGCGTGGCGATGGTCGCCAGCGGCAGCAACCGTTCACGCAGGGCGTAGCCCACTTCGTCCTTGCCCAGGCGGCCACCGCCACCGGCACGCAGCACCGGGTCGCAGACCAGCGGCAGGTGAGGGTGGGCGGCCAGCAGTTCGGCGACGGTGTCGACCATCTCGATCGAGCCGAGCATGCCCAACTTGACGGCGGCCACCGTGGAGTCGGCCAGCACGGCATTGGCCTGGGCCAGCACCCACTCGCGGTCGAGCACGCGGAAGTCGGAAACGTTGACGGTATCCTGCACGGTCAGGGCGGTCACTGCAGGTGCAGCGTGGCAGCCTTGGGCGATCAGGGCTTCGATATCTGCCTGCAAGCCGGCGCCGCCACTGGGGTCGTGGCCGGAGAGACAGAGGACAACGGGGCGGGAGCTGTAGGTATTCATGGTCGGCGAGCTTACCACCAAACCTGTTTGGGCGGATCGTCCGACAAACGAGTTTTACTGATCGATCGGTCAGGTTATTGATTGGTTTTCTATTGAAAGCATTGATTTAGAGCCTTTTCTTTGTGTTTTTATGTGGCCGATTGCCAGGTTGTGAGGCTATGCTAGAGTGCTCGGATAACTCGATAAACGGGTTCTGCAGGATCACGTCGTCTCAAACGGATGGGAGGCTACCGCGACGCGACCGGACAGGCCATGCTGGGGCTGTATGCGCTATTTGCTGATTGTGCTTCTGGGTTTGCTGCCCGTGCTGGCCGGAGCGGTCGATTTCGACGACGCTACCCGGCATCTTCCACTGGGCAAGGCCATGCAGGTTTATGAAGACCCCGATGGCAATGCCAGCATCGCTCAGGTCAGTGCCCCCGGTTTCGCCAAACACTTTCAGCCCCACCATGAGGATGTGCTGAACGCCGGTTACTCCACCTCGGTGTTCTGGCTCAAGGTCGAACTGCGCCCCACTGCCGCGCCCAACGCCGCCCCGCGGTCATGGCTGCTGGAGTTGGCCTACCCGCCGCTGGATCACCTCGAACTGTATTTGCCTGACAGCAGCGGCTTGTACCGCCTGGCGCAGCGCACCGGCGATGCCTTGCCCTACGACAGCCGGCAGATCCGGCAGAACAACTACTTGTTCGAACTGCAACTGCCACCTGGCAAGGTGACCACCGCGTACCTGCGGCTGCACAGCCAGGGTTCGGTGCAAGCGCCGCTGGCGTTATGGTCCCCTGAAGCCTACCTGGAAGAGCAGCCCACGCGCCTGTATGTGCTGGGGATGATCTACGGCGTTTTACTGGTGATGCTGGTGTACAACCTGTTCATCTACCTCAGCGTGCGTGACGTCAGCTACCTCTATTACATCCTTTACATCGCGTCGTTCGGCCTTTACCAGGTCTCGGTGAACGGCGCCGGTGTAGCCTATTTCTGGCCAGACAGCCCTTGGTGGGCGAACGCCTCCACGCCTTTGTTCATTGGTGCAGCCGGGCTGTTCGGTTGCCAGTTCGCCCGGCACTTCCTGCAATTGGGCAGCCTCAACCGTGGCTTCGATCGCCTGTTGCAACTGCTGATGCTGGGGGGGGCGCTGGTCATGGTACTGGCGGTGAGCATGCCTTACGGCATTGCGCTGCGCATGGCCACGCTGCTGGCGCTGCTGTTCACCATAAGCGTCTTCAGCGCCGGCCTGTATGCCTGGTGGCGCGGCTTGCGAGTGGCGCGCTGGTTCATCATCGCCTGGACGGCGTTCCTGCTTGGTGGCCTGGTCAACACCTTGATGGTACTGGGCTACCTGCCGAACGTGTTCATCACCATGTATGCCAGCCAGCTGGGTTCGGCCTTGGAAGTGGCCTTGCTGTCGCTGGCACTGGCCGACCGCATCAACAGCCTGCGCGAGCAGCAGGCACAGACCTTGCGCGACACTGGGCGTACGCTGGAGCAACTGAACCTGCAACTGGCCAGGAGCAATCGCCTGAAGGACGAGTTCCTGGCCAGCGTGACTCATGAGCTGCGTACCCCGATGAACGGAGTGATTGGCTCGCTCGAGCTGATGCACACCCTGCCGATGGGGGCTGAAATGGCTCAGTACCATCACACGGCTGTGGGGTCTGCCCAAGGCATGATGGATATGGTCGATGCCATTCTTACCCTGTCCGAACTGCAGGCCGGCCGCCTGCGGGCGCAGCCGGCACCGTTCAGCCTGCGCGCCCTGTTGCAGGGTTTGCGCGCCGGTTATGCCGGGCAGGCGCTGGGCAAAGGCCTGTACCTGAGCCTGGACATTCCGGCCGACCTGCCGGACGGGTTGCTCGGTGACGGGCAGAAGCTGGCGCACTGCCTGGGTTGCCTGGTGGACAACGGTTTGAAGTTCACCCATCAGGGCGGTGTGATGATCCAGGTGCGCGGCCGCCGGGTGGGGCCGGATGATCTGGCGTTGACCTTTACCGTCAGCGACAGCGGTATCGGTTTCGATGATCTGGAGCAGTCGACCCTGTACCAGCGGTTCTTCCAGGTCGATGGTTCGATGACCAGGCGGTATGGCGGTTTGGGGATTGGGTTGTCGATTTGCCGGCAGATGGGGGAGTTGCTGGGGGCCAGATTGGCGCATGAATCGACGCGCGGGCTGGGTAGCCGCTTCGAGTTGAGTTTGAACATGGCGATTTCGCAGGCGCAGATGAGCCCGCACATGCTGCAGGCGCGGCGCTCGCTGTAGGAGCGGGTTCACCCGCGGAAGGGCCGGGTCTGCTGGCCAATATCCACCCACCGTTCACCGTTGCCGCCACCACCGTATTCGCGGGTAAACCCGCTCCTACGCGCGCACGCCAGCAACCACACGTTTAGTCATTAATACCCCTTTGACTACCCCGCAAGCAGTGCTTCACTGGGTCTCTCAAGCCTACCCGGATCCAGGAGCCCCCCGATGAGCCTGCACCAGTACGCTGAAACCCACGAAGTCACCAACCAGCCGCCGCCGCTCGACGGTGCCAACCTGTACCGCCTCGACCTGCCCTTGCAAGAATGGTCAAGGCGTTTTGGCGCGGGCTGGGCCGAGTCGCGGATCGACGCCTATGGTGCCCTGGCCGGCGGCCCGCTGATGCAGGCAGGCTTCCTGGCCAACGCGCACAAACCCGAGTTCAGCAGCCACGACCGCTACGGCCATCGCATCGACCTGGTCGAGTTCCACCCGGCCTACCATGAGCTGATGCGTACCGCCGTCGAACATGGCCTGCCTTCTTTACCATGGGCCGAACCCCGTGCTGGCGCCCATGTTGCACGGGCGTCGATGACCTACCTGCACAGCCAGGCCGAGGCCGGCACCGGCTGCCCGCTGACCATGACGTTTGCCGCCGTGCCGGCATTGCGCCTGCAGCCTGAGCTGGCTGAATACTGGCTGCCGAAAATCCTTGCCTGCGAATATGACCCGCGCAACGTTGGCGACCGGCACAAGGCCGGGGTCACCCTGGGCATGGCCATGACCGAAAAACAGGGCGGCACCGATGTGCGCGCCAACACTACCCGGGCCTATCCGGTCGGTGCGCCGGGCCCGGGGCAGGCCTATGAGCTGGTTGGCCACAAGTGGTTCTGCTCGGCGCCGATGTGCGACGCTTTCCTGACCTTGGCGCAAACCGAAAAAGGCCTGAGCTGCTTCCTGCTGCCGCGCCACCGCCCCGATGACAACCGCAACCAGTTCTATATCCAGCGCCTGAAGAACAAGCTGGGCAACAGCTCCAACGCCTCCAGCGAGGTGGAGTTCCGCGGTGCGCTGGCGTGGATGATCGGCGAAGAGGGACGCGGCGTGCCGACCATCATCGAGATGGTCGCCATGACCCGGTTCGACTGCATGGTCGGCTCCAGCGCACTGATGCGCCAGGCGTTGACGCAGGCGGCCCACCATTGCGCGCATCGCAAGGTCGGCGGGCGGGTGCTGAACGAGCAGCCATTGATGCAGAACGTGCTGGCCGACCTGGCCCTGGAAAGCGAGGCTGCGCTCGCCCTGAGCTTGCGCATGGGCCAGGCGCTGGAGCAACTGGACGACCCGCAACAGGCGCATTTTGCCCGGCTGGTCACGGCGGTGGGCAAGTACTGGATCTGCAAACGTGCGCCGGCCATGATCAACGAGGCCGCCGAATGCCTGGGTGGCGCGGGTTATGTGGAAGACAGCATTCTGCCACGGCTGTACCGCGAGGCACCGGTCAACTCGACCTGGGAGGGCTCGGGCAACGTGCAGTGCCTGGATGTGCTGCGGGCCTTGTCCAAGGAGCCGGGCGTACTCGATGCACTGTTTGTCGAACTGGGTGACGGGCATGGCGACCCGCGCCTGGCGGCGCATATCGGCAACCTCAAGGGGGCGTTTGCCGACACCGGTGACATGCAGTACCGCGCGCGGCAACTGACCGAGGATATTGCCCTGGCGTTGCAGGCCAAGCTGCTGCTGGAGGCCGGGAATGCAGACGTCAGTGATGCGTTTATCGGCAGCCGCTTGGCCGGTGGTGGCCGGGTGTACGGGGCGCTGCCGCGAGGTGTAAATGTGATGGCATTGGTCACAAGGGCTACGCCTGCCTGGCCCCTGTAGCAGCGGGCTTGCCCGCGAATGAACCCAACACCGATCAATGGGGGTGTATTTAACCAAGAAGGCAGGCAAGATGGATCACATGCATGTCCAGACAGGAAGCACAGTGTGAGCCACGCTTTTGTAGTCGTTGATACCCCCGAACAGGCCGTCGACCGTCTGGCGGCCTTGCATGAACAGGCCACAGGTGCCCTTAGTCAGGCCCTGAAGCGTTACCTGAAGGACCGTACCGAGCCCGATACCGATGAGCGCGACCTGTTCCGCTACCCGGCTCTGCGCCTGACCTACTACAGCCATGGCGAAGTCGCCGCCACCACCCGTGCCTATGCCAAGGTCCAGGTTGCCGGCACCTACAGCGTCACCGTCACCCAGCCCGCTGCGTTCCGTGGCTACCTGCTTGAGCAACTGCGCCCGCTGATGCATGACTACACCGTTACGGTAGAAGTCGGCGTCAGCGAGCAGAATATCCCTTACCCCTATGTGGTCGACCAGGGCGACGAGCTGGCCGGTAGCGGCATTACCGCTGCGCAGCTGGCGCGGGTGTTCCCCAGCACCGACCTGTCGGCGGCCACCGACAACATCGCTGATGGCCTGTACGACTGGGACCGTGCTGAAATCATGCCACTGGCGTTGTTCGATGCCGCGCGCGTCGACTTCTCGCTACGCCGCCTGGTGCACTACACCGGCAGCGACTGGCGCCATGTACAGCCGTGGATCCTGCTGACCAACTACCACCGCTATGTCGACCAGTTCATCAGCCATGGCCTGGACCAACTGCGTGACGACCCGCGCTTCGTACGTATGGTGCTGCCGGGCAACGTCGTGATCGAAAAGGGCATGGACCATGGCGAAACCCAGGCCCTGGTGGCCAGCGTGGTCTGGCACCGCTACCAGATGCCGGCCTACCACCTGATCGCCGCCGACGGCGATGGCGTTACCTTGGTCAACATTGGTGTGGGCCCATCCAACGCCAAGAACATCACCGACCACCTGGCCGTGCTGCGCCCGCATTGCTGGCTGATGATCGGTCACTGCGGCGGCCTGCGGCAGTCGCAGACCATCGGCGACTACGTGCTGGCACACGCCTATATGCGCCGTGACGGCATTCTCGACCGGGTCGTGCCGCCGAATATCCCGATCCCGGCCCTGGCCGAAGTACAGATGGCCTTGCAGGAGGCCGCCGCTCAGGTCACTGGCGAGCGTGGCGAGCAGTTGAAAAAGCGCCTGCGCACCGGCACCGTGCTGACCTACGACGACCGCAACTGGGAGCTGCGCTGGGCTCAGGAACGCCCGCTGATCAACCTGTCGCGTGCCGTGGCGGTGGACATGGAAAGCGGCACCATTGCTGCCCAGGGCTACCGTTTGCGCGTACCTTACGGCACCTTGCTGTGTGTGTCCGACAAGCCGCTGCACAGCGAGATCAAACTGCCAGGTTCGGCCAACGCCTTCTATAACCGGGCGGTCAGCCAGCACCTGAAGATCGGCATTGCTGCCCTCGATCTGCTGCGCACCGAGCTCAACTCGCTGCACTCGCGTAAACTGCGCAGCTTCGATGAGCCGCCGTTCCGCTGAGGATCCATGTCACTGCCACCCCGTAACAAGCCGCGCCGCCCCCAGGCGCGGCCTGCCGCCGGCCCGCGTCGCCAGGCCAAGGCGCCACCCGCCGAGCCGCGCCTGATCCTGTTCAACAAACCGTTCGACGTGCTGACCCAGTTCAGCGACGGTGAAGGGCGCGCGACGCTCAAGGACTTCATCGACATTCCGGGCGTATACCCGGCCGGGCGGCTGGACCGCGACAGCGAAGGCTTGCTGTTGCTGACCAACGATGGCGGGTTGCAGGCGCGGATTGCCGATCCGAAGCACAAGCTGGCCAAGACCTACTGGGTGCAGGTGGAGGGTGAACCGAGTGACGAGCAGTTGCAGCGCTTGCGTGATGGCGTTGAGCTGAACGATGGGCCGACCTTGCCGGCTGAGGCGCGGCGCCTGGAAGAACCCGAGCTGTGGCCGCGTAACCCGCCGGTACGGTTTCGCAAGAGCGTGCCGACCAGCTGGCTGGAACTGGTGATTCGCGAAGGGCGTAACCGCCAGGTGCGGCGGATGACGGCAGCAGTGGGCTTGCCGACCTTGCGCCTGGTGCGCGTGCGCATTGGTGACTGGGCGCTGGATGGGCTGGAGCAGGGTTGCTGGCGGGAGGTCCCTGCCAGGCTTTAGTTCAGGTCAGGGCCCGCGAATGGCCCTGAAATGTTTTATACGCCTTCCAGAAACCCCACCACCACGCTTTTGATGATGAAGGCCAGCACCCCCAGGCCCAGCACGAAGAACAGGATCAGCGTCCCGAACTTACCCGCCTTGGACTTTTTTGCCAGGTCCCAGACGATGAAGCCCATGAAACCGATCAACACGGTGACCAGGATGATCATCATCCATTCTTCGAATACGGCGGGATCCATCGGTGTTCTCCAGGCGGGTTGAGCGTCCGATTATACGTCGGCTGGGCAAGCAATTAACGCAGGTGGGTCAATGGCAGCTCGGTGCTGGCCAACACCTGGTTGAGCACGAAGCTCGAGCGCACGCTGGTGACGCCTTCGATACGGGTCAGGCTGCCTAGAAGCAGTTTCTGGTAGTGGTCCATGTCCGGCACCACCACTTTCAACTGATAGTCGGCATCCATGCCGGTGACCAGGCTGCACTCGAGCACCTGTGGCAGGTTGCGGATGGCGGCCTCGAATGTTTCAAAGCGCTCCGGGGTGTGGCGGTCCATACCTATCAACACATAGGCGGTCAGGCTCAGGCCCAGCTTCTTGCGGTCGAGCAGGGCCACCTGGCGCGAGATATAGCCGTCGTCCTCCAGTTGCTTGACCCGACGCGAGCATGGCGATGGCGACAGGCCGATGCGTTCGGCCAGTTCCTGGTTGGAAATGCGCGCATCGCGCTGCAATTCGGCGAGGATGCTCAGGTCGTAGCGGTCAAGTTTGCTCATGGCATTTGCCTTTTCTGTTCGGATTGCTGCGAATTATCAATCCAGGGTGAAAAATTGCGCAAGTGCTATTTATCTGAGCAATCTTCGCAATCCTCTGTCGCAACCCGTCCGGTATCTTTATCACCAGAATCACTGCCCGGACATCAGTCCACGGCGACGCGCCCTAGGCGGGCGGTCGCGGCCGGCCATCCAACAGGATCTGCAGGCCCCCGGGCTACACACCCTCCAGAAGACGGTGTGAGGTGAGCCGGCGCCACAAGTGCCGAGCACGGACGACAATTCCTGAAGGGAGGCCCTGTGGTCTCCCTTTTTTCATGTCGGGAATTTTAATTGGCCTGTGTGGTGGGCACGGTAGACTGGCGTTGGTTGCAGTTTTTTCTACCGAGAGGAACACCATGACGTCGCGCATCTGGCAGTTGGCAGGTGTTGGTTTACTGGGTTTGAGCATCAGCCTTGGGGCCTTGGCTGAAGGGCCCGGCGAGGGGCACGGTGAACGTGGCCAGCAGGTGCAAGGTGAGGGTGGACCGGGGCGCTCGCTCAACTCGCGCGACGAAGTGCGCCAGACCCAACCGCCGCGCCAGGGGTATTACCAGGACATCCCCCGCCGCCACGGTGATGATCACCACTGGCAAACCGGTGGCCCGGGGCAACGGCCCGGTGGCGACTGGCAGGGGCGCCCGGATGGCCATGGCAATGGCTGGGGGCCTGGGCCGCAGTATCGCCCAGGGCACACGGTGGATCATTTTCCTGACCGCTACTGGAAAGTACCCTACCGGGGCGCTGACTATTTCTACTCCGGGGGTTACTGGTACCGCCCGCACGGGGGCCGTTACATCGTGGTGACCCCGCCGTACGGCGTGCGGGTCAGTTATCTGCCGCCTTACGCGCGGGAAGTGTGGTTGGGTGGTGCGCTGTTCTTTCTGGTGGCCGATACCTATTACCAGTACCTGGCAGACAGCCAGGAATATGTGGTGGTCAACCCGCCGGTCGGCGTGCCGTCGCCCGTGCCGGTGGCCCCGGCAAATGGCGGGTATGACGTGGTGGCTTATCCGATGTATGGCCAGGGTCAGGAACAGCAGGAGCAGGACCGCTACCAGTGCCATCGCTGGGCGGTGAGCCAGTCGGGCTTCGACCCGGCGACGGCGACGTACGCACCGGCGGCCACTGTGCTCAGCCACTACCAGCGGGCGCTGGGGGCTTGCTTCAGTGGTCGGGGTTACAGCATCAACTGAACCCTGCAGGGGTAGGGATTAATTACCTCATACCGGGTCGGCGTGCACCGTCACGTCTGCCTGTGGGTAACGCTGGCGGATCACCCGCGAGGCCTCCACGCACAAGCTATGCGCTTCATGCAGCGGCAGTTGCCCCGGCAGTTCCAGGTGCAGTTGCACAAACCACTGGTTGCCCGACACGCGCGTGCGCAGGTCATGCACGCCTTTCACGCCTGCAACGGCCAGCACCAGCGCGGTCATGTCCTCGCCAACATCGCCGGGTAAGGCCTTGTCCATCAGGATCGCCGTACTTTCGCGGGCAATCTGCAACGCACTCCAGAGGATGTAAAAGGCGATGCCCAGGCCGAACAGCGCATCCAGCTGCGGCCAGCCAAAACGCGTCAGCAACAGGGCCAGCAGAATGCTGCCGTTGAGCAACAAGTCAGAACGGTAGTGCAGGGAATCTGCCCGTACCGCAGTGGAGCCGGTGAGCCGGATGACCTTGTACTGCAGCGCCAGCAGGGCGACCGTCAGCACCAGCGACAGCAGCATCACCGCGATACCGATGGAGGTATCACCCAGCGGTTGCGGGGTGTACAGACGCTCGACCGCCTGCACCCCGATCAGCACCGCACTGCCACCGATGAACAGCGCCTGCGCCATACCGGCCAAGGCCTCGGCCTTGCCATGGCCGAACCGGTGATCGTCGTCGGCCGGGCGCAGGGCGTAGTGCACCGCCAGCAGGTTGAGGAACGAGGCCACGGCGTCCAGTGCCGAGTCGGTCAGCCCGGCCAGCAGGCTCACCGACCCGCTCAGCCACCAGGCCAGCGCCTTGCTCAGCACCAGGATGCCGGCCACCGCCAGTGATGCGCGCGTGGCAAGGCGGAGCAGGCGCTGGTGTTCAGCCGGGGTAGTGATCATCCGTGGTCAGTGTCCTTGTGGCTCAGGCTGCCGGGACCAGGCCCAGGCTGGCCAGTTGTTCGATGCTGCCGCGGTGCTGGATCAGCCGTGGGTCGTTCAGCGGCAGGCGCTGGCCCAGTTCGCTTTCCAGAATGGCCTGCAACTTCAGGTTGTCGACCTTGCCATCGGGGCTGACGGCTTCCTGCAGTTTGGCCGGGTCAACCTGGGCAGTTCGGCCACCTGGGTAGTAAATGGCGCCGGTGGCAAAGTCGATGCCGAAGGCAATGAGCCCCGGGATCACGTAGAACAGGATACCGATGGCATCCATTGCAGCAACCACAGGGTCGATCTTGCCGCCGATCTGGCCGCGCCGGTCCGGGTAGAAAATGGTGCCGCAGGCCGTCAGTTGAGTCAGCAAGGTGGCGATGAGGGCGCCACCGATGACGCGGGTCGAGATGCGCATGTAAATCTCCGAAAAGGTGTTCAGCAGGACAAGCGAAGCGCCTGCACCTGATGTTAAGACCATGATAGAGCAGGCTGGGTTCGCCGTTATACTCGCGAGACTGCTCGAGGACCACCATGATTTCATTACCCATTGATGCTGCCTTGCCCGCCCTGCGCCAAGCTCTGGAAAACCGTGACGAAGTGGTGCTTGAAGCGCCGCCTGGCGCTGGCAAGACCACCCGCGTGCCACTGGCGCTGCTGCACGAACCGTGGCTGGCCGGGCAGAGCATCCTAATGCTCGAGCCACGGCGCCTGGCTGCGCGGGCAGCGGCCGAACGGCTGGCCAGTGAGCTGGGCGAGCAGGTTGGGGAAACGGTGGGTTACCGCATCCGTCTGGACAGCAAGGTCGGGCCGAAAACCCGTATCGAAGTGGTGACCGAAGGCATCCTCACACGCCGCCTGCAAGCCGACCCGGCGCTGGAAGGTGTGGGCCTGCTGATCTTCGACGAATTTCACGAGCGCAGCCTGGATGCCGATCTCGCACTTGCGCTGAGCCTTAACGGCCGCGAGTTGCTGCGTGACGACCCGCCACTGAAGATTCTGCTGATGTCCGCGACCCTGGAAGGCGAACGCCTGTCGCGGTTGCTGGACGATGCCCCGGTGGTCAGCAGCGAAGGCCGCATGCATCCGGTGGATATCCGCTGGGGGCGGCCGTTCCAGCCAGGCGAGTTCATTGAGCCACGGGTGGTGGACTGCGTGTTGCATGCGCTGGCTGACCAGGCCGGCAGCGTGCTGGTGTTCCTGCCTGGGCAAGCCGAGATCCGCCGGGTTCACCAAAGCCTTCAGGAGGTACTGGGCGCGCGCCCCGAGATTCTGCTGTGCCCGCTGCATGGCGAGCTCGACCTCAATGCCCAGCGCGCCGCTATCGACCCGCCGGCCAAGGGGTTGCGCAAGGTGGTGCTGGCCACCAACATCGCTGAGACCAGCCTGACCATCGATGGCGTGCGCGTGGTGATCGACGCAGGCCTGGCCCGGGTGCCGCGCTTCGACCCCGGCAGCGGCATGACCCGCCTGGACACCCAGCGCATTTCCCGCGCCAGTGCCACCCAGCGCGCTGGGCGTGCCGGCCGCCTGGAACCCGGCGTGTGCTACCGCCTTTGGTCCGAGGCCCAGCATGACCAGCTGGCCGCCCATGGCAGTGCCGAGATTCTCCAGGCCGACCTGGCCGGGCTGGCCCTGCAGTTGGCGCGCTGGGGTGTAACCCCCGAGCAGTTGCGCTGGCTCGACCAGCCGCCAGCTGCAGCGTACGCCCAGGCACAGGACCTGTTGGCGCGACTCAGCGCCTTCCGGCCGGGCAGCCGCGACACCCTCAGCGAACATGGCCAGGCCATGGCCGAACTGCCGGCTCACCCACGCATCGCGCACTTGTTGCTGCGGGGTCAGGATCTGGGCCTGGCACAGATGGCCTGCGATGTGGCTGCACTGCTGGGGGAGCGGGACATCCAGCGTGGCGGTGGTGCCGACTTGCACAGCCGGCTTGCGCTGGTCAGCGGTGAGAGCAAGGCAGCGCGTGGCGGCCAGGGTGGTGTGCAGCGTGCTCGTCAGCTGGCCCGGCAATACCGTGGCCTGTTGCGTGGCAAGGTCGGTGCGCCGGTCGCCGACCCGGACCACCCACGCTGGCTGGGCGCCCTGCTGGCGCTGGCCTACCCTGACCGGGTCGCCCAGCAGCGCCGGGCGGGTGGGGCGGAGTATCGGCTGGCCAACGGCCGTGCGGCCCTGTTTGGCGAAGTCGATGCATTGATGAAGTGCCCATGGCTGGTGATCGCCGACCTGGGTAGCCGCCAGGGGCAGCGTGAGGAGCGGATCTATCTGGCAGCCGAATTCGATCCGGCGTTGCTTGAGGGGGTACTGGCCGAGCAGGTCGAGCGGGTCGATATCCTCGATTGGGACGAGCGCGAGCAGGTGTTGCGCGCCGAGCGTCAGGTGAAGGTTGGCGAACTGGTCCTCAGCCGCGAGCCGCTGCCTGGGCTGGATGATGAAGCCAGGACCCGGGCGCTGCTTGGCCTGGTCCGGCGCAAAGGTTTGAACCTGCTGACCTGGACGCCGGAACTGCGGCAATGGCAGGCACGTGTGGCGCTGCTGCGTCAGCTCGACCTGCAGAAGGATGGCCACAGCGAATGGCCTGACCTGGGGGACGAAGCCCTGCTGGCCAGCCTGGAAGACTGGTTACAGCCTTACCTGAGCAAAGTATCGCGCCTCAGCCACTTTGCCGCGCTGGACTTGCCGTCGATGCTGCGCAACCTGCTGCCCTGGCCGCTGCCGCAACGCCTGGAAGAACAGGCCCCGGCGCATTTGGCCGTGCCGTCCGGCTCGAACATCCGCCTGGATTACAGCGAAACCCCGCCGATTCTTGCCGTGCGTCTGCAAGAACTGTTCGGCCTTGCCGACACCCCGCGCATCGCCAATGGCCGGCAGCAGGTCAAGCTGCACCTGCTGTCACCGGCGCGTCGGCCGGTGCAGGTGACCCAGGACCTGGCCAGTTTCTGGCGCACGACCTATGCCGAGGTGAAGAAAGACCTGAAAGGGCGATATCCGAAGCACTACTGGCCGGACGACCCTCTGGTGGCCGAGGCTACCGCCAGGGCCAAGCCGAGAGGGAGCTGATGCACACCACCGAGTGCGGCAGGCCGAAAAAATCATGCGCTGGCCACGACGTGTCAGTGGTCGTGCCATTCATCGTATTGCCCCGGCCAGTGAAGCTCGATCTGCCTGCCTCAATAGGAACGTGATCACTTCGCCTTCCTCGACGTTGAGCCAGGCTACCCACTCCCCACTCCTGTGCGGCGTATCCGTGAGGGCGCCGACCCTGTAGCCCCGCTGGTCGCGCAGATGGCAGACAAGTCCTTCATCTGTCAGCGCCAGCGGCTCGATTTTCCAGTATTCGCTAACCTCTGCATGCCAGTAGAAGCCCAGATAGCCATTGCGGCTGAATCCTAGCTTCTTGGTCTCCGGGCGCCCTGGCATGCTGATGCGGTAGTGCAGGCGATCGTTGGTCCGCGAGTGGTAATGAAAGTCCATCACCGGCGAGTCCTGCCTTCCACCCGCCTGCAACCAGTCATCCTCAGGGGTAATGCCCCAGCCGAACTTGTCTGTACTGCGGCTGAGGCGTAGCGGGATGTCCCGGTCGACGGTGCGCATGTACAGCTTGCCGCGAAAAGACCTGGCGTACCCGGCCTGAATGGTTTCGTTCATGGTGCACTCCTTGAATAGCATTGAGGATGTGCACTGTGGCGCCAGGGCTGGGCAGCCGGCAGGTCGAAAACATTCCCCGGTGGCCTCAGGTGCTGGCTTCACCTTCCAGCAACATGAACAGGCGGTACAGCACCACGGTGCTGAACAGCTGCAGGAAGCCGCTGAGGCTGTCCATGGCCAGTTCCATCCCAGGTGATGGCTCGGGGAAGGCCATCAACAGCAGCCCGTCGATGAGCCAGATCGGCGCCAGCACGCCTAAGACGCAGATCATGATGCGCATGAAATGCCCGGTGGTCATGCTTGCGCTTTCGCGCATCGCCTGCACCACCGGCCGGCCGCGCAGCACCAGCAGGTACTCGGCGAACACCAGGTTGATCATGATCCACACCCCCGGGAAGATGAACAGCGCAAGGCCGGCCATGATCAGTAGCGAGCTGATCAGTATCAGCAGGGCCAGTTGCGGCCACAGTTGAAGGGCGCGGGCGAACAGGTCGCGCTTGGCGATTTCCTGGCCGTTGCTGCGTGTGTCCAGGTACAGGATCAGGGCTGCGCTGTACAGCGGGTAGAACAGCAGGCTGACCAGCATGCCGTAGGCCGGTGATGCCTGGTCGCCCAGCTGCCGGTCCAGCAATTGGGTGAGCAGGGCTTCCACCACCACCAGCGGTAGGCACAGCTGGAGGATGTTTGGCAGGTGACGGCGGAAGAAGTACAGGGAGTCGCGCAGAACGCTCAGCGGATTCATCAGTCAACATCGCATGGCAGTAAAAACAGGGGCCTAACTTTAGCCCAAAGCAGGCCTGGAGCTGTCACTTGCTGAAAAAAGTTTCACCGCAGCAGTGATTGAATCCCGCGCCTGTACGCCCCATCTTTGACGCTGTCCGATGTCCCGCTACCCCACGAGGTCGCCCCATGAACACTGAAGAACAAACCCTGATCGACGGCCTGTTCGGCCGCCTCAAGCAAGCCGAAGACCCAAGTCAGCCGCGTGACGCGCAAGCCCAGGCGTGCATCGAGCAGCACGTGCGTCAGCAACCGGCGGCGCCTTACTACATGGCCCAGGCGATTTTGGTACAGGAGGCCGCGATCAAGCGCCTCGACGAACAGAACAAGCAGCTGCAAGCCGAGCTGCAGCAGGCCCGTGCCCAGGCTCAGGCGGCACAAGCCGCCAGCAGTGCGCCGAGCAATGGCGGGGGTGGCTTCTTGTCCAGCATCTTTGGTTCGGGTGGGCGCAACGCAGCCCCGGCGGTGCAGCCACAGCGTCCTTCGGCGCCCCCTGTAGCGTCCGGTGGTGGCTGGCGCGAGCCGTCGGCACCTGGTTTCGCCCAGCCTCAGGCGCCGCAGCCTGGCTATGGCGCCGCGCCTGCGCGCAGCGGGGCCAGCAGCTTCCTTGGCGGGGCCATGCAGACCGCCGCCGGTGTGGCCGGTGGTGTGCTGCTGGCGCAGGGTATCAGCAGCCTGTTCAACCACAACTCGCAACCGGAAGAAGTCGTCGAGGTCATCAAGGAAGAGCCGGCGCCAGCCAGCGACAGTAGTGGCTGGAACGACCAGGTCGGGCAGCAGCAAGTGGCTGACAACGGTGGCTGGGGCAGTGACCAGGGCGGATACGCCGACGGTGGTTTTGGCAGCGATGACGGTGGGTTCTTCTCGGACGACGATTCTTACGTCTGACAGGTCTGGCATACTGCTGGCATTTCCGGGGGCGCTTTGCGCCCCTTCGCGGGCACGCCCGCTCCCACGGGTGTACGCGCGATACCTGTGGGAGCGGGCGTGTCCGCGAAGGTCTGCGCAGCAGCCCCCCGGCACTCCAGGCCAAAAATGAGGTTCCCAGGTGAAAAAGATCGCGCTGTTCGCCGATGTGCAGAACCTCTACTACACCGTGCGCCAGGCCCACGGCTGCCATTTCAACTACACCGCCCTGTGGGCCGATGTCAGCCGCGAAGGCCAGATCGTCGAGGCCGTGGCCTATGCCATCGATCGTGGCGACAGCAAACAACAGCAGTTCCAGCAGATCTTGCGCAACCTCGGTTTCGAGGTGCGCCTCAAACCGTTCATCCAGCGCAGTGATGGCTCGGCCAAAGGTGACTGGGATGTGGGCATTACCCTGGATGTGATCGACGCGGCCAGCCGGGTCGACCAGGTGGTGCTGGCCTCCGGCGACGGTGATTTCGACTTGCTGCTGGAGCGGGTAATCCAGCGCCATGGCACCGAAGCGGTGGTGTATGGCGTGCCGGGGCTGACGGCGTTGTCACTGATCCGTGCTGCCACCCGCTACGTGCCCATCGAAGGCGCGCTGTTGCTCAAACACTAAGGTCTTTTCATGGAACGTATCGCTGTCATCGACTTTGAAACCACCGGTATTTCCCCCGGTACCGGCTGCCGTGCCACCGAGGTGGCGGTGGTAATGCTTGAGGGTGGGCGCATTGTCGAGCGCTACCAGAGCCTGATGAATGCTGGCGTGCCGGTGCCGGCCTTCGTCGCAGGGCTGACCGGCATTACCACCGCCATGCTGCGCAGTGCGCCGCCGGTGGAGAAAGTGATGAACGAGGTGGCCGAGTTCGTCGGTGGCACCCCATTGTTGGCGCACAACGCTGCTTTCGACCAGAAGTTCTGGGACTACGAGCTGGGCCGTATTGGCCGCAGCCGCAGCCAGCCCTTCGCGTGTTCCCTGTTGCTGTCCCGGCGCCTGCTGCCCGCCGCGCCGAACCACAAGCTGGGCACTTTGACACGCTGGGCTGGGTTGCCGGACACGGGGACCGCGCACCGGGCCATGGCCGATGCCGAAATGGCCGCCAACCTGCTGCAGTATCTGGCGGGTGTATTGCGCCAGGACCACGGGGTTCAGCAACTGTCGCACGAGCTGCTTTGCCGGCTGCAGAAAACCCCGGCTGCGAAGCTGCGCGAAGCGCTGGCCAAGTACTGCAGGGATTAGCCAGTGAACGTCGGGGGGAGGGTCGCCTACGTCGAACGCACCAGAATTGTGCCGCTCAATTGAACCCGTTCTGTAACGTCCCTTCACCCAGGCAGGCCGTTAAACTGAGGCACCCGTAAACGGATTTCGAGTTTCCCCCATGCCTGCCTCCCGTCGTTTCCCGCTGCTGCTGATTGGCGCCTTCCTGGCCCTGTATCTGGTCTGGGGTTCTACTTACCTGTTCATTCGCATCGGCGTCGAGAGCTGGCCTCCGATGCTCATGGCCGGTGTGCGCTTCCTGATCGCCGGTGGGCTGCTGTACGGCTTCCTGCGTTGGCGCGGCGTGCCGGCACCTACCTGGCCGCAATGGCGGGCGGCAGGGGCGATCGGTTTCTTGTTGCTCAGCTGTGGCAACGGCGGGGTGACCGTGGCCGAGCATGCCGGCGTGGCTTCGGGCGTGGCGGCTTTGGCGGTGGCGACGGTGCCGCTTTTCACCTTGCTGTTCGGCCTGTTGTTCGGGCACCGCAATTCGAAGCTGGAATGGGCAGGGATAGCCCTTGGGCTGGTGGGCATCGGCCTGCTGAACCTGGGCTCCAACCTGCAGGCAAGCCCGATAGGTGCGGCGCTGATCATCTTCGCGGCGGCGTCCTGGGCGTTCGGCTCGGTGTGGAGCAAGACCTTGCCGCTGCCTCAGGGGCCGATGGCCAGCGCAGCGGAAATGCTGGTCGGGGGTGCGGTGCTGTTGCTGGGCAGTGTGCTATCGGGCGAACGCATGACACAGCTGCCGACCGCCGCTGGCTGGGGGGCGCTGGCCTACCTGGTGTTCTTCGGTTCGATCCTGGCGTTCAGTGCCTACATGTACCTGCTCAAGCACGTGCGCCCGGCAGCGGCCACCAGCTACGCCTACGTCAACCCGGCGGTGGCGGTGCTGCTAGGGATCGTCTTTGCCGGTGAGCAGATTGGCGCTGAAGAGTGTGTGGCGATGGCAGTGATCATCGGCGCGGTGGTGCTGATCGGCCTGCCGCAGTGGCGCAAGGCGCCTGAACCTGTACAACCGTTGAAAGGTGAAATCTGCAAGTAGGCAGGGGCGATGCGGTAAACTTGCCGCCTTCGCTGAACCCCCTGACGGTATTGCCATGAATTTCGCCAAACTCGGCCTGATCGAACCGCTGCTGCGCACGCTGCAGCAACTGGACTACACCACCCCGACCCCGGTGCAGGCCAAAGCCATCCCCGCCGTGCTGGCCGGCCGCGACCTGATGGCCGCAGCCCAGACCGGTACCGGCAAGACCGCAGGCTTTGCCCTGCCTGTGCTGCAGCGCCTGGCGCTGGAGGGCGAGAAGGTGGCCAGCAACTCGATCCGCGCCTTGGTGCTGGTACCCACTCGCGAGCTGGCCGAGCAGGTGCACAACAACGTGCGCGAATACGCCGAGAACCTGCCGCTGACTACTTACGCGGTGTATGGCGGGGTCAGTATCAATCCACAGATGATGCGCCTGCGCCGGGGTGTCGACCTGCTGGTGGCTACCCCTGGCCGCTTGCTCGACCTGTTCCGGCAGAACGCCGTGAAGTTCAACCAGGTGCAGACCCTGGTGCTGGATGAAGCCGACCGCATGCTTGACCTGGGCTTTGCCGAAGAGCTGCAGTCGGTGTACGCGGCACTGCCGCGCAAGCGCCAGACGCTGCTGTTTTCCGCCACCTTCTCCGATCAGATTCGCATGCTGGCGGGGCTGGCGCTGAATGACCCCCTCAGTATCGAAGTGAGCCCGCGCAACGCCACGGCCGCCAGCGTCAAGCAGTGGCTGGTGCCTGTGGACAAGAAGCGCAAGGCTGACCTGTTCTGCCACCTGCTGCGCAAGCAGCGCTGGAAGCAGGTGCTGGTGTTCGCCAAGACCCGCAATGGCGTCGATCAGCTGGTGGAGCGCTTGCTGGCCGAAGGCGTGAATGCCGACGGCATCCACGGTGACCGCCCACAGGCAACCCGCCAGCGTGCGCTGGACAGCTTCAAGGCCCGTGAGGTGCAAGTGCTGGTGGCGACCGATGTGGCGGCCCGTGGCCTGGATATCGATGACTTGCCGCTGGTCGTCAACCTCGACCTGCCGATCGTTGCCGAAGACTACGTGCACCGCATCGGGCGTACCGGGCGGGCGGGCAACAAGGGCGAGGCGATTTCGCTGGTGTGTGCGGATGAAGTGCAACTGCTGGCGGCCATTGAAGTGCTGACCCGGCAGACCCTGCCGCGCCATGAAGAGCCGGATTTCATCCCCGAGCACCGGGTGCCGATGACCGATGCCAGTGGGCAGGTTATCAAGAAACCGAAGAAGCCCAAGAAGCCGAAAGAAAACAGCGCCAAGCGCGGGCTGGGGCGTTGGATGGACAGCACTGAAGCGGCCAGTGCGGAACCGGCGGTGAAGGCTGTACGCAAGGTGCCGAGCTTCAATGGTGGGCCGCGCAAGCGTAAGCCGTGAGATTTTGGGGGCCGCTTTGCGGCCCTTTCGCGACGCAAGGCCGCTCCCGCATGAGCCCGGCAATCTGTCAGGAAGCCTGCACCCAATCCGCCGCTGCCCGTCCGGCGCGCAAGCCGCTGGCAAAGCACGCCGTGAGCAGATACCCCCCGGTCGGCGCCTCCCAGTCCAGCATCTCGCCGGCACAGAACACCCCCGGCATGCCCTTGACCATCAACCCCTCATCCAGGCCCTCGAAGCGGACCCCGCCGGCACTGCTGATCGCTTCATCCAGCGGCCGCGTGCGTACCAGGGTGATGGGCAATGCCTTGATGGCCCGGGCCAAAGCATCAACGTCGGCAAAGGTCGCCTGATCGGTCAGTTCGCGCAGCAGTGCGGCCTTGACCCCATCAATCCCCAGCTGGCTGTGCAGGTGCTTGGCCATGGAGCGTGAACCGCGTGGTTTGGCCAATGCCTGGGCAATCTTGTCCACAGGCTTGTCCGGCAGCAGGTCGAGCAACAACACCCCGCGGCCTTCACGGTGAATGGCCTCGCGGACCGGTGCCGACCAGGCATACACCAGGCTGCCTTCCACGCCTTGAGCGGTGAGAATGAACTCGCCCTTGCGCGGTGCGCTGCCCGGGACGCTGAGGGCGATGTTCTTCAGCGGTGCGCCCGCGAACTTGTCCTTGAGTAGCGCGCTCCAGCCCGCTACTTCAAAACCGCAGTTGCTCGGCTGCAAAGGCGAGATATCCACAGCCCGTTCTGCCAGCAGCGGTTGCCAGCTGCCGTCAGAACCCAGGCGCGCCCAGCTGGCACCACCCAGCGCCAGCACCACGACCGAGGCTTTCACCTGACGCTCGCCCTGTGGATAAGCAATGCGCAAGCTGCCATCGGTGTTCCAGCCCAACCAGCGATGGCGGGTGTGGATAACTACCCCGTTGTCGCGCAGGCGCTTGAGCCAGGCACGCAGCAACGGTGCGGCTTTCATGTCGGTGGGGAACACCCGGCCCGAGGTGCCGACGAAGGTTTCGATGCCCAAACCATGAATCCACTGGCGCAACGCGTCCGCATCGAAGTCGCGTAGCAGGGCCTCGATTTCGCCTTGGCGTTCGGCATAGCGTGCCACGAACGCCGGGTAGGGCTCGGAATGGGTGATGTTCATGCCGCCGACACCCGCCAGCAGGAACTTGCGGCCCACTGAAGGCATGGCATCGAACACCTCGACCGCCAGGCCTGCCTTGGCCAGTGCTTCGGCAGCCATCAGGCCGGCGGGGCCGCCACCGATGACGACAGCGGGGGGAGGGGATGCGGGGGTCAGATCGGGCATGGTGGGCAGCAGGCTGTGGAAAAGAGGCGCATTCTACCGCAGCGCTGCCCATGGAAGCACTGGTCAAAAAATAGCCAGTGTCATGCAGGCCTTGCCAGTAAAGGGCTACAGCGCCTTTCGCGCAGGTTATCCACAAGCGGTTCCACAGTCATTGTGAACAACCTATGACACGTGCCGCGCTGTGGTGAAGGATGCCGTGGCGTCTGGCCAAGGCTGTGCGGTCCTTGCTGTAGCCTCCGCCGATCACGCCCATCACCGGGATATCGCGGCCCAGGCAGTGGCGCAGCACGGCTTCGTCACGGGCGGCAACGCCTGCGTCGGTCAGCTGCAGGTAGCCCAGGGCGTCGTCCTTGTGCACATCGACACCGGCGTCATACAGCACCAGGTCGGGTTGATAAAGCGGCAGCAGGTAGTTGAGGGCGTCGTCCACCACCTTCAGGTAGGCAGTGTCGCCCATGCCTCGGGGCAGGGGAATGTCCCAGTCGCTTTGTGCCTTGCGGGCGGGGAAGTTCTGCTCGCAGTGCAGCGACACGGTGATGGCCTCGGGCGTGTCGTGCAGGATGCGCGCGGTGCCGTCACCCTGGTGCACATCGCAGTCGAAGATCAGCACCCGGTGTACCCGGCCTGCTTCCAGCAGGTAGCGGCTGATGACCGCCAGGTCGTTGAAAATGCAGAAGCCGGCGGGGTGGTCGTAATGGGCGTGGTGGGTGCCACCGGCGAGGTGGCAGGCGATGCCGTGCTGCAGCGCCATCTCGGCAGTCAGCAGTGAGCCACCGACAGCGCGCACGGTACGCCGGGCCAGGGCCTCGCTCCAGGGCAGGCCGAGGCGGCGCTGGTCCTCGCGCGACAGCTCGCCGTTCATGTAGCGCTCGATGTAGCTGCGGTCATGGGCCAGGGCGAGGATGTCGTTGGGGCAGATGTCCGGGCGCAGCAGGGCCTGGTCGGTGGTCAGCCCGCTGCCGACCAGGTGGTCGTGCAGCAGGCGGAACTTGTCCATCGGGAAGCGGTGTTCAGCGGGGAACTCCGGGCTGTAATCTTCGTGGTAGATCAGCGGCAACGGCATGGATGGGGTCGCAATCAGGGCCAGTGCTGATCTTGCCATGACGGGTGACTGCAATGGGAGTACCTGTTTCTTGCGCCGGTACCGCTCCCACAGAGGCTATTTTCCTGTGCTGGCCAATACGCGTTGCCAGTCAGGTTCGTTCAGTCGCCCGAGGATGCGTGCCTTGCCATTGCCATCCACCGACACGAACAGGGCGCTGGCATAGTTGCTTTGACGTTCGCCGCCGGCAACGTGCTGCTGGCGGGCAAAGTGGTCGATGCAGCCGTTGTGAGTCACCAGCACCAGGTTGTGGCCCGCGCGTTTGTGTGCAAGCGCTTCGTTGGCGAACTGGCTGTCGCAGCTTTCGAGCCAGTCCTCGCTGGCCACCGCCTGACCCAGTATGAAGTGTGCGGTTTGCCGGGTGCGTAGTTTCGGGCTGCTGAGCAGGTCGGCTTTGTTCAGGCCCAGCTGGTGCAGCCCTTGGCCAACGCGGGCAGCGGCCTGGCTGCCGCTCAGGGTGATCCCCGTGGGGTCGTCCAGGCAGGGGCCGGGGGCGCTGTCGCAGCGTTCGGCGTGGCGGATCATCACGATCACCGCACCGTCGGCCCAGTCCTGCAGCAGGCCGCTGTCACTCAGTTGTTGCTCGTTGCCAAGGTCCACGATATGCGTCCTCGTCGCCAGCCAGGTGGTCAACGCCGCCACGACCATGCACAGGCCCAGGGCGGCTCCGACGGCTTTGCGAGTCAGGCGTCGCTTGCGCCGGGCATGAATGGCGGGGTGCCCCAGGGTGTTGCTCGATAGCATGCGTTGCTCCGTTGGCAGTACCGCGGCTGGTGCGGCGGTGGATGGCAGGCATCCTGCCAAGCGGCCTGTCGGGGGCCGGTGAAGGGCGTGTGAAAATTGCATTTGGCGGCTCCCGGCTGGGTGAAACCCGCGCCCGCGCCTACGCTGTAAACTGCAAGGCGGTAAACCGGAGCAGGCCCGATGACCCCCATCCTCGAACTGGAAAGCGCACGGTTGGTGCTGCGCCAATGGCATGACGATGACTTGCGCGAGTTTGCCGCACTGTGCGCCGACCCGCAGGTGATGCGCTACTTTCCGGCGCCGCTGACGCGCGTTGAGGCGGCTGCGTTGATCGGCCGCGTGCGTGGGCATTTCAATGAGTACGGTTTTGGTTTGTGGGCCCTGGAGCGCAAGGACAGTGGCGCGTTCATCGGCATGACCGGGTTGCTCAATGTCAACTTCGACGCGCCTTTTGCCCCGGCGGTGGAGATCGGCTGGCGTCTGGCACGCCGTCACTGGGGCCTGGGCTTTGCCAGCGAAGCGGCGTGGACCTGCCTGCGTTGTGCTTTCGCCCAATTGCGCCTGGAGGAGGTCGTGTCGTTCACCAGCGAATGCAACCTGCCTTCGCAAAAGGTGATGCAAGCCATCGGCATGCAGCAGGACCTGCACGGCAGCTTCGAGCACCCCCGCCTGCCCATCGGCCACCCGCTGCGCCCGCATGTGCTGTACCGCATTGACCGCGCGCACTGGGAGCGCACCCTGCGCGCCTGAATGCACAGCCATGCCCGGTGCGAATGACAAACGCTGTATCATTTGCCTACTTGGAAGGCGCTTGCCCGTAACACGTTCAGCGCCTGTGAAATCGAGCGCCGCTCGGGCGGCGCATCGCGAGCTAGGCTCGCTCCTACGGAGAACCGCCGATGAGTCATGTGTTGGACGACCTGGTCGACCTGTTGAGCCTCGAATCCATCGAGGAGAACCTGTTCCGTGGACGTAGCCAGGACCTGGGCTTCCGCCAGCTTTACGGTGGCCAAGTGCTGGGCCAGTCGTTGTCGGCCGCCAGTCAGACAGTCGAGGACGCGCGCCATGTGCATTCGTTGCACGGCTACTTCCTGCGCCCGGGCGATGCCAGCCTTCCAGTGGTGTACTCGGTAGACCGCGTGCGCGATGGCGGCAGCTTCAGTACACGGCGGGTGACGGCGATCCAGAAGGGCCAGACCATCTTCACCTGCAGCGCGTCGTTCCAGTACGACGAGGAAGGCTTCGAGCACCAGGCGCAGATGCCTGACGTGGTCGGCCCGGAAAACCTGCCTACCGAAGTCGAACTGGCCCATGCCATGGCCGACCAGTTGCCCGAGCGCATCCGCGACAAGGTGCTGTGCGCCAAGCCGATCGAGATCCGCCCGGTCACCGAGCGCGACCCGTTCAACCCCAAGCCGGGCGACCCGGTGAAGTACGCCTGGTTCCGCGCCGACGGCAACCTGCCTGACGTGCCTGCCCTGCACAAGTACATGCTGGCCTACGCCTCGGACTTCGGCCTGCTGACCACGGCGTTGCTGCCCCATGGCAAATCGGTGTGGCAGCGCGACATGCAGATCGCCAGCCTCGACCATTCGCTGTGGTTTCACGGCAACCTGCGCGCCGACCAGTGGCTACTGTACGCCACCGATAGCCCCTGGGCCGGCAATTCCCGTGGCTTCTGCCGCGGCAGCATTTTCAACCAGGCCGGGCAACTGGTGGCATCGTCGAGCCAGGAAGGCCTGATTCGCCATCGCAAGGACTGGGCATGAGCCTGGGCGAGGTGCGCAACTGGGTGTTCGACATGGACGGCACCCTGACCGTGGCCGTGCACGACTTCGCCGCCATTCGGGTGGCGCTGGACATCCCGGCCGAACACGACATCCTCACCCACCTGGCGGCCTTGCCGGCAGAGGAAGCGGCGGCCAAGCATGCCTGGTTGCTGGAGCACGAAAGGGACCTGGCAACGGCCTCCACGGCGGCCACCGGGGCGGTGGAACTGGTGCGAGAGTTGGCCGGGCGCGGGTGCCGGCTGGGTATTCTGACCCGCAATGCGCGTGAGCTGGCGCATGTAACGCTGGAGGCCATCGGCCTGGCGGACTGCTTCCCGGTGGAACACATTCTCGGGCGTGACGAGGCTGCACCCAAGCCGAGCCCGGATGGGCTGCTGAAGATTGCCAGCGCCTGGGGCGTGACGCCGAGCGAACTGGTGATGGTGGGGGATTACCGCTTTGACCTGGACTGCGGGCGGGCGGCGGGGGCGCGCACGGTGCTGGTGAACCTGCCGGACAACCCCTGGCCAGAGCTGGTGGATTGGCATGCGGCGGATTGCCGGGCGTTGAAGGTGATGCTGGGCTGACGCGTGTGTTGGCAATGCGGGCCTCTTCGCGGGCATGCCCGCTTCCACAGGTATTGCGCACGTCTCGGGGCCTGTGGTGCCCCTGTGGGGGCGGGCGTGCCCGCGAAAGGGCCGGATCTGTCTATGCTCAACCCCATTCTTTGCTCTGATACGGAGACCCACCCATGAGCAGCAAGGCCATCTACGTACAACCCGGCGGCGGCTACGACAAGGTCGAGGTCGGCACCTGCGAGGCCCAGGCCCCCCAGGCCGGCGAGATTACCGTGCGCCTGCACGCCAGTTCCCTCAACTACCACGATTTCGCCGTGGTCAGCGGCATGTGGGGCCCGAGCGAGCGACGCATCCCAATGGCCGATGGCGCCGGCGAGGTGGTTGCGGTGGGGGCTGGCGTCACTGAGTTCCAGGTCGGCGACAATGTGGTCAGCACCTTCTTCCCCGACTGGCTCGATGGCCAGGCCAATGTCGAGGGCTTCGCCAGGGTGCCCGGCGACGGCATCGATGGCTACGCCCGTGAGCAAGTGACTGCCCGCGCCACCGCCTTCACCCTGGCACCCCAGGGTTTCAGCCATGCCGAGGCTGCCACCCTGACCACCGCCGGCCTTACCGCCTGGCGCGCGCTGATGAGCGACGATCACCTCAAGCCCGGCGACACGGTGCTGGTGCAGGGTACCGGCGGTGTGTCGATTTTCGCCCTGCAGTTCGCCAAGCTGGCGGGCGCGACCGTGATCGCCACCTCGTCCAGCGATGCCAAGCTGGAGCGCCTGAAGGCCCTGGGTGCCGACCACCTGATCAACTACAAGAGCACCCCGGCCTGGGGTGAGAAGGTGCGCGAGCTGACTGGCAACCGTGGTGTCGATCATGTGATTGAAGTGGGCGGCCCGGCGACGCTGGAGCAGTCGATGATTGCTGCGCGCATTGGCGGGCATGTTTCGCTGATCGGCATCCTTACCGGGGTGGCCGGGCAGTTGCCGCTGGTGCAGGCGCTGGTGCGGCAGATTCGGCTGCAAGGGGTGCTGGTTGGCAGCCGAGCGCAGCAGCAGGCGATGGTACGGGCGATCGATGCCAACGGCCTGCGGCCGGTGGTGGACAAGCATTTCGAACTGGAACAGATCGTCGAGGCGTTCCGTTACCAGGAGAGCAACCGGCATTTCGGCAAGATCTGCCTGACCTGGTGAAGTGAGGGCAGGGTAGCTGGATGTAACGGCCACCCTGCACGCCAATATACTCGTCTTACACTGCCTGACAGTCAGTCCGGCAGTAGCCGGTCTCGGCTGTTGGACAGGTGCAGGCACACTGCCGCCCGCGCGGCATCCGGGTCTTGTCGGCGGATGGCATTGAGGATCGCCTCATGCTCCAGGTTGGCCAGGTACGCTTGCCGCGCCAGCTTGGCCCCCGCGCGCTCGGCCTGGGCCATGCGGTTGCGCGGGATCAGGCCGTTACCCAGTTGCAGCAGCATCTCGGTGAAATACAGATTGCCGGTGGCCTCGGCAATCAGCAGGTGAAAGCGCCGGTCGGCTTCGATGCAGCTGTCGCCGGCAGCGGCCAGGTCCTGATAGTCATCCAGCGCCTGGCGCATGCGCGCCAGATGCCCCTCGTCACGACGCAGTGCGGCCAGCGCGGCAGCCTGGCCCTCAAGGCCAATACGCAGCTCCAGCAGATCGCGCACATTCGCCGCGCTCTCCGCCGCAACGCGCAGGCCGGCCTGGGCCTGGCGTTCCATCACGAACGTACCGATCCCGTGGCGCGGCTCCACCAGCCCAGAGGCCTGCAGCTTCGACAAGGCTTCGCGAACCACCGTGCGGCTGACCCCGTGCTCGCGCACCAAGGTGTTTTCCGAAGGCAGTTTGTCGCCTGGTTTGAAGGTGCCCAGTAAAATCTGCTGGGTCAGGCTGGAAACCAGGTCGTGGGCACGGCTGTGGCCGCGTTTGCGCGCGTGTTCGGGTTCCATGTGTGATCCGCTTCTTGATTTACTTGTACGACAAGTTAATCGATAGAAAAATTTTTTGCCGATTTTTCGCGCATCCAATTCAGCATGTAATTGATCTGTTTTTGCGCGTTCGGATCAAATTAGCTTTTTGACAGCTTGTATTTTGCTATTTTGCCGACGTTAATGATCTTGTCGTACAACTTCACTGCGAATAAGCTCCTCCCCACTGCCATGTCAGACAACCCGACCCGCACAAAAACAATTAGTGGGAGATCCGCAAGTGAACGACACCCTCGCTCCGTCTGCCCGGCATGAAGGCGACGCGTTGGCCAGTGCCGTGGCCAAGGTCAAGCGCCACGTCCTGCCGCTGTTCGTCATCATGTTCATCGTCAACTACCTCGACCGCGTCAACATTGGCTTCGTCCGCCCGCACCTGGAAAGCGACCTGGGCATCAGCGCTGCGGCCTATGGCTTCGGTGCCGGGCTGTTCTTCATCGGTTACGCGCTGTTCGAAGTACCTTCGAACATGCTGCTGCAAAAGGTCGGTGCCCGGCTGTGGCTGACCCGTATCATGTTCACCTGGGGGCTGGTGGCCACGGCCATGGCCTTTGTGCAGAACGAAACCCAGTTCTACGTGCTGCGTTTTCTGCTCGGGGTGGCCGAAGCAGGCTTCTTTCCTGGCGTGATCTACTATTTCACCCGTTGGCTACCGGCGGCAGAGCGCGGCAAGGCGATTGCCATCTTCCTCAGTGGCTCGGCGCTGGCTTCGTTGATTTCCGGGCCGCTGGCCGGGGCGTTGATGCAGATCCAGGGCCTGGGCCTGCATGGCTGGCAGTGGATGCTGTTCATTGAAGGCATGGCCTCGGTGGCGCTGTGCTTCTTTGTGTTCTTCTGGCTCGACTCGAAGCCGCAGGACGCCAAGTGGCTGAGTAAGGCCGAGCAGGACGCGCTGGTCGCCACCATCGACCGCGAGCAGCAAGCGCGTGAGGCCATCGGCGCGGTCAGGCCGTCGGCCTGGAACCTGCTCAAGGACCGCCAGATCGTGCTGTTCTGCCTGATCTACTTCTGCATCCAGCTGACCATCTATGCCGCCACCTTCTGGCTGCCCAGCATCATCAAGCGTATGGGCGACCTCAGTGACATGCAGGTCGGTTTCTTCAACTCGATCCCTTGGCTGATCTCGATCCTGGCCATGTACGCCTTCGCCGCCGGTTCCGCTCGCTGGAAGTTCCAGCAGGCCTGGGTGGCCGGCGCCCTGCTGGTCGCTGCCACGGGCATGTTCATGTCCACCACGGGTGGGCCGGTGTTTGCCTTCGTCGCCGTGTGCTTCGCCGCGATCGGCTTCAAGTCAGCGTCGTCACTGTTCTGGCCAATCCCCCAGGGCTATCTGGACGCCCGCATCGCTGCGGCGGTGATTGCCCTGATCAACTCGGTCGGCAACCTCGGCGGTTTCGTTGCCCCCACCACCTTCGGCTTGCTGGAGCAGCAGACTGGCTCGATCCAGGGCGGGCTGTACGGCCTGGCGGTGACCTCGGTGCTGGCGGCGATTGCCATCTTCTTCGTACGCACTCGCCCCAAGGGCGCCCCTTCCGATGACCTCAAGGCCCCTTCGGCCCTGGGCCAGACCCACTGATGACTGCGAGACAACCCTTATGAATATGCAGACCCTTCACACCAGCACCCCGGTGGTCACCGACCTGCGCGTGGTCCCCGTGGCCGGCCATGACAGCATGCTGCTCAACCTCAGTGGCGCCCATGGTCCGTTCTTCACCCGCAACGTGGTGGTGCTGCGCGACAGCGCCGGCAATACCGGCCTGGGCGAAGTGCCCGGCGGCGAGAAGATTCGCCAGACCCTGGAGGACGCCCGCAGCCTGGTGGTCGGCCAGCCGATCGGCCATTACCAGCGCGTGCTCAATGCCATGCGCCAGACCTTCGCCAACCGCGACTCGGCGGGTCGCGGCCTGCAGACCTTCGACCTGCGCATTACCGTACATGCGGTAACGGCCATCGAGTCGGCGTTGCTCGACCTGCTCGGCCAGCACCTGAATGTGCCGATGGCAGCATTGCTGGGCGAGGGCCAGCAACGCGATGCGGTGAAGATGCTCGGCTATCTGTTCTACATCGGCGACCGCCAGCAGACCGACCTGGCCTACCGCAACGAAGCCGACAGCGATGACGACTGGTTTCGCCTGCGCCACGAAAAGGCCCTGACCCCGGAAGCAGTGGTGCGGCTGGCCGAGGCCGCCAAGGCGCGCTATGGCTTCAGCGACTTCAAGCTCAAGGGCGGCGTGCTGCGTGGTGAAGAAGAGATGGAGGCCGTGACAGCGCTGGCCGAACGCTTCCCCGAAGCGCGCATCACGCTCGACCCCAATGGCGCGTGGTCGCTGAAGGAGGCCATCGCCCTGTGCCGTGACAAGCACAATGTGCTGGCCTACGCCGAAGACCCCTGCGGCGCCGAGAACGGTTACTCGGGCCGCGAGGTGATGGCCGAGTTCCGCCGCGCCACCGGGCTGCCCACCGCGACCAACATGATCGCTACCGACTGGCGACAGATGGGCCATGCCATTCAGTTACAGTCGGTGGACATTCCGCTGGCCGACCCTCACTTCTGGACCTTGCAGGGTTCGGTTCGGGTGGCGCAGATGTGCAACGACTGGGGGCTGACCTGGGGTTCTCATTCCAATAACCACTTCGACATTTCGCTGGCGATGTTCACCCAGGTGGCGGCTGCGGCGCCGGGTGAAATCACTGCGATCGATACCCACTGGATCTGGCAGGATGGCCAGCGCCTGACCCGTGAGCCGCTGCGCATTGTCGACGGGCATGTGCGAGTGCCGGCGCGGCCGGGTTTGGGCGTGGAACTGGATGAAGATCAGCTGGCCAAGGCCCATGAGTGCTACCGCAACATGGGGCTGGGTGCGCGGGATGACAGCGTGGCGATGCAGTTCCTGATTCCGGGTTGGAGCTTCGATAACAAACGGCCTTGCCTGGTGCGTTGAGGCTGCGGGCCTCTTCGCGGGCAAGCCCGCTCCTACATCAACCGGTGGTGTCGCCCCGCACCGTCGTAGGAGCGGGTTCACCCGCGAATAGGCCGACCCTGCCGCCCAATCCCCCCAGTCATTCACCGCCGCACCCGCCACCGCATCCACCAATCGGCACCGTCGCAGCCGTTACCGCATTCATCAATCGGTACCGTCGCCCCGCACCCTTGTAGGAGCGGGTTCACCCGCGAAAGGGCCGGCACAGGCAACACACATTCAAATGAAAAACAAAAGCTCCATTTGGGCCTGTGGCGCGATCGGATATGCCATTCGCGACATCTGGCGTTGATGGAAATGCCCTGTCGTGATCGAACAGTTCCGTGGCGTTCTCGTGTAATTCCCCACAGCCATGCGGGGATTAAATGAACCCCGAACCGCACTGACACCTTGCTCTGTGACGCGTGCCAAATATCAACAACAGCGCGCGAACAACGTGTCGACTTATTGATTTCAAAGGAGATATTTTTCGCCTACGCCTGCCCGTCCTTCCTTGTGTCAGCAAAAAGAGAACAACATCAATGAACACCGTGGGATCTGATGGCAACCTTGCACAAGGTTTCAAGCCACGTCACGTAACGATGCTGTCCATCGCCGGCATCATCGGCGCCGGACTTTTCGTCGGCTCTGGCCATGCCATCGCGGCAGCCGGCCCAGCAACCATAATTTCCTATTTCGTGGCCGGTACCCTGGTGGTACTGGTCATGCGCATGCTCGGCGAAATGGCCGTGGCGCACCCCGACACCGGATCGTTTTCCACCTATGCCGACCAGGCCATTGGCCGCTGGGCCGGCTATACCATCGGCTGGTTGTACTGGTGGTTCTGGGTACTGGTCATTCCTATCGAAGCATTGGCCGCCGGGCATGTGCTGAACGCCTGGTTCCCGCAGGTGGACAGCTGGATCTTCGCCCTGGCTTCGGTGTTGCTGCTGGCCGGTACCAACCTGTTCAGCGTGGCCAAGTACGGCGAGTTCGAGTTCTGGTTTGCCATCCTCAAGGTCACCGCCATCCTGGGCTTCATCGGCCTGGGCTTCGCCGCGCTGATGGACTGGCTGCCCAACCGCGAGGTCAGTGGGCTGAGCGGGCTGATGGCCGAATACGGCGGTTTTGCGCCGAAAGGCTGGTCGGCAGTGGTGGGTGCGTTCATCACTGTGATGTTCAGCTTCATCGGCACCGAGGCAGTGACCATCGCCGCGTCCGAGTCCAGCGACCCGTCGCGCAACATCGCCAAGGCCACCCGCTCGGTGATCTGGCGTATCAGCACCTTCTACATCCTGTCGATCTTCGTGATCATTTCGGTGGTGCCGTGGAACGACCCGCAGCTGGCGGTGGTGGGTTCGTACCAGCGTGCGCTGGAAATCATGAACATCCCCAACGCCGCGTTCATGGTCGACCTGGTGGTGCTGGTAGCCGTTACCAGCTGCATGAACTCGTCCATCTACATCGCTTCGCGGATGATGTTTTCGCTGGCCAAGCGCGGTGACGCCCCGGCCTTCCTCAACAAGACCTCCAAGGTCGGTGTACCGCGTGCTGCAGTGTTCGGTAGCACCCTGATCGGTGCGGCCATCGCAGTCCTCAACTACTTTGCACCGAAGGGCGTGTTCGAGTTCCTGCTGGCCAGCTCTGGCGCCATAGCCCTGTTGGTGTACATGGTTATCGCCATCTCCCAGCTGCGCATGCGCCGCCGACTGGAGCGCGAGAACACCGAACTGAAGTTCCGCATGTGGCTGTTCCCGTACCTGACCTGGGCGGTGATCATCTTCATTGCCGGGGCGCTGGCGGTGATGATGTACACGCCTGAGCATCGGGCGGAAGTGAGCTCGACATTGGGCCTGGCGATCGTGATTTCCTTCCTGGGGATCGTGACGTCGAGGGGTCATGCGCAACCGGTGGCAGCGCGATCGATGGGGTGATTCAGTTCACCTGGCTGTAAGGCAAAGGGCGCCCGAGGATGGGTGCCCTTTGTTTTTTGGTTTGAGAGAGCGTTTGGATTAACAGGTGCTCGCAGGTACCCGCCCCGCTAGCGCAATTCATTGAAAATAAATGAGGTGTTTTCTCATTCTCGTTCGGCATGTAGAGAAGGCCGGATTACAGGCCAGCCCGCCGACCCCCGACACGGAGCGAGAGAATGAGTTTTACCCCGGTTCCACAGCGCCACCCCTTGAGTCGTGCCCTGCATGCTGCACTGTTGGGCCTGGCAGTCAGCACCTACGCACTGCCGTCGCTTGCACAGCCTTTGAACGCTGATCACAACAACCCGCTCAAGCAGTGGAGCATTCCCGCGGGCCCGCTGGCGCCGGCACTGGACCGCTTTGCGCGCGAGGCGGGTATCAGCCTTTCGTTCGATGCGCAGAACGTGGCCAACCGCAATACCAACGGGGTGCAAGGCGCGCTGGATACACGGTCGGCACTGTCGTCGCTGCTGCGCGGAACCGAGTTGCAGATTGAGCCGCAGGGCCCCAATGCGTACCTGGTGATTCCACAACCAAAGCCTGCCGGCCCGCTGGAGCTGGGCGTGACCGAGGACTACCGCCTGGCACCTGTCATCATCAATGCCAAGGTCAAGGCCAGCGCCGACGATGACGCCAACTCGGTGGTTGCCAAGGAGCTGTGGGTAGGGGGCAAGGTGGCGACCAGCATCCTCAACACGCCCGCGTCCGTGTCGGTGGTGACCAACAAGGAAATGCAGCAGCGCAGCGTCAGCACCACCGAAGAGGCGCTGCAGTACACCCCCGGCGTGGTCAGCGACTACTACGGTTCGGACGACCGCAACGACTACTTCCTGATCCGCGGCTTCCAGGCCACCACCTACCGAGACGGCCTGACCCTCAGCTCGATGCGCGGTGTGCGCGAAGACCCTTACGCCTACGAGCGTATCGAAATTCTGCGGGGTGCCAACTCCACCCTGTTCGGCCCGGCAGACCCGGGTGGGTCGGTCAACTTCGTGACCAAGCAACCGCGCTTCGAGAAGTTTGGCCAAGGCTACGTGACCTACGGCTCCTATGACCATGCCGAAACCGGGATTGATGTAGGCGATGCGCTGAACGACGAACAAACCCTGGCCGGCCGCTTCACGGCCAAGATGCAGAACAGCGACCGCGAGTACGACCATTCGCAGGACGATAACCGCTTCGTGATGGGCGGCCTGACCTGGGCGCCGACCGACTTCACCTCGGCCACGGTGGTGCTGGATTACCTGAAGACCAACAGCTCGCCGAACAGCGGTGGCTACCCGCTGGACAAGGGGTACGACCGCAGCGACTTCTACGGCGAGCCCGGCTACAACTTCCACGATGTCGAGCGCACCAGCCTGAGCGGCAACATTACCCACGACTTCGACAACGGCTTCACCCTGCGCAGCAACCTGCGCTACAGCGAGCTGACCGATGACTTCGGCTATGTCTACCTGAGCGACAACGCCTCGCGTGTTGGCACCACCATTCCACGCTACGTCTTCGGCACCGACAGCGATGCCGACCAGCTCAATGGCAACTTGATGCTGCAGTACGATGCGCAGTTCGAGCACATCGACAGCAGCACGTTGGTGGGCGTCGAGTACCTCGACTCGACGACCAAACAGAGCTCGGTCTACAGCCTGGCGCCCTCCATCGACATCGCCAACCCGGTATTCACTGGCGTGCCCGGCGGCATCACGCCCTATACCCGCAAAAAGAATGACGCCACCACCAAGGCGGTTTTCCTGCAGCAGAACCTGTCGTTCTTTGACCGCGTCATCGCGACCGCAGGCGTGCGTAACGACTCGATGGACCTGTCGAGCAAGGAATACATCGGTGGCGAGCAGACGGAAAAGGACAACTTCTCCGAAACCTCCTACCGCGCGGCACTGACCTATATCGTCAACGATGAAGTGTCGACCTACGTGAGCATGGTGGAGTCCGTCTCGCCGCCGCAAGTGGGCGTTACCCCGCAGACCGGCAAGCAATACGAAGTGGGCATCAAGTATTCGCCCATGGGCATGGACGCACTCTTCTCCGCCGCTGTTTACGACCTGACCCAAGAGAACGTCACCATTGCCGTGGTGTTGCCAAGCGGCATCATCGAGCAGCAGACGGTGGGCGAGTCACGCGTGCGTGGCCTTGACCTGGAAGCCAAGGCACAAGTCACGCAAGACATCAGCGTGATTGGTGCTTACTCCTACATGGAGTCCGAGGTGCTGCGCGGGTCGCTGTATGACGGCTCTTCCTTGAAGGGTAATGAGTTCACCACTGCGCCCAAACACACCGCATCGCTGTGGAGCTACTACGACATACCTGGCACTGACGTGAGCGTCGGCCTGGGCGCGCGGTATGTGGGGGCGTACTACATGGATGCTGCCAATACCAAGAAGAGCGATGGGACCACGTTGTTTGATGCGGCGCTGAACTACAAGATCGCCAAAGGGACCGACCTGGCGCTGAATGTGAGCAACCTGTTTGACGAGCAGCATGTGGTGGGGTCGGGGACGGCGAATTACTACAACCCGGGGCGGGAGGTGACGGCGAAGGTGAGTTATAGCTGGTAAGGCAGCCAGGGGATGGCACGGGTTGCGCCCCTGTTCGCGGGTAAACCCGTGCCCACAGGTGCGCAAGATCCTGAAACTTGCAATGAACCCCCCGTATCTTCAAAGAGACTGACTTTTGAGCCGGTGTTTTTAGACCTTCAAATCGGCGCCGCTAAAACCGTTGCGCTGATAAAAGCGCTCCAGCTCACGGGCTTCCGGTTCCCTGCCGGTGAATATCTTCAGGTACTCGGGGATGTAGCGCATGCGCTGGGCCAGGGGCTCCCGGGTTTTCATGCTGATGTAGCCGATTTGCGTCAGGTAGATGGAGCGGGCGCGGGTAATCGCAGCATCGTGTTCAAAGCCGAAACGGTCGAACATCTGCCGCAATGCCTCGACGCGTTGCGCGTCTGCCTGGCCGATTTCCTGCGCCACCTCCGGCGACTGCAGCGCCCAACTGCGCATGGCGAACTCGAATTGCGAGTCGAACAATTCGCTGTTCAGCCAGCAGTCGAAGACGTTGAGAATCGCCTCGGTGATGGACTCGGCATAGGCCTGGGATTTGGTCACCAGGTTGAAGGTGTTCTTGTTTTTCCATTGCTCGATCAAGGCCACGAGCAAGGCATCGCGGTCTTCGAAAAACCAGTAGAAGCTGGTGCGCGACAAATTCAGTTTTTTGGCCAGCGGCATCACTCGCACGGCATCCACACCTGACTCGGTCAGGCTTTCATAGGCCGCATTAAGCCAGCCTTCCAGTGAGCCTCGGCCTGCTGCTTCCGCCTTTGAGGTGGTTTCTTTCATGGGCATTTCTTCCCTTTTCAATGTGCGCTTCGTGGCAACTGTACACCATCGTCAAGAGTATTGACACCTGTGTACACAGGGGCATATTGTCGGCGTGCCTGATGACCTGTTTGCGAGACCGATATGAAAAACGATCCGCTACTTCAGCCTTATCGCCTCAAGCATTTGACCCTGCGCAACCGCATCATCACCACGTCCCACGAACCGGCCTACCCGGAAGACGGGATGCCGAAAAAGCTCTACCGTGCCTACCACGTTGAACGTGCCAAAGCCGGCGTAGCCATGACCATGACCGCAGGCTCCGCCGCGATCTCCCGTGACAGCCCACCTGTGTTCAACAACATTCTGGCCTACAAGGACGAAGTGGTCGGCTGGATGAAAGACCTGACCGACGAGTGCCACGAACATGGTGCAGCGGTGATGATCCAGCTCACTCACCTGGGCCGGCGTACCCGCTGGGACAAAGGCGACTGGCTACCGGTGGTGTCGCCCTCCCACAATCAGGAACCCGCACACCGCGCCTTCCCCAAGCAGCTTGAACAGTGGGACATCGACCGCATCATTCGCGATTATGCCGATGCCGCCGAACGCATGAAGGCCGCCGGCCTGGATGGCATCGAGCTGCAAGCCTACGGCCACTTGATGGACCAGTTCTGGTCGCCACTGACCAACGAACTGGAAGGGCCGTACGGCGGCTCGCTGCAAAACCGCCTGCGCTTCACCTTCGATGTGCTCACGGCCATTCGCAAGCGCGTGGGCCCGGAATTTATTGTCGGCATTCGCTACACCGGGGACGAAGTGCTCGCCGGTGGCCTGCAAAAAGAGGAGGGCTTGCAGATCTCTCAACTGTTGAAAGACAGTGGCATGATCGACTTCCTCAATGTGATTCGCGGCAACATCGCCACCGACGCCGGGCTGACCGACATCATCCCGATCCAGGGTATGCGCAATGCCCCGCACCTGGACTTTGCCGGCGAAATAAAGACGCTGACCGGCTTCCCGACCTTCCATGCAGCAAAAATTCCCGACGTGGCCACGGCGCGTCATGCCATTGCCTCGGGGTTGGTGGACATGGTCGGCATGACCCGCGCGCACATGACCGACCCGCACATCGTGCGCAAGATCATCGAAGGCCGTGAAGACGATATCCGCCCTTGCGTAGGCGCCAACTATTGCCTGGACCGCATTTACAACGCAGGCGCGGCCTACTGCATCCACAACGCCGCGACCGGGCGTGAAACCACCATGCCTCATGAAATACCCAAGGCTGTGCAAAAGCGCAAAGTGGTGATTATCGGCGCCGGCCCTGGTGGCCTGGAGGCGGCACGTGTGGCAGGCGAGCGCGGCCACGAGGTGGTGGTGTACGAGCTGGCGGACAAACCCGGCGGGCAGATTCGCCTGACCGCACAGTCCGAGCGGCGCAAGGAAATGATCAGCATCATCGACTGGCGCATGGCGCAATGCGAGCGCCTTGGCGTGAGGTTCCACTTCAACACCTGGGCAGACACCGCGATTGTGCTCGATGAAAATGCCGACGTGGTGATCGTGGCGACTGGGGGCATGCCGCACACCGAAGTGCTGGAGCACGGCAATCAGTTTCTGGTTTCAAGCTGGGACATCATTTCTGGCGACGTGAAGCCTGGGCGCAATGTGCTGGTGTACGACGATGCGGGCGACCACGCCGGCCTGCAAGCCGCAGAATTCATAGCCCGCAGTGGCGCCAAGACGGAAATCATGACCCCCGACCGCTCGTTCGCGCCAGAAGTCATGGGCATGAACCTGGTGCCCTACATGCGCGCGTTACAGCACCTGGACACCACCTTTACCGTCACCTACCGGCTCAAGGCCGTGGAGAAACAAGGCGACCAATTGCTGGCCACGATCGGCACCGATTACAGCGACCTGACCAAAACGCGCCTGGTGGATCAGGTGGTGGTCAACCACGGCACCCGGCCGCTGGACGAACTGTATTTCGACCTCAAACCCCTGGCCAGCAACGAAGGTGCCTTGGAGTACATGGACCTGATTGTCGGCAAGCCGCAAACCGTTGTCAGCAACCCCGAAGGGCGCTTCCAGCTGTTCCGCATTGGTGATGCAGTGGCGTCGCGCAATACCCATGCGGCCATCTACGATGCCCTGCGGCTGGTCAAGGACCTCTAGCCGCCCTGCGTCGCCCACAACAATAAAGACAGCCGTCACCAGATTTAGAAACCTTTTAGTTACTGCCCCGAAAGTTGGTCTGACTCAGCGGAGGTTGTTGCATGCAAACGGGTTCTGATTCCATTGAGCTGCTCACGGCGTTAACCGAACGCGACCTGCGCTTTCGCAGCGATGCCAAGGTCACTGAACATGCCATCGCGCCGGTCGACACGGCGTTACTCGAGGCGTATGCCGCCATCGATCGCAAAGCCTTGCGCCATTACCGCCTGGAGCGCATTCGCGAGCAACTGCGCGCCCAGGATTACGCCGGCATTCTGTTGGCCGATCCGATCAATATTCGCTATGCCACCGACACCAATAACCTTGGTTTGTGGGTGATGCACTCGCCCAGCCGCTATGTGTTCGTCGCCACCGACGGCCCGGTGGTGCTGTTCGAGTTCACCAGCAGCCAGCACAACAGCGAGCACGTTGAAACCATCGATGAAATTCGCCCGGCGATTCCCTGGCTGTATTTCCTCGCCGGCCCCCGCGTGCAGGAAAAAGCCGAGCGCTGGGCACAGGAGGTGGCGGACCTGATGGCCCGTCACGGTGGCGGCAATCGCCGCTTGGCGGTCGACCGCTGCGACCCTTGGGGCGCGCAGCGCCTGACACACCAAGGCATTGAGCTGTTCGATGCGCAGCCATTGATGGAGCAGGCACGCTTGATCAAATCGGCTGAAGAAGTGGCCAGCCACCGGGTGTCCATGGGCGTGTGCGACCTGGCCATTGCCCGGATGCGCACAAGCCTGGTGCCGGGGGTTACTGAAAACCAGCTGTGGAGCATCATGCACGGCACCAACGTCGCGCACGGCGGAGAGTGGGCCGAAAGCCGCCTGCTCAGCTCCGGGCCGCGCACCAATCCGTGGTTTCAGGACGCCACCGACAAGGTCATCAAGGCCGGTGAAATGGTCTGTTTCGACACCGACATGGTCGGGCCCGGCGGTTACCTTTCAGACATCTCGCGCAGCTTCATCTGCCCCGGCAAGGCACCGACCATGGCCCAACGCGACTTGCTGGACATCGCCTCGCAGCAGATCAACCACAACGTCGAACTGCTGCGCCCGGGCCTGTCCTTTCGTGAGTTCGCCGAGCGCTGTTGGCCGGTGCCCCAGCGCTTCGAGCACAACCGCTACATGATGATGCTGCACGGCGTCGGGCTGGTGGACGAGTACCCCAGCGTCGCCTACGCGGTGGATTTTGCCGAGTGGGGGTACGACGGCCTGTTCCAGGAAAACATGGTGGTGTCGGTGGAAAGTTACATCGGTGAGCAAGGCGGTGGGGAAGGGGTGAAGCTCGAAGAACAGGTGCTGATCAGCGCCAACGGGCCGATCAAACTCTCGCGCACACCCTTGGTCGACGGCGATCGATAGCTGGAGCAAAACCATGAGCAGCATGACTGTGATCGAAACCGCACCCACCTTGGCGCCGCGCCCGGTGGCCAGCGCCGAACCGTTCTTGCGCCTGGAAGGCATTCATAAACAGTTTGGCCCTTACCCCGTCTTGCACGACGTGTGTTTTGAAATGAACAAGGGCGAGGTGGTGGCCATTATCGGCCCCAGTGGGTCGGGCAAAAGTACCTTGCTGCGCTGCATCAACCAACTGGAGCCGCCGACCAAGGGGCGGGTCAGCATGGATGGCGTGCACATCGAAGCTGGCAAGGCGTTGCCCCGTACAGAACTGCTGAAGTTGCGCCGGCGCATTGGTATGGTGTTCCAGTCGTTCAACCTGTTCCCGCACCTGACGGTGCTGCGCAACGTCAGCCTGGCGCAAATCCGCACCTTGGGCCGCAGCGCCAAAGAAGCCGACGCCCGCTCCTTGCAACTGCTCGAACGCGTTGGGCTGGCTGACAAGGCCCAGCATTATCCGGCGCGCTGCTCTGGTGGCCAGCAGCAACGTATCGCCATCGCCCGCGCCCTGGCACTGGACCCTGAGCTGATGCTGTTCGATGAGCCGATCTCGGCGCTGGACCCCGAGCTGGGCCTGGAGGTGCTGGCGGTGATGAAAGAGCTGGCCGGCGAAGGTATGTCGATGATTGTCGTGACTCACGAGATGCACTTCGCCGAAACCGTGTCCGACCGGGTGGTGGTCATGGCTGACGGGCGCATCATCGAACACGGGCCGAGCCAGCGAGTGATGCGCGAGCCCGAGCATGAACGGGTGATCCAGTTCCTTCAGGCAGTGAGGAATCGCTGATGAAAGACATCCTGATGATGCTGTTGAACGGCATACCCTGGACCATTGCCGTTACCGTGCTCGCATTCTGTGTCGGCGTAGTGCTGGGGTTTCCCATCTGTGCCCTGCGCATGTCCAGGGTCAAGGTGCTGAGCATTCTGGCTGCCATGCTGGTGCTGACCCTGCGCTCAATCCCCCCGATTGTCTGGCTGTTTTTCATCTTCTTCGGCATCGGTGGCGGCTATATCAGCCTGTCGCCGTTTACCGCAGCGGTGGTTGGCCTGGGGCTGATCACGGCGGCGCATATGTCCGAGGTGTACCGCGGTGCGTTCGCGGCCATTCCCGCCGGCCAGTTCGAAGCCGCCTATGTGCTTAACCTGTCGGCGCCGCAACGGTTTTTCGATGTGGTGTTGCCGCAATTGGTGCGTATCGCCATTCCCACCTCAGCCACCTACGCCATTGGCCTGCTCAAGGACTCGGCCGTGGCCTCGACGATTGGCGTTGGTGAAATCAGCTTTCAGGCTTACCAGGTTTCACAGCAAACCTTTCAGGGCCTGAGCGTCTACACCGCGGCGGCGGTGGTGTACCTGGTGCTCAGCGTGCCAGTGGCCTTGTTCTCTCGTTGGCTGTCGGCCACGTTGAAACAGAGGATTGCCCGATGAGCGAACTGCTGACGATGTGGATGCAATGGTTGCCGGAGTTGTGGAAGGGCTTTGTGCTGTCGATGCAGGTCACGGCGGTCAGCCTGGGCCTGGGCGTTGTGCTGGGGCTGTTGCTGGCACTGGGCGTTTCGTCGCCGAGCCGCTGGTTGCGTTACCCCTCCCTGGTGGTGGTGGAACTGGGGCGTGGCGCACCGGCGTTGATCCTGCTGCAGTATTTCTACTTTGGCCTGCCCAGCGTCAACCTCACCCTGACCTCGTTCTGGGCTGCTGCGCTGGCCATGGCGTACTGCACGGCCGCCTACACCAGTGAAATCATTCGCGGTGGCATCGAGTCGGTGGCCGCGGGGCAAACCGAGGCCGCCGAAGTGATCGGCCTCAACCGGTTCGACGCGCTGCGCTTTGTGATCCTGCCTCAGGCCTTGCGGGTGGCGCTGCCATCGCTGCTGGGGTTCTCGATCATGATGTTCCAGGCCTCGTCGCTGTGTTTCACCATCGCCCTGCCAGAAATTGTCAGCCGGGCGTCCTCCATTGGCTCTTCCACGTTCGAGTACATGCCGGTGCTGATACTGGCCGGTTTGATGTATGCCGCTGTCTGCGCCCCGGCGACCCTGGGTGTGGCAGCGCTGGAAAAAAGACTGGCCCCCAGCCAGCCATAACAACAAATCCACTCGCGCCGATTTCGGCTGCTGCTCTCTTATTGCAAAGGTGACGTCATGACTCGCTCATTCAAGCGTTTTACCCGTTGGATGTTCTTGTGCTCGACCTTGGCCGGCGCCCCGTACGCCTTGGCCGAATGCACCCCCGCGAACCAGTTTGAAACCATCACCCCGGGTGTGCTGACCGTGGCGGCGTATGTGTTCCCGCCTTACTCGATACCGGGGCCGAACAACCAGTTGAGCGGTGTGGATGGCGAGATCATCAAGCGCATCGCCGAGCGCGAATGCCTGAAAGTCAAAACCATGGTGGTGGACACGGCAGCCGTCGTCCAGGCAGTGGTGGCAAAGCGCGCCGATGTCGGCATCGGTGATTGGTATCGCACGGCAGAGCGCAGCAAGGCGTTGGGCTTGTCGGCACCCTTGTACCTGGACGTGATGGGCATCATTTCGGATGAGGGTTACACGAAGATTTCCGAACTGGATGGCAAGCGTATCGGCACCGTGCAGGGCTACCTGTGGGTGGACGATTTGAAGAAAGCCTTTGGTGATAACCTGGTGCTCTACCCGAACCCCGTGGCCATGGCCCAGGACCTGACGTCCAGGCGCATCCAGGTTGGCGCGGACAGCTTCGCGGTGGCCGTTTCTTCGCAGCAGAAGGGCGGCTACCCCGGCAAGAGCATCAAGGTGTCCGAGCCCGATCAACGGGTCAAGGCCACGCTTGAGCCCGGGCAGAGCGCCTTCCCGTACACCAAGGCCAACGCCGCCCTGGGCGAGGCACTGGGCAAGAATATCCAGGCCTTGCACGCCTCGGGCGAAATCGCAGAAATCCTCGCCTCGTTTGGCCTGGACCGCGAGGCTGCAAAAGTGGGGGAGCCGAGGATGATTCAGTAAAGACAATCAAATCCCGTAGGCGCGGCTTTAGCCGCGAATGAACGCACCGCGAGCTTTCAGGAATGAGGCGTTATCGTTCATTCGCGGCTACCGCCTCCCTTGCAGGTTCGCTGGCTGCGGCACACCTTCAACCCGAGAGCACCGAAGCCCCCATGGACGACGACAAACCCGAAAAGCGCCTGTCGCTGGCCGATGCCACCACCTTCGCGCGCCAGCTCTGCCTGGCCCACGGCACCAGCTACGCCGTGGCCACGGCGCTTGCAACCGCCACCGTATCAGCCCAGGCCCATGGCCAACACGAAGTTGGTTTCGGCCATTTGCCTGACTACCTCAGCGGCTTTGCCACTGGCCGAATCGCCACGGCTGCCGAGCCCATCGTGACCCAGGTCGCGCCGGCCATGATCCGCTGCGACGCGGCCCGAGGCATCGCGCAACTGGGGTTCGATCGCGCCTTCCCAGCGCTGTGCAGCAATGCGCATCAACTGGGTATCGCCCTGTTTGCGCAGTTCAACGCGTTCACCTGCGGCGAGTTGGGCTATTACACCCGTCGCCTGGCGCGCGAGGGGCTGGTCGCGTTGGCGTTCACCAATGGCTCACCGCTGCTCACCGTGGCTGGCCAGAGCCGACCGCTGTAAGGGATCCATCATCCCCACATTCCAACCGTCCACCTGATTCCCGATGCTGTGCTCCCGATTTCTTTCTGGAGCCAGCCCGCCATGATGCGCCCCGACAGCAAAGTCGAAAAAGTCTACCTCTACCCCAAGCCCGTGGACTTTCGAAAGTCCATCGACGGCCTCACTGCCCTGGTCGAACTGGACATCAAGGTCGCCGTGTTCGACCCGGTACTTTTCGTCTTCCTCAATAAAGCCCGTAACCGCATCAAGGTGTTGTATTGGGAGCGCAACGGCTTCTGCCTTTGGCTCAAGCGCCTCGAAGCCGAGCGTTTCAAAACTTCACCCGACGCGACCGACGAAGCTATCGTACTGACCGTCCAGGAACTGAATTGGCTACTCGACGGTTTCGATCTCTGGCGCAACCGTCCGCATCAGGTTTTGACTCCTCGTTTCGTCGCCTGACCGGGTATAATCCGGGCCATGATTTCAGTGCCCGATAACCTTCCTGACGACCCTGCCGCGCTCAAACTACTGCTTGCGCAGTTGTTGGCCGAGCGCACGGTCGACAAAGGTCAGATCGTCGACCTTAAAGAACAGGTCAAGCTGCTGCGTGACCGATTATTCAATCGCAAGTCCGAGCAAACCGTCGAGTCCAACACGCCCCAACTGGCGTTGTTCAATGAACCCGAAAGTCAGTGGGTACCTACCGCTGATGATGCCGACGAAGAAGTTGTTGCGCCAAGCAAGCAGCGCGGCAAACGCAAGCCACTGTCGGCTGACCTGCCACGCATTGAAGTCATTCATGACTTGCCCGAGCACGAACTGACTTGCGCCTGTGGTTGCCGCAAACACGTGGTTGGCGAGCAAACCAGCGAACAACTCGACATCGTGCCGATGCAGATCCGTGTGCTTAAACACGTACGCAAAATCTATGGCTGCCGTGGCTGCGAAACCGCGCCGGTCACCGCTGACAAGCCGGCCCAATTGATTGAAAAGAGCATGGCCAGTCCCAGCGTGCTGGCGATGTTGCTAACCACCAAGTACGTCGATGGCCTGCCGCTGCACCGCTTCGAAACGGTGCTGAACCGACATGGTATCGAGATCCCCCGGCAAACCCTGGCCCGCTGGGTCATCCAGTGCAGCGAACACTTTCAGCCACTGCTGAACCTGATGCGTGACCGCCTGCTGGAAAGCCCGGTGATCCATTGCGATGAAACTCGCGTGCAGGTGCTCAAAGAGCCGGATCGTGATCCGACCAGTCAATCCTGGATGTGGGTGCAGGCCAGTGGCCCGCCTGATCGACAAGTCGTGCTGTTCGATTACACCACCAGCCGCGCGCAGGAGGTGCCGCTGCGCCTGCTGGAGGGCTATCGCGGTTACGTGATGACCGATGATTACGCCGGTTACAACGCGTTGGCGCTACAGCCGGGCGTTGAACGACTGGCGTGCATGGCGCATGTCCGGCGTAAATTCGTCGAAGCGCAGAAGGTGCAGCCTAAGGGCAAGAGCGGTCGCGCCGATGTTGCGCTGACGATGATCAACAAACTGTATGGCATCGAACGCGACCTCAAGGATGCCAGCGATGAACAGCGATTCATCGGTCGTCAGGAACGAAGCCTGCCGATCCTTGAGCAGTTGAAAAGTTGGCTCGACAAGACGCACTCACAGGTGACACCGCAAAGCGTACTGGGCAAGGCGGTGCTTTACCTGGCAAACAACTGGAACCGCCTGGAGCGGTATGTCGAGGCGGGCCACCTGCCGATCGACAACAACCTGGCAGAGCGGGCCATAAAGCCGTTTGTGATCGGGCGCAAAGCTTGGCTGTTCAGTGACACGCCCAAGGGAGCCACGGCTAGCGCGCAGATCTACAGCTTGGTCGAAACCGCCAAGGTCAACGGCTAAGAGCCCTATACGTGGCTGCGCCACGTCCTGGAGCGACTGCCGCACGCCTCATCGGTAGCAGACTACGAAGCGCTGCTGCCATGGAACTGTTCGCCAGAGATGCCACGGTAACTTTGGCTTCCACCTTGTGGTAGGTGGGGTTCATGGATCGGTTACCGACCGCTGTACTCCACCAACCCCATTGCATTTGCCGCCGCCAGTGACACGGGGCGGTTACTGGCGATTGACCAAGCTAGCAGCGCCACGGCTTACGTGAACCTGCTGCGGGCCGCTGAAGCGGGAGAGGCGATACCGGCAGGCTGGGCGGTTGATGCACAAGGGAATGAAACGCGCAGCGCGCGAGAGGCATTGCATGGGACGTTGCTGGCGTTTGGGGGCGGTCGGGGGGCTAATATTGCGTTGATGGTTGAGGTGCTTGCGGCGGGGGTGACGGGGGCCAATTGGTCGCTGGATGCAGCGGATTTCCGTGCTGGTAGTGAATCGCCTGGGGCTGGGATGCTAGTGGTTGGTATTGCTCCCAGGTTGCTGGATGAGTGCTTTGCTTTAAGGTTGGGCGAGCAGATGGCTCGGCTTGAAGCCTTGGGGGTTTACTTGCCGGGGAAGGGTAGGGAAGTGTCAGATTTTTTGTGTGCGGGCCGGTAACGGCCTGCCGTCAGGCAGGCCCTGACTTTCACCAGGTCGGCCTGATGAACCGATCTCCGTACAAAATCGCGAATTGATTCATCGCACTTTTCCAATCATGCGCCGCTGAGCCCCAGTTTGCCGTGATGTTTCGCAGCCCCAGCCAGATCAGCTTGGTAGCTGCGTCATCGTTCGGGAAATGGCCTCGGGTCTTGATGATCTTGCGCAGCTGGGCATTGATACTCTCGATGGCGTTGGTGGTGTAGATCACTTTCCGGATGGCTGGTGGGAAGACAAAGAAGGGAATCACTCGATCCCAGGCGCGTCTCCAGGCCGCAACGACCGTTGGATACTGCTTGCCCCAGGGCCCGTTTTCAAACTCATCGAGTGCCTGCTCAGCCGCTTCGGCGTTGATGGCCTGGTAGATCGGCTTGAGCGCCTTGGCCAGTGCCCGCCGCTTGTCCCAGGCTGCAAAGTCCAGGCTGTTGCGGATCAGGTGCACGATGCACGTCTGCAGAGTCGTCTCTGGAAACACGGCGCTGAGAGCCTCTGGCATGCCTTTGAGGCCATCGGTCACGGCAATCAGCACATCCTCGACACCACGTGTCTTGAGATCGTTAAAGACCTTCATCCAGAACTTCGCACCCTCGGTGTTCTCGATCCAGATGCCCAAGATATCGCGCGTCCCGTCGGGTAGAACGCCCAGCGCCAAGTAAATGGCCTTGTTGCGCACCAAGCCTTCTTCGCGGATCTTCACCCGCAGTGCATCGAAGAAAATGACCGGGTACATGGGCTCTAGTGGCCGCTGCTGCCACGCGCCAATTTCTTCCATGACCTCGTCTGTCACAGAGCTGATGAAGTCGGGTGAGACCTCTGTTCCATACTGCTCGGACAGAAAGGCTCGGATCTCTCTGACCGTCATGCCACGGGCGTACATGGCGATGATCTTGTCATCGAAACCGGTGTACCGCCGCTCATGCTTGGGGATGAGAATGGGCGCAAAACTGCCGTCTCGGTCACGAGGAATTTCCAGCCGCAGCGGGCCATCGCCGGTCAAAACCGTCTTGCCACTCTTGCCGTTACGCTGGTTGGTTTCATCCTCTGGGCGCTGCGCGCCCGGCGGATAACCCAGGTGGTGGCCAAGTTCGGCGTGCAGAGCGCGTTCGATCAAGGCCTTCTTGAACGCCGCAGAGGCATCCTCGATAGCCTCTGCGGTCATCAGGCCCTCACCGAACTGCTCCAGCAGCTCTTTGGGGATTTTGGGCAGGTCACGCAAGGGTTTCTTTTTGGTTGGCATACATGCACCTCTTACTCATGTTATGCCCGAACACAAAATTTCTGACACCCTCAAGGGTAGTAAGGGATCCATCATCCCCACATTCCAACCGTCCACCTGATTCCCGATGCTGTGCTCCCGATTTCTTTCTGGAGCCAGCCCGCCATGATGCGCCCCGACAGCAAAGTCGAAAAAGTCTACCTCTACCCCAAGCCCGTGGACTTTCGAAAGTCCATCGACGGCCTCACTGCCCTGGTCGAACTGGACATCAAGGTCGCCGTGTTCGACCCGGTACTTTTCGTCTTCCTCAATAAAGCCCGTAACCGCATCAAGGTGTTGTATTGGGAGCGCAACGGCTTCTGCCTTTGGCTCAAGCGCCTCGAAGCCGAGCGTTTCAAAACTTCACCCGACGCGACCGACGAAGCTATCGTACTGACCGTCCAGGAACTGAATTGGCTACTCGACGGTTTCGATCTCTGGCGCAACCGTCCGCATCAGGTTTTGACTCCTCGTTTCGTCGCCTGACCGGGTATAATCCGGGCCATGATTTCAGTGCCCGATAACCTTCCTGACGACCCTGCCGCGCTCAAACTACTGCTTGCGCAGTTGTTGGCCGAGCGCACGGTCGACAAAGGTCAGATCGTCGACCTTAAAGAACAGGTCAAGCTGCTGCGTGACCGATTATTCAATCGCAAGTCCGAGCAAACCGTCGAGTCCAACACGCCCCAACTGGCGTTGTTCAATGAACCCGAAAGTCAGTGGGTACCTACCGCTGATGATGCCGACGAAGAAGTTGTTGCGCCAAGCAAGCAGCGCGGCAAACGCAAGCCACTGTCGGCTGACCTGCCACGCATTGAAGTCATTCATGACTTGCCCGAGCACGAACTGACTTGCGCCTGTGGTTGCCGCAAACACGTGGTTGGCGAGCAAACCAGCGAACAACTCGACATCGTGCCGATGCAGATCCGTGTGCTTAAACACGTACGCAAAATCTATGGCTGCCGTGGCTGCGAAACCGCGCCGGTCACCGCTGACAAGCCGGCCCAATTGATTGAAAAGAGCATGGCCAGTCCCAGCGTGCTGGCGATGTTGCTAACCACCAAGTACGTCGATGGCCTGCCGCTGCACCGCTTCGAAACGGTGCTGAACCGACATGGTATCGAGATCCCCCGGCAAACCCTGGCCCGCTGGGTCATCCAGTGCAGCGAACACTTTCAGCCACTGCTGAACCTGATGCGTGACCGCCTGCTGGAAAGCCCGGTGATCCATTGCGATGAAACTCGCGTGCAGGTGCTCAAAGAGCCGGATCGTGATCCGACCAGTCAATCCTGGATGTGGGTGCAGGCCAGTGGCCCGCCTGATCGACAAGTCGTGCTGTTCGATTACACCACCAGCCGCGCGCAGGAGGTGCCGCTGCGCCTGCTGGAGGGCTATCGCGGTTACGTGATGACCGATGATTACGCCGGTTACAACGCGTTGGCGCTACAGCCGGGCGTTGAACGACTGGCGTGCATGGCGCATGTCCGGCGTAAATTCGTCGAAGCGCAGAAGGTGCAGCCTAAGGGCAAGAGCGGTCGCGCCGATGTTGCGCTGACGATGATCAACAAACTGTATGGCATCGAACGCGACCTCAAGGATGCCAGCGATGAACAGCGATTCATCGGTCGTCAGGAACGAAGCCTGCCGATCCTTGAGCAGTTGAAAAGTTGGCTCGACAAGACGCACTCACAGGTGACACCGCAAAGCGTACTGGGCAAGGCGGTGCTTTACCTGGCAAACAACTGGAACCGCCTGGAGCGGTATGTCGAGGCGGGCCACCTGCCGATCGACAACAACCTGGCAGAGCGGGCCATAAAGCCGTTTGTGATCGGGCGCAAAGCTTGGCTGTTCAGTGACACGCCCAAGGGAGCCACGGCTAGCGCGCAGATCTACAGCTTGGTCGAAACCGCCAAGGTCAACGGCCAAGAGCCCTATACGTGGCTGCGCCACGTCCTGGAGCGACTGCCGCACGCCTCATCGGTAGCAGACTACGAAGCGCTGCTGCCATGGAACTGTTCGCCAGAGATGCCACGGTAACTTTGGCTTCCACCTTGTGGTAGGTGGGGTTCATGGATCGGTTACGAAGGGTAAAGAGCAATCTTATGCTCGTGCGGTTCGTGAGGGGATCAGCTTGCCGGTAGCGGCGTACGATGCGTTTAGGGGGGCGGGTGGGGTAGTTACACACTTTGCTCATGGCGGCCGTGCCAGAAAACGCTAAGCGCAGCGGTTACGTTGGAAGAGTCTTTGATGCCTAGCAGGTCGGCATGTTCGGACTGGCCGGGGTAATCTGAATAGATTAGATATTATATTGATGTGATTGGGTTTTTTAAGTTTGATTAAATTTTGGAGTACTAATTGGAATACCATTCAGTAAGAAGCGGAACATGATTGATTCTCTATGGCCCTCGGTAGCACCGATCGTAGGCTGTCCATCTTGGCAGGGCGGGGCCTGGAGCAATCTATCCGCGCTCAATGCTAAGCTAGGATACTCGCAGAACCCCGGTGTGGTCTGTGTATAGCGTATCTCGGTCTTGTAGGGTTTTGGCTGAGCTTAATTCCATCTTCAGGCTGATGTATGTCTGTCCCTTCAGTAATTAGTGTTTAGGCGGATTTTTTCCGAAACCAAGTCAGTGTGGTTTCAATGCCTCAGGTTTCTGTTCTGGTCTGCGCTCAAGAATGCATCGTACGAGATGAGCAGGGTTAATTACTACTGCGTCAGCGTCGTGGCTTTTATTGTAAAGTATTAAAATGCTGTCTGCGTCTAGCATTTTGACTGGATGAACTCAAACACTAGCTTTAATGGCTCAAAGCATGTGGCTTCTAGTGTGGGTACAAAGTTTTTGGCAAAAGATACCTTGTCGCCGATAAACTCGATTATCTCACCACCACCGGGCGTGGCTTTCTTCTGGAACCACTGGCCAAGAAATTCGTCCTTGTAAAAAAGCAACTCAATAGGCAGGTGAGATTGCGCGCCTTTACCCCACGGTTTCCCTTCGGGGTTTAGCACTTGGTGCTTCAATGCCTGTATGTCGGGGACTGGTAGCAGCATTGCATAATGATGTTTACACTTGAGTTGTTTTGATAAACCCTTGTAGGGGTCTGTTTCTGAGTCACTTTCTTTTTTGAGACCATTCCAATCATCATATGCCTCATCAAAATCGAAAAGAGCGAACATGATTCGATCGGGGAAGTTTTTTTCAAGCTCTTCACGTGAGAAAAGGTTTCTCAGAAAAATCCTGTCGAAAGCATTCTGGATTGCAAAGCTGCGTTTCTGAGCTGGGAATATTTTCGTCCATGCAGTTTCCAGAATCATTTCATCAGTTATGCCTTCAGTAAACAATACGGCGCCTGTCGTGTTTTTCAGAGCATGATGGATATTCAGGTGGGCCTCACTTTCAGAAAAAGAAATAAGACCGGCGGAGAGTGATTTTATGATGTCTGCTTTATTGACTTTATTGACTACAATCTTGTCGTCTTGGAGCTCGAATAAGTTGATGAGGTTTTCGTTTGCAGTCGTGATGGTCGAAGCACTATGGCTACTCATTAGTATGTGGTTGCTTTTAGCCGCTGCATCAGTGATCTCTAGTACTTGCTTCGGGAATTCAAACTGCCATTCGGGATGTAGGAATGAATCCGGCTCGTCTAGCAAAGTTAGACAATTTCGGTCTTTGAATAACTCGACGATGGAATAGATGTAGACCGACTGGAACTGACCATCACTAAAATTAGTAATGCTAGCGTCTAATCCATTGCAGAGTTGGAGTGGTATTGCGATGTCCGCCAACATTCCAAGTGTTTTTAGATTGTCGAATTGGCGGAAAAATTCCTGAGCGTTAAGGTCGACAAATTCCTGTTGAATTTTGGAAATGTCGAAATACAAGGTGTAGCGATCCTCCAAGGAAAAATAGCCCTCTGCTAACGCCATGTTACCAGCTTCTTGGCTGACGCAATTTGTTAGGCGGTCAAGGAATATTTTAGTAATGCCCGCTGGTTTCCAGTAGCGGTCAGTCTCATCATTGTTAATGATGTTGTAGTTGTTTCCCTTTGCGTACAATGGGCGCTTAAGTTCAAGTTTTACAACGGGTTGAGTTAGTCCTCTTCCTCCTGGCTTAGTTATTCCGAGATTATTTATGCCTAGCTTTTTGCAGATGAATTGTTTGGCTTTATTGTCTGGCTTTTGCATCAGCAGAATAGCCATTAAGAGGGCCTTGTATTCGGGGCCGATACCTATGAAGTGGCGGCTTTCATCAAGGTCAGCATTTTTTATGCGTTTTCTGAAAGTTTCTTCGTAATCGCTTACCAAGTTTTTAATGATTTCATTATGCCCAGAATAGTATATTAATACGTTATCGGGAAGCAGTGTTTCACCAATGGTTGAGCGCTCCCGGCCGTTGATGGTCAGCTGGCCTGCCTCCCAAATAATCTCTGTGGCTACATCGTTGATATCATAAATAATAGTGTAGTCGAATTTAGGCTCTATATTTTCCCTGTCGTACTCGTAGAGATGGCGAAATATTTCTACCAGCGCCTCAAAAAGATTTGATTTGCCACTTCCGTTTTTACCGACAAATAGATCGACGAAGCTTTCACCATCAAACTCTAAGTTGAAATTCTTAAGGTTTTTGTAGTGGCTGATTGAGAGCAACTTCAGGCGCATAACGAATTTCCTACACCTGAGCCATAAGGGTATCTAATAGCTCTGTTTGCTTGCTGCGAGCTACATTTATCTGTTGCTTTAGCGTATCGCATAGTTTCATAAGCTGATCGACCTTTGTGACAATGCGGTGTTGCTCGCGGAGCGGTGCTAACGGGATCGGAGCCAATCTCAGCTTTTCTTGCGAGATATTGACCTGACTTGCAGCCATGCCGGACTTGGCCTGTTCGAGATATTTGGCAGTTTCTCCAGCGTTCAAGCAAAGAGCGACAAACCTTCCATAAACACCCAGCTCAACAGGATGAAACCTGATGATCTTGTCGGAAATCATTAATTTCGGGCGCGTACTTTCAACGAGGCAAGAAATTCCCACGCGGTTCATAGGGCCAGCCCGAGTGAATAGTATATCACCGACCTTAGTCTCTGCCTCAGGGCGAGGTTCAAGGTGGCTAGGTAGCTCTTTATTTTCGTGTTGTAGATAGCTCATTACCTGAACTGCTGTTGTTTTGAGGACCCCCCACACATCATCAGAAGGCGAACTATTACCAAGACATGCAGGGCTCCATCCAGAATCCATACCCGTTGTTATGTCTAAAAGAGGTACCCATTTCCACGAAGAAGGCAGTGCGGGTTTGATTTGCCCGCTTGTACTTTCCACCAATGGCTTTTGTTTTTTCATCAATCCTTCGTTCACCAACCGCTGTTTTTCTCCCTCGATGCGTTTTAACAGTTCGCTGGCGGATTCGTCAGTAACGTCTTGCGGGACAAGCTTTCCCATCACGGCAAGTTGCAAGAGGGTTTTCTTGAGGGCGTCGATGGCAAACTCGTTTGTGAACAGGGTGTGAAAGTGCTCGGCTAGGCGCTGCCAACTGGTCGCGAAGTCGGCGGCGTCGATGGCTTGGGTCAGGCTGTCGAGCATCGCCTGCACCAGTTGGACGTGGGCGGACTCGGCGTCGGCCTGCTGGGCTTCCAAGCGGTCGCATAGGGCCATTAGTTCTTCGACTTTGGCAACGATGCGGTGTTGTTCGGCGAGGGGAGGCAGAGGTGCCGCGGCACTACGAATCAGGCCAACATTTAATGTTGGCTGGGCGAGGGTTCGAGTATCTCCCAAGAACTGCTTTCGCATAAGGTCACTTTGTAGCAACCAAATTATGTAGTCCTTCGAGACATGCACACTGGGGACTACACGGCAAATAGCTCTGGCAATGTTGGCGCCGGCCCAGCTTTCAGGAGCAATACCCAGTTTCCCGATGCTGCCAACTACCCCCATAAGAATTTCGCCGCCGCGAATGCGAGTCCGTTCATATTGGCGGTCAACTTCTGGGCTTATTGACTTTTCGGGCTTATGTGGCGGTGCCACCAAATCAAGATCAGCAATTCGAACAAAAGGAACTCCATCTGCTACATCAGGCCCCGGTACAAGGACCCCATAAGCGATTGGGTATTCTGGATTTATTAGATCATCGAACGATGTCCATATCCAAGTTGTGGGTAGTTCAGCGCTGTCTAGACCTTGCGCTACTACGCCAGCTTTAACATTTCCTTTCTTTGCCTTACCCCCCGCCACTAGCTGTGCACTCTCTAAGGCAATTCGCGCTAGCAACTCACTGGCCGGCTCATCATTAGGCTCTTGCGGTACCAACTTACCGCGCACCGCCAGTTCCAGAATCAGCTCGCGCAACTTTCTGATGCCATTGGGTGCACCGGCCAGCAGCGGCAGGTTGTCGATGAGTAGCGCCGTCATACCTTGCGCCTCAGGGCTTCGGCCAATACCGCTTTAAGCTGATCGCGTAGATCGCTGATTTCGTCTTGCACGCTGGCGTAGTTGCGCAGTAGTTCGTCCGGGTCGTGGCTGACCTGCTCGCCGGTATGCGGGTTTTTGCAGTCCAGGTTCCAGTTGCGCGCTTGCAGCTCTTCGACGCTGACTTGCCAGGCAAATGCGTTCTCCGCGCGAGCAGCAAAGCCATCGGCCTCGCTGCCCCACCAGGCTTCTTCCACGGCAAACTCTTCGATGCGCATGGGGCGGGTTTTCGAGTAGTTTTTAACGCCTGCCGGGTATTGGTGCTCGTAGAACCACACCTGTTTGGTCGGTGTGCCTTTGGTGAAGAACAGCAGGTTGGTCTTGATGCCGGTGTAGGGGTTGAACACGCCATTGGGCAAGCGAACGATGGTGTGCAGGTTACACTCGGTGAGCAGCTTTTCCTTGATGCGGCTTTTGATGCCTTCGCCAAAAAGGAAGCCATCGGGCAGTACCACTGCGGCGCGGCCACCATCTTTGAGCAGCTGCATAATCAATACCAAGAACAAATCGGCGGTTTCCCGGGTGCGGAAAGCGGCAGGAAAATTTGTTTCGATACCGTCTTCTTCCATGCCGCCGAACGGCGGGTTGGCGACGATACAATGCACGCGCTCGCTTGGGCCCCAGCTGATCAGCGGTTTGCTCAGGGTGTTGTCGTGACGGATCTGGCTGGGCACTTCGATGCCATGCAGGATCATGTTGGTGGTGGCCAGCAGGTGCGGCAGCGGTTTTTTCTCCACGCCAAAAATGCTGGCCTGCAAGGTGCGTTCGTCTTCGGCGGTTTTTACATAGCGTCTGCGCTTGTGCTCGATGGCGCAGGTGAGAAAGCCGCCGGTGCCGCAGGCCGGGTCCATGACCTTTTCAGCCAGCTTGGGATCAACCATGCGCACCATAAATTCGGTGACTGGTCGAGGTGTGTAGAACTCACCGGCGTTGCCGGCGTTCTGCAGGTCGCGCAGCAATTGTTCATAGAGGTTGCCGAACTCGTGGCGTTCCTGGGCCCTGTTGAAGTCCACGCCTTCCTGAATCTTGTTGATCACCTGGCGCAGCAGCTGGCCGGATTTCATGTAGTTGTAGGCGTCTTCAAACACGCTGCGCACCACAAAGGCCGAGGGTGTGTTGCTGTATTCGTGCAGGTTCTGCAGCTGCGGGAACAGGTTGTTGTCGATAAAGTCCTTCAGCGCATCGCCGGTCATGCCTTCCGGGTCGGCCGCCCAGGTGCGCCAGCGGCAGCTGTCGGGGATGGGCGACTTGTAGTTGTCGTCCATCAGTTCCCATTCCAGCTCGCGGTCATCGAAGATCTTGAGGAACAGCAGCCAGACCAGCTGGCCAATGCGCTGGGCGTCGCCATCGACGCCGACGTCTTTGCGCATGATGTCCTGGATGGACTTGATGGTGGAGCTGATGGACATAACGAATTCTCAATCGGTGTGGCAAAGCGGGGGATTGTAATGGAGTTGGCTGCTTAGGTGGACAAGGCTCCGCCGTTGCCCAACCAACGGGTAGAGCGGATTAACTGGCGTACAGCGCGTCTTCCAGTTCATGGATAGCTTTGTTGTAGCCAGCTTTGCCGCCAAAGGCTTTAACCAGTTCGATGGGTGCACCGAGCTGGTTAAAGGGATCGAGCTGGAGGATTTTGATGTCCTCGATGTGCTCAATGCCGGTGTCGGCGTATTTATCCAGCAGCGCTTCCAGCACCTGGCGCGCTGCACCGGAGTATTTGGCGAAGTAGTTACGCTTTTTCACTTGTTCGGCGCGTTCTTTACGCGACAGCGGCGGTTGGTCGAACGCGACGTGGCAGATCAAGTCAAACGGATCGAGTGGCTTGCCCTGTTTCTTTTCCACTTCTTCGGCCAGGGCTTCCCACATCACGCCTTGGGCTGCCATTTCGTCGATGATGACCTTTTTCTGCTCGGCATCACTCCAATGGCGCAGAAAGTCGTCCAGCGAGGCGAACTGTTTTTGCACGCAGGTACGGGTGTAGTCGTGCAGCGATTCGGTGATCAGTCGGCCATCCGGCCCGTAGTACTGGACACGCTCGGCGATGACATAGATCGGGATGCTGTCGATGACGTATTTGATGAGCTTCTTGCCGTCTTCCTCGCCGGTAAAATCCAAATCATCGCTTTCTCCATCACTCCCTGCGCTGATGCCATCGCCTTCAAGTAAATCGTCGGGCGGGACTGGTAGCTCGTTGCCTTCGGGGGCGTAGACCACCACTGGGTCTCCGTCGAAAGCTGGGTCGGCAAAAAGCTCGGTGGCCTTCTTGAAGTCCATAATGGTGAACCAGTATTTGCCGAAATCTTCATTGATGCGGGTGCCACGGCCGATGATCTGCTTGAACTCGGTCATCGACTTGATGTGCTGGTCGAGCACGATCAGCTTGCAAGTCTGCGCATCGACACCGGTGGTCATCAGCTTGCTGGTGGTGGCGATGACCGGGTAGCGCTCTTCCGGGTTGATGAAGTTATCCAGCTCGGCCTTGCCTTCCTGATCATCGCCGGTGATGCGCATGACGTACTTGCGGTTCTCAGCCACGCGCTCGGGGTTCAGGTTGACCAAGGCCTGGCGCATACGCTCGGCGTGATTGATATCGTCGCAGAAGACGATGGTTTTCTGGAACGGGTCGGAGGCCTTGAGGAACTCGGTGACCTTCTGCGCCACCAGTTGGGTGCGCGTTTCGATGACCAGAGTGCGATCCATGTCCTTGAGGTTGTAGATGCGGTCTTCGATCAGCTCGCCATTCTTGTCGAGCATACCCTTGGGGGGGCGCCAGCCTTGTAGGTCTTTGTCGAAGTCGATCCGCACCACTTTATAGGGCGCGAGAAAACCGTCCTCGATGCCCTGTTTGAGGGTGTAGCTGTACACCGGCTCACCGAAGTAGGTGATGCTGGACACCTCTTTGGTTTCCTTCGGTGTTGCGGTGAGGCCGACATGGGTGGCGTTGGAGAAGTAGCCAAGAATCTCGCGCCAGGCGGAGTCCTCGGCGGCGCTGCCACGGTGGCATTCGTCGATCACGATCAAGTCGAAGAAGTCGCGGGAGAACTGCTTGTAGACGTTCATCTCTTCTTCAGCACCAGTCACCGCCTGATAGAGCGACAGGTAGATTTCGTAGGAGGTGTCTATCTGGCGTCTGGCGATTTTGGTCATCGCCTGGCCGAAGGGCTTAAAGTCGTTGTTCTTTGTCTGGTCGACCAGGATGTTGCGGTCGGCAAGGAACAGGATTCTTTTTTTCTGTTTCGATTTCCACAGTCGCCAGATGATTTGAAAGGCGGTGTAGGTTTTTCCGGTGCCAGTTGCCATTACCAGCAGAACGCGGTCTTGCCCGCGCGCTACCGCCTCAACGGTGCGGTTGATGGCGTTCATTTGGTAATAGCGCGGCATACGTCCGGAGCCGTCGTCGTAGTAGGGCGCTTCTATCTTGTGTTGAACAGCATTGTCCAACCCCTTCCATTGGCAGTAGCGGTGCCAAAGTTCGGCAGGACTAGGGAACTGATCCAAGGAGAGTTCAGTTTCGACCTTGCTGTCTGTCCCACTGCGATCATGAAAGAGAAAACCATCGCCATTGCTGGAGAACACGAACGGCACATCCAACGCCTCTGCATAGCCAAGCGCTTGCTGCATGCCGGAGCCAACGGAGTGCTTGTTATCCTTCGCCTCGATCACAGCGATAGGCAGGTTGGCTTGGTGGTAGAGGATGAAGTCTGCACGGCGTGCTTCGCCCCGGCTGTGAAGCTTGCCACGGACCATAATCCGGCCTTTGGTGAAGCTGACCTCTTCACGCACCTGTTTGTGCATGTCCCACCCAGCGTGCTGGATGGCTGGAGCGATGTATTTGCTGCAGATGTCCCGCTCGGAAAGTGATTTCTTGTCCATTGCTGGCTATGTCCCTATGGCGTGTTGCCGAATTTAACAAAATAGCTAGAGGCATGCTGCCACTATCGTCGGGGGGCTCTCAGGCCCGGTCGTCGGGCCTTCCTATGCGCTGATGGCAGTGGAAACCTCACGGCTTTTCTAAATGATGATTCAGCAGCCGCATGGCCAGTACGTTGCAATACCAAGCTCATCGGTGTTCATGAAGCCAAGCCGCATGCCCAAGGTGTTCCCAGCTGTCAGCGCTCAGTTAGCTCAGCCCTACTATTAATGACATTTTCGCGTTGGGTGGATGCTCGCAAGTGGCGCCTGCCACTCTGGCCAAACCTATACGTCGAATAAGTGGTATAGTGGCTTAGTGCCATTATTTGGGGGTGGAGAAATTGTTAATGCGTAGTCATATCTGGTTGCTTTCCGCTGTGTTCTTGTCAGCTTGTTCAGGCCTTTCTCCCTATCGATCTGTTGCACCAGTTGATCAGGCGATTAAGGCATGTGGCCTTGGGTATTCGGCAGATGTAACCGCCGCATTCAAAGGCGCTTTTCAGTATGCGGATGCGACCAAGTCTAAAGGGGTAGATTTCAGTGCATCGATGAAGGACTCGTTGAGTACCCAACTTGCAACGATGATGGATTCCAAAGAGCTGGGCTCAAAGGAGCGTGCTGAAATTATTTTGAAGACCCAGGACTGCGTCATACGGCTTAGCGACGCTTACAGACCCAAGGCAAGAAATGAGCTCGTAAATGCATGCATACAAGATTTGCAGAGACGAGTTTCCGGTGCAGGCTCCATCCAGTCGACGAACACGGTCAGAGAATGGATCGTAGATAGCGAGGAGCGCGATGGCGCTGTCGAACGGTTAAAAGTAAATGCGGCGTTTCATAGTTTTGGAGGGGGAACTGAACCTATAGTATTTTATTGTGTGATTAAAGATGGCTCCTACTATGACGTCGAAGCTATAAAGACGAAATGAGCTCTATGGCCGAGAAGCAAGGGTGACTAGCAATTGGTTCTCAATCTGGCGTGAAGCTGCCAATCTCAGCTCGAGCAAACCATTGGCGGGGCTTTGGGCTCGCAAACAGGGCTGGCAGTTCAATGATACTGCTTGCATGGCAAGGTTATTGAAGTGAAAACAAGATTCTGATGTAGCCGGTCATAGGGCAAGGCTATGCGAGCATCGCGAGATTTGATTGACCTGAAGACCGAGGCGAAAATCCAAAAGGCATCTGAAGGGCTGCTCGCAGCCGTCTCCCAGTTGCAGTCGACCTACCCTGGCAAACCGTTCACTCTGGATGGCCGTTTAGTCGGTGATAGTGAGGAAGTGGTTGCCAGCCTAGCTTACAAGTTGACGCAGAACGAAGGGCTGACGAAGCTCCCTGATGCGGTCTGCTACGAGGGCGAAATGTTCAGATCAAGACCACCTTTGGCACGAGCCTGACTTTCCCGGTACACCATGTGCCTGATTATTACCTGGGCATTCGCATGAACCGTGACGGTACATTCGAAGAGATCTACAACGGACCGGGAGCGCTCATCCAGCAGCAACTGGCGGGACGTAAGCCGAGGCGCACCGGATTGCATGGTGGGTTGATGGCGATGCTGCGGCGCATAAATGCGACGGTTGCTGAGAAAGACCGCATCCCTCGGCGTTGATCGTGTGGCGTAAAAGGGGCCAAGCGGCTGACGATGACCCCTTTAAGCATCGCGGTGCGTGATTCAACGCATCATGCCGAGTTCGGCATCATCCAGTAGCGCTTTGCCCAAAGCACAGAGGTAGTGCGCCGCCCAGATCAGTTTGGGCTTGTCTTCCATCAGTCCGTCGATGGTCAGGTCCCGCGCATAGCCCATCAGTTCCGAGGCCTGTTCGCGGGCGTTTTGGCAAGGAATGCCTGCTTCGATGCGGAACAGTGGGTGGGTCTGGTTTTCACCTTGAAAGAAGATGGTTTTACCGACTGTGCATTGGGTGTCTTCGGTTGTCATTGTTCAGTTTCCCTGGTTGTGCTGATGCGCCGGTAAGCCGGGCTTCCACAGTTTTTCCGCTCGGTATGCGAATCAATGCATCGGTTGCGGGTTGGTTGTTTGCTGTATTTGCGTCAGCGCGGATTCGAGTAGCCGCCGCAGGGTTTCAAGCTCGTGCATCGAGGCCATGATCAAAACCGATGCGGGTGACTTGGGCTGCATCAGTATTGCCTGCTGGGCTACGGCTTCTGCACAGAGCGCGTAGTCCGAGGCCATCATGATCGTGTCTTCCAGGGAGTGGAGGTGGTGAGGCGGGTCAGGAACGATCTTTAGCATTTTACTGTGTTCTCGATAGGGGCCACCGCCAACCCGCTGTCAAACGGAATGGTGGCAGCTGTGCATGGGTTGACAGACCGGCGAACACAGAAACCGGCGCACGCAAGCGTGCCCCATGCACAACCGCCATGAACGGTTATGCGCGCTGTGTATCGTTGCGGCCTGTCAAAGCCGGTCGTTGATGAGCAACGACCCACCGAGACTAAAACCCTGAAAAAATGACCGCAACGGAAAACAGGCGCAGGCAGTATCTTTGGGAAACGCCCTACAAGAAAGGGGTTAAATCCGATTTTTCGACCCGCAGCGCCCAAATTCCAGGCACAAAAAAAGACGCCCGAGGGCGTCTTCTTCTTTGGATTTGGTGGAGCCGGGGGGATTTGAACCCCCGTCCGCCAGTACTCCGCTGTCGGTACTACATGCTTAGCCGTGTCTACTGATTTAATCCGCAGCCGCCCGACGGGCAGGGTGCTTTGGATGAGTTGTGTAAGTTTTAGTCACTTCGCCCACAACGTGCTACGCGACGATCCTGTTCTGTATGACAATCAGTTCGGGTTTACAGGCATCCCCTAGTGATTGCTGGAGCCGAAGCTACCAGAAGCAACGGGTCAAGAGGACTGCTTACGCAGCCAGCTTGTACTCCGCGCCGTAGTTTTCGTCATTGGCAACTATAAAAGTTGCAACAGTGGATTTACGAGTTCTGTTACCAACTCGGCATGCACCTAGAGTTTCGCTACCGGCGTCGAATCCTAATCGGCCCCACGCTAGCGTTACGCTACCGCACCTTACGGTACGTGAGACGGAGTATACGCCATTGCGCGGGCGACGTCGACAGCCGGTCCAGTCGCCCGCTTTTGGGCTCACGCGCCGCCGCTGCTGCTACCGCTGCCTTTCTCGGTTTTTTCCAGGCGCTCCAGGACTTTGCTGGTAATGGCAATGCATTCCTTGGTGTCGCCCGAGGCCTGGGCGGCCTTGGCTTTGTCGACGTGCTCGGTGATGGCTTTGTCCAGGCCTTCGGCGGTGGCGCCGGCGGTAGCCATGGTGTCGTCGATCTTTTGCAGGTTGGCGGCGCAGAGGTCATCGGCGGCGAACACCGGCGAAGCCAGCAGGGTGGCGGCCGCGAACAGGGCCGAAAGTGCGGTACCTTTCATGGGTGTCTCCTCTGGGGCCTCTGGAAGGTGGGCCTGTAAGGTGGACTGCGGGGGATTGGCGGGGGTTCCATCGGGATGGTGGCGGGGCGATATTGAAGTAGGGATGGCACCGGCGTTGCCGGTGTTCGCGGGTTTACCGCGCATACGGCGGGCTGTGTACACCCACCGATGTGTGGGCACCACCAATCTGCGTAGGAGCGGGTTTACCCGCGAATGCGGTGGTGGCTGCGGTGGACAGTGGGTGGGGATTGGCCAGCAGGACCGGCCTCTTCGCGGGTAAACCCGCTCCTACGCAGCGCTCCCCACCTATATCAACGCGTTAGAGGCTGCGTGGCCGGGTGACGCGGTCTACCAGGTAGACCAGGCCGTGGTAGTCGATGCCGCTGTGGCTCGACAGGCCTATCTCGCAGGTGCGGCTGGTGGAAATACCTTCGCTGCAATACTGCACGGCGTCCTTCAGGCTGCGCAACGAGTGGGCGTTCAGCTCGGGGGTGGTAAAGCCTTTGTCACCGGCAAACCCGCAGCAATGAATACCTTCCGGGATCACCACCTGTTTGCTGCAACGCCGCGCCAGGTCGATCAAGGCCTGGCTTTCGCCCAGGTGCTGGGTGCTGCAGGTCACGTGCACAGCTACCGGTTCGTCCTGGGGGGTGAACTCCAGTCGGTCGAGCAGGTGGGTGCGGATGAAGCGCACGGGGTCGTACAGGTCCAGCCGGGTGTCGCTCAGGTCCTGCACCAGGCGCAGGGTGCAGGGGCTTGTGTCGCAATAGATCGGGTCGAGGCCGCCGCGGCTGGCGTGCAGCAGGGCGGTGATCAGCTCCTGGCGTTTGTGTTCGGCCTGCTCGGGGTAGCCCTTGGAGGCGAACGGTTGGCCGCAGCACAGGCTGTCGGCGTTGTCGGGGAACACCACCTGGTAACCGGCCTTTTCCAGCAGGGCGCGGGTTTTGTCCAGCAGCGAGCTTTGCTCGCGGTCGGCATAGGCCGGGCCCATTACCCGGGAAACGCAGGCGGCCAGGTACACCACGCGGGGGCGGGCGTCGTTGCTGGTGGCGCCGAAGGCCAGCGGGCGAAGCGGTTGCGGCATGGCCGGGGTCCATTGGGGCAGGCGGCCTTTGCTGGCTTTGCTCAGCGAGGCGCTCAGGCGGCCCAGGCGCGGGGCGCCTAGCAGCTTGCGTGCGGTGTTGGCGGCGGTCAGGGTCAGGCGCGCACCGCTTAGGGCAGTGTGGAAATGCTCGGCCAGCCAATCGGCGGTTTTAGCGTGGTCGGCGGCCTGGCTGCGCAGTTTCTTCACCAGCTCGCCGGTGTTGATGCCGACCGGGCAGCGCTGGGCGCACAGGCCGGTAGCGGCGCAGGTGTCGATGCCCTGGTACTGGTAGCTTTGCATCAGTTCACGGGTATCGATGCCAGCGCGTTGCTTGGCCTGGATGTCACGCCACATGACGATGCGCTGGCGCGGGCTGAGGGTCAGGTCCTTGGACGGGCACACCGGTTCGCAGAAGCCGCACTCGATGCACTTGTCGACGATTTTGTCGGCGGCAGGCAGCGGCTTGAGGTTTTTCAGGTGGATATCCGGGTCTTCGCTCAACACCACGTCGGGGTTGAGGATGCCGTTGGGGTCGAGCAGGCGCTTGAGCTTCCACATCAGCTGGTAGGCGTCGTGCCCCCACTCCAGCTCCACGAAGGGCGCCATGTTGCGCCCGGTGCCGTGCTCGGCCTTGAGCGAGCCGCCAAACTCCACCGCCACCAGCTGCGCCACGTCGTCCATGAACGCCTGGTAACGGGCGACTTCTTCGGCGCTGTTGAACCCCTGGGTAAAGACGAAGTGCAGGTTGCCTTCCAGCGCATGGCCGAAAATGATCGCTTCGTCATAGTGATGCTTGTCGAACAGCTGGATCAGGCGGTTGACGCCTTCGGCCAGTTGCTCGACGGGGAAGGTCACGTCTTCGATGATGACCGTGGTGCCGGTCTGGCGCACAGCGCCGACGGCGGGGAAGGTGTCCTTGCGGATTTTCCACAGCTGGTTGTACACGGCCGGGTCTTCGCTGAAGTCCACCTGCTGTTCCAGGGGGAAGTCGGCGATCGAGGCCATGATCTGCTGCAGTTGCTCGTGCAGCAGGCTCTGGCTGGCGGCGCGGGATTCGATCAGCAGGGCGCAGGCATTGTCCGACAGGCCTTTTACCCACAGCGGCATGCCGGGCATGTTCTGCACCGAGCGCAGGCTGCGGCGGTCGAGCAGTTCTACGGCCGAGACCGGCTGCTGCTTGAGCACGGGTACCGCGCGGCAGCAGCTTTCAACGCTGGGGAACACCAGCAGGGCGCTGGCCTTGTGCGGGTGGTCGGGCACGGTGTCGTACGTGACGGCGCTGATGAAGCCCAGCGTGCCTTCGGAGCCGACCAGCAGGTGCTGCAGGATGTCCAGCGGCTGGTCGTAGTCCACCAGTGCGTTCAGTGACAGGCCCGTGGTGTTCTTCAGCCGGTATTTGTGCCGGATGCGCTCGGCCAGCGCGGTGTTGGCGCGGGTTTCGCGGCCCAGGCGGGCCAGTGCTTCCAGCAGCTCGGCGTGGCTGCTTTCGAAGGCGGCGACGCTGGCCGGGTCTTCGCTGTCCAGGCGGGTGCCGTCGGCCAGCACCAGGCGCAGGCCCGCCAGGGTGTGGTAGGTGTTCTGCGCGGTGCCGCAGCACATGCCACTGGCGTTGTTGGCGACGATGCCGCCGATCTTGCAGGCGTTGATCGAGGCCGGGTCGGGGCCGATCTTGCGCCCGAAGGGGGCCAGCCAGGCGTTGGCCTGGGCGCCGATCACGCCGGGTTGCAGGCGAATCTGCTCGCCCTGGCGACGAATTTCGCGGCCGTTCCAGTTATCGCCGAGCACGATCAGCACCGAGTCGCTGATGGCCTGGCCAGACAGGCTGGTGCCGGCAGCGCGGAAGGTGACCGGCACCCGCTCGCGCTGGGCCAGTTTGATCAGGCCGACCACTTCGTCCTCGGACTCGACGCGCACCACCAGCTTGGGGATCAAGCGGTAGAAGCTGGCGTCGGTGCCGAAGGCCAGGGTGGAGGTGGGGTCGTCGAAGCGGCGTTCGGCGGGGATCAGGCGCTCGGCATCACGCAGGAACGCGGCGGGCAGGCTCATGCAGTCTCCTCGCGGGGCTGTGGCGTCTGTGCGCTACATGCCCCGGGTCATTCAGGCGGTGGTTCTTGCAGGCGTTCAGGCGCCCAGTTCGCGTACCAGCGAGTCGCGGGTGATCTCGCTGATCGACTTGGCACCGGTCAGCACCATGGCCACGCGCATTTCCTTTTCGAACAGCTCAAGCAGGTTTTTCACGCCGGCCTGGCCATGCACGGCAAGGGCGTAAAGGAAGGCGCGGCCGATCAGTACGGTGTCGGCACCCAGGGCGATCATGCGCACCACGTCCAGGCCGCTGCGAATGCCCGAGTCGGCCAGAATCTTCAGGTCGCCTTTGACCGCGTCGGCAATGGCCGGCAGGGCACGGGCGCTGGACAGCACGCCGTCGAGCTGGCGGCCGCCGTGGTTGGACACCACGATACCGTCGGCACCGAACTTGACCGCATCGCGGGCGTCATCGGCATCGAGAATGCCCTTGATGATCATCGGGCCGTCCCAGAACTCGCGGATCCACTCCAGGTCTTTCCAGGAAATGGACGGGTCGAAGTTGTTGCCCAGCCAGCCGATGTAGTCGGCAAGGCCGGTGGGGTTGCCACGGTATTTGGAGATGTTGCCCAAGTCATGCGGGCGGCCCATCACGCCCACATCCCATGCCCACTCGGGGTGGGTCATGGCTTGCAGCACGCGGCGCAGCGGGCCGTTCTTGCCGCTCATGCCAGAGTGGGCGTCGCGGTAGCGGGCACCGGGTACGGGCATGTCCACGGTGAACACCAGGGTCTTGACGCCGGCGGCCTTGGCGCGCTCCAGGGCATTGCGCATGAAGCCGCGGTCCTTGAGTACATACAGCTGGAACCACATCGGCCGGTTGATGGCGGGTGCCACTTCTTCGATCGGGCACACCGACACAGTCGACATGGTGAACGGGATGCCATGGGCCGCCGCTGCGCGTGCGGCCTGCACTTCGCCACGGCGGGCGTACATGCCGGTGAGGCCGACCGGGGCCAAGGCCACCGGCATGCTCAGGGTTTCGTCGAACAGCTTGGTTTCCAGGCTGAGCTCGGACATGTTGTTCAGCACGCGCTGGCGCAGGGCGATGCCGGCCAGGTCCGAGACGTTGTGGCGCAGGGTGTGCTCGGCGTAGGCGCCGCCGTCAGCGTAGTGGAACAGGAAGGGGGGCAGCTTGCGTTGGGCCGCGGCGCGATAGTCGGTAGAGGCAGAAATGATCATGGATTCTCGCAGCGTTGCTTGTGGGAGTGCCGGGCGCGCGACGGCGCCCGGCCCCTTTCACTTTAGTGATGAACCAGCATGCCGGTCAGCCAGTAAGCCTGGACCAGGGTGATCAGGCCGACGATGGTGGCGAAGAACAGGCTGTGCTTGACGGTGAAGCGGAACAGGTCGGATTCCTTGCCGACCAGGCCGGTAGCGGCGCAGGCCACGGCGATCGATTGCGGCGAGATCATCTTGCCGGTTACGCCGCCGCTGGTGTTGGCCGCCACCAGCAGGGTGTCGTTGACCCCGATCTGGTGCGCGGTGGTGGCCTGCAGCGAGCTGAACAGGGCGTTGGACGAGGTGTCCGAGCCGGTCAGGAACACGCCCAGCCAGCCGAGGAACGGCGAGAAGAACGGGAACGCGGCGCCGGTACCGGCCAGCACCAGGGCCATGGTCGAGGACATGCCCGAGTAGTTGGTGACGAAGGCGAAGGCCAACACCATGCCGATCGACAGAATCGGCCAGCGCAGTTCCCAGAAGGTTTCTTTGAAAGTGGTAAGACCAGTTTTGAAGTTGATCTTCAGCACCGCCATCGAGATCAGCGCCGAAAGGAAGATCGCGGTGCCGGTGGCGGAGATCGGGTCGAGCTTGAACACCGCCGGCATGGCGGTCGGCGCGGCAACGATCGGTGCGGTCTTGATCACCAGCTGGTCGAGGTGCGGGATGGCGAAGTTGAACACGAAGTTGTACATCGCGCCGCCCGGCGCGAAAGCCGCCTTGAACGGCTTCAGGGTCCAGATGGTGACCAGCACGGTGAGGATCAGGAACGGCGACCAGGCCTTGAAGATCTCGCCAAAGCTGTACGGGCTAGGCTGGCTGCCGCTTGGCTGCACAACGGCTGCGCCGACACTGCCTTTGGCCTCGCTGAACGCACGCTTGGGCTGCCAGACTTTCAGGAACAGGGTAAGGCAGATCAGGCTGGCCAGTGCCGAGGTGATGTCTGGCAGTTCCGGGCCGATGAAGTTCGAGGTGAAGTACTGGGTGACGGCAAAGCTCAGGCCGGCGACCAGGGCGGCAGGCCAGGTTTCCTTCACGCCACGCAGGCCGTCCATCATGAACACCAGCCAGAACGGCACGAACAGCGACAGCAGCGGCAGCTGGCGGCCGGTCATGGCGCCGATGTGGAAGGCGTCGATACCGGTGACCTGGCCGGCCACGATGATCGGGATGCCCAGGGCGCCGAAGGCCACTGGCGCGGTGTTGGCGATCAGGCACAGGCCGGCAGCGTACAGCGGGTTGAAGCCCAGGCCCACCAGCAGTGCGGCAGTGATGGCCACCGGTGCGCCAAAGCCTGCCGCACCTTCGAGGAAGGCGCCGAAGCAGAAGCCGATCAACAGCACTTGCAGGCGCTGGTCGTCGGTAATCGACAGCACCGAGCTGCGGATCACTTCGAACTGGCCGCTCTTGACCGTGAGTTTGTACAGGAACACCGCGGCAACGATGATCCAGGCAATTGGCCAGAGGCCATAGAGGAAGCCGTAACCCGCGGCGGCGAGGGCCATGTCGACAGGCATCTGGAAGGCGAAGATCGCCACCAGGATCGACAGCGCGAGGGTGATGCTGCCCGCTACGTGGCCCTTGAGGCGGAACACGGCGAGGGCCAGGAAGAAGAACACGATAGGGATGACCGCCGCCAGTGCGGACAGGCCAAGACTACCAAGCGGGCTATAGAGTTGTTGCCAGGTTTGCATATGGGGTGGCCCCTAATTGTTGTTGGTCAGGCACTGGCATTGGATAATTGGTAAGACCAATTTACAATGGCTGGACGCTAGGTTAAAAGCGCTGCCGTGGGTGTGTCAATTTGTCCTGTGCAAAACTTTGGTCGCGTACCGATGAGCGGGCATCTGATGTGCTGGGAAAATCGCGGCTTGATGGGTGTTTGCGTGGCCTGGATCGGCGAGAATAGGCACCCCCTGAAATTTGCCGGGGGTTTGTGGAGAGCATGTGATGGTTTTTGATCAGGTACGCCAACGGCGCCTGTCCGACGACATTGTCGATCGGCTGGAAGGGATGATTCTGGAAGGCACGCTGACCTCGGGGCAGCGGCTGCCGGCCGAGCGCGTCCTGGCCGAGCAGTTTGGTGTGTCCCGCCCGTCACTGCGTGAGGCGATCCAGAAGCTGGTGGCCAAGGGGCTGCTGGTCAGCCGTCAGGGCGGGGGCAATTTTGTGGCGGAGTCGTTGGGGTCCACCTTCAGCGACCCGTTGCTGCAGCTGCTCGAGCACAGTGCCGAAGCGCAGCGTGACCTGCTCGAGTTCCGCCATACCCTGGAGGCGTCCTGCGCCTATTACGCTGCCCAGCGTGCCACCGAGCCGGACCGGGCACGGTTGAAGGCGGCCTTCGATGCGCTGCAGGACTGCTATGCCAGGGTCGATGAGGTGACCCGTGCGGAAGAGGGCGCGGCTGATGCGCGCTTCCACCTGGCGATCGCCGAGGCCAGTCATAACGCGGTGTTGCTGCACACCATCCGGGGGCTGTTCGACCTGCTCAAGCGCAACGTGGTGACCAACATCGGCGGCATGTACCAGCAGCGCACCGAAACCCGGGACATGCTGATCAGCCAGCACCGGGAACTGTACCTGGCGATTGTCGAGGGCAGGGCGGAGGATGCGCGGGAGGTGTCCAGCCGGCACATTTTGTATGTGCAGGAGGTGCTGCATGAGGCGCACGAAGAAGCCCAGCGGGTGGCGCGGGCAGAGCGGCGCAGCGGGCGCTGAGGCTTTTATGGGCAGTACCGGCCTCTTCGCGGGCAAGCCCGCTCCCACAGGATAGGCGCCGGGCTTGAATCTGGTGCCATTCCTGTGGGAGCGGGCTTGCCCGCGAAGAGGCCGGAACAGGTTGAAGAGTAGTTACTCTTCCTTGCCCTTGTTCCGCACAGCCCGCTGCAGCTCGCGGTTGGAATCGCGTTCGCGCATGGTGTCGCGCTTGTCGAATTCCTTCTTGCCCTTGCCCAGTGCGATTTCGCACTTGATCAGGTGCTTGCTCCAGTACAGCGCCAAAGCCACACAGGTGTAGCCTTTTTGCGCCACGGCCGCTTCCACGCGCTCGAGCTCGCGCTTGTTCAGCAGCAGCTTGCGGGTGCGTGTAGGGTCGGCGATGACGTGGGTGCTGGCCGTGGTCAGCGGGGTGATGTGGCTGCCGAACAGCCAGGCCTCACCGTCCTTGAGCAGCACGTAGCTGTCAGTCAGGTGCGCCTTGCCGGCTCGCAGGCTTTTTACTTCCCAGCCGGACAGGACCAGCCCGGCCTCGAACTTGTGTTCGATGAAGTAATCGTGTCGCGCTTTCTTGTTTTGCGCGATGGTCCCGGTCGGATGTTTTTTTTGCTTAGCCATAGGGGCGGCATTATAGGCAAGTCCGCGCGTCGTCCGCTATGGGATTTCGGTGTGCTTGAGCCACTGGAATGAATACCGGACAATACAAACCCTGTCATACGCACAGAACCTGTTTTCGGCACGCTGCGAAGCGCCGCCACCCAGCCTTGGAAGTGACGCCTGGATGACTACCCATATTCAACGCTCCGCCCTGCTGCCATACCCCGCCCAGGCGCTTTACGATCTGGTCAATGATGTGGCCAGCTACCCTGAGTTTTTGCCGTGGTGCTCGGCCTCGACGGTGATCGAAACCAGCGATACACACATGCGTGCCAAGCTCGAAGTGGCCAAGGGTGGCATGAGCCAGCACTTCGTGACGCGTAACGTGCTGGTGCCGGGGCAGTCCATCGAAATGAACCTCGAAGAAGGGCCGTTCACCCAGCTGCATGGTGTTTGGGTGTTCAAGCCGCTGGGTGAAAAAGCCTGCAAGATCAGCCTGGACCTGTCCTTCGATTACGCCGGGCCGATTGTGCGCGCCACGTTGGGCCCGCTATTCAATCAGGCGGCGAATACGCTGGTCGATGCGTTCTGCCAGCGTGCCAAGCAATTGAATGCCTGACGTATAAGGCGCAAACAAAAAAGCCCGGACCAAGTCCGGGCTTTTTTGCATCTGATGTTCCCGCTTAGCGGGTTTCCAGCGGTGCCGGGGTCGGGACCGGGGTAGTCTCGATGGTGTCGATCTCGCGCTGGATGGACTCTTCGGTCGAACCAGGCTTGGCCGGTTTTTCTTCAGGTTGCGCTGCCGGCTGTTCGGTCTGGCCTGGCTCGGTGGCCGGGCTGACGGTGGTATCGCTGCTGCCGCCGAGGATTTCCTGATCGCGGCTTACGCCTGGCATGAAGTCGCCAGACAGGCTGACCAGTTGATCGCTTTCGTTGAAAAATACACTCATGCGTTCTTGCTGACGTTTACCGCCACCAGGCTGCAGGCTGTACAGGTAATCCCAACGATTGGTGTTGAAAGTGTCCTGAATCAGCGGGTTGCCCATGATAAACCTTACTTGCCGGCGGGTCATTCCCGGGCGTAATTGGTCTATCATGTCTTGCGTGACGACATTGCCCTGCTGGATGTCGATTTTGTAAACCCCGGGAAACGAGCAACCGGCGAGTGCGAGCAGTCCCACTAGGGTGAGGCTGGTTAGCAAGAGCTTGGTGTTTTGCATCGGTGGGCGACTTCCACTATCTTGGCTGGACAACGTAAACCCCGATCATACCCGTATTAAGAGAAGCTGCGAAGCAGCATCGGCGAGAAAGCTGACCATGGTTGAAAATAGCGAATTGCGCAAAGCCGGTCTCAAGGTGACCCTGCCTCGAGTCAAGATCCTTCAGATGCTCGACTCTACCGAGCAGCGTCACATGAGTGCAGAGGATGTCTACAAGGCGCTGATGGAGGCTGGCGAGGATGTAGGCCTGGCCACCGTCTATCGCGTGCTGACCCAGTTCGAGGCGGCGGGTCTGGTGGTTCGCCACAACTTCGACGGCGGTCATGCAGTGTTCGAGCTGGCCGATGGCGGTCACCACGACCACATGGTGAACGTGGATACCAGTGAAGTCATCGAATTCATGGATGCCGAAATCGAGAAGCGCCAGCGCGAAATCGTAGCCGAGCATGGCTTCGAGCTGGTGGACCACAATCTGGTCCTGTACGTGCGTAAGAAGAAGTAACGGTTTTTCGTTATGGATAGCAAAGGCGACCTTCGGGTCGCCTTTGTGCTTTCTGGGGCTAAAAGATGTGTTGTCTGTGCCCGCGAATCGTCCTGGAAAAGCAAGGCTCAGGCCTTGCCGCTCACCACCATCTTGCGTGCATGGGCCAGGGATTCCTTGGTCAGGTCGATCCCGCCGAGCATCCGCGCCACTTCTTCCACGCGCTCACGCTTGCCAAGGCTAGCCACGGCGGTGTGGGTGGTGTCGCTGTTGCGCACCTTGTGCACGAACAGATGGTGATGCCCCTGCGCCGCCACCTGCGGCAGGTGGGTCACGGTCAGTACCTGGCCGCGTTCGCCCAGGCGCCGCAGCAGTTGGCCGACGATTTCTGCCGTTGGCCCGCCAATACCCACGTCGACTTCGTCGAACACCAGGGTGGGAATGCGCGAGGTCTGCGCGGTAATGACCTGGATCGCCAGGCTGATACGCGACAGTTCGCCACCCGACGCCACCTTCGCCAGGGCCTTGAGCGGCTGGCCAGGGTTGGCACTGACCAGCAGTTCGATCTGCTCCAGGCCATGGGGTGACAGCTCGGTGCCTTCGTTCGCTGTCAGTTCGATGCAGAAGCGCCCGCCAGGCATGCCCAGGCGCTGGATTTCCTGCTCCACCGCGCCTGCCAGCTGCTGCGCTGCTTGCTGGCGCAGGCCGCTGAGTTCGCCCGCCTTCTCTTTATAGTGCTGGGCGTAGGCGGCAAGCTCTTCGCCCAGCCGCTCGATCGACTCGTCACTGGCGTTAAGGCCTTCCAGCTCCTCCATCAGTTGCTGTTGCAGGTGGGGCAGTTCGGTGGGGTGCACCCGGTGTTTGCGCGCCAGGGTGTAGATGGTGTCCAGGCGCTCTTCCAGGGCTTGCAGGCGTATCGGGTCGGCGTCGAAGTTGTCGAGGAAGCGGTTGAGTTCGCCCACGGCTTCCTCGACCTGAATCTGCGCGCTGGCGATCAGGTTGGCCGCTTCGCTCAGCGCTTTGGGCGAATTGGTGGCGGCACCCAGGCGGTTGAGGCTGGAGGTGAGGGCGCTGAGCACATTGCCCGAATCGCTTTCGCTGCACTGGTCGATGACCTGGCGGCAGATGCCGAACAGGGCTTCGGCGCTGGTCAGGTTCTTGTGTTCCTGTTCCAGCTGCTCCAGTTCGTGCTCGCCCAGGCCGAGGTTGTCCAGTTCTTCCAGCTGGTAACTGAGCAGCTGGTGGCGGGCGCGCTGCTCGTCGCCCGAGTTGGAGAGGCGCTCCAGCTCCAGGCGGGTCTGATTCCAGCGCTTGGCTGCAAGCTGTACCTGGCGGGCCAGGTCGACGGCGCCGGCATACTCGTCAAGCAGGCGACGGTGGGTGTCGGTCTTGAGCAGGGACTGGTGCTCGTGCTGGCTGTGGATATCGATCAGCAGTTCGCCCAGCGCCTTGAGGTCGCCGAGCGGGCAGGGCGTGCCGTTGATGTAGCCGCGGCTGCGGCCTTCGGCGGTGATCACCCGGCGCAAGATGCACAGGCCTTCGTTGTCCAGGTCGCGCTCGGCCAGCCAGGTGTGCGCTTCGGGAATGTCCACCAGGTCGAAGGTGGCCAGGATGTCTGCCTTGTCGGTGCCGGGGCGCACCACGCCGCTGTCGGCACGGTCGCCCAGGGCAAGGCCGAGAGCGTCGAGCATGATCGATTTGCCGGCGCCGGTCTCGCCAGTGATGACGGACATGCCACGGGCGATTTCGAGGTCGAGGTGCTCGACGATGGCGTAGTTGTGAATGGACAGGTGCACCAGCATGGGGTCGGCTCCCGGAAATCAGGTCTGGTTATTTATACAGTACTTTTTTCAGGCCTGCCAATGCCCCTTCGCAGATTATGTTGCAGTCTTGAAAACTACCTTGCCCCTTGAACCTGGTTTTTCCGGCCCCATATAGCCGACATCCAAGGCGAGCCTGGCTCGCAGTCCACAAAATTGCGCAGGAGAGACCCCATGGCTGATGAGCAGCTGAACGAGAAAGACCTTAACGTGGAAGAAACCGGTGCAGGCAATGCAGCTGATACCCGTGTTCTGGAGCTCGAGGAACAGCTGGCCGCAGCCAAGGACCAGGCGCTGCGCGCCGTAGCCGACCTGCAGAACGTACGTCGTCGTGCCGAGCAGGATGTGGAGAAAGCCCACAAGTTCGCCCTGGAGAAGTTCTCCAGCGACTTGCTGCCGGTGATCGACAGCCTGGAACTGGCCCTGGCTCACTCCAGTGCCGACGATGAGCACGTCAAGCAGATCCGCGAAGGTGTCGAGCTGACCCTGAAGATGTTCCAGGACACCCTCAAGCGCTACAACCTTGAAGCCGTCGACCCGCACGGCCAGCCGTTCAACCCTGAGCACCACCAGGCCATGGCCATGCAGGAAAACGCCGAGGTCGAGCCAAACAGCGTGTTGAACGTGTTCCAGAAGGGTTACCTGCTGAACGGCCGCCTGCTGCGCCCCGCCATGGTGGTGGTCAGCAAGGCGCCGAGCGCGGCGCAACCCTCGATCAATGAAAAGGCTTGAAATCCTTCGGGGCATCCCCATCTAGGTGTCAAGCCTTCAAGTATTACCGCAGTTGGCCAAAGTAGTCGCTGCTACCAAATTCAAGTTTCGGGAGAGTTAACATGGGTAAAATCATCGGTATCGACCTGGGGACCACCAACTCGTGCGTCTCCATTCTGGAAAACGGTAACGTCAAAGTCATCGAAAACGCCGAAGGTGCGCGTACTACCCCTTCGATCGTGGCCTACGCCAACGATGGCGAAATCCTGGTCGGCCAGTCGGCCAAGCGCCAGGCAGTCACCAACCCGCACAACACCCTGTTCGCAGTGAAGCGCCTGATTGGCCGCCGCTTCGAAGAAGATGTCGTGCAGAAAGACATCAAGCTGGTGCCGTACAAGATCGTCAAGGCGAACAACGGTGACGCCTGGGTCGAGGCTGCTGGCAAGGAAATGGCTCCGCCGCAGATCAGTGCCGAAGTCCTGAAGAAAATGAAGAAGACCGCCGAAGACTACCTCGGCGAGCCAGTCACCGAAGCGGTCATCACCGTTCCGGCCTACTTCAACGACAGCCAGCGTCAGGCGACCAAAGACGCCGGCCGCATCGCTGGCCTGGACGTAAAACGCATCATCAACGAGCCGACTGCCGCTGCACTGGCTTACGGCATGGACAAGGCCAAGGGCGACCACACCGTCATCGTTTATGACCTGGGTGGTGGTACCTTCGACGTTTCGGTCATCGAAATCGCCGAAGTCGACGGTGAGCACCAGTTCGAAGTACTGGCTACCAACGGCGACACCTTCCTGGGTGGCGAAGACTTCGACATGCGCCTGATCGACTACCTTGTCGACGAGTTCAAGAAAGAGTCGGGCATGGACCTGAAGAACGATCCTCTGGCCCTGCAGCGTCTGAAAGAAGCCGCAGAAAAAGCCAAGATCGAGCTGTCGTCCGCTCAGTCGACCGACGTCAACCTGCCGTACATCACTGCAGATGCCACCGGTCCTAAGCACCTGAACGTGAAGATCTCCCGCGCCAAGCTGGAGTCGCTGGTCGAAGACCTGGTCAAGCGTACCATCGAGCCTTGCCGCATCGCCCTGAAAGACGCCGGCATCGACGCCAGCAAGATCGACGACGTGATCCTGGTCGGTGGTCAGACCCGCATGCCGCTGGTGCAGAAAGAAGTGGCCGACTTCTTCGGTAAAGAAGCGCGCAAGGACGTCAACCCGGACGAAGCCGTTGCCATGGGTGCTGCCATCCAGGGTGCGGTACTGGCCGGTGACGTGAAAGACGTCCTGCTGCTGGACGTCAGCCCGCTGACCCTGGGTATCGAAACCATGGGCGGCGTGATGACCGCGCTGATCGAGAAGAACACCACCATCCCGACCAAGAAGTCGCAGGTGTTCTCGACTGCCGACGACAACCAGAGCGCCGTGACCATTCACGTGCTGCAAGGTGAGCGTAAGCAGGCTGCGCAGAACAAGTCGCTGGGCAAGTTCGACCTGGCTGACATTCCGCCAGCACCGCGCGGCGTGCCGCAAATCGAAGTGACCTTCGACATCGACGCCAACGGCATCCTGCACGTAGGTGCGAAAGACAAGGCCACCGGCAAGACTCAGTCGATCGTGATCAAGGCCAACTCCGGCCTGTCGGACGAAGAGATCGAGCGTATGGTGCGTGACGCCGAGGCCAACGCCGAGGAAGACCGCAAGTTCGAAGAGCTGGCTGCTGCCCGTAACCAGGGTGACGCGCTGGTACACTCGACCCGCAAGATGGTCGCTGACGCAGGTGACAAGGTTACCGCTGAAGAGAAAACCGCCATCGAGGCCGCCGTTGTTGCCCTGGAAGCCGCTGTCAAAGGCGACGACAAGGCTGCCATCGACGCCAAGGTTGAAGAGCTGTCCAAGGTCTCTGCCCCGGTTGCCCAGAAGATGTACGCCGAGCAGTCGGCTGAACAGCCTCAGGGTGGCGCGCAGCAGGCCGAGCCGGAAGCCAAGCACGATGACGTGGTTGACGCCGAGTTCGAAGAAGTGAAAGACAACAACAAGCAGTAATCCCTGCATGTTGTCGGCCGGTTCACCGTCGTTTGCCGGTGAGCTGGTAGGATGTCGCCGCGCGGGGGCTTGCTCCCGCGTTGGCGTATCTGGAATTCGAGAATTTTTACAGCATCTGTCAGTGGCTCTTAATGGGTAGCGGGCGGGTGCTGATGGCGTGGCGCAGATGCCACACGCCCAACAAGGTGCAAATGACCTATGTCCAAGCGTGATTATTATGAGGTCCTGGGTGTCGAGCGCGGCGCCACTGAAGCGGACCTCAAGAAGGCTTACCGCCGTTTGGCGATGAAGTACCACCCGGACCGCAACCCGGGCGATAAAGAATCGGAAGACAAGTTCAAGGAGGCCAACGAGGCCTACGAAGTGCTGTCAGACGCGAGCAAGCGTGCGGCCTTCGACCAGTATGGCCATGCAGGTGTCGACCCAAGCATGGGTGGCGGTGGTGCCGGCTTTGGTGGTGCCAATTTCTCCGACATCTTCGGCGATGTGTTCAGCGACTTCTTCGGTGGCGGTGGTCGCGGTGGTGGTCGAGGCGGTGCCCAGCGCGGCAGCGACCTGCGCTACACCCTGGAGCTGAACCTGGAAGAAGCGGTGCGTGGCACCACGGTCAGTATCCGCGTGCCCACCCTGGTCAACTGCCAGCCTTGCGACGGTTCCGGTGCCAAGAAGGGTTCGACCCCGTCGACCTGCCCGACATGTGGCGGCATCGGCCAGGTGCGCATGCAGCAAGGCTTCTTCTCGGTGCAGCAGACCTGCCCGCGCTGCCATGGCCAAGGCAAGATCATTACCGACCCGTGCACTTCGTGCCATGGTGAAGGGCGTGTCGAGGAATACAAGACGCTGTCGGTCAAGGTGCCGGCAGGTGTCGATACCGGCGACCGCATCCGTCTGTCGGGTGAGGGCGAGGCCGGTACTCATGGTGGCCCGACTGGCGACCTGTACGTGGTGATCAGCGTGCGTGAGCACGAAATCTTCCAGCGCGATGGCAAGCATTTGTACTGTGAAGTGCCGATCAGCTACACCGATGCTGCCCTGGGTGGCGAGCTGGAAGTGCCGACCCTGGATGGTCGCGTGAAGCTGAAGATTCCGGAAGGCACCCAGACCGGCAAGCAGTTCCGTCTGCGTGGCAAGGGTGTTGCCCCGGTGCGTGGTGGTGGTGCGGGTGACCTGCTGTGCCGTGTGGCCGTAGAAACCCCGGTCAATCTCAGTCGCCGTCAGCGCGAGCTGCTCGAAGAGCTGCGTGATTCGCTGGAAGGTGACAGTTCCCACTCGCCCAAGGCCAGCGGCTGGTTCGATGGTGTGAAGCGCTTCTTCGGCGATCTCTGACAAGGAACAGGTTATGCGACGTATTGCAGTGATGGGCGCGGCGGGGCGGATGGGCAAAACCCTCATCGAAGCCGTGCAACAAACCCCGGGCGCGGGGCTGACTGCGGCGATCGATCGCCCTGACAGCTCGTTGGTCGGGGCTGATGCCGGAGAGCTGGCGGCACTTGGCCGAATTGGCGTGCTGTTGTCCGACGACCTGGCCAAGGTTGCCGACGAGTTCGATGTACTGATCGACTTCACTCATCCCTCGGTGACCCTGAAAAACCTCGCGTTCTGCCGCAAGCACGGCAAGGCGATGATCATCGGCACGACCGGTTTTACAGTCGAAGAGAAGCAGTTGTTGGCTGAGGCTGGCAAGGACATTCCAATCGTGTTCGCCGCCAACTTCAGCGTGGGGGTCAACCTTAGCCTCAAGCTGCTGGATATGGCTGCGCGGGTGCTGGGCGATGATGTCGATATCGAAATCATCGAGGCGCACCACCGGCACAAGGTCGATGCGCCGTCGGGTACTGCACTGCGCATGGGTGAAGTGGTTGCCAATGCGCTGGGCCGTGATCTGCAGGAAGTGGCCGTGTATGGCCGTGAAGGGCAAACCGGCGCGCGTGATCGCAAAACCATCGGTTTCGCTACCGTGCGTGCCGGCGATGTGGTGGGCGATCACACCGTGTTGTTCGCTGCCGAAGGCGAGCGCCTGGAAATCACCCACAAGGCCTCCAGCCGCATGACTTTCGCCAAGGGTGCCGTGCGTGCGGCGCTGTGGCTGGACGGGCGCGAGCCGGGGCTGTACGACATGCAGGATGTGCTTGAGCTGCGTTAAGCCGTAAGTGTGGTGTTGGCTTCTTCGCGGGCTTGCCCGCTCCCACAGGTGCGGCGTTGCTCTTGGGCTGGTGCGATCCCTGTGGGGGCGCACCAGCCCGCGCAGAAGCCAACACAGATGTCAGTCTGTCGCATTGATGTGTTTTAGAGACACATCCGCGGTAGACCGAAAACACACTTTTCTGTAAGCTACAGCTTTAGTGTGTCCACTAAAAGCGCGCAGCGAATTGAATTCAGCACATGAAAGCGGGGTGACGTGTCCATACGTCACTCCGCTTTTTTGCAACCTGCGATCGCCCTTTCATGCTTGATTTACGGGAGGTCTTCTTGACAAAGCCAGCCATACTCGCCCTTGCCGACGGCAGTATTTTCCGCGGTGAAGCCATCGGTGCCGACGGTCAGACCGTTGGTGAGGTGGTATTCAACACCGCTATGACCGGCTACCAGGAAATCCTTACAGACCCTTCCTACGCGCAGCAAATCGTTACCCTGACCTACCCGCACATCGGCAACACCGGTACTACCCCGGAAGACGCCGAGTCGAGCCGCGTCTGGTCCGCTGGCCTGGTCATCCGTGACCTGCCGCTGCTGGCCAGCAACTGGCGTAACACCCAGTCGCTGCCTGAGTACCTCAAGGCCAACAACGTCGTCGCCATCGCCGGCATCGACACCCGTCGCCTGACCCGTATCCTGCGTGAAAAGGGCGCCCAGAACGGCTGCATTCTGGCGGGTGACAACATCAGCGAAGAAGCTGCCATCGCTGCTGCCCGCGGCTTCCCGGGCCTGAAGGGCATGGACCTGGCCAAGGTCGTCTCCACCAAGGAACGTTACGAGTGGCGCTCCAGCGTGTGGGAGCTGAAAACCGACAGCCACCCGACCATCGACGCTGCCGACCTGCCGTACCACGTGGTTGCCTTCGACTATGGCGTCAAGCTGAACATCCTGCGCATGCTGGTGGCCCGCGGCTGCCGCGTGACCGTGGTACCAGCCCAGACCCCGGCCAGCGAAGTACTGGCACTCAACCCGGACGGCGTGTTCCTGTCCAACGGCCCTGGTGACCCTGAGCCGTGCGACTACGCGATCCAGGCGATCAAGGAAATCCTCGAAACCGAGATCCCGGTATTCGGCATCTGCCTCGGCCACCAGCTGCTGGCCCTGGCGTCCGGCGCCAAGACCGTGAAAATGGGCCACGGCCACCACGGTGCCAACCACCCGGTCCAGGACCTGGATACTGGTGTGGTCATGATCACCAGCCAGAACCACGGTTTCGCCGTTGACGAGGCGACCCTGCCGGGCAACGTTCGCGCCATTCACAAGTCGCTGTTCGACGGCACCCTGCAGGGTATCGAGCGTACCGACAAGAGCGCGTTCAGCTTCCAGGGCCACCCTGAAGCGAGCCCGGGCCCGACCGACGTCGCGCCTCTGTTCGATCGTTTCACCGATGCCATGGCCAAGCGCCGCTGAGCATCCTGCTTCAAGGCCCCGGGCCGGCACCTGCCGCGCCCGGCAGCGCCTGACCCAGATTGTTCAAAGCGGCTTGCCGACTGACCCCGGATTTGAGTGACCACCATGCCAAAACGTACAGACATCAAAAGCATCCTGATTCTCGGCGCTGGCCCGATCGTGATCGGCCAGGCCTGCGAATTCGACTACTCCGGCGCCCAGGCCTGTAAAGCCCTGCGCGAGGAAGGTTTCCGCGTCATCCTGGTGAACTCCAACCCAGCCACCATCATGACCGACCCGGCCATGGCTGACGCCACCTACATCGAGCCGATCAAGTGGCAATCGGTGGCCAAGATCATCGAGAAAGAGCGCCCGGACGCCGTCCTGCCGACCATGGGTGGCCAGACCGCCCTGAACTGCGCCCTGGACCTGGAGCGCCACGGCGTTCTGGAGAAGTTCGGCGTGGAGATGATCGGTGCCAACGCTGACACCATCGACAAGGCCGAAGACCGTTCGCGCTTCGACAAGGCCATGAAGGACATCGGCCTGGAGTGCCCGCGCTCCGGTATCGCCCACAGCATGGAAGAGGCCAATGCGGTCCTCGAGAAGCTCGGCTTCCCGTGCATCATTCGCCCGTCGTTCACCATGGGCGGCACCGGCGGCGGTATCGCTTACAACCGTGAAGAGTTCGAAGAAATCTGCACCCGTGGTCTGGACCTGTCGCCGACCAAAGAGCTGCTGATCGACGAATCGCTGATCGGCTGGAAGGAATACGAGATGGAGGTGGTCCGCGACAAGAAGGACAACTGCATCATCGTCTGCTCGATCGAGAACTTCGACCCGATGGGTGTGCACACCGGTGACTCGATCACTGTTGCCCCGGCACAGACCCTGACCGACAAGGAATACCAGATCATGCGCAACGCCTCGCTGGCGGTGCTGCGTGAAATCGGTGTGGAAACCGGCGGTTCCAACGTCCAGTTCGGCATTTGCCCGAACACCGGCCGCATGGTTGTCATCGAGATGAACCCGCGCGTGTCGCGTTCGTCCGCCCTGGCCTCCAAGGCCACCGGCTTCCCGATCGCCAAGATCGCCGCCAAGCTGGCCATTGGTTACACCCTCGACGAGCTGCAGAACGACATCACTGGCGGTCGCACCCCAGCGTCCTTCGAACCTTCGATCGACTACGTCGTCACCAAGCTGCCACGCTTCGCCTTCGAGAAATTCCCGAAAGCCGACGCCCGCCTGACCACCCAGATGAAATCCGTGGGTGAAGTCATGGCCATCGGCCGTACTTTCCAGGAATCCCTGCAGAAAGCCCTGCGCGGCCTGGAAGTCGGCGCCTGCGGCCTCGACCCGAAAGTCGACCTGGCCAGCCCGGAAGCCGCCAGCATCCTCAAGCGCGAACTGACCGTGCCGGGTGCCGAGCGTATCTGGTACGTGGCTGACGCCATGCGTTCGGGCATGACCTGCGAAGAAATCTTCAATCTGACCGGCATCGACATGTGGTTCCTGGTGCAGATGGAAGACCTGATCAAGGAAGAAGAGAAGGTCAAGACCCTGGCCCTGTCGGCAATCGACAAGGACTACATGCTGCGCCTCAAGCGCAAGGGCTTCTCGGACCAGCGCCTGGCAGTACTGCTGGGTATCACCGACAAGAACCTGCGTCGCCACCGCCACAAGCTGGAAGTGTTCCCGGTGTACAAGCGCGTCGACACCTGCGCCGCCGAGTTCGCCACCGACACCGCCTACCTGTACTCCACCTACGAGGAAGAGTGCGAGGCCAACCCGTCGACCCGCGACAAGATCATGATCCTGGGTGGCGGCCCGAACCGTATCGGCCAAGGTATCGAGTTCGACTACTGCTGCGTACACGCCGCCCTGGCGCTGCGTGAAGACGGTTACGAGACCATCATGGTCAACTGCAACCCGGAAACCGTCTCCACCGACTACGACACTTCCGACCGCCTGTACTTCGAGCCGCTGACCCTGGAAGACGTGCTGGAAGTCTGCCGCGTCGAGAAGCCGAAGGGCGTGATCGTTCACTACGGCGGCCAGACCCCGCTGAAGCTGGCCCGCGCTCTGGAAGAGGCTGGCGTGCCGATCATCGGTACCAGCCCTGACGCCATCGACCGCGCCGAAGACCGCGAGCGCTTCCAGCAGATGGTTCAGCGCCTGAGCCTGCTGCAGCCGCCAAACGCCACCGTGCGCAGCGAAGAAGAAGCCATCCGTGCTGCGGGCAGCATCGGCTACCCGCTGGTCGTGCGTCCGTCCTACGTACTGGGCGGCCGTGCCATGGAGATCGTCTACGAGCTGGACGAGCTCAAGCGCTACCTGCGTGAAGCGGTACAAGTGTCGAACGACAGCCCGGTACTGCTCGACCACTTCCTCAACTGCGCCATCGAGATGGACGTGGATGCGGTGTGCGACGGCACCGACGTGGTCATCGGCGCGATCATGCAGCACATCGAGCAGGCCGGCGTACACTCCGGCGACTCGGCGTGCTCGCTGCCACCTTACTCGCTGAGCAAGGAAGTGCAGGACGAAGTCCGCGTTCAGGTCAAGAAAATGGCGCTGGAGCTGGGTGTAGTCGGCCTGATGAACGTGCAGCTGGCCCTGCAGGGCGACAAGATCTACGTGATCGAAGTCAACCCGCGTGCCTCGCGTACCGTACCGTTCGTGTCCAAGTGCATCGGCACGTCCCTGGCGATGATCGCAGCCCGTGTCATGGCGGGTAAAACCCTGAAAGAGCTGGGCTTCACCCAGGAAATCATCCCGAACTTCTACAGCGTGAAGGAAGCCGTCTTCCCGTTCGCCAAGTTCCCAGGGGTTGACCCGATCCTCGGCCCTGAGATGAAATCGACCGGTGAAGTGATGGGTGTCGGTGACAGCTTCGGTGAAGCCTTCGCCAAAGCCCAGATGGGTGCCAGCGAAGTGCTGCCGACTGGCGGTACCGCGTTCATCAGCGTGCGCGACGACGACAAGCCACAAGTGGCCGGCGTTGCCCGCGACCTGATCGCCCTGGGCTTCGAAGTGGTTGCCACTGCCGGCACCGCCAAGGTTATCGAGGCGGCTGGCCTGAAAGTGCGCCGTGTGAACAAGGTGACCGAAGGTCGCCCTCACGTGGTCGACATGATCAAGAACGACGAAGTGTCGCTGATCATCAACACCACCGAAGGTCGCCAGTCGATCGCCGACTCCTACTCGATTCGTCGCAATGCGCTGCAGCACAAGATTTACTGCACCACTACCATTGCGGCTGGTGAAGCCATCTGCGAAGCGCTGAAATTCGGTCCGGAAAAGACCGTTCGTCGCTTGCAGGATCTGCATGCAGGACTGAAAGCATGAGCATTACCAAATACCCGATGACCGTCCAGGGCGCTCGCGCCCTGGAAGAAGAGCACCTGTTCCTGAGCAAGACCGAGCGCCCGCGCCTGAGTCAGGCCATTGGTGAAGCGCGTGAGCTGGGTGACCTCAAGGAAAACGCCGAATACCATGCCGCCCGTGAGGAGCAGGGCATGGTCGAAGCGCGTATCCGTGATATCGAAGGCCGTCTGCAGAATTCGGTGGTCATCGATGTGACCACCATCCCTCACACCGGCAAGGTGATTTTCGGTACCACCGTGGTACTGGCCAACACCGAAACCGATGAAGAGGTGACCTACCAGATCGTTGGCGAGGATGAAGCTGACGTGAAGCAGGGCAAGCTGTCGAGCGGCGCACCCATTGCCCGTGCCATCATCGGCAAGGAAGAAGGTGATACTGTCGTCGTCAAGACGCCTAGTGGCACGGTCGAGTACGAGATTGTCGAAGTCAAGCACATCTGACCGACGCCTGCGGGCGCCATCCCTCGAGGGGATCCTCTGGCAACTGGCCCAGGTTTTCTGGGTCGGTGGCCTGTGGGTATTCCATGTCGGGCTGGTGCCTGCGCTCAAGGTCAGTGGCCTGGCCCCGCTGCTGGTGCAGGATATCGCCGGGCAGATCGACCGCTGGTTGATCGGCGTGGCGTTGCTTGGCTTGTTGACCCAGCTGGCAGTGCTGGCGAGGGTGGACGCCCTGGCGGCCTGGTGGCGGCAGTTCCGCGGCCAGATGCTGTTGCTCGGCTTCGGGGCCTGCGTGGGGTATTACACCTTGCGCTACGGTATTTCCGTGGGCGAGCGCTGGCAGATGTTCTGCTTCCTGGTGCTGGGCTTTTCCGGCATCGTGCTGGTGGCCCAGCCGGTACCGGTCAGGGCGCGTTCACCGCGCCACTGATCGGAGCTACCGTTACTTGTAACGGTGGATGTTGGACAGCTGCTTGTTCGGCTGTGGGTTCTTGCGGTAGATCAGGGCTTTCTTGCCGATGGTCTGCACCAGCTCGGCACGGCCGGCCTTGCACAGCTCGGCGATGGTCTCGGCGCGTTCTTCGCGGTCTTCCGAGCGAATCTCGACCTTGATCAGCTCATGGTCGACCAGAGCGCGCTCCAGTTCGGCGATCACGCCTTCATTCAAACCGTTGCCAGCAACGATCAGGACCGGCTTCAGGTCATGACCAATGGACTTGTATTGCTTCTTCTGCTCGTTATTGAGCGGCATAATCTGACCCTTTCCGTCTGATTCTGTAAAATTGACCGGCATTTTACCCGAGGGCCACCGGCTCCGCCCAGTCAATCACGACGCATATCATCGAGGTGCCCCGTGGTACAACGTTCCAAAAGCAGCGCAAACTGGCTGCGAGAGCATTTCAACGACCCTTTTGTGAAGCAGGCGCAGAAGGATGGGTATCGCTCGCGTGCGAGCTACAAACTGCTGGAGATCCAGGAGAAGGACCGCCTTATCCGCCCAGGCATGAGCGTGATCGACCTCGGCGCGGCCCCTGGTGGCTGGTCCCAGGTGACCAGTCGTCTGATTGGTGGCCAGGGTCGCCTGATCGCTTCCGACATTCTGGAAATGGACTCGATCGCCGACGTGACCTTCATTCAGGGTGACTTCACCCACGACGAAGTGCTGCAGCGCATTCTCGAAGCGGTGGGCGATTCGCATGTAGACCTTGTGATTTCCGACATGGCCCCCAATATGAGTGGTACGCCCGCGGTGGACATTCCGCGTGCCATGTTCCTCTGCGAGCTGGCCCTTGATCTGGCGACCCGCGTACTCAAGCCCGGGGGCGACTTCCTGATCAAGATTTTCCAGGGCGAAGGTTTTGACGTGTACCTGAAGGACGTGCGCAGCAAGTTCGACAAGGTGCAAATGCGCAAGCCGTCGTCGTCACGGGACCGTTCCCGGGAGCAATACCTGTTGGGCAGGGGCTTCAAAGGGTAATGAAAGGTGTGAAGCGGGGTGGTCGATAGTTAATTCCAATCGGCCACTGCGTCAGGATCGTCCGAACTTCGTGTAGTCTAGCTTTCACAAAGGGTTACAGACGGTGCCTGCGGCTGCGTAGGTAATGTAGTAAGTTAGGGCGATGAATATCATGCGAGGCACGGCTGCGTCGTGCGCCGGCCTCAGAGGGTAGCTAATTGAACGACATGGCAAAGAATCTGATCCTGTGGTTGATCATCGCAGCTGTCCTGGTGACAGTGATGAACAACTTCTCCAGCCCTAACGAGCCGCAGACCCTCAACTACTCCGACTTCATCCAGCAGGTCAAGGATGGCAAGGTCGAGCGTGTGACCGTCGATGGCTACATCATTACTGGCAAGCGCACCGATGGCGACAACTTCAAGACTGTGCGCCCGGCCATCACCGACAATGGCCTGATCGGCGATCTGGTCGACAACCACGTGGTCGTCGAAGGCAAGCAGCCTGAGCAACAGAGCATCTGGACGCAGTTGCTGGTGGCGAGCTTCCCGATCCTGGTGATCATTGCCGTGTTCATGTTCTTCATGCGCCAGATGCAAGGTGGCGCGGGCGGCAAGGGCGGGCCGATGAGCTTCGGCAAGAGCAAGGCGCGCCTGCTGTCCGAAGACCAGGTCAAGACCACGCTGGCTGACGTTGCGGGCTGCGACGAGGCCAAGGAAGAGGTTGGCGAGCTGGTCGAGTTCCTGCGCGATCCGGGCAAGTTCCAGCGCCTGGGTGGCCGTATCCCGCGCGGTGTGCTGATGGTCGGCCCACCCGGTACCGGTAAGACCCTGCTGGCCAAGGCCATCGCGGGCGAAGCGAAAGTACCGTTCTTCACCATTTCCGGTTCGGACTTCGTGGAAATGTTCGTGGGTGTCGGTGCCAGCCGTGTGCGCGACATGTTCGAGCAGGCCAAGAAGCACGCCCCGTGCATCATCTTCATCGACGAAATCGACGCCGTTGGTCGCCATCGTGGCGCCGGCATGGGCGGCGGTCACGACGAGCGTGAGCAAACCCTCAACCAGTTGCTGGTGGAGATGGACGGCTTCGAGATGAATGATGGCATCATCGTCATCGCCGCCACCAACCGTCCGGATGTGCTCGACCCTGCGCTGCTGCGCCCCGGCCGCTTCGACCGCCAGGTGGTGGTTGGCCTGCCGGACATCCGTGGTCGCGAGCAGATCCTCAAGGTGCACATGCGCAAGGTGCCGATTGGCGAGAACGTCAACCCGGCGGTCATCGCGCGTGGTACCCCAGGCTTCTCCGGCGCCGACCTGGCCAACCTGGTCAACGAGGCTTCGCTGTTTGCCGCGCGTTCCAACAAGCGCCTGGTCGAAATGAAAGAGTTCGAGCTGGCCAAGGACAAGATCATGATGGGCGCCGAGCGCAAGACCATGGTCATGTCCGAAAAGGAAAAGAGAAACACTGCCTATCACGAGGCTGGCCACGCCATTGTCGGTCGCCTGGTGCCTGAGCACGACCCGGTCTACAAGGTTTCGATCATCCCGCGTGGTCGTGCCTTGGGTGTGACCATGTTCCTGCCGGAAGAAGACCGCTACAGCCTCTCCAAGCGTGCGCTGATCAGCCAGATCTGCTCGCTGTATGGCGGCCGTATCGCCGAGGAGATGACCTTGGGCTTCGATGGCGTGACCACTGGCGCGTCCAACGACATCATGCGCGCCAGCCAGCTCGCTCGTAACATGGTGACCAAATGGGGCCTGTCCGAGAAGCTCGGCCCGCTGATGTATGCAGAGGAAGAGGGCGAGGTGTTCCTCGGCCGCAGTGCCGGTAGCCAGCATGCCAGCGTGTCCGGCGAGACTGCCAAATTGATCGACTCCGAGGTGCGCAGCATCATCGATCAGTGCTACGCCACTGCCAAGCAGTTGCTGATCGACAACCGCGACAAGCTCGAGGCGATGACCGAAGCGCTGATGAAGTACGAGACCATCGATGCCGATCAGATTGACGACATCATGGCTGGGCGCACACCACGTGAGCCACGTGATTGGGACGATGACAAGCACTCGGGCACGCCTGCGGCCCAGGATGAGCGTCCGGAATCGCCAATCGGCGGCCCAGCGGCTGAACACTAAGGGCATCTATGAGCTCAGTGCAGTACCCTACCCGGTTGCCTTGCGGCAGCCGGGTTCTTGATTTGTCGCATACCCATGTCATGGGTATTCTCAATATCACCCCCGATTCCTTCTCCGATGGCGGTCGCTTCAGTCAGCGCGACGAGGCCCTGCGCCACGCCGAAGCGATGGTTGCCGCCGGCGCAACGTTGATCGATATCGGTGGCGAGTCCACGCGCCCGGGTGCGCGTGCAGTCTCGGTGACCGAGGAGCTGGAGCGTGTGGCGCCAATGGTCGAGGCCATCAACAGTCGCCTCGACGTGGTCATTTCGGTCGATACCTCCACGCCTGCTGTCATGCGTGAAGCCGCGCGCCTGGGGGCCGGGCTGATCAACGACGTGCGGGCCCTGGAGCGCGATGGCGCCCTGGACGCTGCGGCGGATACCGGTCTGCCGGTGTGCCTCATGCACATGCGTGGCGAGCCAGGCAACATGCAGGACGATCCGCAGTACCAGGACGTGACCGCCGACGTCACCCGTTATCTTGAACAGCGGATGGCCGCCTGCGCCGCAGCGGGCATTGATGCTGACAGAATCATCCTTGACCCGGGCTTCGGTTTCGCCAAGACACTGGCGCACAATCTGAGCCTGTTCAAGCACATGGAAGCGCTCTATCGCCTTGGGCGCCCACTGCTGGTGGGCGTTTCACGAAAGAGCATGATCGGCCTGACGCTGGAACGTCCGGTCGGCGAGCGCTTGTACGGCAGCCTTGCGCTGGCGGCGTTGGCCATGACCAAAGGGGCGAGCATCCTTCGGGTACATGACGTGGCCGAAACCGTTGATGTGGTACGCATGATCGCTGCGGTGCAAAACGCCGAATAAGAGCATTGGAGTCCCTATGAGCAGAAAATACTTTGGTACCGACGGCATTCGTGGCCGCGTCGGCGAATACCCGATCACGCCTGACTTCATGCTGAAGCTTGGCTGGGCGGCCGGCATGGCCTTCCGCAAGCAAGGCCATTGCCGCGTGCTGGTGGGCAAGGACACGCGTATCTCCGGCTACATGTTCGAGTCCGCACTCGAAGCCGGCCTGTCCGCGGCAGGTGCCGATGTGATGCTGCTCGGGCCGATGCCGACACCGGCCATCGCTTACCTCACGCGTACCTTCCACGCCGAAGCCGGCATCGTCATCAGTGCCTCGCACAACCCGCACGATGACAACGGCATCAAGTTCTTCTCGGGCCAGGGCACCAAGCTGCCGGACGAGGTCGAGCTGATGATCGAAGAGCTGCTCGACCAACCGATGACCGTTGTCGAGTCGGGCAAGCTGGGCAAGGTTTCGCGTATCAACGATGCCGCCGGCCGCTACATCGAATTCTGCAAGAGCAGTGTGCCGAGCAGCACCAGCTTCGAAGGCCTCAAGCTGGTGGTCGACTGCGCCCATGGTGCTACCTACAAGGTTGCGCCCAGCGTATTCCGTGAGCTGGGTGCCGACGTGACCGTGCTGCATGCGCAACCGGACGGCCTGAACATCAACGAAGGTTGCGGCTCGACACACATCGAATCGCTGCAGGCCGCTGTACTGGTCGGACATGCCGATCTCGGCATTGCCTTTGACGGTGACGGCGATCGCGTGCTGATGGTCGACCACACGGGCGCCATCGTCGACGGTGACGAGCTGCTGTTCATCATTGCTCGCGACCTGCAGGAACATGGCAAGCTGCAAGGCGGGGTGGTCGGTACGCTGATGAGTAACCTGGGCCTGGAGCTGGCGCTCAAGGACCTGGACATCCCGTTTGTGCGAGCCAAGGTCGGCGACCGTTACGTCATGGCCGAGCTGTTGGAGCGTGAATGGCTGGTCGGCGGTGAAAACTCCGGTCACGTCGTGTGCTGCAACCACACCACAACCGGCGACGCGATCATTGCCGCGCTGCAGGTGCTGATGGCGCTCAAGCGCCGGGGCGAAACCCTGGCCCAGGCCCGTCAGGCCCTGCGCAAGTGCCCGCAGGTGCTGATCAATGTGCGCTTTGGCGCCAGCAAGGTCGACCCGCTGGAGCACCCCGCCGTCAAGGAAGCCAGTGCCAAGGTTACCGAAGCGCTGGCGGGGCGGGGTCGTGTGCTGTTGCGCAAGTCCGGTACCGAGCCGTTGGTGCGGGTCATGGTTGAGGGCGAGGACGAAAGCCAGGTGCGGGCCCATGCTGAAGCGCTGGCCAAACTGGTCGGCGAAGTTTGTGTCTGAAGGCGCTTGCCAGCGCAGATCTGGTTGGGTAAGATCTGCGCCCACTTTGACCGACGAGGTAAAGCATGCGTCGCCCTATGGTAGCTGGTAACTGGAAAATGCACGGTACCCGCGCTAGCGTCGCTGAGCTGACCAAAGGCTTGAGTAATCTCGCCTTGCCGAGCGGAGTGGAAGTCGCCGTATTTCCACCGGCCTTGTTCATCAATCAGGTGATTGATGGCCTGGCAGGTAAAGAAATTACTGTCGGCGCACAGAATTCTGCTGTACAACCCGAACAGGGTGCGCTGACCGGGGAAGTTGCTCCCGAGCAGCTGGTTGAAGCAGGTTGCAAGTTGGTGTTGATTGGCCATTCGGAGCGTCGCCAGATTATTGGTGAAACCGACGAAGTGCTCAATCGCAAGTTTGCAGCGGCCCAGGCCAAAGGCTTGAAGCCAGTGCTTTGCATAGGGGAAACCCTTGAGGAGCGCGAGGCTGGCAAGACGCTCGAAGTTGTCGGGCGTCAACTAAGCAGTATCATCGAAGCATTCGGTGTTAAGGCTTTTGCCGATGCAGTAATTGCCTATGAGCCTGTATGGGCCATCGGTACGGGCCTTACGGCCACGCCACAGCAGGCCCAGGATGTGCACGCCGCCATCCGCGGCCAGTTGGCGGCAGAAGATGCTGAAGTGGCTGCGAAGGTGCAGTTGCTATACGGCGGCAGCGTGAAGGCGGCCAATGCGGCCGAACTGTTCGGCATGCCGGATATCGATGGGGGTCTCATTGGTGGGGCTTCCCTGAACGCAGACGAATTCGGTGCAATTTGTCGCGCCGCAGGAAACTGAACAAATGCTGGAAACAGTCATCGTTGTTTTTCATCTGTTGGCAGCGCTGTCGCTTGTAGTGCTGGTTCTGTTGCAACAGGGTAAAGGTGCTGAAGCAGGTGCATCTTTCGGCGCGGGGGCCTCAAACACCGTGTTCGGGAGCCAAGGCTCTGCAACGTTCCTAAGTAAATTAACTGCTATACTCGCTGCCACTTTCTTTTTGACAGCACTTGGGTTAGGATACTTCGCGAAGCAACAAGCTCACCAGCTTAGCCAAGCAGGTCTTCCAGATCCAGCAGTGCTAGAAGTGAAAGAGCCGCAAAAACCGGCAGTTAATGATGATGTACCGGTGCTCCAACAGCAGAAGAGCGAAACCACCAATAATACGGGTGATGTACCTCCTCCGGCTCAAGAGCAGAAGTAACGGGTTTCAAGTAGTAGTATTGCCGAGGTGGTGGAATTGGTAGACACGCAACCTTGAGGTGGTTGTGCCCATAGGGTGTAGGGGTTCGAGTCCCCTTCTCGGTACCAATTAAAGCTTGAGAGCCCGCTTTAGCGGGCTTTCTTGTAGGTGAATGTTTGGATTTGACCCTCAACAGGGTTCGGTCTTATACTTTTGCCCCAGCTTTGTCGCGGGGTGGAGCAGCTTGGTAGCTCGTCGGGCTCATAACCCGAAGGTCGTTGGTTCAAATCCAGCCCCCGCAACCAGCTTCAGCGGAGCCCCTTTTCAGGGGCTTTTTGCTAACCGAACAGTTTCGGCGTCGTTGTCCTACGGCGCTTTCAGGGATGGGCGCTTCGCCCATTTTTTATTTGCACAGCATGCACGAGGGGGTTCAGGTGTCGAGCAAGCTAGAACAGTTGCAGGCCTTGTTGGCCCCGGTTGTCGAGGGTCTGGGCTATCAGTGCTGGGGGATCGAATACGTTTCCCAGGGTAAGCATTCGGTACTGCGCATCTACATCGACAAGGAAGGCGGTATTCTGGTGGACGACTGCGAAGCAGTCAGCCGTCAGGCCAGCGCAATCCTCGATGTGGAAGATCCAATCAGCAGTGAGTACACCCTCGAGGTGTCTTCTCCAGGCATGGATCGCCCACTGTTCACGCTGGAACAGTTTGCCTCGCATGCCGGCGAACAAGTGAAGATCAAGCTGCGCTCACCCTTCGAGGGTCGTCGTAACTTCCAGGGCCTTCTCCGCGGTGTGGAGGAGCAGGATGTGGTGGTCCAGGTGGACAACCAGGAGTTCCTGTTACCGATCGACTCGATCGACAAGGCCAATATTATTCCCAGTTTTGACTGAGACGTGCCGGGCCCGGCGGACTATCCGGGCCCAATGGCTTGCGCAAGGCGAGGCGTACGATGAGCAAAGAAGTACTGCTGGTTGTTGAATCGGTATCCAACGAAAAAGGTGTACCGCCCGGCGTCATTTTCGAAGCGCTGGAAGTGGCCCTGGCCACTGCAACCAAAAAACGTTTTGAAGACGAAGTCGACCTACGTGTGGAAATCAACCGCCACACCGGTAGCTACGAGACTTTCCGTCGCTGGACCGTGGTCGACGAAGCCGATCTTGATGATCCGGCGATCGAGACCTGGCTGGACAAGATCAAGGACACCCACCCTGAAGCCAAGGTCGGTGACGTGATCGAAGAGAAGATCGAGTCCATCGAGTTCGGTCGTATTGCCGCCCAGACCGCCAAGCAGGTCATCGTGCAGAAGGTCCGTGAGGCCGAGCGTGCCCAGGTGGTCGATGCCTACCGTGAGCGCGTTGGCGAGATTATCTCCGGTACCGTAAAAAAGGTTACCCGCGACAACGTCATCGTTGACCTGGGCAACAACGCCGAGGCCTTGCTGGCTCGCGAAGACATCATTCCGCGCGAAACCTTCCGTGTTGGTGTGCGCCTGCGTGCGCTGCTCAAGGAAATTCGCACCGAAAACCGTGGCCCACAGCTGATCCTGTCGCGCACCGCGCCGCAGATGCTGATCGAGCTTTTCCGCATTGAAGTGCCGGAAATTGCCGAGGGCCTCATCGAAGTCATGGCTGCTTCCCGTGATCCGGGTTCGCGAGCCAAGATTGCCGTCCGCTCCAAGGACAAGCGTATCGACCCGCAAGGTGCCTGCATCGGCATGCGTGGTTCGCGCGTCCAGGCCGTATCCGGGGAGCTGGGTGGTGAGCGTGTGGATATCGTCCTTTGGGACGATAACCCGGCGCAGTTCGTCATCAACGCCATGTCGCCGGCTGAAGTCGCGGCGATCATCGTTGATGAAGATGCCCATGCCATGGACATCGCCGTCGCCGAGGACAACCTGGCCCAGGCCATTGGCCGTGGCGGTCAGAACGTTCGCCTGGCCAGTCAGTTGACCGGCTGGACCCTGAACGTGATGACCGAGAAGGACATCCAGGCCAAGCAACAGGCCGAAACCGGTGACATCCTGCGCAATTTCATCGAGGAACTGGAAGTCGACGAGGAGCTGGCCCAAGTGCTGGTCGACGAAGGCTTCACCAGCCTTGAAGAAATTGCCTACGTACCGTTGGAAGAAATGCTCAACATCGATGGCTTTGACGAAGACATCGTCAATGAGCTCCGCGCTCGAGCCAAGGACCGTTTGTTGACCAAGGCCATCGCTACCGAAGAAAAACTGGCAGACGCCCACCCGGCCGAAGACCTGCTCTCCCTTGAGGGCATGGACAAAGACCTGGCGGCTGAACTGGCGGTGCGCGGCGTGGTTAACCGCGAAGACCTGGCCGAGCAGTCGATCGACGATCTGCTCGACATCGACGGCATCGACGAAGAGCGTGCCGGCAAGTTGATCATGGCCGCCCGAGCCCACTGGTTCGAGTAATTAGGCGCGGCCTGAGGAGAGAAGTGCATGACGCAAGTCACGGTGAAAGAACTGGCCCAAGAGGTCGAGGCACCGGTAGAGCGCCTGCTGCAGCAGATGCGTGAGGCAGGTCTGCCGCACACCGACGCCGGTCAGGTAGTGACCGACAATGAGAAGCAGACCTTGCTGACTCATTTGAAAAGCAGCCACAAGAGCAAGGCGGAAGAGCCGCGCAAGATTACCTTGCAGCGCAAAACCACCAGCACCCTGCGTGTCGCCGGTAGCAAGAGCATCAGCGTAGAAGTACGCAAGAAGAAAGTTTTCGTTCAGCGCAGCCCTGAAGAAATCCAGGCTGAGCAGAAGCGTGAGCTGGATGAGCGCCGCGCGGCTGAAAATGCCGCTCGCGACAAGGTCGAGGCCGAAGTTCGCCAGCGCAACGAAGAGCAGGCTCGCCGTCAGGCCGCCGGCTCCGCAGCCGCCGCCCCTGCGCCTGCTGCCAAGCCAGAGCCGGCTCCTGCCGCTGCTCCGGTCGCTGCTCCGGCCCCGGTAGTCGCAGACGCCCCGGCCTCTGAAGACGCCGCAGCCCGTGCTGCCGAGCGCAAGAAAGACGAGACCCGTCGCAACGAAAGCCGTACCCGTGATGACGACCGTCGTCGTGGCGAAGCGCCTCGTGTGTCGATCAAGGTCAAGGTCAAGGAGAAGGAAAAGGCGCCGACTCCGCGTGCTGCTCCGCGCACTACCGACGAAGAGAGCGATGGCGCTCGTCGTGGTCGTGGTGGCAAGAGCAAGCTGAAAAAGCGTAATCAGCACGGCTTCCAGAACCCGACTGGCCCCGTCATCCGTGACGTGACCATCGGCGAGACCATCACGGTCTCCGAGCTGGCCAACCAGATGTCCGTCAAGGGCGCTGAAGTGGTCAAGTTCATGTTCAAGATGGGGACCCCGGTTACCATCAACCAGGTGCTCGACCAGGAAACCGCTCAGCTGATCGCCGAAGAGCTGGGCCACAAGGTCACGCTGGTCAGCGATACCGCCCTGGAAGACTCCCTGGCCGAATCGCTGAAGTTCGAAGGCCAGACCGAGTCGCGTGCGCCGGTGGTTACCGTCATGGGTCACGTTGACCATGGTAAGACCTCGCTGCTCGACTACATCCGTCGTGCCAAGGTTGCCGCTGGCGAAGCCGGTGGTATCACCCAGCACATCGGTGCCTACCACGTGGAAACCGACCGCGGCATGGTCACCTTCCTCGATACCCCAGGTCACGCTGCGTTTACCCAGATGCGTGCCCGTGGTGCCAAGGCGACCGACATTGTCATCCTGGTGGTGGCGGCGGACGACGGTGTGATGCCACAAACCCGCGAAGCCGTTCAGCATGCCAAGGCAGCCGGTGTTCCGCTGGTCGTTGCGGTGAACAAGATCGACAAGCCAGGTGCTGACCTCGATCGCATCCGTAACGAGCTGTCCGTAGAAGGCGTTACCTCTGAGGACTGGGGTGGTGACACGCCGTTCGTCAAGGTTTCGGCGAAGATGGGTACCGGTGTCGACGAGCTGCTCGAAGCCGTTCTGCTGCAGGCCGAGATCCTCGAACTGACCGCTACCCCAACCGCGCCAGGTCGTGGTGTGGTCGTCGAATCGCGCCTGGACAAGGGCCGTGGCCCGGTCGCGACCATCCTGGTTCAGGACGGTACCCTGCGTCAGGGCGACATGGTCCTGTGCGGTTCCAACTATGGCCGCGTTCGCGCCATGCTCGACGAGAACGGCAAGCCTGTGAAGGAAGCTGGCCCGTCGATCCCGGTCGAAATCCTCGGCCTGGACGGTACTCCGGAAGCCGGTGACGAGCTGTCCGTGGTTGCCGACGAGAAGAAAGCCCGTGAAGTTGCCCTGTTCCGTCAAGGCAAGTATCGCGAGGTCAAGCTGGCCCGTGCTCACGCCGGCAAGCTGGAAAACATCTTCGAGACCATGGGTCAGGAAGAGAAGAAAACCCTCAACATCGTTCTCAAGACCGATGTGCGTGGTTCTCTGGAAGCGCTGCAGGGTTCGCTCGGCGGCCTGGGCAACGACGAAGTGCAAGTGCGCGTGATTGGTGGTGGCGTCGGTGGTATCACCGAGAGCGATGCCAACCTGGCGCTGGCTTCGAATGCAGTACTGTTCGGCTTCAACGTGCGTGCCGATGCCGGTGCGCGCAAGATCGTCGAGCAGGAAGGTCTGGATATGCGTTATTACAACGTGATCTACGACATCATCGAAGACGTCAAGAAGGCCCTGACCGGCATGCTCGGCAGCGATGTTCGCGAGAACATCCTGGGTGTCGCCGAAGTACGTGACGTGTTCCGTTCGCCGAAGTTCGGCGCCATCGCTGGCTGTATGGTCATCGAGGGTACCGTGTACCGCAACCGTCCGATTCGCGTACTGCGTGATGACGTTGTGATCTTCGAAGGCGAGCTGGAATCGCTGCGTCGCTTCAAGGACGATGCTTCCGAAGTCCGTTCGGGCATGGAGTGCGGTATTGGCGTCAAGAGCTACAACGACGTCAAGGTCGGCGACAAGATCGAAGTCTTCGAGAAAGTCCAGGTGGCTCGTACCCTTTAAGGGCGAGCGAGCCGCAAGCGCCTGCTACAGGGCGGCTTGCGGTACCTCTTCAGGTAGCGCCCGGTCAGGCATTCGTCTGTCCGGGCGTTTGCCGCTTTAAGTTACAGGTAGCAAGAATGGCCAAAGAATATAGCCGTACCCAACGTATTGGCGATCAGATGCAGCGCGAGCTGGCCGAGCTGATCCGTCGCGAAGTCAAGGATCCGCGTGTCGGTCTGGTGACTATCACCGCCGTGGACGTGAGCCGTGACCTGGGCCATGCCAAGGTGTTCATCACCGTCATGGGCGAGGAAACCCCGGATGCCGTGCAGCAGTCGCTCAAGGCATTGAATAGCGCCGCCAGCTTCCTGCGTCTGCACCTGGGGCGTTCGATGCAACTGCGCAGCGTGCCGCAGCTGCACTTCCATTTCGATGAAAGTGTCAGCCGTGGTGTGCACCTGTCGGCGCTGATCGAGCGTGCAGTGGCCGAAGACCGCCTGCACAAGGATGCCGACGAGTCGGACACCAAGGAGTAAGCGGTGGCCCAGGTCAAACGTATCCGCCGCAATGTCAGCGGCATCATCCTGCTCGACAAGCCGCTGGGCTTCACGTCCAATGCCGCCTTGCAGAAAGTGCGTTGGCTGCTGAATGCGGAAAAGGCCGGCCATACCGGTAGCCTCGACCCGCTGGCGACCGGCGTGTTGCCGCTGTGCTTCGGTGAAGCGACCAAGTTTTCGCAGTACTTGCTGGATTCCGACAAGGGCTACGAAACCGTCATGCAGATGGGGCAGACTACCAACACCGGCGATGCCGAGGGTGAGGTGCTGCAGACCCGCGACGTGACCGTTGGTCGCGCCGACATCGAAGCAGTGCTGCCACGTTTTCGCGGCCCGATCAGCCAGATACCGCCTATGTACTCGGCGCTCAAGCGTGACGGCCAGCCGTTGTACAAGCTGGCACGTGCAGGAGAGGTAGTGGAGCGCGAGGCGCGTTCTGTTACTATTAACCGCTTGGAGTTGCTCGAGTGCGAAGGCACCCGTGCACGGCTGAGCGTAGGATGCAGCAAAGGCACCTATATCCGCACGCTGGTGGAGGATATCGGTGAAGCCCTTGGTTGCGGGGCCTATGTCGCCGAGCTGCGCAGGACCCAGGCAGGGCCCTTTGCGCTGGCACAGACGGTCACCCTCGAGGAACTCGAACAGGCCCATGCCGAAGGTGGTAACGAAGCGCTCGACCGCTTCCTGATGCCGTCGGACAGCGGGCTGCAGGACTGGCCGTTGGTCAGCCTGTCGGAACACAGTGCGTTCTACTGGCTGCATGGCCAGGCGGTACGCGCGCCGGACGCGCCACAATTTGGCATGGTTCGGGTGCAGGATCACAATGCACGCTTCATCGGTATCGGTGAAGTGAGCGAAGACGGGCGCATTGCGCCGCGTCGGCTGATTCGGTCGGAATGACCGAAACCGCGGGGTCAGGCAGTTGCCGAGCCCCACGGCATCAAGGGTGGCTGTCAGTAGGCACGGTCACACCTTTTTTATTAATACAGGGATTTGTCCCTGGCCTATTGGACCCCGCATGCGGGATCCGTTATCAGGAGAAGCCACATGGCCCTCAGCGTTGAAGAAAAAGCTCAGATCGTTGCCGAATATCAGCAAGCCGCCGGCGATACCGGTAGCCCGGAAGTGCAGGTTGCTCTGCTGACCGCCAACATCAACAAGCTGCAAGGCCACTTCAAGGCCAACGACAAAGACCACCACTCCCGTCGTGGTCTGATCCGTATGGTCAACCAGCGTCGTAAGCTGCTGGATTACCTGAAGGGCAAAGACACCACTCGTTACAGCGCCCTGATCGGTCGCCTGGGCCTGCGTCGCTAATAGCGGCCTGGTCAGTGGTGTGCGTGGGGTGTCGCAGGCTTCGGCAGGGCTGTTTTGCAGCGCTGCCGTTGGGCACTTCACGCGTATCTCCGAGGTTGGCAGCCTGGCAATGCTGAGCGGTTTTTCCGCTTGGTGCCAGGCTCCCAGCCTCGTGTTGTATCTGGACGGTCAATGGGGCCGATTCCCCGTTCTGCCCAAGAATTCGCAAGAAACCAGTTCCCCCAAGAGCCACTGAAAAAGGTAGGAAACCGTGAACCCGGTAATCAAGACTTTCCAGTTCGGTCAATCGACCGTCACTCTCGAAACGGGCCGTATTGCCCGTCAGGCAACCGGCGCCGTGCTGGTTACCGTCGACAACGACGTCACCGTGCTGGTGACTGTGGTAGGCGCCAAACAGGCTGATCCAGGCAAGGGTTTCTTCCCGCTGTCGGTTCACTACCAGGAAAAGACCTACGCCGCTGGCAAGATCCCAGGTGGCTTCTTCAAGCGTGAAGGCCGTCCTTCCGAGAAAGAGACGCTGACCTCGCGCCTGATCGACCGTCCGATCCGTCCGCTGTTCCCGGAAGGCTTCATGAACGAAGTGCAGGTCGTCTGCACCGTGGTTTCCACCAGCAAGAAGACCGACCCGGACATCGCTGCGATGATCGGTACCTCGGCTGCCCTGGCCATTTCCGGCATTCCGTTCGAAGGCCCGATCGGCGCTGCCCGCGTTGCCTTCCACGAAAGCACTGGCTACCTGCTGAACCCGACCTATGAGCAACTGGCTGCCTCGAGCCTGGACATGGTCGTTGCCGGTACCTCCGACGCTGTACTGATGGTTGAATCGGAAGCTCAAGAGCTGACCGAAGACCAGATGCTGGGTGCCGTACTGTTCGCCCACGACGAATTCCAGGCTGTTATCCAGGCTGTCAAAGAGCTGGCTGCCGAAGCTGGCAAGCCGACTTGGGACTGGAAACCTGCCGTTGCCAACACCGAGCTGTTCAATGCTATCCGCGCCGAGTTCGGCGAAGCGGTTTCGCAGGGTTACACCATCACCGTCAAAGCCGACCGCTACGCGCGTCTGGGTGAGCTGCGTGACCAGGCGGTTGCCAAGTTCTCCGGTGAAGAAGGCCAGCCTTCGGCTTCCGAAGTAAAAGAGATCTTCGGCGAAATCGAATACCGCACCGTTCGCGAAAACATCGTCAACGGCAAGCCACGTATCGACGGCCGCGACAACAAGACCGTACGCCCGCTGAACATCGAAGTGGGTGTGCTGCCAAAAACTCACGGTTCGGCACTGTTCACCCGTGGCGAAACCCAGGCCCTGGTCGTTGCGACCCTGGGTACTGCCCGTGATGCCCAGCTGCTGGACACCCTCGAAGGCGAGAAGAAAGACCCCTTCATGCTGCACTACAACTTCCCACCGTTCTCGGTAGGTGAGTGTGGCCGCATGGGCGGTGCTGGCCGTCGCGAAATCGGCCACGGCCGTCTGGCCCGCCGTTCGGTTCAGGCCATGCTGCCTGCTGCTGACGTGTTCCCGTACACCATCCGCGTGGTTTCGGAAATCACCGAATCCAACGGTTCCAGCTCCATGGCTTCGGTCTGCGGTGCTTCCCTGGCCCTGATGGACGCCGGTGTGCCGATGAAGGCGCCGGTTGCCGGTATCGCCATGGGCCTGGTCAAGGAAGGCGACAAGTTCGCAGTCCTGACTGACATCCTGGGTGACGAAGACCACCTGGGCGACATGGACTTCAAGGTAGCCGGTACCGCCAAAGGCGTCACCGCGCTGCAGATGGACATCAAGATCAACGGCATCACCGAAGAGATCATGGAAATCGCCCTGGGCCAAGCCCTGGAAGCGCGCCTGAACATCCTCGGCCAGATGAACCAGGTTATTGGCCAGTCGCGTACCGAACTGTCGGCCAACGCCCCGACCATGATCGCGATGAAGATCGACACCGACAAGATCCGTGACGTCATCGGTAAAGGCGGCGCCACCATTCGCGCCATCTGCGAAGAGACCAAGGCTTCGATCGACATCGAAGACGACGGCTCGATCAAGATCTTCGGCGAAACCAAGGAAGCGGCAGATGCTGCCAAGCAGCGCATCCTGGGCATCACCGCTGAGGCCGAGATCGGCAAGATCTACGTCGGCAAGGTTGAGCGCATTGTCGACTTCGGCGCCTTCGTCAACATCCTGCCTGGCAAGGACGGTTTGGTGCACATCTCCATGCTGAGCGATGCTCGCGTCGAGAAAGTCACCGACATCCTCAAGGAAGGCCAGGAAGTTGAAGTGCTTGTACTGGACGTGGACAACCGCGGCCGTATCAAGCTGTCGATCAAAGACGTCCCTGCGGCCAAGGCCTCGGGCGTCTAAGCGAACGTCACGCAATAGAGAAAGGGCCCTTCGCAGGGCCCTTTTTTCATGGGGACGGGAACCTTTTGCGGACTTGCATCTTGCATGCAGGTTTACCGCGCTGATTGCAAAATGCACGACCACCGAAGTGATAGATATTTGCTAACTTATTGATTTAAAAGGAAATAACAGAAGCAGCAAAGCTGGCACAGCCCGTGCAACTACCTTCATACCTGACGCCAGGACATACGGCGCAGACCTTTCGAAAAACAGGAGTGACCCACATGAAGAAGTTCGCCATTGCTGCCGCTACTGCTACCGCTCTGACCCTGACCATGGCTAACGGTGCATTCGCCGCTGAGCCAACCCAGGCTCCAGTCATGTTGGCGGCCAACACCGTCGACAACGCCAAGCAAGAAGGCTCCGACACTTGGATCACTACCAAGGTCAAAGCTGATCTGCTGACTGAAAAAGGCATCCCAGGCAGCGACATCAAAGTCGAGACCAGCCAAGGCGTTGTTTCGCTGTCTTCTGATGTGAAGGTTACCGAATCGCAGAAAGCAGAAGCGGTGCGCATTACCAAGAACATCAAAGGCGTCAAGAGCGTAATGTCTGACGGCCTGAAAGCCGAATAAGGAATGTCCCGTCGGCCAAATGGATTTGGCCACTTTCATCGAAGCCCTGGCCCGTGCCAGGGCTTTTTCTTGCGCTCAATACACCGGGTTGCGCGCGATCACATCGCTTTCGAAGCATTCCTGCTCAAGGATCAGAGGCTCCACCAATGGACGGCTGTCGCGAAAATGCGCAGTCTGGGTATGCGCGTCATACGCCGCATCATCGCGGTAGATTTCGTACAGGTAGATCACCTCCGGGTCGACCCGGTCCTGCGACACATCGAACACCAGGCAGCCTGGCTCACTCGCCACGGAAGCTGCAGCATTGACCTTGATTGCACTGAGGAAAGCTTCGGCGCATCCAGGCTTCACTCGGGTCTTTATGAACAGGCTATACACAAATCTCTCCTTTTGTTTTAAATTCAATAATGAATTGTATACAAAAATGGAGCTTCGCCAATGTCCGAATTGCCTGCACGCCCTGGCCGCCTGAATGGCTTGCGCCACATCGCCCTGCTGGTGCCTAACCTGGAAGAGTGTGAACGCTTCTACGTCGATGTGCTGGGCATGGAAGTGCTGAATCGCGCCAATGAGGACCTGGTGTACCTCACTTGCGGTAACGACAACCTGTCATTGGGGCGTGGGGCAGGGGCGGCCAACGGGTTGCAGACCCTGGATCACTACGGGTTCATTGTCGACAGCGTGGAGGAGTTGGAAGCCTGGTACCAGTACTTCAAGGCTCATGGCGTGACCTTGCTCGACCGGCCGTTCAACCATGGTGACGGCGCACGCAGCTTCCACCTGCTGGACCCGGCCGGGAACAAGGTTCAACCGCTGTATCACCCGGCGGTGTCGGGGCAGCGGTTGGTTTGAAGCCCGTGCTGGCCTCTTCGCGGGCACGCCCGCTCCCACAGGTAGTGCGCAGGCCTGTGGGGGCGGGCCTGCCAGAGGGGATTACTCGGCATCCAGGTGCATCGGTGTCACCACCCGGCCATCGCTTTGAGGCTGCCCCAGGCTGGTATCGATGAAGTACACCCGGTCGTCTTCCAGCTTGCCCTTGTCGACCAGATAGTCCTTGATGCTGCTGGCCCGCTCCTGCCCCAAGGTACGCAGCAAGGCGGTACTCTCGGCCCACGACTTGATCACGGCCTCGCGCAGCTTGGCGGCGCGCTCGTCACGGCCCAACTGCTCCCATTCGGCAGGCGGCTGCTGTTTCAGGCGGGTACGGTAAATGCCTTCGAGCATCGCGGGCTTGTCGCTGTCGTCCACCACCAGCATCGAGGCATTGGCCGGCACCTTGTCACCCCGTCGCTGCAGGATCTTGTACCAGGTGGCCTGGTACTCACGCTCAAGGCGCTGTTGGGCAATCAGCGGGCCGTCGCTGGCCTGGGCGCTGGTGCCTTCGATTTCCAGGCGCAGTTCCGGGCGCTCTTTCAGCGCGGATGCCAGCTTGTCCAAGGACGACTGGGCCTCGCCGCTGAGTTCGCTGGAGCCGGGGGCGAAGGCCACGTTGCCAAGGTCTTCCGAGCTACCGCCGCTGATCAGCCCGCCAATGAATTTGAATGGCGCCTGCGCCGCGCGCAGCACCAGGTTGCGCAGGGTTTGCCAAACAATCGGCATCACGCTGAATTGCGGGTTGTTGAGGTCGCCAGACACCGGCAGCTCGATCGAGATCTTGCCCTCGGTATCCTTCAGCAATGCCACCGCCAGGCGGATCGGCAGGTCGACCGCATCCGGGCTGTCGACTTTCTCGCCCAGCTGCAGTTGCTCCACTACTACCTTGTTCTCGGCCTTGAGTTGGCCGTTGGTGATCAGATAGTGCAGGTCCAGGTTCAGCCGGCCCTTGCGGATGCGGAAGCCGGCGAACTTGCCGGAGTAGGGCGTCAGCGTGGTCAATTCGACGCGCTTGAAGCTGGTGGCAATGTCCAGGCTGGCCAGTGGGTTGAACGGGTTGAGTGCGCCCTTGATGGTAACCGGTGCGTAGCGGTCTACCTTGCCCTTGACGTCGACCTTGGCCGGCTGTGGCTTGCGGTTGTCGATGGTGCCGATCTGGCCGTTGAGTTGCTGGATGGCCGTGGCGAAGTTGGGGGTAAGCGACAGGTCGGCAAAGTTGGCCGAGCCGTCGTTGATGTCAATCTGCCCGATATGGATGCCAAGCGGCTTGTTGTTGCTGGCCGTGGTCGGCTTGGGCTGGCTGCTCGCCGGGGCGTCGGCCGGTTGCGGGATCAGCAGGTCATTGACATTGGTGGTGCGGTCTTCGTTGATGATGAAGCGTGCATAGGGCTGCAGCAGGGTCACTTTGTCGATCGACAGAGCATCGCCGTGCACGTAGGACAAGCCGTCGACGTTCACCTGCTGCCATTTGACGAAGTCGCGGCTCTTGATGGTGTCGAGGGTATGCAACTGGCTGACCTGCGCCTTGCCGGTCACATTGAAGGCCAGCGGCGAGGTGTTCTTCAGGTCGACCTTGAGGTCGCTCGAGAGCATGCCGCTGCGCAGCTCCAGCAGGATGAACGGGCTGATGTAGGCCTGGGCTACACGCAGGTCGATGTCGCGGGTGCTCACATCCAGCTTTGCCCATATCGGTGCCAGGTTGACCTGGCCTGCGGCCTGCAGCTTGCCTTGCTTGCCCACACCGGTATCGAGTTTGAGGGTGAAGGGCGACTGGTTGAGGCTGTCGAAACCTTGCAGGTCGGCGTTGAGGGGGCCAATGTCCAAGGCTACCGGTTCCTTCTGGCTGCGATCTGCCAGATGCACCAGGTAGTTGCGCAACTGCACGTCCTTGAGCAGCACTTGCCAGGGTTTGCTTGGCTCCTTGGCAGCTTTCTCTTCAGGCGTAGGTTCTGCGGCAGCCGGCTCGGCCTTTTCCTTCGGCGTGGCCTTGGTGGGTTGGCTGGCAAACAGCTTCTGCCAGTCGAGCTGGCCATCTTTTTCCAGCGCCGCCCAGGTTTCGAGCTTTTCGCTGCGAACCTTGCCCACGGTGACCTGCTGCTTGACCAGATCGATGGAGGTTTCGCTAACCTCCAGGCTGGCCAGACGTGCCAACGGTCGGCCATCCGGCGCCTTGATGGCGAATGGCGCGATGCGCACGGAGACGTTATCCAGCAGCAGCTCGGTCTGTTTGGCGAGGTTGAGCTTGTAATGCGTATCGAGGCTTACCACGCCGTCTTCCAGCACCAGTGGCACGGCATCGCGCACGTAGGGCCAGAACAGCTTCATCTTGCCGTCAGTGACCTTCAGTGTGCCTTCGGAGGCGATCGGCGACAGGCTCAGGGTTCCCTTCCAGTCGATGCGTCCGCCATTGGGACCGCTGGCCACCAAGGTCATGTCGGCATTGTCGTTGGGCAGGGTGCTGAGGTTTTTCAGCTCCAGATTCATGTTGTCGTAGAGGAACTCGATCGGCTCGCTGGGCCGCAGGTCCTCGAAGTGCAGGTAACCGTCGATGAGCTTGATGCTGCCAATACGCAGCGGGAACGGGTCGCTGGGCGGCTCTTCGGGTTTGGCTTCGCTGGCCGGTAGTTTGAACAACCCGGTCAGGTTGAGGGTACCGTCCTTGGCGAACAGCACTTCGTTGCGCGGTTTGTCGAGCTCCACCGCTTCCAGATGCAGGGCTTTTGTCCACAGGCTGTCGAGCGAGGCGTTAGCGTAAAGACGCTCGAAACCGACCTGTTCCTTGCCCGGCTCGCCGATCTGCAGGCCCCACAGCGTCAGCTCGAGGCTGAAGGGGTTGAGTTCGATCCGTTCGAGGTGGGCCGGCACGGTGGCGTATTGGGCCAACTGCTGGTTGGCGATGCGCAGTGCGACACCGGGAAGAATGAGAAAGCCGAGCAGGCTATACAGGGCTACCAAGGCCACGATTGCGCCAGCGGCGCGAGTCAATCCTTTGTACATGTGTCGCTTCGTCTGTCTAAGCAGGAGTGCTTGGAGTATGGCACGTTAAATCAGTTCCGCAGGGGCCAACCTTTTCGCTCAATCAATGCCCATGCGCCGTTTGGCCCGGTGTGCCGAGCCGTCGCGCATTGCCCAGCGCAATACCGGCGCGGTGCGGCGCAGGCCCAGGCGGATCAGGCGCTGTTGCAGGGGCCCGTGCTGCAGGCCGAGCAGTGCCTGGGCCCAGCCGGGCAGCAAGTCGATACCCGCGTGCAGCATCAGTTTGCCAACCGGCTGTGCCAGGCGGCTGGGGGCAGGGGCGTCGAGCAGGATTCGTATCACCTCATGGCTGCGCGCATCACAATGCAGCTGCGGGCGTATGTGTTGCAGATAGTCTTCAACTTGCTGGCACGAGCGCGGCACGTCACGGGCGCCAAGGCGCTCGGCGATCAGGGCGATTTCGTTGTAATAGGCATCCTGCTCGGCGCGTGGCAGGCGTGGGTTGCGGTAACGCAGGTGGGCAGCGAGGAAACGGCTGACCTCCGCTACATGCACCCAGGTCAACAGATCCGGGTCGCTGGCCGCATAAGGGCGGCCATCGGGTGCAGTGCCGGTGACCTGCAGGTGAATAGTGCGCACTTTGTCGATCAGCCACTCGGCATCGCCCGTGGCGCCGAAGGTGGTGCCGGAAATGAACTGGCTGGTGCGGCGCAAGCGGCCGAGCAGGTCTTCACGAAAGTTGGAGTGGTCCCACACACCGGCCAGGGCCAGGGGATGCAACAACTGCAGCATCAGCGCGCTGATGCCACCGACCAGCATGCTCGGGAAGTCGCCATGGACGCGCCAGCTAATACTGTGCGGGCCGAACAGGCCGGGGTCGCCCTTGGGCGATTCCAGGTCGAGCTGGCCGAGGGCCAGCCCGGTGAGGCTCATGACCTGGGTTTCGATACGGCGACGAAGGGCTTCCATGGCGACCTGCTGTACAGGGCGGCCAGATTTGCGGCCGCCGGTTACTGGTTGAGGCGTTTGTCGATCAGGCCCTGTACCACGCTCGGGTCGGCCAGGGTCGAGGTATCGCCCAGGTTTTCCAGCTCATTGCAGGCGATTTTGCGCAGTATACGCCGCATGATCTTGCCTGAGCGCGTCTTGGGTAGCGCTGGCGCCCACTGAATCAGCTCAGGCTTGGCGAAGCTGCCGATTTCCTTGCTGACCAGGGCCAGCAGCTCGGCCTTGAGCGTGTCATCTGGTGTCACGCCATTCATGGTCGTGACGAAGGCGTAGACGCCTTGGCCCTTGAGGTCGTGGGGGTAGCCGACCACCGCGGCTTCGGCCACGCTGTCATGCAGCACCAGTGCACTTTCCACTTCAGCGGTGCCGATGCGGTGCCCGGACACGTTGATCACATCGTCGATGCGCCCGGTGATCCAGTAGTCGCCGTCGGCATCGCGACGGGCACCGTCGCCAGTGAAGTAGTAGCCGGGCAGGGGCTTGAAGTAGGTGTCGACCATCCGCTGGTGGTCGCCGTAGACGCTGCGGATCTGCCCGGGCCAGCTGGCTTTGATCGCCAGCACGCCGGCGCCGGGGCCTTCGATCAGTTTGCCTTTTTCGTCCAGCAGCACCGGTTGCACGCCGAACATCGGCTGGGTGGCGCAGCCGGGTTTGAGTGACTGTGTGCCGGGCAGTGGGGTGAGCATGATGCCGCCGGTTTCGGTCTGCCACCAGGTATCCACAATCGGGCAGCGCTTTTGCCCGACCTCCTCGAAGTACCATTCCCAGGCTTCCGGGTTGATCGGCTCGCCGACGCTGCCCAGCAGACGCAGGCTTTTGCGTGAGGTGCTCTGCAGTGGCGCGGAGCCCTCACGCATCAGTGCGCGCAGGGCGGTCGGGGCGGTGTAGAAGATGTTCACCTGGTGCTTGTCCACCACCTGCCAGAAGCGCGAGGTATCGGGGTAGTTGGGCACGCCTTCGAACATCAGCGAGATTGCGCCATTGGCCAGCGGGCCATAGACGATGTAGCTGTGGCCGGTCACCCAGCCGACATCGGCGGTGCACCAGAACACCTCGCCGTCACGATAATCGAACACCACCTTGAAGGTCATCGTTGCCTGCAGCAGGTAGCCGCCGGTGGTATGCAGCACCCCTTTGGGTTTGCCGGTGCTGCCGGAGGTGTAGAGGATGAACAGCGGGTCTTCGGCCTCCATCGGTTCTGGGGGGCAGTCGTCGCCGGCATCCTTCGTCGCTTCGTGATACCAGAGGTCGCGGCCCTCGGTCCAGGCAACATCGCCGCCAGTGCGGCGCACCACCAACACGCTACTGACCGCTGGGCAGCTGGCCAGGGCCTTGTCGACGTTCTGTTTCAGCGGGATGCGTTTGCCGCCACGCACGCCTTCATCGGCGGTGATCACGGTGCGGCAGTCGGCATCGAGAATGCGGTCTCGCAAGGCATCGGGGGAGAAACCGCCGAACACCACCGAGTGGATGGCGCCGATGCGGGTGCAGGCGAGCATGGCGAAGGCGGCCTCGGGAATCATTGGCATGTAGATGCTTACCCGGTCGCCTTTCTTCACACCGCGCGCTTTCATTGCATTGGCCAGGCGGCAGACCTGACGGTGCAGTTCGCGGTAGGTGATGGCCTTGGAGTCCTTGGGATCGTCGCCTTCCCACAGCAGGGCCGTTTGCTCGCCGCGCTGGGCCAGGTGACGGTCGATGCAGTTGTAGCTGACGTTGAGTTGCGCACCGTCGAACCAGCGGGCCTTGCCGGTATGCAGGTCGCATTGCTGCACGCTTGACCACGGTTTGATCCAGTCCAGGCGTTTGGCCTGTTCGGCCCAGAAGGTGTCTGGGTCTTCGACCGACTGGCGGTAGAGGCGGCGGTAGTCTTCGGGGGTGAGGGCGGCGGACTGGCTGACGGCCAGGGCCTGGGGGTATTTGCGGATATCGAACATGGCGGGTGGTCCTGCTCTTGTAAGGGGCGATGGACTGCAACGGCTATTCGATAAGACAGTGTAGCTGGGAGCGGTGTTCAACCTGGGCCGGCCTCTTCGCGGGTAAACCCGCTCCTACGAGGTAACGCGTTGCCTGGTAGGCGGGTTTACCCGCGAAGAGGCCGGCACAAGCTCGGATCAACCGCGGTGACGGCCGCGGAAGTAGTTGATCAGGCCTTGGGTGGAACCGTCTTCGGCGCTGTCTTCCAGGCTACCGACCAAGCGCTGGTAAACGCCCTTGCCCAGCTCCTTGCCCAGCTCGACGCCCCACTGATCGAAGGCGTTGATACCCCAGATAACGCTCTGTACGAACACCTTGTGCTCGTACATGGCCACCAGCGCACCCAGCCGGCGCGGGCTGATGCGCTCGACCACCAACGTGTTGCTCGGGCGGTTACCCGGGATCACCTTGTGCGGGGCCAGCTTTTCGATGTCTGCTTCGTTGAGGCCTTTAGCGCGCAATTCGGCTTCGGCTTCCTCGCGGGTTTTGCCCAGCATCAGCGCCTGGCTCTGCGACAGGCAGTTGGCGTACAGCCACTGGTGGTGGTCGGCCACCGGGTTGAAGCTCACCACCGGCACGATGAAATCGGCCGGAATCAACTGGGTGCCCTGGTGCAGCAACTGGTGGTAGGCATGCTGGCCGTTGCAGCCCACGCCGCCCCAGATCACCGGCCCGGTGTCGGTCTTCACCGGGGTACCGTCTTGCAGCACGCTCTTGCCGTTGGATTCCATGTCCAGCTGCTGCAGGTGCTTGGTGATGTTGCGCAGGTAGTGGTCGTACGGCAGGATCGCGTGGCTGTTTGCGTCCCAGAAGTTGCCATACCACACGCCCAGCAGGGCCAGTAGCACCGGCATGTTCTTGTCGAACGGTGCGGTCTGGAAGTGCTGGTCCATGGTGTAGGCGCCGGACAGCAGTTCCTTGAAGTTGGCAGTGCCGATGGCCAGGGCGATCGGCAGGCCGATGGCCGACCACAGCGAGTAGCGCCCGCCCACCCAGTCCCACATTGGGAAGATGTTTTCTTCGCGGATACCGAACGCTACAGCAGCGGCCTTGTTGCTGGATACGGCAATGAAGTGGCGGTACAGCTCGGCTTCCGAGCCGCCTTGGGCCAGGTACCAGGTACGCGCGGCCATGGCGTTTTTCAGCGTCTCGAGGGTGTTGAACGACTTCGATGAGACGATGAACAGGGTGGTTTCGGCGCGCAGGTTGGCCGACAGCTCGTGGAACTCGCTGCCGTCGATATTGGCCAGGTAGTGGCAGCGCACGCCGCGCTGGGCGTAGGGTAGCAGCGCTTCGGAAACCAGCTCGGGGCCGAGGAACGAACCGCCAATGCCAATGTTGACCACGTCGGTGATCGGCTTTTCGCTGTAGCCGCGCCACAGGCCATCGTGAATGCGACCAACCAGTTCGGTAATCTGGTTGAGCACCTTGTGCACTTCCGGCATGACGTTCACGCCGTTGACGCTGAGTTTGTCACCTACAGGCCGGCGCAAGGCGGTGTGCAGCACCGGACGGCCTTCGGAGGCGTTGATGATCTCACCGCTGAACATCGACTTGATGGCGTCCTGCAGGCCCACTTCATTGGCCAGATTGACCAGCAGATCGCGGCTTTGCTCGGTGATCAGGTTTTTCGAGTAGTCGAGGAACAGGCCGCAAGCGCTGAGGGAAAACTGGTCGAAGCGCTTGGCATCGGCGGCGAAGGCTTCGCGCATGCTGAAGCTTTGCATGGCGTCGCGGTGTTTCTGAAGCGCCTGCCAGGCGGGCAGGGCCGTCACATCGTGGGGTGTACGGTAATACGCCATTGCGCGGGGTTCCCTTGGTGCGTGGTGAGGGCTTGGACACGGCAGTCGTTGCCGGGTTCAGGCTGGCACCATTATAGGCAAAGGCCACGTGCTGGGAATGGGTATGGCAGGGGGATTTTGGGGGCATTGCAAGCAAGCCCGCCCCTACAGGTAAACGTGCAGGAGCGGGCTTGCCCGCGAATGGGCTGCAAGGCAGCCCAAGACCGTTATGCGGTCTTCTCTTCCAAATGCAGGTAGAGGTTGTCGATCAACCGCGTGTTACCCAGGTAAGCCGCCGCAATCACCACCAGGTCTCGATCATTGATCACTGCCGGGCGCAAGCTTACGGCATGGCGTACTTCCAGGTAATCCGGGCGGAAACCCGCTGCGCTCAGTTGCGCCTGGCCTTCAGCGACCAGCGCGGCAAAATCCCGCTGGCCACGGCCGATGCCCGCTGCAATGTGCTGCAGTGTGCGGTACAGCGCTGGCGCAGCTGTACGCTGCTCTGGCGTGAGGTAGCCATTGCGCGACGACAGCGCCAAGCCATCTTCTGCACGCACGGTGGGTTCGCCGATGATCTGGATCGGCATATTCAGGTCGCGCACCATGGCGCGGATCACCGCCAACTGCTGATAGTCCTTCTCGCCGAACACGGCAAGGTCTGGCTGGACCATGTTGAACAGCTTGTTCACCACGGTGGCCACACCCTCGAAATGCCCAGGCCGGCTGGCGCCGCACAGGCCTTCGGAAAGCTGGGGCACGCTGACGCGGGTTTGCACGCTCATGCCGTCGGGGTACATCTCTTCCACCGTGGGTGCGAACAGCAGGTTGCAGCCGGCCTGCACCAGGCGCTCCTGGTCGGCTGCCAGGGTGCGTGGGTATTTGTCGAGGTCTTCGTTGGCGCCGAACTGCAGCGGGTTGACGAAGATACTGGCGACCACGAAGTCGGCGCGCTGGGCAGCCTTGGTCACCAAGGCCGCATGGCCGCTGTGCAGGTTGCCCATAGTCGGTACGAAACCGATGCGTTTGCCCTCACCGCGGGCGCGGGCCACTGCCGCGCGCAGTTCGCGGACGGTCTTGACTGTATTCATGCACTGAACCCGTGTTCGCTGCCTGGGAAACTGACTTGCTTGACCGCCTCGACGTAAGCGACGAGGGCGCTATGGATATCCGGTTGGCCCTGCATGAAGTTCTTCACGAACTTCGGTACCCGGCCGCTCAGCGACAGGCCGAGCATGTCGTGCAGTACCAGTACCTGGCCATCGGTGGCGCTGCCGGCGCCAATGCCGATTACCGGGATGCCAACGGCATTGGTGATTTCCGCCGCCAGTTCGCTGGGTACGCACTCGAGCAGCAGCATGGCCGCACCGGCCTGTTCCAGGGCAATGGCGTCGGCGCGCATCTGCCGGGCCTGGGCCTCCTGGCGGCCCTGCACTTTGTAGCCGCCCAGCACGTTGACGGTTTGCGGGGTCAGGCCCATGTGCGCGCACACCGGTACACCACGTTCGGCCAGCAAGCGGATGGTTTCGGCCAGCCAGGCTGCGCCTTCGATCTTGACCATGTGGGCGCCGGCCTGCATCAGTGTGGCGCTGTTGGCAAAGGCCTGCTCGGGGGTGGCATGGGCCATGAACGGCAGGTCGGTAAGGATCAGCGCGCCGTCGTTGCCGCGTTTGACGCTGGCGGTGTGGTAGGCCATCTCCGCCGTGGTGACCGGCAAGGTGCTGTCGTGGCCCTGCAGGACCATCCCCAGCGAGTCGCCCACCAGCAACACTTCAACGCCGGCCTGGCTGGCGGCCTTGGCGAAGGTCGCGTCGTAGCAGGTCAGCATGGTGATTTTTTCACCCTTGGCCTTGAGGCCGTTAAGGGTGGTAAGGGTTACTTCAGGCATGTAGGAAATTCCTCGTTCAGGCGCTGTAAAAAACGACTGCATTCAACGCGTGTAGTCATCTTCCGGAGCGGCACATCATCGCGCGTGATGTTCGGGCACAGGTCCGTCCGGGCCTAAATACGGGTATGCGGCACTTTGGTGCCACACGGGACGCCTATAGTCGTGAGCGAGGTGTGGGAAGTCAATCACCCTGTTACCGCATTGTTACGATCAGGGTGTTACTGGCGTTACCGAGGTGGCGATGCAGGCTGGAACGCCCGGTCTACAGGCGTTCCAGGCCGACGAACGGGCATTCGTCGAGCAGTTGTGCGAGGGCGCGGCCATCGGCCAGGCGGAAATCCCCCGGTACCAGTTCGGCCAACGGATACAGCACGAACGGGCGGGCATGCATGTGGTAATGCGGCACTTTCAGGCGTGGCTGGTCGAGCACCTGGTCACCGAACAGCAGGATGTCCAGGTCCAGCGTGCGTGGGCCCCAGCGCTCTTTGCGCACGCGGCCCTGGTCGTTTTCGATGGCCTGCAGCGCATCGAGCAATGCCAGTGGTGCCAGGGCGGTGTCCAGGGCGGCGACAGCATTGGTGTAGCGCGGTTGGCCGGGCAGCAGCGAATCGCTGGTGTACAGGGCCGAGGCGGCTACCAGGCGCGTGGCTTCGACCTGGTCCAGCGCCTGCAAGGCGCTACGCAGCTGCTCGGCAGGTGCGTCCAGGTTGCTGCCCAGACCTACGTAGGCGCGAATGGTCACTCGAACGCCTCGTCGCCACTGCGCTTGCGTTTGCTGCCGCTGCGCTTGCGCTTGCGCGGGCCGGCACTTTCGTCACGGCTACCAAGCTCGCGGATCATCTCGCGGCGCTCGCTGTCGTTTGCGTCCTGGTAATCGGTCCACCACTGGCCCAGTTCGTCGGTTTCTTCCCCGGCGCTTTCACGCAGCAGCAGGAAGTCGTAACCGGCGCGGAAACGCGGGTTGTCCAGCAGCATGTCGGCGCGCTTGCCGCTGCGGCGCGGCAGGCGCTCCTGCATGTCCCAGATCTCGCGGATCGGCAGGGTAAAACGCTTGGGGATGGCAATGCGCGCGCACTGCTCGGCGATCAGGTCGTGGGCCGCACCGTTCATGGCCGGGATCGGCGGCACGCCCTGGTTCTGCAGGTGCAGCACACGGGCCGGCAGGGCTGGCCAGAGCAGAGCAGCAAACAGGAAGGCTGGCGTCACCGGCTTGCCCTGCTTCACGCGCAGGTCGGTGTTGTTCAGTGCCTGGCTGATCAGCGTGTGGGTGTAGGTCGGCCGCTCGTCCAGCGCGTGGGCACTGGCCGGGAACAGTGGTTCGAACAACTCCAGGTCAACCAGCATTTCGAAGGCGATGGCACCTTGGCCGCTGAGGAACAGCTTGAGGCATTCCTCGAACAGGCGCGCGGGTGGAATCTCGCGCAGCATCGGGGCCAGGCCGCGAATCGGCAGGTAAGTGTGCTTTTCGATGCCAAAGTCGAGCTTGGCAGCAAAGCGCACCGCGCGCAGCATGCGCACCGGGTCTTCCTGGTAGCGGTGGGTCGGGTCTCCGATCAGCCGCAGCAGGCGATTGCGCACGTCGTGCACACCGTTGGCGTAATCGAGAATGCGCTCGCTGACCGGATCGTAGTACAGGGCGTTGATGGTGAAGTCGCGGCGTTGCGCGTCCTCTTCCAGGGTGCCGTACACGTTGTCTCGCAGAATGCGGCCACTGGCGTTATGCGACGAACGGTGGGCATCGCCCTGGTCGTCCTCGGAGTGGTGGGCGCGGAAGGTGGCGACTTCAATGATCTCACGGCCGAAATGCACATGGACCAATTTGAAGCGACGACCAATGATGCGGGCGTTGCGGAACTCGGCACGGACCTGTTCGGGGGTGGCGCTGGTGGCGACGTCGAAGTCCTTCGGCGTGATGCCCAGCATCAGGTCGCGGACACAGCCACCGACCAGGTAAGCCTGGTAGCCGGCGCTTTGCAGGCGCTCCACGATGTTCACCGCATGACGGCTGAACTGGTGGCGCTGCAGCGAGTGCTGGCTCTTGTTGATCACCTCGGGCGTGGTGCGCCTGTGGTGCGGGCCCGGTACGGGCGGGCGGAAAGACTGGAACAGCTTCTTCAGCATGGGATGCACTGTGTGAAGGAATGTTCGGCCAAGAATAGGAGAATGGCCGCATGATGGGCGGGGATTCTAGCATTTACTCGGGGAATGGTGTAGGCGGGTAGCAGGATGCCTGCCAGAAGGGTAGAAACGACAAGGGGAGCCTAAGCTCCCCAAGAAGTCGTTGCGTGCTCTTATTGTTTTTTTGCTGGGCTTCTTGTTTTTGTTGAGTGCCCTGTCCACAAATCTCGAAGCTTGTGGACGACCCCCAAACCGGGGGTAAAGAGCAAACGGATTGCTTTGGCCGCTGATGTCACGTTGATCTGTCGATCCAACCAGTTCAGGCGCTGCTTTTAGTGCAGTTTTTGTTGTTCTCTGCCTGGTTGTGGGGCAAGCCCCAAACACGCATCCTCTCCAAAAGAATCAGTTAGCTGCGCCTCCGCCATCTTGTTTTTATTGTGCGTGAGCCGTTTCGTCTTGTTCTTATTCTGAGTTGCAGTGCTTGTTATTGTTCTTGTACCAAACATATAGCAGGTGCCGTGCCAACTTTTCAAAACCCATTAAAATCAAGGGGTTGAACGGGTTCTGCAGTTTTTGGCAGGTTCAAAATGTCGCAATTTCGTTACCGTACGCCTCGGGGACTGTTACGGCGGAAAGCTTGGGTAACAGATTTTTACGGGAGGTGAGGTGTTACCTGGGGTGTTCGTCGTGACACGTTCAGCGCCTGTGAGGCCGAGCGCCGCGCGGGCGGCGCTCGGTCTCACCGACGCCGCATAGGCTGCGGCGTGCGGTGCGTAGGTGGGTTATTCGCTGGTAGCGTTGCTCTTGCGCCGTGGGATGCCCAGGCGCTGGCGGCGTTCCCACAGGCACTTGCGGCTTACGCCGAGCTTGCGTGCCAGTTCGGTCTCGGTCATGTGGTCCTGGTGTTCAAGCACGAAGTGCTGGAAGTAGTCTTCCAGCGACAGGTCTTCGGTCGGCTCGTGGCTGGCATTGCCCGCGTTGGCCACCACCAGGGCATTGTCGAGGATGTCATCCTCATCCAGGTCGCTCAGCTCGATGTCGATGCCCAGCAGCTCGGCGGAAATTTCTGCGCTCTCGCTGAGGATCACCGCGCGCTCCACGGCGTTTTCCAGTTCACGCACGTTACCGGGCCAGCTGTAGTGACGAATGGCTTGCTCGGCCTCGGCCGAGAAGTGCAGGTCGTCGCGGCCGATGCGAGCGCTCTGGCGGGCGAGGAAGACGTTGGCGATCTCGTTGACGTCGCTGCCACGCTCGCGCAGGGCCGGCAGCTTCAGGGCGATGACGTGCAGTCGGTAATACAAGTCTTCACGGAACTGGCCGGCCTTGGCCAGGTTTTTCAGGTCGCGGTGGGTCGCGGCGATCAGGCGCACATCGACCTTTTGCGACTGCACCGAACCTACCCGGCGTATCTCGCCTTCCTGCAGCACACGCAGCAGGCGAGCCTGGGCTTCGAGCGGCAGTTCGCCAATTTCATCGAGGAACAGCGTACCGCCATCGGCGGCCTCCACCAAGCCGGCGCGCCCGGCGCTGGCGCCGGTGAACGCGCCTTTTTCGTGGCCGAACAGTTCGGATTCGATCAGCGTTTCGGGGATGGCCGCGCAGTTCACCGAGATCATCGGTGCCTTGGCCCGGCGAGACAGGTTGTGCAGGGCGCGGGCCACCAGCTCTTTACCGGTGCCCGACTCGCCCTGGATCAGCACATTGGAGTCGGTAGGCGCGACCTTGCGGATCTTGCTGTACATGTCCTGCATGGGCTGGCACGAGCCGATGATGCCGATCTCGCCATTGGCCGTTGCCGCGCTGCCTTTGTCGGACGCTGTAGCCTTGCCATTGCTGGCGCGTGGCTCGGCTGGCGGTGCAGCAGCGGGGGCGTTCTGCCGGTCACGCAGAATACGCGCTACTGCCTGCAGCATCTCGTCGTGGTCGAAGGGCTTGGCGATGTAGTCCACCGCGCCCATTTTCATCGAGTCCACCGCTGAGCGCAGGCTGGCGTAACTGGTCATGATCAGCACCGGGGTGCCCTGGCCGAGCTTGATCAGCTCGGTGCCGGGCGCGCCGGGCAGGCGCAGGTCGCTGACGATGAGGTCGAAAGTGGCAATGCTGAAGCGTTCCTGGGCTTCCTGCACCGAGCCGGCCTCGCTGACCTGGTACTGGTTCCGCTCAAGCAGGCGACGCAGGGCCGAGCGGATGATGGTTTCGTCTTCGACGATCAGAATGTGCGGCATTGATTCAATTCTCTCGACGGTCTCGAATTTCAGGGGACGTCGCTACGACATGCCGGGGCAGGGTCACGCGGATCCGGGTGCCACGTTGCCGTTCGATATCGGCCGGGCTGTCGATGGTGATTTGCCCATAATGCTCTTCCACGATGGAATAGACCAGAGCGAGCCCCAGTCCGGTTCCTTCGCCCGGGTCCTTGGTGGTGAAGAAGGGTTCGAACAGGCGGTCCATGATGTTCTTCGGAATCCCGCTGCCTTCGTCTTCGACGATCAGGTCGACGGTGTGCTCGTTAACCTCGCTGCGCACGCGCACGGCGCTGCCGGGCGGCGAGGCATCGCGGGCGTTGGAGAGCAGGTTGATCAGCACCTGGGCCAGGCGCTGCGGGTCACCTTCGGCCCAATGGTCCGGGTCGCAAAGGTTGAAGAACTGTACTTCGAAATTGCGCCGGTTCAACGCCAGCAGACCGATGGCATCTTGTGCCACTTCAGCCAGGCACACGGGCTCCTCGCTGTTCTGGTGGCTGCCGCCGGCATGGGCGAAGCTCATCAGCGACTGGACGATGCGCGATACGCGCTTGGTCTGGTCAAGGATCTGGCTGGACAACTCGATGATTTCGCCATCGTCTTCGCGTTCCTCGCGCAGGTTTTGCGCCAGGCAGGCGATGCCGGTGATCGGGTTGCCGATCTCGTGGGCCACGCCGGCGGCCAGGCGGCCGATGCTGGCCAGGCGCTCGGAGTGCACCAGCTTGTCTTCCAGTGCCTGGGTTTCGGTAAGGTCTTCCACCAGCAGTACCAGCCCGCTGTTACCGGGGGCCAATGGCTCGTCGATGGCTGCCTTGTGCAGGTTCAGCCAGCGCGGCTGGCCGTCCAGCGCCAGGCGCTGCTTGTGCAGGTGCTCGTCGGGCACGTTGATGAAGCCTTGCAGCAGGCCGCGCCAAGGCTCGTCGATGGTGACCAGGCGCGAGCCGACCACATGCTTGGCGGCGATGCCGGTGAGCTCTTCCATGGCCTTGTTCCACATCAGGATTTCCTGGTCCTTGGCCAGCGAGCAGACGCCCATGGGCAACTCCTGCAGGGTCTGGCGATGGTAGCGGCGCAAGGCATCGAGCTCGGCGGCCAGCCCGGTCAGGCGCGAGTGGTAGTCTTCCAGGCGGCTTTCGATGAAGTGGATGTCTTCGGTCACGTAGTTTTCGTTGCCGGACTTGTACGGCAGGAAAGTCTCGACCATGTCCTGGGCCACGCTCGGCCCCATCAGGCCGGACAAGTTGGCTTCGATGCGGTCGCGCAGGCGGCGCAGGGCATAGGGGCGGCGTTCGTCGAACGGCAGGTAGAGGTCGCGCAGTGCTTGCTCGACTTCCTTTTGCGCGGCCTTGGCGCCCAGCGGCTTGGCCAGCTGGGTGGCGAATTCCTGCGGCGAGGCGGCGTGCAGCTCGCGGCGCTGTGGGCGGCGCACGTTATCCACGGCACAGGCTTCGGCCGCACTGACCTCTTCGGTGCTGGCGTTGGTGAACAGTGAGATCAGGGTGAACAGCAGCACGTTGGCCGCCAACGAGGCGATGGCGGCCATGTGCCAGCTGGTGTCGTCCAGCACATAGATCATGTCCAGCAGCGGGATGTAGAAACCCTGCAAGTTGCCGAGAAGCGGCAGCAGCATGGTCACCATCCACACCAGGGTGCCGGCCAGCAGCCCGGCGATGAAACCGCGGCGGTTGGCGGTTGGCCAGTAGAGTACCGACAGCACTCCGGGCAGGAACTGCAAGGTGGCGACGAAGGCGACGATGCCCAGGTTGGCCAGGCTCTGGTGGTAGTTCTGGCTCAGGTAGAACATGAAGCCGGCGGTGATGATGGCGACGATCAGTGCACGGCGGGTCCACTTCAGCCAACGGTAGATGTTGCCCTCGGCCGGCGGCTGGTAAAGCGGCAGCACCAGGTGGTTCAGGGCCATGCCCGACAGCGCCAGGGTGGTGACGATGATCAGGCCGCTGGCTGCCGACAGGCCGCCAATGTAGGCCAGCAGTGCCAATGCCTGGTTGTTGGCGGCGATGCCCAGGCCCAGGGTGAAGTACTCGGGGTTGGTGCTGGCGCCCAGGCGCAGGCCGGCCCACAGCACCAGCGGCACGGCAAGGCTCATCAGCAGCAGGAACAGCGGCAGGCCCCAGCTGGCGCTGACCAGCGAGCGCGGGTTGAGGTTCTCGGTAAAGGCCATGTGGTACATGTGCGGCATGACGATGGCCGAGGCGAAGAACACCAGCAGCAGGGTGCGCCATGGGCCTTCCTGCAGTGGGGTGTGCAGGGCGGCGAGGGCGGTCTGGTTCTGCAGCAGCCAGACTTCCAGCTCGTGCGGGCCACCGAATACGCCATACAAGGCATACAGGCCGATACCGCCCAGGGCCAGCAGCTTGATCACCGACTCGAAGGCGATGGCGAAAACCAACCCCTCATGCTTCTCGCGCGTGGCGATGTGCCGCGAGCCGAAGAAGATGGTGAACAGAATGATCAGCGTGCAAAAGGCAAAGGCCACCCGGGCTTTGACCGGTTCACCGGTAAGGATACTGATCGAATCGGCCACCGCCTGGATCTGCAAGGCCAGCAATGGCAGCACGCCAATCAGCATGATGATGGTGGTCAAGGCCCCGGCCCAGGTACTGCGGAAGCGGAAGGCCAGCAGGTCGGCCAGCGATGACAGCTGATAGGTGCGGGTGATCTTGAGGATCGGGTAGAGCAGCACCGGCGCCAGCAGGAATGCGCCAGACACCCCCAGGTAACAGGCAAGGAAGCCGTAGCCGTACTGGTAGGCCAGGCCAACCGAGCCATAGAAGGCCCAGGCACTGGCGTAGACGCCCAGCGACAGGGTGTAGGTAAGTGGGTGGCGAATGATCGAACGCGGGATCAGCCCGCGCTCGCTGATCCAGGCCACGCCGAACAGCACCATGAGGTACCCGGCGCTGATCAGGATCATCTGGGTCAGGCTAAAGCTCATCGGCATCTCGTTGGCTCTGCAGGATGAAGGTGACGACGATCAGGATCAGCCAGAGCAGGTAGGGGCGGTACCAGGCTCCGGTCGGTTCGATCCACCAGTCCATGATGGCCGGGGAGAACAGGTAGATCCCCACGACCAGAAGCAGGACCAAACGATAGATGTACATGCTGGCCTCGATGGTTGGGCGCTACGGGCTTGAACTTATTATTGGCGCAAATGGCAGGGGGGATGCTAGCGGGAATCCACAGCGTTCGCCAAGGGTTTGAATTTACTGGGCTTTTGTTTTTAGGGGGGGTACCTGTGCCGGCCCTTTCGCGGGCATGCCCGCTCCCACAGGTAGCCCACAGGCCTTGAAGGCGGCGTGGTTCCTGTGGGAGCGGGCGCGCCCGCGAAGAGGCCGGTAAAGGTTCAGCGCAAATCAGCCTCTGGCACCGTGGTCCGCTGCGCGATCGCTTCCGGCCGCCATTGCGCGCGCGCGACTGCCAGCACCTCTGCCGGCGTCGCCAACAGCAGTTCCGGGTCTGTCTCCTGCCCCAGCGCCCGCAGTGCCCGCAGCAGCAGGGGGGTAGCATGCTCCGCCTGCAGTGGCGGCGAACGGTACGACTTGCCCAGCTTGTGCCCATCCGGCTGCACGATCAGCGGAATATGCAGGTAACGCGGCTGTGAGAAGCCCAGCAGTTCCTGCAGGTACAGCTGGCGCGGGGTGTTGTCGAGCAGGTCGGCCCCCCGCACGATGTCGGTAACACCCTGCCAGGCATCGTCCAGCACCACGGCCAGCTGGTAGGCGTACAACCCGTCACGACGCTGGATGACGAAGTCGCCCACCTCACGCCCCAGGTGTTGCTGGTACTCACCCTGCACCCGGTCGGTAAAGCGGTAGATCAGCTCCGGCACCCGCAAGCGGATGGCTGCCCCTTCACGGGCATGCCCGGCGTTGCGGCAAAAGCCTGGGTAGATGCCGTTGTAGCTTTCCAGCTGCTTGCGAGAGCAGGTGCATGCGTACGCCAGGCCCATGTTGAACAGGCGGTCTACCACGGCAGCATAGGCATCGTGGCGCTGGCTCTGGAATACCACCTCGCCATCCCAGTGCAGACCGTAACGTTCCAGCGTCTGGAGGATGGCATCGCGGGCGCCGGGCATCTCCCGGGGCGGGTCGGTGTCTTCCATGCGCAGCAGCCAGCGGCCGTTGACGGCGCGGGCATCGAGCCAGGAGGCGAGGGCGGCGACCAGCGAGCCGAAGTGCAGGAAGCCGCTGGGGGTGGGGGCGAAGCGCCCGATGTAGCTGGAGTCGGTCATGGTCAGGCTGGGCATATAAATGAAACGGGGCGCATGATGCGCCCCGTTCAGGTGGAAGAAAGATCAGCCTTTGCCGACCGTTTTTTCCTTTTTCTCGGCAATTTCCTTGCAGTCGAAGCACAGGTCGGCGGTAGGGCGGGCTTCCAGGCGGCGCAGGCCGATCTCGATGCCGCACGACTCGCACCAGCCGTACTCTTCGTCCTGAATCTTCTGCAGGGTTTTATCGATTTTCTTGATCAACTTGCGCTCGCGGTCGCGGTTGCGCAGTTCGAGGGCGAATTCCTCTTCCTGGGATGCGCGGTCTGCGGGATCTGCAAAGTTGGCTGCTTCTTCTTTCATATGGTCAACGGTCTTGTCGACGCCGACCATCAGCTCTTGCTTCCAGCCAGTGAGGATCTTGGTGAAGTGCTTGCGCATGGGCTCACCCATGTACTCCTCACCCTTGGTCTCCTGATAGGGTGCAACCCCATAAAGATTCTGGTTGGCTTTTTGCTTTTCTAGGGTGGACATGAATAGACCGCCTCTCACTCATCTGATCCAATGCGCAGGATGCTCCATCTCCGGCGACCGCCGGCCCTGCGACTGCGAGCCGCCGAACTTACCAGATAGATCGGGGGTGCGCTACCCCGCCCGATCCTGCTAATTGACACCGGCCTGAGCGGTACGTTCGGTGGTGTGCAGAGGTAGAATCTCCAGTTTAGACCCATTTGAGAGAAGGTCATGGCCCAACCCTACAGTGCGCGCAGCCGCGCCATCGAACCTTTCCACGTCATGGCGCTGCTGGCCCGGGCCAACGAGCTGCAGGCGGCCGGGCACGACGTGATCCACCTGGAAATCGGCGAGCCGGACTTCACCACGGCCGCACCCATCGTCGCGGCCGGCCAGGCCGCGCTGGCCGCAGGGCACACTCGCTACACCGCCGCACGCGGTCTGCCGGCACTGCGTGAGGCAATTGCCGGTTTTTATGGGCAGCGCTATGGCCTGAACATCGACCCGGAACGCATCCTTATTACCCCCGGTGGCTCCGGCGCGCTGCTGCTGGCCAGCAGCCTGCTGGTGGACCCGGGCAAGCACTGGCTGCTGGCCGATCCGGGTTACCCGTGCAATCGCCACTTCCTGCGCCTGGTCGAGGGCGGGGCCCAATTGGTACCGGTGGGCCCGGATGTGAACTATCAGCTGACTGCCGACCTGGTTGAGCGCTACTGGGACAAGGACACCGTCGGTGCCCTGGTCGCTTCGCCGGCCAACCCGACCGGTACCGTGCTGGGGCGCGAGGCGTTGGCCTGCCTGGCCAGAACCACCCACGAGCGGCATGGCCATCTGGTGGTGGACGAGATCTACCACGGCCTCACCTATGGCATGGACGCGCCGAGCGTGCTGGAAGTCGACGACTCGGCATTCGTCCTGAATAGTTTTTCCAAGTATTTCGGCATGACCGGTTGGCGCCTTGGCTGGCTGGTGGCCCCGCCCGGTGCGGTCGCGGACCTGGAGAAACTGGCGCAGAACCTGTACATCAGTGCGCCGAGCATGGCCCAGCATGCCGCGCTGGCCTGTTTCCAGCCCGAGGCGCTGGCCATTTTCGAGGAGCGCCGCGCCGAATTCGCCCGCCGTCGCGACTACCTGCTGCCCGCCCTTCGTGAACTGGGCTTCCGCATTGCCGTCGAGCCGCAAGGTGCGTTCTACCTGTATGCCGATATCAGCGCTTTTGGGGGGGACGCGTTTGCATTCTGCCGGCACTTCCTGGAAACCCAGCACGTGGCGTTCACGCCGGGCCTGGACTTCGGTCGCCACCTGGCCGGGCACCATGTGCGCTTCGCTTACACCCAGAGCCTGCCGCGCCTGGAAGAAGCGGTGCAGCGTATTGCCCGTGGCCTGCAGAGCTGGCAAGGCTGATGCGTTTCTCTCCTTCACTCGAGCAGGGCCGCCTGTTGCGTCGCTACAAGCGCTTTCTGGCCGATATCGAACTGGCCAGCGGCGAGCAGATGACTATCCACTGCCCGAATACCGGCTCCATGCTCAACTGCATGCGTGAAGGTGGGCAGGTGTGGTTCAGCCGCTCCAACGACCCCAAGCGCAAGCTGCCAGGGACCTGGGAAATCAGCGAAACCCCCCAGGGGCGGTTGGCCTGCGTGAATACCGGGCGGGCCAATGCGTTGGTCGAAGAGGCCCTGCGCGCCGGTACAATCACTGAACTGGCCGGTTTCACTGCACTCAAGCGCGAAGTGGCCTATGGCGAGGAAGGCAGCCGTATCGACTTTCGCCTGGAATTCGAGGGTGCCCCGGCCTATGTCGAGGTCAAGAGTGTGACGCTGGGCTACCCCGACACTGCAGTTGCGGCCTTCCCTGATGCGGTGACTCAACGCGGTGCGAAACACCTGCGTGAGCTGGCAAAGCTGGCCCGGCAGGGCGTGCGGGCCGTGCAGCTGTATTGCGTGAACCTGACCGGTATCGACGCTGTGCGCCCGGCTGAAGAAATCGATACGGCCTACGCCCAGGCGCTGCGCGCTGCCGTAGCGGACGGGGTGGAGGTGCTGGCCTATGGCACTCGGCTGGACGCCGAGGGTATCGTCATCGATCGCCGCTTGCCGGTGCTGCTGACCCCTTGAACCAGATGCCCTGGCTGTCTTCGTGGCAGCCCAGGGGCTGCAACTGCTCACCCTCACAGGGGCCTGCCACGCATTCGCCGCTTTCTATCAGGAACAGCGCACCGTGATGGGCGCAGTGGATGAGGCTGGCGCTGTCATCCAGAAACGCGTCCTCTGCCCAGTTCAGCGGGATGTCCCGGTGCGGGCAGCGGTTGCGGTACAGGTACACCTGGCCTTGGCGACGCACGCCGAACAGTTCGAGGCCGTCTACGCTGAAGGCGCGGCTTTGGCCCTCGGCCAGGCCGAGGGATGTACAAAGGAAGTGCATGGCAAGGATGACCCGTGAAACACGTGATGGCTTGACGCTCCAATGCGAATAATTATCAAATTGATCGCATTCTCTGCGCCCGGCTGCCTATGGTGCGCAGTTCCGCCGCTCGCCACAAGGCGTGTAGCCCGCCTTCAGAAGGAACCCGATGATGCGCCGTCCAGCTGCTTTTCTCGCTCTGTGTGCAAGCCTTGTGCTCTCTACCCAAGCCTTGGCAGCCGAGCTGCCGCAACGCTGGGTCAGCGCGGGTGGCGCCTTGAGCGAGTGGATAACCGCATTGGGAGGTGAAGCGCACCTGGTCGGTGTGGACACTACCAGTCAGCACCCGGCCTCGTTGAAAGCCTTGCCCAGTGTGGGTTATCAGCGGCAACTGTCGGCCGAAGGCATCCTCAGCCTGCGCCCGGATGTGCTGGTGGGCACCGAGGAAATGGGGCCGCCACCGGTACTGGCGCAAATCCGCAAGGCCGGCGTGCGGGTCGAGTTGTTCTCCAGCAAGGCCGAGCTGCCGGCAGTGGATGAAAACCTCAGGCACCTGGGGCAGTTGCTCGGTGCAGAGCAGCAAGCGTCCGCGCTTGCTGCGGACTACCGCCAGCGGCTCGATGCGTTGCAGGCCAACGTCAAGCTGGCCCAGGCCGGGCAGCAGGCTCCCGGGGTGTTGCTGCTGGTCGGCCATGCCGGGGCCAAGCCGCTGATCGCCGGGCAAGGCACTGCCGGTGACTGGCTGCTGAGCCAGGCGGGTGGGCGTAACCTGGCCGCGCACCCAGGCTACAAGAACTTCTCCAACGAAGCCTTGGCGGCGCTTGACCCGGATGTGATCGTGTTTTCCGACCGGGCGCTGGCCGATGAACAGGCCTTGCAGGCGCTGTTGAAAGAAAACCCCGCGCTGGCTGCCTCGCGGGCCGTGCGTGAGAAACGCCTGGTCTCACTGGACCCGACGCTGCTGGTCGGCGGGCTCGGGCCTCGGCTACCGGCGACCTTGCAGTCGCTGGCAGCCACCTTCTACCCGGCTGCTCAGGCCAGCTTCACGCAATGAAACGGCGGGTCTCGCCACGTACGTTGTTCATTAGCCTGAGCCTGCTGTGCCTGTTGGCGATCTGGCTGTCACTGGCGCTGGGGCCAGTCAGCCTGCCAATGTTCGATACCCTGCGCGCTGGCCTGCGCCTGTTGGGGCTGCCCGTTTCCGAAGATGGCCTGCAGCAGGCCGAGATGATCCTTGGTCAGATCCGCCTGCCGCGCACCCTGTTGGGGTTGGCGGTGGGCGCGGTGCTGGCGCTGTCCGGGGTGGCCATGCAGGGGCTGTTCCGCAACCCGCTGGCCGACCCCGGGCTGGTAGGGGTTGCCGCCGGCGCCGCAGTGGGGGCAGCGGTTGCCATTGTCGGCGGCGCCTGGTTTGGCGGCATGCCGGATGCTTTCGCGCCTTATCTGCTGTCGTTCTGCGCGTTTGTCGGCGGGCTTGGGGTAACTGCGCTGGTCTACCGCCTGGGGCGCCGCGATGGCCAGACCAACGTCGCCACGATGCTATTGGCTGGCGTGGCCATGACCGCGCTGGGGGGCGCGGCCGTGGGGCTGTTCTCTTACCTGGCTGATGACGCCACCTTGCGCACGCTGACGTTCTGGAACCTTGGCAGCCTCAATGGCGCCAGCTATGAGCGGCTGTGGCCATTATTGCTGGTGGCGACAGGCGTAGCGGTGTGGCTGCCGCGCCGGGCCAAGGCGCTGAATGCCCTGTTGCTGGGTGAGTCGGAGGCGCGCCACCTGGGCGTTGACGTGGAGCGGCTCAAGCGTGAATTGGTGTTCTGCACGGCGCTGGGGGTGGGGGCGGCAGTGGCAGCAGCCGGGTTGATCGGCTTCATTGGCCTGGTAGTGCCGCACTTGGTTCGCCTGCTGGCCGGGCCCGATCACCGTGTGGTGCTGCCAGCCTCGCTGCTGGCCGGCGGTGTGCTGATGTTGTTCGCCGACCTGGCGGCGCGGCTGCTGCTGGCGCCTGCCGAGCTGCCGATTGGTATTGTCACGGCCTTCATCGGTGCGCCGTTCTTCCTGTTCCTGCTGATGCGAGGGCGCGGCTGATGTTGCAAGTTGAGGGCCTGTATCTGTGCAGGGGCAGCAATGAGGTGCTGCACGACATTCACCTGCAGTTGCCTCCGGGGCAGGTCGTGGGTGTGCTTGGCCCAAACGGTGCCGGCAAGAGCAGCCTGCTGAGTGTGCTGTGCGGTGAACTGGCGCCCGACCGCGGGCGGGTAACGCTGCAGGGCCGCCCCCTGGCCGATTGGGCCGGGCAGGAACGGGCAAGGCGCCTGGCAGTGTTGCCACAGGTGTCCAGTTTGGGTTTCTCGTTTCGGGTGGAGGAAGTGGTGGGCATGGGGCGCATGCCTCATGGCACCGGTCAGCGGCGCGATGCGGAAATTGTCGAAGCAGCGTTGCGGGCGGCAGATGCCTGGCACCTGGTGGCGCGCAGTTACCTGGCGCTTTCCGGTGGCGAGCGGCAACGGGTGCACCTGGCCCGCGTGCTGGCGCAGCTATGGCCGGGCGAGGAGGGCAGCACGTTGCTGCTCGACGAACCGACTTCGATGCTCGACCCGCTGCATCAGCACACCACCCTGGAAGCCGTACGCCGTTTCGCCGACTGCGGTGCTGCAGTGTTGGTGATCCTGCATGACCTGAACCTGGCGGCGCGTTACTGTGACCGTATCCTGTTGCTGGAGCAGGGGCGCTGCCATGCGTTTGCCACGCCCGAAGCGGCACTGACCCCAGCGGCCCTGAAGGCGGTGTACGGTATCGACGTACTGGTGCAGGCGCACCCCGAGCGCGGGCATCCGCTGATCATCACCCGTTGATTCTCGAACCGTGCACGGCCTTTGTGGAAGCGACCTTGTCTTGCGACCGGCCCGCCCCCGGTGCAGGCCATTTAAAGTGTGGATGACATGGAGTAACTGCCGATGCGACACCCGCTGCTGTCCGGTTTCTCGCTGTGCCTGGTACTGGCAATAGGCGGCTGTCAGGCCAGCCTGCCGCCGTTGCCCGCCTGGCAGAGCAGTGAAGGTCGCACGCACGCCGAGCTGGGAAAGATTGTCGACCTGTCCAATGAGCAGGTCATAAGCCCTGAAACGCTGGTGCAGCGCCTGGCTGATGCGCCCCGAGTGCTTGTCGGCGAGAAGCATGACAACCCTGACCATCACGCGCTGCAACTGTGGCTGCTGCGCGCTCTTCAAGGCCAGCGCACTCAGGGCAGCCTGTTGCTGGAGATGCTGCAGCCCAGCCAGCAATCGCGGGTGGACAAGCTGGTGGGGCAGCCTTTGCCGGAAGACTTGCCCAAGGCACTGGCCTGGCAGGAGGGCTGGGATTGGCAGTTGTACGGGCCGATTGTCACCGAAGCCTTGCAGCATCGGGTGACGTTGCTGGCCGCCAACCTTTCGCCCGACGAGATGCGTCAGGCCTATCGACAGCCGGCTCCGGTGCCGGGCGAAAAGTCCAATGCACCCGCGGTAAAGGCTGCCTTGCTGGAACAGGTGCGCGCCGGGCATTGCGGGATGCTGCCGGAAAACCAGTTACCGGCGATGCTGGCCGTTCAGCAGCAGCGCGACCGGCGCATGGCCGAGCGCTTGCAGGCGGCACCGCAACCGGCACTGCTGTTTGCCGGGGCTTACCATGTGCGCAAGGACCTGGGCATACCCTTGCATCTGGCTGACCTGGGGGCGACGGGGGAGAGCAAGGTATTGCTGCTGGCTGAGGTGGGCGAGCGAACCGAGCCTGGCGAGGCTGATTATGTGTGGTACACGGCGGCGATGCCGGAGCAGGATTATTGTGCGCAGCTGCGGCGCTGATCCTGAAAAGGCACAGGCAAAAAAAGACCCGGCAAATTGCCGGGTCAATAACCGTGATTAGCCTGATGAGGAGATAATCTGAGAGTCCGAACCAGGGGCTCTTAGCTTATCCAACCAGTCTCGCGACCAGTTGCGATAATCATAACAATTCTCATTTAGCCGTCAATCCCTTTGCCCCGATTATTTGGGTTTTTTTTGCGTAGGGTTTTTCGCGTCCAATTGTTGGTTGAGTGCTTCCTTGCGTTCGAGCGGTAAATCGTTCCAGTGCATGTCCAGCAGGGCGCCTTCAATGGCATACAACAGCACCTTCGATGCACGGAACCCTCGTGTCTTCACGGCCTGGTACGCACCCACCGCGCCCAGGCGGCGCAAATCCGATGCACTGTGGATGCCGGCTGCATGCAGCCACTGCGCAGACGTCTTGCCAAGGTTCTTCAGATGCTGCAATTCATCGTTCATCGAGCCTCCTTGCGATGGCTGAACGGGAATGGGGGGATAAATCGCGAGCAGGTCTGAGAGGAGTGTAGCGGGCGTTGGGAAATATGCGGCTTTTTGCCATCGGAGGGTGAGCGGCCTGTGCCTGCCCATTGGCGGGCAGGCACAGGAAGGTGACGAACTTACAGGCCAGGCAACCGCTGGCGAATCTGCTCGATCACCTGATCCATGCTGCCGGCAGCCTGGGTATCGACGCGGGTGCTGTGCACCAGCTCCTGCGCATCCAGCGCCTCACGGCTGGCCTGCTGAGCCTTGATCACCTCCAGCGTGGCATCCGACGGGTCGCTGTTTTCGGCCTGGCGCTGCTCCAGCCAACTGGCGATGACCGCCTCTGGCGCGTGACAGTCGAGGATGAGGAACGGCACGCCGGTCTGGCTGGCAACGTCTGCTGCAGCCTGGCGTTGTTCACGCTTGAGGTAGGTGGCGTCCAGCACCACCGGGAAGCCGGCGCGCAGCACGGTCGCTGCTACCTCGTGCAGGCGCTGATAGGTCGCTGCGCTGGCGTCCTGGTCGTATATGCCGGTACTCAGCTGGCCGGCGTCGGCCTGCGGTTGTTCGCCGAACAGGCGCTTACGCTCTACGTCCGAACGCACGCGCACTGCACCCAGGGCCTCGACCAGGCGCATGGCCACGTGACTTTTGCCCACCGCCGAAACGCCATGGGTGATGGCCAGCAGGCGCGACGGGATGGCGCTGTAGCTTTCGGCCAGGTTGGCGTAGTTGCGGTAGGTGCGCAGGGTGGTGGCACGCTGAACGCCATCAGCGTCGGCCGGCATGCTGAACAATGCGACCTTGGCCCGTACGAGCGCGCGGTAGGCTTTGTAGAAGTTGAGCAGTTCCAGGCCTTCGTAATCCCCCGTCAGTTCCAGGTACTGGCTGATGAAGCGCCGGGCCAGGCACTTCAGGCCGCGGTCTTCCAGGTCCATGGCCAGGAAGGCGGTGTCGGCGTAGACGTCGGTCAGTCGGAAAGGCTCGTTGAACTCGATGCAATCGAAGATCACCACCTTGCCATCGATCAAGGTGGCGTTGCCCAGGTGGATGTCACCGTGGCACTCACGGATGAAGCCATTGGCCTTGCGCTTTTCCAGCAGCCCTTGCAGGCGCTCGAAGCTGCTGCGGGCCCAGGCCTGCAGGGCGTCGAGTTGCTGCAGATCGGCTTTGTCGCTGAGGAATGGGCGAATCTGCTCGAAGTTCTGCTCCACCGGGGCCATCACGCTCTCTGGCGTGCCCAGCGGGTGCTCCATCGGCACACGTGGGGCCTGCAGGTGAAACTCGGCAATCTGCCGGGCCATCTGGTCGATGTGCGTGGCGTTCAGTTCGCCATTGGCCTGCAGGGTGTTGAGCATCTGGCCCTGGGGGAACTGGCGCATCTTCAGCACATACTCGATGGCTTCACCTTCGCCACCGATCTGCGGTGCGTCGACGCTACCGGTGATCGGCAACACTTCCAGGTACAGGCCTTCGGTCAGGCGTTGGTTCAGGCGCAATTCTTCATTACAGAAATGCTGGCGCTGGTCCAGTCCGGTGAAGTCCAGGAAGCCGAAATTCATCGGTTTCTTGATCTTGTAGGCGTATTCGCCAGTGAGCAGGACCCAGGAGATATGCGTCTCGATGAGCTGAAACCCCTCCACGGGGTGAGGGTACAGGGCAGGGTTCTGCAACGCAGTAATAAGAGCTTGGCTCACGGCAAATCCTTCCGGGGCAAGGGAATTCGAATGCGCCATTATGGTCAATGGTGCCGTCCCTGCCTACCGCCGGGCCGTCTGCCCAGCCTTTATAAAGTGCGTATAATCCGCCGCCATGACCCGAACCCGAAATCCCCGCACCCCTCAGAAACGCCCGACCGGCCGCTCCCGCGCCTGGCTGGGCTGGGCTTTGAAGCTCAGCCTGGTTGGCCTGGTGATCGTTGCCGGCTTCGCGGTTTACCTCGATGCCGTCGTCCAGGAAAAGTTCTCCGGCAAGCGCTGGACCATCCCGGCCAAAGTGTATGCCCGACCGCTGGAGCTGTTCACCGGCCAGAAGTTGAGCAAGAACGACTTCCTCACCGAGCTCGATGCGCTCGGCTACCGTCGCGAAAGCGCGGCCAACGGCCCGGGCGCTGCGTCCGTCAACGGCAATACCGTCGACCTCAATACCCGTGGCTTCCAGTTCTACGAGGGCATGGAACCGGCGCAGTTCGTCCGCGTGCGCTTCTCTGGCGATTACGTTGCGGGCCTTTCCGGTGCCAACGGCAAGGCGCTTGACGTGGTGCGGCTGGAGCCGCTGATGATCGGCGGCATCTACCCGAAAAATCTCGAAGACCGCATCCTGATCAAGATCGATCAGGTACCCAAATATCTGCTCGAAACCTTGGTGGCAACGGAGGACCGCGAGTTCTACAGCCACTTCGGCGTGTCGCCAAAGTCCATCGTCCGGGCCATGTGGGTCAACACGTCGTCCGGCTCGATGCGCCAGGGTGGCAGTACCCTGACCCAGCAGTTGGTGAAGAACTTCTACCTCAGCAGCGAGCGCAGCCTCAGCCGCAAGCTGACCGAGGCGATGATGGCGGTCCTGCTCGAACTGCACTACGACAAACGCGAAATCCTTGAGGCCTACCTCAACGAGGTGTTCGTCGGCCAGGACGGTCAGCGCGCGGTGCACGGCTTTGGTCTGGCTAGCCAGTTCTTCTTCAGCCAGCCGCTGTCCGAGCTGAAACTGCATCAGATCGCCCTGCTGGTAGGCATGGTCAAAGGCCCGTCCTACTACAACCCGCGGCGTCACCCCGAGCGGGCCCTGGCTCGCCGCAACCTGGTGCTCGACCTGGTGGCCGAGCAGGGCGTGGCCAGCCAGGCAGAAGTCGATGCGGCGAAGAAAATGCCGCTGGGCGTGACCAAGCGTGGCAGCCTGGCCGACAGCTCGTTCCCAGCCTTCCTCGACCTGGTCAAGCGACAGTTGCGCCAGGATTACCGCGACGAGGACTTGACCGAAGAAGGCCTGCGCATCTTTACCAGCTTCGACCCTATCCTGCAGATGAAGGCCGAAACCTCGATGAGCGAGACCTTCAAGCGCCTGGCGGGCCGCAAGGGGGCAGACGATGTGGAAGCGGCGATGGTCGTGACCAACCCTGAGACCGGTGAAGTACAGGCGCTGATCGGTAGCCGCCAGGCAGGCTTCGCCGGCTTCAACCGGGCCATCGATGCTGTGCGGCCGATCGGCTCGTTGGTCAAGCCGTCGGTATACCTGACTGCGCTGGAGCAGCCGAGCAAGTACACCCTGACCAGTTGGGTGCAGGACGAGCCATTTTCGGTCAAGGGCGCTGACGGCCAAGTCTGGCGCCCGCAAAACTATGACCGCCGCCCGCATGGCACGATCTACCTGTACCAGGGGCTGGCCAACTCCTACAACCTGTCGACCGCCAAGCTCGGCCTGGAAGTGGGTGTGCCGAACGTGATCAAGACCATCGGTCGCTTGGGCGTGAATGTCGACTGGCCTGCATTCCCGGCCATGTTGCTGGGGGCAGGTGGCATGTCGCCGATGCAGGTGGCAACCATGTACCAGACCATCGCCAACGGTGGCTTCAACACGCCGATGCGCGGCATCCGCAGCGTGCTCACCGCCGAGGGCGAGCCGCTCAAGCGCTACCCGTTCCAGATCCAGCAAACCTTCGACCCAGGTGCCATTTACCTGGTGCAGAACGCCATGCAACGCGTAATGCGCGAAGGTACAGGGCGCTCGGTGTACAACACCTTGCCACGCTCGCTGACCCTGGCGGGCAAGACCGGTACCAGTAACGACTCGCGTGACAGCTGGTTCTCCGGCTTCAGTCAGGATCTGCTGGCCGTGGTGTGGATGGGGCGTGACGATAACGGCAAGACACCGTTTACCGGCGCCACCGGCGCCTTGCAGGTGTGGACCAGCTTCATGAAGAAGGCCGACCCGCTGCCGCTGGACATGCCGCAACCGGATAACGTGGTGCAGGCCTGGATCGACCCCTACAGTGGCCATGGGTCTGATGCCAGCTGTCCGGGAGCGGTGCAGATGCCGTATATTCGCGGGAGCGAACCGCCGGCCGGCGCAGCCTGTGGCGGCGAGCAGGACCCAGTAGAATCGGTAATGGACTGGGTCAAAGGCTGGATGAATTAAGCACAGGCTGCATTGATGAGGTGTGATGTGAACAAGTGGCTGTTTCCTGCCGTGACGGCGTTGGCTGTGCTCCAGGGGTGCTCCAGCGTCCCGCGTGGCAATATTCCGGTGGTCGATTCGAGCACCCGCGTGTCCAACAGCGAACGCGTGACGGCCAACCGCTCGGCGGGTGGCTATAACGCCGGCACCGCCCAGGCGCAGACGCTGCCGGAGGATTCCGGTGTCACCGTGATGATCCCGCAGGGCGCAGGCGCTTCGGGCATCCAGACGTTCCCGGCGTCCAATGGCGCCGCGCCGATCAGTACCTCGCCGATCACGCCAGGGCCGATCAGTACAGGGCCTGTCAGTTCGGCGCCGATGACCACCAATCCCAACCCGATTGCCGACGAACCCTTCGACATCGCTGCGATGAACAGCACCCCGCAAAGCGCCAGTGCGCCAACCGGTATTCCGCGCAGCGCCGCCGCCGGCGGCCTGTCGGCCGACGAGCAGCTGGACGGTCCTGTGCTGGCACTGTTGACCACCGCGCAGACGCAGCAGGGCAGCGGCGACTTCAACGGTGCCGCTTCGAGCCTTGAACGTGCCCAGCGCATTGCTCCGCGTGAGCCGCAGGTGCTGTATCGCCTGGCCCAGGTGCGCCTTTCGCAAGGTGATGCAGCGCAGGCCGAGCAGTTGGCGCGCCGCGCCCTGACTTACGCCAACGGCCGCCCAAGCCTGCAGGCAGAGCTTTGGAACACGATCGCCCAGGCCCGTGAAAAGCAGGGTGACAGCGCTGGGGCTGCGCTGGCCCGGCAAAAGGCGCGGGTCAATTCGTGATGATCGAGCAACGCGTGCTGGATATTGCCGACCACCTGCTCTTGATCGAGCGCGAGCTGCAGGTGCAAGGTTGGTGGGATGACGAGCCGCCAAGCGACGAGGCACTGGCCAGTACGGTGCCGTTCGCCGTGGATACCCTCAGTTTTGAGCAGTGGCTGCAATGGATCTTCCTGCCCCGCATGAAGATCATCATCGAGCTGGGGCACCCGCTGCCCAATGCATCGAGCATCCTTGTCATGGCCGAAACCGTGTTTACCGACCGGCCGGAGCAAAGTCGTGAGCTACGCCGCCTGTTGGCAGCTTTTGATCAATTGATCGCTCCTTCCGCCTGATTTCTTCAGTTTTTCCGTCAAGGGCCGCAGATTGTGGCCCTTTTTTTTGGAAATCTTCTTAATTCTGCTGCTGAAGCGATTTTTAGTGGTGGCAGGAATTCATCTTGAGGAAAAATTGGCAATAATTTTTCTTGACTTGTTGGCGCCGAATCACAAGAATCCAACTTCCGCTGTAGAGGGACTGCCAGAAGCAGACCCGCTAAGCAGATCATGAGGTGCACACCCGCGCCGACCTGTTACACCCCGCAACGCGTTACCTCGCGCTGGGTGGGAAACCCCCGCAACACTCTGGGGATCTCCCAATACTTGCTCAGTCAGTGCTGACGTTCGCTCATGCTCTGCTTGGCAGTAAACCTATTAAGACCCGTCCAGTGAGGGCGGTATTCTGGCGTTTTAGAGGTGAACAACGTGGAGCTTTTATCTGGCGCTGAGATGGTCGTCCGCTTCTTGCGTGACGAAGGCGTTAAGCACATCTACGGGTACCCTGGTGGTGCTCTCCTGCATGTTTACGACGCACTGTTCAAAGAACCGGAAGTGGAACACATCCTGGTTCGTCACGAGCAGGCGGCCACCCATATGGCGGACGGCTACGCTCGCGCCACCGGCAAGGCCGGTGTGGTGCTGGTAACCTCCGGTCCTGGCGCGACCAATGCCATTACCGGTATTGCCACCGCCTACATGGACTCGATTCCGATGGTCATCCTGTCCGGCCAGGTGCCTAGCACCATGGTGGGCACCGATGCCTTCCAGGAAACCGACATGATTGGTATCTCGCGGCCGATCGTGAAGCACAGCTTCATGATCAAGAATCCGACCGAGATCCCTGAAGTTCTGAAAAAAGCTTTCTACCTGGCGCAATCCGGTCGTCCAGGTCCAGTCGTGGTCGACATTCCAAAAGATATGACCAACCCGGCTGAGAAGTTCGAATACGTCTACCCGAAAAAGGTCAAGCTGCGCTCCTACAGCCCGGCGGTCCGCGGTCACTCCGGCCAGATCCGCAAGGCTGCCGAGATGCTTCTGGCGGCCAAGCGCCCGGTCGTCTACTCCGGTGGCGGTGTGATCCTCGGCGGTGGCTCCGAAGCCCTGACTGAAATCGCCAAGTCGCTGAACCTGCCGGTCACCAATACCCTGATGGGGTTGGGTGGCTTCCCGGGTACCGACCGCCAGTTCCTCGGCATGCTCGGCATGCATGGCAGCTACACCGCCAACATGGCCATGCATCATGCCGATGTCATCTTTGCCGTCGGTGCGCGTTTCGACGACCGCGTTGTAAACGGCCCGGCCAAGTTCTGCCCGAACGCCAAGATCATTCACATCGACATCGACCCGGCGTCGATCTCGAAGATGATCAAGGCCGACGTGCCAATCGTCGGCCCGGTCGACAGCGTGCTCAGCGAAATGCTCGGCATCCTCAAGGAAATCGGCGAGCAGCCTGACAAGGCGGCGCTGGATGCCTGGTGGAAGCAGATTGACGAATGGCGTGGCAATGGCGAGTTGTTCCCTTACGACAAGGGCGATGGCAACGTCATCAAACCGCAGAAAGTCATCGAGACACTGTGCGAAGTGACCAATGGCGATGCCTTCGTCACTTCCGACGTGGGCCAGCACCAGATGTTTGCCGCGCAGTACTACCGCTTCAACAAGCCAAACCGCTGGATCAACTCCGGTGGCCTGGGCACCATGGGCTTCGGCTTCCCGGCGGCGATGGGCGTCAAGCTCAACTTCCCGGATCAGGACGTGGCCTGTGTGACCGGCGAAGGCAGCATCCAGATGAACATCCAGGAGCTGTCCACCTGCATGCAATACGGCCTGCCGGTGAAGATCGTCAACCTGAACAACGGCGTGTTGGGCATGGTCCGCCAGTGGCAGGACATGGCCTACAACGGTCGTCACTCGCACTCGTACGTCGAGTCGCTGCCTGACTTTATCAAGCTGGCTGAGGCCTATGGCCATGTGGGTATCCGCATCACCAGCCTGAAGGACCTCAAGCCGAAGCTGGAAGAAGCGTTTGCGATGAAGGACCGTCTGGTGTTCATCGACATCGCGGTTGACCGCAGTGAGCACGTCTATCCGATGCAGATCAAGGATGGCTCGATGCGTGACATGTGGCTGAGCAAGACGGAGCGTACCTGATATGCGGCACATCATTTCCCTGCTGCTGGAAAACGAACCAGGTGCGTTGTCCCGCGTGGTCGGCCTGTTCTCCCAGCGCAACTACAACATTGAAAGCCTGACTGTAGCGCCAACCGAAGACCCGACCCTGTCGCGTCTGACGCTGACCACCGTTGGCCATGACGAAGTGATCGAACAGATCACCAAGAACCTGAACAAGCTGGTCGAAGTGGTCAAGCTTGTCGACCTGTCGGAAAGCGCTCACATCGAGCGTGAACTGATGTTGGTCAAGGTCAAGGCCACCGGTGCCCAGCGTGCCGAGATCAAGCGCACCACGGATATCTTCCGTGGCCAGATCGTCGACGTGACCGCCAGCGTGTACACCGTGCAGCTGAGCGGTACCAGCGACAAACTGGACAGCTTCATCCAGGCGATCGGCACTGCATCGATTCTGGAAACCGTGCGCAGCGGCGTTACCGGCATTGCCCGTGGCGACAAAGTGCTCAGCATCTAAATCCAAAAAATTAGCGATGGCTCCGCAGGGGCCGAGATATAACCAGGGGTATTTTCATGAAAGTTTTCTACGATAAAGACTGCGACCTTTCCATCATCCAGGGTAAGAAAGTCGCCATCATCGGTTACGGCTCCCAGGGCCACGCTCAGGCGTGCAACCTGAAAGACTCCGGTGTAGACGTTACCGTCGGTCTGCGTAAAGGTTCGGCTACCGTTGCCAAGGCTGAAGCCCACGGCCTGAAAGTTGCCGACGTTGCTACCGCTGTCGCTGCGGCTGACCTGGTCATGATCCTGACCCCGGACGAGTTCCAGGGCGCTCTGTACAAGAACGAAATCGAGCCGAACATCAAGAAGGGCGCTACCCTGGCCTTCTCTCACGGCTTCTCGATCCACTACAACCAGGTTGTTCCGCGTGCCGACCTCGACGTGATCATGATCGCGCCGAAAGCCCCGGGCCACACCGTTCGCTCCGAGTTCGTCAAAGGCGGCGGCATCCCTGACCTGATCGCTATCTACCAGGACGCTTCCGGCAACGCCAAGAACGTCGCACTGTCCTATGCTTCGGGCGTAGGTGGTGGCCGTACCGGTATCATCGAAACCACCTTCAAGGACGAAACCGAAACCGACCTGTTCGGTGAGCAGGCTGTTCTGTGTGGCGGTACCGTCGAGCTGGTCAAAGCCGGTTTCGAAACCCTGGTCGAAGCTGGCTACGCGCCGGAAATGGCCTACTTCGAGTGCCTGCACGAGCTGAAGCTGATCGTAGACCTCATGTACGAAGGCGGCATCGCCAACATGAACTACTCGATCTCCAACAACGCCGAATACGGTGAGTACGTCACTGGCCCGGAAGTCATCAACGAAGAATCCCGCAAGGCCATGCGCAATGCTCTGAAGCGCATCCAGGACGGCGAGTACGCGAAGATGTTCATCTCCGAAGGTGCTACCAACTACCCATCGATGACCGCCAAGCGCCGCAACAACGCCGCTCACGGCATCGAGATCATCGGCGAGCAGCTGCGCTCGATGATGCCGTGGATCTCGGCTAACAAAATCGTCGACAAGACCAAGAACTAAGTCTTATCGAAAGATGAAAAACGCGGCTTCGGCCGCGTTTTTTCGTTCTGGCATCCAGCTTCTGGTATAAAGCAGACCAGTGGCTCGCTGTCAGAACCTGTTTCGCGGGCCCGTGTCGAACATTTTCCATCCTGTTGCAAGGTACCCTCCATGAGCGAACGTCCCGAAGAGCCGAACAAGCCCTCCGACGCCGAAAGCCTGCTACCTGTCGATGAGCACGTTGAAGAAGGGCATGACGCCGAAGGCCGCAAGGTGCGCCACCGCGGCATCTACCTGTTGCCCAACCTGTTTACCACCGCCAACCTGTTTGCCGGTTTCTATTCCATCATCAGCTCGATGAGCGCACAGAGCGCCCTGAGTGCCGGCGACCCGCGCGAGGCGAGCAAGTACTTCGCTTTTGCCGCTATCGCCATCTTCGTGGCCATGGTGCTCGACGGCCTGGACGGCCGCGTTGCGCGCATGACCAATACCCAGAGTGCCTTCGGTGCCGAGTATGACTCGCTGTCGGATATGGTCGCCTTCGGCGTGGCCCCGGCTTTGCTGGCCTTCGGCTGGGCGCTGGGTGACATGGGCAAGGTCGGCTGGATGGTTGCCTTCATCTATGTGGCCGGTGCCGCGTTGCGCCTGGCGCGCTTCAATACCCAGGTCGGTACCGCCGACAAGCGCTACTTCATCGGCCTGGCCAGCCCGGCTGCCGCCGGTGTGGTGGCAGGCACCGTATGGGCGTTCAGCGACTACGGCATCCAGGGCTCCAAGCTGTCGTTCCTGGTCGCGCTGCTGGTGGCTGCTGCTGGCATGCTGATGGTCAGCAACATCAAGTACAACAGTTTCAAGGAGCTGGACCTCAAGGGGCGCGTCCCGTTCGTGGCGATCCTGGCGGTGGTGCTGGTGTTTGCCGTCGTGTTCAGCGACCCGCCGCGTATCCTGCTGTTGATCTTCCTTGCCTATGCAGCATCGGGGCCGATCCAGTTCCTGCTGAAGGCGCGCCGTCGCAAAGCGTGAAAATCACTTAACGCTGGAATAACCTCACGGCTCCATAGTCTTACTGGTACATCCGTTACTCAGTGCTATGGAGCCGTTCATGCTTATCAAGCTTCCCAGGTCTTCCGAGTGCAAGGCGTCGGAGATCACCCCCGAAGGCATTTACCTTTCCCGTCGTACCCTGCTGGGTGGCTCATTGGCTGGCTTGGCGCTAGGCGCATTGCCGGGCGGGGTGGGCGCGGCGCAAATGTCGCGTTATGCCGATGTGCAGGCTGGGGCCGCGCCGGCCTGGTTCACTGACAAGCTCGCGGCCACGCGCTGGCAGGCGGTGACGGTGAAGGACGAGGCGATCACGCCGTTCAAGGATGCCACTCACTACAACAACTTCTACGAGTTCGGGCCCGACAAGGGCGACCCGGCGGCCAATGGCGACAGCCTGAAGACCGAACCGTGGTCCATTGTGGTGGATGGTGAGGTGCGCAAGCCCGGACGCTATGCACTGGAGGACTTCGTCAAACCCTATCAGCTTGAGGAGCGGATCTATCGGCTGCGCTGCGTAGAGGCGTGGTCGATGGTCATTCCGTGGCTGGGGTTCCCTTTGGCTCAGGTGCTCAAGCAGGTTGAGCCGACTTCCAGTGCGCGTTATGTGCGTTTCGAAACGCTGAAGGATCCGCAGCATATGCCGGGGCAACGTTCTGGCTTCGCCTTGATCGACTGGCCTTATAGAGAAGGGTTGCGCCTGGATGAGGCGATGCACCCGTTGGCAATTCTCGCGGTGGGTATGTACGGCCGGGAACTGCCCAACCAGAACGGTGCGCCGTTGCGTTTGGTGGTGCCTTGGAAGTATGGCTTCAAGAGCATCAAGTCGATTGTGCGCATCAGCCTGGTAGCGGAGCAGCCCGGTACTACCTGGGAAGGGCTGGCGCCGGATGAATATGGTTTCTATGCCAATGTGAACCCGACAGTCGACCACCCGCGCTGGAGCCAGGCGCGCGAACGTCGTTTGCCCAGCGGGTTGTTCAGCCCCAACGTGCGGGAGACACAGATGTTCAATGGCTATGCCGATGAAGTGGCGTCGCTGTATACCGGGCTCGATCTGCGGAAGAACTACTGATGCGTTACCCCTGGTTTCGCTTGGCCATCTTCATCGTAGGCTGCCTGTTCCCGGTGTGGTGGCTATATGAAGCGGCGATGAACCTGCTGGGGCCTGATCCCGGG